>JAPOYV010000072.1 GCA_026706385.1 Gammaproteobacteria bacterium
AGTGGCCGGACCAGACCTAAGTCATAGCGATTTGTCCGCTGCTCGATCGCTTCGATGGCCGCTTCGACGATGTTGATGGCTTCCACGTATTCTGAAAGCTCGACACGAGCGGCGGCGTCTTCGACCGCCTGCAGGCCGTCGGCTTCGGGTAACGTGGATTGCGTCGCCGAAGCGACGGTCTCGGTCACGGCCAGCAAGCAGCCGAGACAGAGCAGGGCGGCTATTCTGGGCGACCGCGGTTTAGCTTTGCAGTCAGGTTGCGGCTCTCGGGCCGTTGGGCGTCCGTGCTTCTGGCCAGGGCGTAGCCCCGCTAGCGGCTGGCTCAAGGGGATCCGCACGCCCGGCGAAAGAGGCGCGCCGAATCGGCGGTTGCGTTGCCACTGCCTCAATGCGGTCTCGTCGGAAAGGTCGACTGTCTCGGACTTGCGAGTGTCGGCTTGGGCCGTAGCGCAGTCAAGGCGTCTTTGTAACGAACGGTTGCGCCCGATGCGGCGTGAAGCGAGCCTCGCGAGTTCCTGATGCGCCCCGGGGTTCGGCGCCGCTAGAACGGTAGAATCGCGCCCATGGCCCACGCAGCGGATCATGCCATCGACGCCGTCGGACTGGTCTGTCCGGAGCCGCTGATGATCGTGCGCAACAAGGTCCGTTCGATGGCACCGGGAGAGACCGTGTCGGTGGTGGCGACGGACCCGTCGACGGTGCGGGACTTCACCAACTTCTGCCGGTTCATGGGGCACGAACTGGCCCGGTCGACGCACGACGGCGAACTCTACAGGTTCGTCATCCGCAAGGGTGGTGGTGCGGGACAAGGATCCGGGCCCAACGCCGGCGGCTCGCCTTCGCCGTCCGTGCCTTCGGCCTAGGGCAAATCGGGTGGCGGAACGTTGCGACGCCGTGGTGATTGGCGCCGGGGTGGTCGGCCTAGCGGTCGCCCGGGCGTTGGCGCGGGCCGGTCGCGAGGTCCTGATCCTGGAGCGCCATGACGTGATCGGATCGGAGACGTCGAGCCGCAACTCCGAGGTCATCCACGCTGGCATCTACTACCCGACGGGCTCCATGAAGGCCGCCATGTGCGTGCGCGGCAAGGCGCTCCTCTACGAGCACTGCCGTACGCACAACGTCCCGCACAGGCGCATCGGCAAGGTGATCGTCGCCACCACAGAGGAGCAGTTCGCGGTGCTTGAGGACTATCAGCGCCAAGCACGGATCAACGGCGTGGGCGAGCTGCCCTGGCTGACGCGCGACGACGTATTGGCCCTGGAGCCGGAGGTCGATGCCTTGGCCGGGGTGTACTCGCCGTCCACGGGGATCATCGACAGCCACGCCTTCATGCTGAGCCTCGTCGGTGACATCGAGGCCGCCGGCGGCATGATCGCGTTTCTCACCGAGGTGTCGGACCTGGAACGCACCGGGTCCGGCGTGCGCGTGCACTGCCACGACTTCGCCCTCGACGCCGACGTGGTGATCAACGCGGCGGGTCTGTGGGCGCCCGCGATGGCGGCGCGGCTGGGCGGCGAGCGGCGCGGCTTTTTCGCCAAGGGGCACTACTTCACGCTATCCGGCCGGTCACCGTTCACGCACTTGGTGTATCCCATCGCCGAGGCCGGAGGCTTAGGCGTCCACGTGACCCTGGACATGGGCGGGCAGGCGAAGTTCGGTCCGGACGTGGTTTGGCAGGACGACGACGATTACGGCTTCGACGGCGTGGACGTCGAGCGTTTCGTCGCCGCCATCCGCCGCTACTATCCGGGCCTCAACCCGTCGCGGCTCAATCCGGGGTATACGGGCGTGCGCCCCAAGCTGGCTCCCGCGGGCGAGCCGGCAGCGGATTTCGTCGTGGACGGGCCCGCCGACAATGGCGTTCCAGGCCTTGTCAACCTGCTCGGCATCGAATCGCCCGGGCTGACCTCGTCGCTGGCCATCGCCGAGCACGTCTTGACCTTGTTGGACATCGCGTGAACGCCGGCCAATTGCCGCCAGTCACATCGGACGTCGCCTGGTTCGTCGGGGAGAATGCGGAGCATTCTCCAACGCATTGCCGAAGGCAATGCGCCTATTGCCGATAGGACGAGAGGAAGTCCCCCAGACGCGCGATGGCGCGGGTCAGTTCATCGCCCTGCGGCAGGAAGACCAACCGGAAGTGGTCGGGCGTGTCCAAGTTGAACGCCGTGCCCTGCACGACCAGGATCTTCTCCTTGCGCAGCAGGTCGAGCACGAAGCGCTCGTCGTCGACGATGTTGAAGCGCGCCTTGTCGAGCTTCGGGAAGGCGTACAAGGCGCCTTGCGGCTCGACGCAGCTGACGCCGGGGATCTGGTTGAGCATCGAGTGGGCAATGCGCCGTTGCTCGTACAGCCGGCCGCCGGGTGCGATGTACTCCTGGATGCTCTGGTAGCCGCCGAGGGCCGTTTGCACCGCGTGCTGGGCGGGCACGTTCGCGCACAGGCGCATGGAGGCCAGGATGTCCAGGCCTTCGATGTAGTCCGTCGCATGCTCGGTCGGGCCGCTGACGACCATCCAGCCGCAGCGGAAGCCCGCGGCCCGATAGGCCTTGGACAAGCCGTTGAAGGTTAGGGTGAGGACATCTTCGGAGATGGCGGCGAGCGGGTGGTGGACGGCGTCGTCGTAGACGATCTTGTCGTAGATTTCGTCGGCGAAGAGGAGGAGCTGTCGGTGCCGCGCCCAGTCGACGATGTCCTCCAGGGTGTCGCGCCCGTAGACGGCCCCGGTGGGGTTGTTCGGGTTGATGACGACGATGCCGCGGCAGCGACTGGTGGTCTTGGCGCGGATGTCGTCGAGGTCGGGAGCCCAGTCGGCCGTCTCGTCGCATCGATAGTGCACCGCGACACCCCCCGCCAGGCGGACGGCGGCCGTCCACAACGGGTAGTCGGGCGCGGGAAGCAGGATTTCGTCGCCGTCGTTCAGCAGGCCCTGCATGGCCATGCAGATCAGCTCGCTGACGCCGTTGCCGATCGTGATGTCGTCGATATCGACACCGCGCACGCCGCGCTGCTGGCACTCCTGCATGACGGCCTTGCGGGCGGAGTACAGACCCTTCGCGTCGCAGTATCCGGTGGACGCCGGGATGTTGTGAATGACGTCGCGCAGGATCTCCTCGGGCGCCTCGACCCCGAACGGTGCCGGATTGCCGAGGTTGAGCTTGAGGATCCGGTGTCCTTCTTCCTCGAGGCGATGCGCTTCGGCGAGCACCGGCCCCCGGATCTCGTAGCAGACGTCTGCGAGTTTGGTCGACTTGGCGACCGCCGGAGCCCTCAGCCGGGGAGCGCGAGGGGCCTGCCCCTCGCAAGTAGAAGCCCGGGGGCGGGAAGGGAATGGCTCGACGGCCGCGGCGGGGTCGTTGACTGTCATGACGGGGCTCGTTGCGCGTAGAATGCTTCGCCCATGGGGCGCTACGTGAAGTCTACAGGACACAAGCTATGAAGAAGGGCGCTGAGGTCAGCCTCGAAGAGTCGGCGGCGAAGGTGCCGGACGGTAGTCCGGCCGAAGCGCCGGACGGTAGCCCGACCAAGGTCGCGAAGTCGGACGCGGAGTGGCGTGCGCAATTGACGCCGGAGCAGTACCGCGTCGCGCGCAAGGCGGGCACCGAGCGGGCGTTCGCGAACGAGTACTGGAACGAGAAGACCCAGGGCGACTACACGTGCCGCTGCTGCGGTGCGGCGTTGTTCGACTCGGCCACCAAGTACGACTCCGGGACCGGCTGGCCTAGCTTCTACCAGCCGGTGTCGGTGGACGCGGTGAGCACGAAGGCGGACCGCTCATGGTTCATGGTGCGAACCGAAGTGCTCTGCGCCCGTTGCGATGCCCACCTGGGCCACGTCTTCCCCGACGGTCCGGCCCCGACGGGGCTCCGTTTCTGCTTGAACTCGGCGTCGCTGAAGCTCGAACCGAAGGACGCTTGAGCCGGCTACACGCCGGCGATCAAAAGCCGACGGCGCAACCCTCCTTGCGGTGATCCGACGCGGCTACGTAGCCGCCGTCGGGCAGACGCGCGATGAGTTGCGCGCCGCCGAACAGCCCCTCGTTGGGTACGATCGCCACGCTATGGCCGCGCCTGGCGAGGTCCGCGGCCACGGTCGGCGCGAAACCAGGCTCCAAGGCCACCTCGAAACCCGGGGTGACGTGCCAGCGGGGTGCGTCGGACGCGGCTTGCGGGTTCTCCGCGTGGTCGAAGATCCGCGTCACCATCTGCACGTGGCCCTGGTGCTGCATGTGGCCCCCCATGACGCCGAAGCTCAAGACCGGGTCGTCGCCGCGGCAGACGAATCCGGGAATGATCGTGTGGTACGGCCGCTTGTTCGGGCCCACGGCGTTGGGATGTCCCGGGTCCAGCACGAACCCGGCACCGCGGTTCTGCATGGCGATGCCGGTGCCAGGTACCACGACTCCCGAGCCGAATCCCATGTAGTTCGACTGGATCATCGACACCATGGTGCCGTCGCTATCCGCGGCCGTGAGGTAGACGGTGTCTCGGCTGACCGGCAACGCCACCGGCGGCAACGGTGATGCGCGAGGGCCGATCGTGGCAGCCGCGGCGGCGATGGACTTGGGGTCGAGGAGTTCCTCGGGCGTCCGGCGCATCGCGCGCGGGTCGCCGAAGTGCTCGAAGGCGGCACGGATCGCGACTTTCATCGCCTCCACCTGGAGGTGCGTCCATTCGGCGGAACCGGGCGCGTGGCTCGATGCGTCGAGGTGCGTGAGGAGGCTCAAGGCGATCTGCGCGGCGAGGCCTTGGCCGTTGGGCGGAATCTCGGCGAGTTCGACGTCCCGGTAGGGCTGGCGAACGGGGGTCACCCACTCCGCCTCATGGGCGGCGAGGTCCGTTGCGCGCATGGCGCCGCCCTCGGCCCTTGCCGCGGCGTCGATCTTGGCGGCCAGCGCGCCGCGGTAGAACGACTCGCCTTCACTTGCGGCGATCTGCTCTAGGGTCGTCGCGATGGCGGAGTTGCGGAACACCTCGCCCGGTTTCGGCGCGTGGCCGGTTGGAAGGAAGTGGCGCTGGAACTCGACGAAGTCGCGGAAGGCCTCGCCGGAGTGCAACCAGATCGCCGCGGTTTTGTGGCCGACGTGGAAGCCGTCGCGCGCGTAGCGGGTCGCCGGCTCGAAGAGGTCGCCGAACGGCAACTTGCCGAAGCGTCGCGACAGGGCCACCCATGCGCTCACGGCCCCGGGCACGGTCACAGCATCCCAGCCTCGCGTCGGCATGTGGCTGTAGCGGCTGAAGCGAGCTTCGGTCCAGCCGGCGGGGGAGTGGCCGGATGCGTTCAGGCCAGTCAGGTCGCCGTCTCGGCCGACGATCGCGAACGCATCGCTGCCGACGCCGTTGTTGCACGGCTCCACCACGGTCAACGCGATGGCTGTGGCCACGGCCGCATCCACGGCATTGCCGCCCTGGCGCAGCATCTCCAGTCCGGCGCTGGCGGCCAGTGGCTGAGACGTCGCCACGACATGGCGCGCCAGCACGGGAGCGCGACGGGATGCGTACGGGAAAGACCAGTCGAACATGGCGCCCTAATCGCCGCGCAGGAGATTGGCAGGCGCGTACTGGTCGGTCAGCGGGCGCCGGGTCACGTCCCAGTCGACGCCCAAGGAAAGCCGTGCCGGGAACTCGCGGATCGGCACGTCGTAGGCTCTAAGGCGTCCCCGCCAGGCGGCGGCGTTGGCGCGCAACTCGGCCTTGTCGGGTAGCGGACCGTTTCGGGCCAGAATCACGCGGTTGTTGCTCTCGCGCAGACGCAGGTTGAAGAACATGCCGAAGGCCGCGCGATAGGTCTCGGACTCGTGGTCGTAGAGGCGCGAGGTGGCGAAGGTGTTGGCCGCCAACACGCCGCCGTCCGCCATCACGGCGCGCACCTCCTCGAGGAACTCCAGGGTCATCAGGTGCTCCGGGATGTAGTCGCCGCCGAACGCATCGAGCATGACCAGGTCGTAGCGCACGTCGGCGGTGGCCGCGCGCTTGACGAAGACGCGCGCATCGCGCACATGCACCACTTGGCGCTCGTCGGTCGCAAAGCCGAAGTACCTGCGCGCAGCAGCGACCACCGCCGGGTCGATCTCCACGTTGTCGATGTGCGCCTCGGGCAGCAGGTCGTGCAGTGCGGTGGGCAGCGTGCCCCCGCCGAGGCCCGCGATCAACACGTTCACGGGTTCGGGCTCCAGCAACAGGGCGCCCATCATCATGCGCGTATAGGTGAACACCATCCGCTTCGGGCGGCGCGGGTTGAAGCAGGATTGGTTGCGCTGCTGCTCGCGGACCGAGAACTGCATGCAGATCCGGTTGCGGTCCTCGGTGATCAGGATGGTCTGGTAGAGCGAACGCTCCCGGTGCAGGATGTCGACAGCCGACGCCGCGCTAAGCGCCGACGCCAATGCGGCGGCCAGTACGAGGCGTCGCAACCGGATCACGCGGGGGCTTGTGTTTTGAAGCCGACGGCAACCGCTAAGGCGCCGAGCCCAAGCAGCAATCCCGCCAAGCACGTGACGATGGTATCGATCTCGAACCAGAGCACGAAATAGAAGCTCGTCGCCAGCGTCCCGAGAGCGCTGCCGAGGGTGGACACGAAATACAACGAGCCCGCGACCTTGCCTGACTCTTCGCGCTGCCGG
Organism: Gammaproteobacteria bacterium; assembly: GCA_026706385.1. Lineage (GTDB taxonomy): Bacteria > Pseudomonadota > Gammaproteobacteria > Pseudomonadales > Azotimanducaceae > VXYL01. Next base: position 6,623 of record JAPOYV010000072.1, read on the forward strand.
ACCAGGAGCCGAACGGAGTAGGGCGAGATGGCGCCGAGCACGACGGTTGGCGCAACGAACAGCACGAGCGATGCGACGAGGCTGCCGTAGCGTGGGTCCTCGATGCGTTCGAAGACCCACATCATCGCGGGTTCGGCCAGGTGGACGGTGGGGTAGAGGATCACCGCAGCGACGGCGAGGATGCCACCGAACTTGGTGAGCGTGGGGGCGCGCAACGACAGTCGGCCGCCAATCAGGTAGCCGAGCGATAGCGCCAGCATGAACACCGTGATGATGCTGCCCCAGACATAGATGCTGCCGCCGAACCACGGCGCCAGAATGCGACCGCCGAGTAGCTCCAGGGACATGATCGAGAACCCGCCGCAGAAAGCCAGCGCGTAGACCAGCACCACCCGCGCGTTCAGCCCGGTGGCGCGGGACGGGGCGCGGGTAGCCATGGTCCCCGCTGCGGACGGCACCCCGCGGGCCTTGGTCTCGGCTATCTTCCTTGCCAGCGTGGCGGCCGCTTCTCGGAGAATGCGCGCGGCCCCTCGATGTAGTCCTGACTGCTCGAGAGGGCTCCTACCGAGTCGTAGCGGACCGCCATCGACTCCTCCAGCGAGCCCATGCTCAAGCTGCGGTAGACCACGTCCTTGCTTGCGCGAATGGACAGCGGCGCGCATTCGAGGGTCATCTGCACCCAGCGATGGGTCTCTTCCAGGAGCGCATCGTGGGGCACCACGGCGTTGACGAAGCCCAGTTCGTAGCCTTCCTGGGCGGACACGTGACGACCGGTGAGGATCATGCCGAGGGCGCGCTTCGAGCCGATCTGGCGCGGTAGGCGTTGCAGGCCGCCGGCAAGTGCCGCGAGACCGACCTTGGGCTCCGGCAAGGCGAAGATGGCGTTCTCGGAGGCGATGATGATGTCGCAGGCCAGCGCGATTTCGAAACCGCCTCCCATGGCCACGCCGTTGACCGCCGCGTAGACCGGCTTGGTCAGGTCGAACCGCGAAGTCAGCCCGCCGAAACCCCGTGGCGTCGGCACGCGCACGCCGCCTTCCGCCTGGTGGCGCAGGTCGTTGCCCGCGCTGAAGCCCCGGCCTTCGCCGGTCATGATGGCGACCCACATGTCGTCGTCGTTGGCGAACTCGTCGAAGACCTCGCCGAGCTCGGCATTGGCCGGCGGGTGCAGCGCGTTGAGGCGTTCTGGACGGTTCAGCGTGACGGTCATAATGTGGTCGGTCTTGTCGACCTTGCAGAATTCGAGCATGGGAGCCTTCCCTCGAGTGGTATTTGGGTTCGGAGCAAATGAATCGCGGGTTTAGTTTGTCGGTGCGGGCAGCGATCCGCAAGTTGGCCGGCACCGTGACGCGACCACTCGCGGGCCGACTCTGCATGACCGCGGTCAAGGCCCGCAGCCAGACTGCAACTCTCTGGTCGTCGGGCGTCCGTGCGTCTTTCCGGGGCGTCACGACGCTAGCGATCCTGTCCGGCTGCGCATACGAAGTGGTCACGGGCTCGACGATGGGCACCACCTACGCGATCACCGCGAACTGCCCGGACCGGATCCCCACTGCGGCGGTCGCCGCCTTGCTCAGGCGCATCGATGCGCGCATGTCGACCTATGACGAGGCATCGGAACTGATGCGCTTCAATCGCGGCCCGGTGGGCGAATGGGTGCCGGTCTCGCGGGAGCTCGTGGAGGTCGTCGCGGCTGCCAAAACGGTGGCCGAGCACACCGGCGGCGCGCTCGATCCAACCGTCGCCCCGCTGGTGGCGTTGTGGGGCTTCGGCGCGTCGGCGAGCCAGGATGGGCCCGACGACGCCGCGATCCGCTCAGCCCTGCTGTCGGTCGGCCACCACCACCTGCGTTACCGGCGTGCGCCGCCGGCGCTCGCCAAGGACCGGGCCCTGTCGATAGACCTCTCGGCAATCGCCAAGGGGCATGCGGTAGATCGCATCGCGGACGTTCTTCAGGCGGCTGGCTGCCGGGCCTTCCTGGTGGAACTCGGCGGCGAGATCCGCGCCAGCGGATCCGCGCCGTCCGGCGGGCCATGGCGCATCGGCGTCGACTCGCCGTCCGGCCGCGGCCAACTCGACGAACCGATCAGGCTGCGCGATGCGGGCATGGCCACGTCCGGCGGCTACCGCCAATACGTCGAACGCGACGGCAGTCGCGTGACGCACATCATCGACCCGCGGTCAGGCTATCCCGTTCGCCATCGCCTGGCCTCGGTCACGGTCGTGGCGGAGTCGGCGCGCTCGGCGGACGCCTACGCCACCGCGCTGATGGTGCTGGGGGAACGCGACGGTATGCGCTTCGCCGACGACGCCGGCATGGCGGCGCTGTTCATCGTGCGCACCGAAGAGGGTTTCGAGATGCTGCATTCCGAGGCCATGGCGGGCGTTTGAGCGGTGTTCGCCGAAGGGCTTTGAGCACTGGGGTGCGCGTTGCGAAAACTCCCCGCAGGTGCAAGGATGCCGTCGCCTCACGAACACGAAGCCTAAGCCGCAAGGAGCACCATCCCCTTGTTTCAACCGTTGGCCGTCAACATCGGCCTGCGCTACGCGCGTGCACGTGCGAGCTTCATTTCCTTCGTCAGCGTGCTGTCGCTGGCCGGCTTGGCGATCTCGGTCGCCGTCCTGCTGTTCGTGCAAGGCATCGTCGCCGGCTTCGAGCGCGAGATGAACGACCGTGTGCTCGCGACCGTCCCCCATGTCACGTTGACGGGCCACGCACCTCTGCACGACTTCCATCATGCCGAACAGTTGGTCGCGGGCGTGGACGGCGTCGCCGGAGTCGCTGCGGTCGTGGAGGGCGGTGCGCTGTTGGCCACGCCGACGCGCGTGGCGGGCGTCAACCTCGTGGGCGTGGACCCCGGGACCTATGCCGCCGTTTCCAGCGTCTTCGATTTCGCCGAACTCGCCGAACCACTCGCTGCCGGCCGCTTCAACGTGGTGCTCGGCGAGGGCCTGGCCAACCGCCTGGATGTCTCCGTCGGTGATTTCGTCACCGCCGTTCTGCCCGAGGCCACGGTGACGCCTCTCGGCACGTTTGCGCGCCAGAAGAGGCTGAAGGTGGCGGGACTCGTGGACACCGGCTCGCAACTCGATCGGGCGAGCGCGTACTTGGCGCGGGACGATGCCGGTCGTCTATTCCGTCTCGGCGACGCCGTACACGGCCTGCACGTGGCCGCGGAGGATCCCCTGCAGGCGGACGCCGTGCGCTCCGGGGTTGTTCGCGTGCTCGGCGCCCACCGCGTCCGCGGACATAGCTGGTTCTCCTCGCTCGGCAACCTCTACAACGCCATCGGTGTTACCAAGAACATGCTGTTCCTGCTCCTGTCGCTGCTGATCGCCGTGGCAGCGTTCAACCTGGTGTCGAGCCTGGTGATGGTGGTCAACGAGCGGCGCGGCGACATCGCCATGCTGCGCACGATGGGCAGTCCCTTGAGCATGACGGTGACTGCCTTTGCAGTGCTCGGGCTGGTCATCGCCGGCATCGGTGTCACGCTCGGCGTCGTCGGCGGCCTGGCCCTCGGCGTGATCGCCGAGGCCGGCTTTCCGTGGCTCGAGGCGGTCCTCGGCGTGCCGCTGATGGGCGAGTACCTGATCACCACGCTGCCGGTCGCGTTCGCTGTCGGCGACATCGTGCGCGTGGTCGGGACGGCACTGGCGCTGTGCCTGCTGGCCACCTTGCTGCCGGCGTGGCGCGTAGCTCACCTGAACCCGGCCGAGGTGTTGCGCCATGAGTGACAACGGCGACTTCCCCGCGCTCAACGCCCGCGGGGTCACCAAGGCATACGTCCAGGGCGATCGTCGACTGGACGTGCTGCGGCAGATCGACATCGAGGTTGCGCAGGGGGAACGCGTCGGCATCGTTGGTCGTTCGGGCGCGGGCAAGAGCACGCTGCTGCACGTCCTGGCAGGGCTGGCGGACCCCGACTCGGGCCGCATCGAGGTCATGGGCCAATGCATCTCCGACGCATCGCCGGCGGCGCGCGCGCGAATCCGCAACGCGCGCATGGGTTTCGTCTACCAATTCCATCACCTCCTGCCGGAGTTCTCCGCCCTGGAGAACGTGGCCATGCCACTTCTCGTGGGCGGCGCCAGGTTCTCGACCGCTGCGGCGCGCGCCCAGGCGCTGCTTGAGAGCGTGCGTCTCGGCGCGCGGCTGGACCACCGTCCGCACCAGTTGTCCGGCGGCGAACGGCAGCGCGTTGCCGTGGCCAGGGCGCTTGCGGCGGCGCCGGCCATCGTATTGGCCGACGAACCGACAGGCAGCCTCGACCGCGACAGCGCGGAAGACGTGATGGCGACCATGGCCGAGATGGGACGCACGACGGGCACGGCGTTCGTGATCGTCACCCACGATCCCGCGATCGCGGCGCGCGTGGATCGCACCGCCGTGCTTGTCGACGGCAAACTCGAAGCCGATGGCGTCGAAGGCGAATAGCGCCGCGTTGGGCGTCGCGCGAACGTCGCTGATGGTCGCGCGCCGCTACCTGTTCGCGCGCAGCCACGGCTACGCCACGCTGATCAACTGGGTGTCGTTCGGCGGCCTCGCGCTCGGGGTGATGACGCTGACCGTGGTGGTCAGCGTCATGAACGGATTTGATCGGGAGATCACGGGCCGGATCTTGAGCATCGTCCCCCATGCCGTCGTCGAGTCGCCGAGCGGCGAACCGAGCCGACTCGATGCGTTGCGCCGTGTGCCGGGCGTCGACCACGTCGGCCGCTTCTTCGAAGGCGAGGCCATGCTCGCCGCGGGCGGCACGGTGCACTTCATCGCGCTCGCGGGTCTCGATGCGGAAGGTCTTCGGCGCTTAGCGGCGATCGGCGAGGAGGCATCGTCCGCGCTGGCCGCGCTTCCGGGCGGCATCGTCCTCGGCGCACGCCTCGCGGCCGCCAAGCGGCTCGACGTCGGTGATCCGGTTACCCTCGTGATCACGTTGCCGGGCCAGACGGGCGTGCGTCCGCGCGTCGAGCGGTTCGAGTTGGCGGGCACGTTCGAGATCGGCGCGGACCCCGACGCGGGCTTAGGCATCGTCCGCCACGACGAGATCGCGCGTCGGGGCTTGACGCCGGCCGGTACCGACGGCCTACGACTCGGGTTTGCGGATCCGTTCGAGGCACCGACGCTCGCTCCGGCGATTGGCACGGCGCTCGGCCCTGGAGCGACGGTGCGGTTCTGGACCGACGATTACGGCGAGCTGTTTCGCGCCGTGCAGATCGAGAAAGGCATCATGTTCGCGCTGCTCGCCCTGATCGTCGCGATCGCCGCCTTCAACATCGTCTCGGGCCAGGCAATGCTGGTCAACGACAAGCGCGGCGACGTGGCGATGCTGGCGACGATGGGGGCGTCGCGCGGGCTGCTGGTCACGGTTTTCTACCTGCAAGGGTTCGCGGTGGCGTTCATCGGCGTGGCCGTCGGGCTCCTCGTCGGCGTGGTGGTCGCGGTCAACGCCGGGCCGCTGGCGTCGCTGCTTGACCTGGTGGGCGCGAGCATCATCGAGGACACGTGGTTCTCGGAAGTGCCTTCCGAGGTACGCATGACCGACCTCGGCGTGATTGCGCTGCTGTCGCTGGGGCTGTCGACCGTCGCGGTGCTTGCGCCGGCCTTGCGCGTGGTGGGCGAGAATCCGGCGACCGCGTTGCACGCGGCGTAGGCGACGCGCTTAGTTTCCGGTTCCGTTCGCTCGGGCTCTTGCGGTCGCGGCGACCTTGCGCCGTTCGCGGCGTTGCTGCCAGCGCCGGACGGCGTGCAGCCGCCAAAGCGTGCGCGAGACGACAGCGCCGGTGAGGCCGGCCACCCAGCCGCACACCAGGCAGCCGACGATGAGTGGCCACCAGATGGCCACGAAGGTCTCGCCGACCCATGACCAGGACAGTTCCCACTCGACGTCCTGGGTTTCGACGCCGAGTAGCCACGCGCCGAGCTTGTAGGCGAAGAAGAACATCGGCGCGAACGTCAGCGGGTTGGTGATCCAGACCAGGGACACCGAGATCGGCAGGTTGCAGCGCGCGAGGATCGCGAGCAGCGCGGCGAGGAGCATCTGCGTCGGCACCGGCACGAAGGCGCAAAACAAGCCGATGAAGAAGGCACCGCCGACCGAACGCCGATGCAGGTGCCACAGTTCAGGCTCAAGTAGCCGATGTCTTACAGGCCCGAGAGAGTTCTGCCGACGAATCCACTCCTGGGTCGGCAGATACTTGCGAATCCACTTTCGAGGCACGGCGTTCGCCACGCGGATTGCCATCCGAAGGCACGCATTATGCCGGGCATGTTGGATCAAAAGGACATCCGAGTTTGGGCGCTGGCGTTCTCTGCCTGCGCGGTACTCGCGCATTGGCTGCCTTGGGCGCAGTCGCTGTGGCCCTATTGGCTGATTGGCGGCAGCCTGGCGTTGCCCGTCCGCCACCTGCGCTTGGTGGCCGTCGCAGCGCTCGGACTGGGTTGGACCGGCTCGAACATCGCGAACGCCCTCCACGCCCCGATTGACGCTGTGTGCGGCGGTGTTGAGATCGCCGGCCGCGTCGCAGGATTACCGACCCGGTCGGCTCCTGGTTCTGGGGCTGTGCCGGCACACCGCTTCGAGTTCCTGGTCGACGGGCCGTCCGCCCCGGCCTGCGTGGTGGAAGGCCGTTTGCGGCTGGTGTGGCTAGCTGGTCCCGGGCTTCGCGGCGGCGAAGCATGGGCGTTGCGCGCCCGCCTGCGACCGCCGAGTGCGGCGGCCAACGAGCACGGTTTCGACGCAGGTCGCTGGCACGTGCGCCAAGGAACCGTCGCCACCGGCTACGTCACCGCCGGACGGCCCGGTGGCGACGCCCCGGGCCTGGGCGCCATGCTGGACCGATTTCGAGAGCACTTGCGCGACGGGCTTGAGGCCTTGCCGCTAGTCAACCCAGGCGTCATCGCGGCGCTGACGATCGGCGACTCGGCGGCGATTCCGCGAGCCGACCTGGAACGCTACCGGCGCACGACGACGATGCACCTGTTGGTCATCTCCGGGCTGCATGTCGGCGTCGTCACCGCATTCGGCTTCCTGTTCGGACGCGGTGTGGCGTTCCTGCTGGGGGTGCGCTCCAAGCCGGTCGCGGTCGCCGGCGGTTTGTTATGCAGTGCGGGTTACGTGCTTCTCGCTGGTGCGGGGCTGTCTCTGGTGCGCGCGTTCACCATGTCCACCGCGGGCATGCTGGCGCTTGTCAGTGGCCGGTCGGTCTCGACCGTGGGCGCGTTCAGCTACGCAGCGGTGGTGGTCCTGCTGGTGGATCCCATGGCACCGCTGGTGGCCGGGTTCTGGCTGTCGTTCGGCGCAGTCGCGGTTCTGCTGGGCTTCTTCGCGCCCCGGAGCCGGCGTGACTCCTGGCTCCTCTCCGCGCTCAAGGCCCAGTTGGCCATGGCCCTTGTATTCGCGCCGGTGGTCATCGCGATCATCGGCCTGGTCCACCCCTTGGGCGTGCTGGTGAACCTGGCTGCAGTCCCTCTGGTCACGCTGCTCACGGTGCCGCTGGCCCTTGCCGGGACGGTACTGATCGGATCGCCCTTCGGCGAGTGGCTGCTCCTCGGTGCTGATTTCTGTGTCTCGTGGTGCGACGAGATCCTGCGCCTGGCGGATCGCCTCCGACCGGTCTACATCGCCACGGCCTCGCCGTGGCTGTTTGCGGCAGGCGCGGCTGCGGCGGTTTGCCTGCTTCCCGTATCGAGACTCGCGAAGACCGGTCTGGCATCGGTAGTCGCGCTGGTTCTGGGTTGGCCGTTGCTCGGCCCGTCGTCGACGCCGCCCGGGCACGTGGAGGTCGAAGTCCTTGACGTCGGGCAGGGCACGTCGGTCGTGGTTCGGACCCATAGTCATACGATGGTCTACGACGCCGGTCCGGCGTTTCTGACCGGTGGCGACGCGGGCTCGGGCGTCGTACTGCCGGCGTTGCACGGCCGCGGGCTCGATCAGGTCGACGTGCTCGTCCTGAGCCATAGCGACCTCGATCACGTCGGAGGTGCTGAATCGGTGTTGGCGGGCGTCGATGCCAAGTCCGTGCTGGCGGGCGAGCCCGTTCCCGGGATCGCGACGCAACCGTGCGGCGCGGGGATGGCGTGGCGATGGGATGACGTCCGGTTCCGCGTGGTGTGGCCACCGAGCATGCGGACGTTCGAGGGGAACGACGCCTCGTGCGTCCTGCTCATCGGGACGAATGGCGAGCGTGTGCTATTGGCCGGGGACGTCGAGAGCGCTGCGGAGCTGGCACTGGATTTGCCGCCCGTGGACCTGCTCCTGGTCCCGCACCACGGCAGTGCGACCTCGTCGTCCCAGGCGCTGGTGGACATGACGGAGCCGGCTTTCGCTGTGATCGGTGCGGGTTGGGACAGTCACTTCGGTCACCCTCATCCCGCCGTCGTCGAACGCTATCGCTCCACGGGCGCGCACATCGTGTCCACCGCCGTGTCCGGTGCGGTGCGTTGGCGCAGCATCCGTCCCGATGTCCTGGACACGGTGCGCTGTCGGCCGGTGCCGTACTGGCGGAAGCTCCCGACAGGCCCTTGGCGCCGGCCGTCGGCCCTCAGCCGTCGATTGGCGGACTGTCACCAATGACGCGAGCGTTGAAAAGACGTGCCGCGCCCGCACTTATTCCGAAGGGCCAGTGCTGGCTGTTTTGAAGACACCCGAGGACCAACGCCATGCAACTCGAACGGTTGACCACCAGGCTGCAGGCCGCCATCGCGGCGGCGCAATCGGTTGCGGTCGGCCGTGACCATCCGGCTGTGGAACCGCTGCACCTGCTGGCAGCGTTGCTCGATGAAGGCGGTACCAACGCCTTGCTGCAGTCCGCGGGCGTCGATTTGACCGCTCTCGCGCGGACCGTTGAAGGCCGGTTGGACGACCTCCCCCGGGTCGGCAAGCCGGACGGCCAGGTCGCCCTGTCGGGGGAACTCGTGCGTTTGCTGAACTTGGCGGACCGCGAGGCGCAGCGTCGGGGCGACCAGTTCATCTCGACCGAACTCGTGCTGGCCGCCATGGCTGGTGCGGGAGGCCCGGCCGGCGACGCGCTTCGCGACGCCGGCTTCGACGCCGGCCGATTCGATGCAGCGGTCGATGCGGCCCGCGGCGGCGAGTCCGTGCGCGACGCCAACGCGGAGGAGAACCGCCAAGCGCTGGACCGGTACACGGTCGATCTCACCGCGCGCGCCGAGGCCGGCAAGCTCGATCCGGTGATCGGGCGGGACGACGAGATTCGCCGCACCGTGCAGGTCCTGCAGCGGCGCACCAAGAACAACCCCGTGCTCATCGGCGAGCCGGGTGTCGGCAAGACCGCCATCGTCGAAGGCTTGGCGCAGCGGATCTTGAACGGCGAGGTCCCGGAAGGCCTCAAGAACAAGCGCATCCTGGCCCTCGACATGGGTTCGCTGATCGCGGGGGCCAAGTTCCGCGGCGAGTTCGAGGAGCGCCTGAAGGCCGTACTCAACGAACTCGCCAAGCAGGAAGGCAACGTCATCCTGTTCATCGACGAACTGCACACCGTGGTCGGGGCCGGGAAGGCGGAGGGCGCGATGGACGCCGGCAACATGCTCAAGCCCGCGCTAGCCCGCGGCGAGCTGCACTGCGTTGGCGCCACGACCCTCGACGAATACCGCCAGAACATCGAGAAGGACGCGGCCCTGGAACGGCGCTTCCAGCAGGTGCTGGTGGACGAGCCCAACGTTGAGAGCACGATCGCGATCCTGCGCGGCCTGAAGGAACGCTATGAGTTGCACCATGCCGTGGACATCACTGACCCCGCCATCGTCGCCGCGGCTCGGTTGTCCCACCGCTACATCACTGGGCGTCAGTTGCCGGACAAGGCCATCGATCTGATCGACGAGGCCGCCAGCCGAATCCGCATGGAGATGGACTCCAAGCCGGAGAGCATGGACCGCCTCGAACGGCGCCTGATCCAGCGCAAGATCGAACTCGAGGCGCTCAAGGGCGAGACCGACGAGGCGAGCGAGAAGCGCCGTGCCGGCCTCGAGGGGACCATCGCCGAGCTCGAACGCGAGTTCGCCGACTTGGAAGAGATCTGGACGAACGAAAAGGCCAGCGTGAACGGCGCGCAGCGCGTCAAGGAGTCCCTGGACGCCGCGCGCCTGGAATTCGAAGCGGCCCGTCGCACGGGCGACCTGGCCAAGATGGCGGAACTCCAGAACGGCCACATTCCCGCCTTGGAGCGCCAGCTCGCGGAGGCCCAGGAGCGCGATGCCAAGGGCAACGTGCTGCTACGCAACCGGGTGACCGATGCGGAGGTGGCCGAGGTTGTTTCCAACTGGACAGGCGTGCCGGTCAGCCGCATGCTCGACGGCGAGCGTGACCGGCTGCTCAAGCTCGAGGACGAGTTGCACCGTCGCGTCGTCGGCCAGGACGAGGCCGTCAACGCGGTGGCGCAGGCGGTCCGGCGGGCTCGAGCTGGTCTTGCGGATCCGAATCGGCCAAACGGCAGCTTCCTGTTCCTGGGACCGACGGGTGTCGGCAAGACGGAGCTGTGCCGGGCGCTTGCCGAGGCGCTGTTCGACAGCGAGGATGCCATGGTGCGTGTCGACATGTCGGAGTACATGGAGAAGCACGCCGTCGCGAGGTTGATCGGCGCGCCGCCAGGCTATGTCGGCTACGAGGAAGGCGGCCAGTTGACCGAACGTGTGCGTCGCCGACCTTACTCGCTCATTCTCTTGGATGAGATCGAGAAGGCCCATGCGGACGTCTTCAATATCCTGCTGCAAGTGCTCGAGGATGGCCGACTCACCGACGGCCACGGGCGCACGGTGGACTTCCGCAACACGGTGCTGGTCATGACCTCCAACCTCGGCTCGGACGCGATCCAGGCGCTTGCCAGCGAGGGGCTGGACACGGACATCCGCGATGCGGTGATGGACGTGGTCGGCCGCTCTTTCCGGCCCGAGTTCGTCAACCGCATTGACGACGTGGTGGTCTTCCAGTCGCTCAAGAAGGACAACATGGCGGCGATCGCGGAGATCCAGTTGGCCCGGCTGCGGGCGCGGCTGGCCGACCAGGATCTCGGCCTGATCGTCGACGATCAGGCTATGGCAGCGCTGGTGGAACAGGGCTACGACCCGGTGATCGGCGCCCGGCCCTTGAAGCGGGCCATCCAGCATGCCTTGGAGAATCCCTTGTCCACCGCCTTGCTCGAGGGCCGGTTCGCGCCGGGCCAGAGCATAGCGGTCAGCTACGACGGCGACGGGATGCGGTTCCAAAGCGCCAACTGACCGGACCGTTTTGCGGTCGCTGAAGACCGCAAGCGGTCGGGCGGGAGAGCGTGTTTACGGCGTCGGCGTTTCGACTGAGTCCAGCACGACGTTCACCTCGCCGCCGCCGAATGTGTCGGGCAGGGTCGTTCGGCTCTGCACCGTGTGGTGCGGGGGAGAGCGGGTGACCCAGTAGAGCCCCGGTGTTCCCGTGGACTCCGGGTCGTTGATTTCCAGGCGGTAGGTCTCGAACGTCCCGGCCGGGGTCGCGGTGCTCTCGGTCTGCGTGACGACCACGCGCCACCGTCTCTCCATCTGCATGGTCGGTTCGAATGTGGTTAGCTCGACCGTGGAACCGGGTGTCAGCGGCAGGACGGCCAGGACGCTCTCCATGTGACCGATGGCCGGCGCGCTCAAGGGGACGTCGATCGGGACGTGTTGGCCGTCCGGGAACGACGCTTGGCCTTGCACGGCGCTGTCGGTGTAGTCCATCGCGAGCCGCACGCCGGCCTGTTCCACGGTCCGGTGAACTGGCAGCAGGTCGTCGCGCCTCAAGTAGATGTCCTCGACCATCCGGCCAAGCGACGAGTCGTTGACCACGTGCACGAGCCAGACGTCGTGCCTATCGCGGGTCGTGCGGGTCCACGACGTGCTGGTTGTCATGTCGACGGTTTCTTCTGGGAGCTCGACGGCCATGCGATAGGTTCTGGTCTGCTCCGTCAGCTTCGTGCCGTCGACCGCCGGATTGGCGGCTGCGGCGATGGTGAACGCGGCGGCGGAAAGAGGCAGCAGGCGCCGGGTCGTTGGTCTCATGGCCAAGCCTCCTTTGTCCCATGCCGTAACCGGCAACGTTGGAACAGCTTGGGAGTCTGGCTGAGTTCACGCGCTCGCGGCAAGCCCTCGAACTGTCCAACGCGAAGTGAGGGTGAAGCACAGAGGCGATTCCAACGGCTCATTGGACAGCGGGGCCTAACGGCCTCGAGCCGCGCTTCGTGCGGACGTGCTACGGTACGTGGCGGAACCACCATGCGGGGGGTCGCGAGACATGGTCGACTTCCTCCAAGCTGGCGGTTGGCTCATGGTGCCGCTGGCGGTGGCCAGCGTGGTCGCGCTGGCGATCTGCATCGAGCGCGCCTGGTCGCTGCGCCGCGCTCGCATCGTGCCGTCACACCTGTTGGCCGACATCGCCGCTCATGTCCGTGGCGACGACATGGCCCAAGCGCGTTCCCTGTGCACGGCGAGCGCACTGGGTCGTATCCTGCTTGCTGGTTTCGACAGCGCATCGCGGGGTCGGGACGCCGTGCGGGAAGCGATGGAGGACGCGGCGGGCGCGGTTGTGCACGACCTCGAACGGTACCTCACGGCGCTCGGCACGATTGCCTCGATTAGCCCGTTGCTCGGCCTGCTGGGCACGGTGATCGGCATGATCCGCGTCTTCGCCGCGTTGATGCGCGACCAATCCGCCGAGGTGACGGTGTTGGCGGGTGGCATTTCGGAAGCGCTGGTCACCACGGCCGCGGGCTTGACGGTGGCGATTCCTGCGCTCATGTTTCACCGCTACCTGTTGCGCAAAGTCGACGATCTCACGGTGGAGATGGAGCATCATGCCACGCGTTTCGCGGATCTCCTGCATCCCGAGCCACGGTCGTGAAGTTCTCCCGTCGCCGTCGCCCGGGCCGCGGTGCCAGCACGGTCGAACTGACCCCGCTGATCGACGTCGTCTTCCTGTTGTTGATCTTCTTCATGGTGTCGACGACGTTCAAGCGCGAGTCGGCGCTGGCCGTCGAACTGCCCGACGCCCAGGGCGCGCCCCGCGAAAGTGCCGCGGCGGAGATCACGGTGCGGGTCGGCGCGTCGGGCTCGGTCGCGGTCAACGACGAGCTCCTCCCCGACGGCGAGGTGGGCACCGTGGCCGCTGCATTGGATAGAGCGTCCGGGGCGCGTGTCGTGGTTGCGGCCGATGCGGCCGCCCGGCACGATGCCGTGGTGCGCGTATTGGATGCCGCGGGCCGCAGCGGCTTGACCGAGGTCCGCATCCTGACGGCACGCAAAGCGGTAGAGGATCACGATGGCGGAGGCTGAGCGCGCGACCCCGCCCGAGGCGGTCTCGGCCGACGATGGCGACGGTCCGCAGGCGGTGCGCGCGACGAGCGACTGGCAGACCTATCGGCGGCTGTTCGGCTACGTGACCGACCAACTCGGTTGGTTCCTCCTGGCGTTGCTCGGGTTCCTGCTCACGGCTGCCGGCGAGGTGGGATTCGTGAGGGTGTTCGGCATCATCATCGATGAGGTCGAGTACCCCATGCCCGCGTACATCTGGCAGTTCCCGCTGCTGATGCTCAGCCTCGCCCTGGTCCGCGCCTTCGGCACCGTGACGGGCGAATACACGCTCGCGCGCGTTTCCTTTCGGGCGGTCCACGTCATCCGTGCGCAGTTGTTCGAGCGTCTGCTTTTGTTGCCGAGCAAGTTCTACGACGAAAGCGCGCGGGGGCAGCTGGTCTCCAGGCTGACGTTCACGACGGCGCAGTTGCGCGACACCACCACCGATGCTCTGAAGATCGTGATCTCCGACGGGCTCAAGGTGATCGTCTGCTTGAGCGCCATGTTCATCTCCAACTGGATGCTGACGCTGATTTTCCTCGTGGTCTCGCCTCTCGTGGGATTGATAGTGCGCTACGCGTCGCGCCGCTTCCGGCGCTTGAGCACGCGCATCCAGAGTTCCATGGGCGACGTGACCCACGTCGCCGCCGAGGCGGTCGCGGGCTACCGCGAAGTCAAGATTTTCCACGGCGAGGCCTACGAGCAGATGCGCTTCGGCGCCGCCAGCGAGCGCAATCGGCGCCAGAACCTGAAGATGACCGCCACCAAGGCGAGCAGCGCGCAAGTGATCCAATGCATCGTCGCGGCGGCACTGGCGGTGCTCGTGGGGCTCATCTTCAGGCCCGATATTGGCGGCGGCATGTCGCCCGGAGACTTGGCCGCCTATCTGGGTTTCGCCGGCCTGCTCGCCAATCCCATCAAGAAACTCTCCGACGTCAACGCGCGTCTGCAACGCGGGCTCGCCGCGGCGACGGAGATCTTCGAGCAACTCGACGTCCCGGCGGAGGCGGATGCCGGCGATGTCGAGGTGGACCGTGTGGCGGGCGAGATCACCTTCGAGCATGTCTCCTTCGCCTACGATCCGTCCCGTCCAGCCGTGCTCGACGACGTCTCCTTCACGATCCGTGCCGGCCAGACCGTCGCCTTGGTGGGCAAGTCCGGGGCCGGCAAGTCGACATTGGCGAGCCTGATCGCGCGGTTCTACGAGCCGACGAGCGGCCGAATCCTGCTTGACGGGAAACCACTCGGCGAGTATCGCCTCGCCAGCCTGCGCCGGCAGATCGCGCTGGTGTCGCAGGACGTGACGTTGTTCAACGATACGCTGGCAAGCAATATCGCCTACGGCGGGCTCGCCGGCGCGAGTCGGGACGCCGTCGCGACCGCCGCGCGGCGCGCCCACGCGGACGAGTTCATCCGCGCCATGCCGCACGGGATCGACACGGTGGTGGGCGATGACGGCGTCCTCCTTTCGGGGGGGCAACGGCAACGCGTCGCCATCGCGCGGGCGCTCCTGAAGGACGCGCCCGTGTTGATCCTTGACGAGGCCACGTCATCCTTGGACGCGCACTCTGAACGCCATGTGCAGGCGGCGCTGGAAGAGGTCATGCGCGGCCGCACGACGATCCTGATCGCGCATCGCCTGTCCACCGTGGAGAAGGCCGATGTGATCGCGGTGGTCGAGGACGGTGCCGTCATCGAGACCGGAACGCACGGGGACTTGATGGCTGCGGGAGGCGTCTACGCCGATCTATACCGTTCCCAGTTCGACAACGGCGATGCCCCGGCGCCGCCAGCGCCACGGCGTCGCGTGCCGGCGGTCCTCCCGGTCCCGACGCCTCGGTTCGGGGGCATCGTCGATGCCTGGTACAGCGACCGGTTCTGGCCGCGGCTACTGTCGCCCATCGCCGCCGTGGTCGCGTGGTTCGCCGAGCGCCGTCGGCGCCGATTCCTCACCGGCCGGGCGAGGGCCTGGCAGGCCCCGGTGCCCGTGATCGTCGTCGGCAACGTGACCGTGGGCGGCACCGGCAAGACACCGCTAGTGATCTGGCTCGCACGCTGGCTCATGAATCGGGGCCTGGCCGTGGGGGTGGTGTCCCGCGGCTACGGCGGTCGCGCATCGTATCCGCTCGTCGTCGATGCGACGACGCCGGCGACCCAGTGCGGCGACGAGGCCGGCATGATCGCGCGTCGCACCGGCTGCCCCGTAGTAGTCGATCCGGATCGCCCACGGGCCGTGCGGCAACTGCTCGGGACCGCCGAAGTGGACGTGGTGGTGGCCGACGACGGATTGCAGCACTACGCCTTGCGACGCGACGTGGAAATCGCTGTGGTGGACGGGGCACGCGGGGTCGGCAACGGGCTTTGCCTGCCCGCGGGGCCGTTGCGCGAGCCAGTATTGCGACTGCGCGACTGTCATTGGGTGGTCGCCAACGGCGCGGCATGCGGGCTTGCCGAGCGGGAGTCCGTGATGGCGGCTGAAGCGACGGGTTTCGTGAACCTGGCGAGCGGCGAGCGTGTCGAGCCCGACGACTTCGTGGCGCGCTTCGACTCCGTGGTCGCCGTCGCCGGCATCGGCAACCCGAGGCGGTTCCAAGGGACCCTGGAAGCAATCGGCTTGGACGCCACCTTGCGCGCGTTCCCGGACCACCACGTGTTCTCCGCCGAGGACGTGGCCGTCGCTGACGGGCAGGTCGTAGTTGTCACGGAAAAGGACGGTGAGAAGCTCAAGACGTTCGACGCGTCCGCAGTCATCCATTGCTGGTACCTCGAGATCGACGTGGGCTTCGCGGGACCTGTGGACGACTTCCTTGAGGAGCTTCTTACCGAGCGCGGTGTCTTTCGCCAGACCGCGACCGCATAGACGGTGGGCGTGCGCTTCTCCGTCGTCATTCCTGCGCGCTACGCCTCGACGCGACTGCCCGGCAAGCCGCTCTTGGACATTGCCGGGAAGGCCATGGTGGTGCGCGTCGCGGAACGGGCATTGGCGTCGGCCGCCGAGAACGTGGTGGTTGCCACCGACGATGCCCGCGTGCTCGACGCTCTCGGCGCGACGCCCGCCGCCGCGGTGATGACGCGGGACGACCACCCGACGGGTTCCGACCGGGTGATGGAAGTCGTCGAACTGCAAGGCTGGGCCGACGACGACGTCGTCGTCAATGTGCAGGGCGACGAACCGCTCATCCCACCGACGGTGATCGACCAGGTGGCGGGGCTCCTGCGAGACGGTTCGTGCGGCGTCGCGACCCTCTACGAGCCCATCACCCGCGGCGAGGACGTCTTCGACCCGAACATCGTGAAGGTTGTCGTCAACCGTTTTGGCCGGGCAATCTACTTCTCACGTGCGCCGATGCCCTGGTGGCGGGACGGCTTCGCGACCGACGTGCCGGACATCGCCGGTAGGGGGCCGGGCTGGAAACGCCACATCGGCATCTACGCCTACCGCGTGGCGGCGCTCCGGGAATTCGTCCATTGGCCACCCAGCCCTTTGGAGGAGACCGAAGCCTTGGAGCAGCTGCGCCTGCTCGACCATGGCCGCGCCATCGCCGTCGCGGAAGCCGTCGCGCCGGTGCCCGGCGGTGTCGATACGCCCGGAGATCTCGAGAGGGTGTGTGGGGCCTTGTCATCCCACTGACCGGCCTCGCCTCGACTGTTCATTGCGCGTGTGTCTCAGTCTGCTGCGGCCACCAGTTTGCGCACCCAGCCATCGCCCTTGGTCAACAGGTAGATCTCGCCGTCGGCATCGATCCCGAGGCGCAGGTCGGCGCGCATGTCCCCATGGTAGGTGTTGTCGAACCCGGCAACCTCGAGCAAGTCGCGTTCTTCGCCGTCGAAGACAAGCCTGAGCTCCTCGATGTCGGCCGGGTTGCCGGGCTCGAGGCCGTCGGTGTCGATGGCGAAAAGCCGGCCGAGCGTGATGTCGGCGAAGACGTATTTGCCCTTGAGGGCGTCGATGGCGTCGCCCTGGTAGACGTAGCCGCTGCCGATCGCATAGCCCTCGCCGTGGTCGTACTGCGCCACGGGATAGACGAACGGGCCGTCGTCCTCGGGCAGCGGGTAGACCTGGCCGATCCGCATCGTGCCGAGCCCGTAGGCGGTGGCGAAGGTGCCCTCGCGGATCCGCCAGCCGTAGTTGCCACCGGCGATGCCCAGGTTGACCTCTTCGACCTGGTCTTGGCCGATGTCGTTGATGTAGACGCGCCCGTCCGGTCCCCACGAGAAGTGTTGCGGGTGACGCAAGCCGTAGGCCCAGATTTCGGGTGCGGCGTCGGAGTTGTCGAGGAACGGGTTGTCGCCGGGAATGCCGTAAGCGGCTTCGCCTTGGCCGCCCAAGGGATCGATGCGGATGATCGCCCCGAGCAGGGTTGTTGGGTTCTGCCCATGCTCATGGGGGTCGTTGGCACCGCCGCCATCGCCGAGGCAGGCGTAGAGCATGCCGTAGTCCGGCGAGCCCTCCGTGGCGGTCGGGTTGAAGGCCAGCGTGCCGACGTTGTGCGTGGGCGAGAACTGCGGCACGCGTAGAAGCTCGCGCATGGTGCCTTCGAAGACGTCGGCACTCGGGGTGGCCGTGGTCCACTCGCTGATCACGCTCTCCTGGTGGCCGCTGATGTAGGTCATCAGGGGGTTGGCAGGCGCGTCGCCCACGGCCTTCTTCGCGCCGCTGAAGCCGACGTAGAGCTTGCCGAAACCGGGCTTGCCGGCGTTCGCGAAGTCGGGATGGAATGCGAAGCCCAAGAGGCCGGACTCGTTCGGAAACGCCACGTTGAAGAAGTCGACGTCGCGCGTCCGCAAATCGAGGTAGGTGCTCACCGAACTGCCGTCGGACGACGCGACATACAACAGTCCGCGCACGTCGCTGAACATGACGCGACCCGACCCGTCGGGGATCGGCTTGAGGTACTGGAGCCGGGCGTGGGCCTTGTTGGTACCAACCGGTTGCGCCGGATCGGTGGTCATCGGCGCCCGCACGAACGGAACGACGGCCACGCGGATGTCGCCCTTCTCGATCGTCGTGGCGATGGGGTCGGCCAACGGCGTGGGCTCGGCGGCGCTGGCGGCTGCGGCCGGTACCAGTGCGAACAGTGCGAGCGCGGTGATTCGACGTGGGGACGGGGTCGAGAGCATGAGGCGAAGTTCCTGTGCAGCGGGGCCAGCCGCCAATTCTGGCACACACGGGCGGCTGATCTGCACCGCGCTCCGGGCGGCCGGCGCACCTCGGTGTCAAGCGAAGGGGTTGTCGAACTCCAGCGAAACCGCGTTGTCGTGGCCGGGCACGCGAATGCCGTGCGCTGTGATCTCGAGATCCGTGCCCTCGAGTACCCCTTCGCCGTAACGGTAGATGGTCTCGGCATCCCCGCGCGTCGCGGCTGCGTCGTAGTCGAGCGCGGCGGTCCGCACGCCCTCGTTACGGCGCGCGTGCTTGGCCATCGCGGCCTTACCGTGGCGAGCGGCCATGATCTCGCGGGCAACGTGGGGCGCGAGCAGTAGCCCCGTGGCGTTGTTGCCACCGAAGCCCTTGGAATTCACCAGGGCCATGTCGACCGCCGCAGGATCCACCTCGATGTGTTCCGGGCCGATCCGCAAATGACTGTGGTGGACGTCCTCGGCCGGCTCGTCGATCGTGGCGATCCCCGGGATCCACCCGTACTGCCAGGTGCCGAGGGCGGACGTGGTCTGATCGCCCGACGCCGGGGCGAGCGTGTGTCCCAAGTACGCCTTCACGGCGGCGACGTTCCAGCGCTCGATGCCGAAGGTCTTCGCCATCTCGTTCAGGATGTGCGACTCGGTGACGCGGTTCTGCGGCGTGCCGGTGCCATGGGCGTGTACGTAGGACCGTTCCCGCACGGCGTCCTCGCCAAGAATCGCGCGTCCGAGGCCGAGTGCCTTGGCCACAGTGACATAGTTGCCGACCCCCGGCCCGGGGATCGACTTCTTGAAACCGTCGGCGTTGACGAAGACGTCCGCCACCGCGCCGTGGATGTCGGCACCGAGTTCGACCGCGAGCGCATCGTCCGTGAGCACCATGTAGACGCCGGCCTCGGCGAGGGTGAACCCGCAGTTCTCGGCGAACGGCCGGCATGCGCGGCGATTGTCCACCTCGGCGGCACCGTCTATGGCCATCAGGGCTTCGTCTTCGGCGAGCGCGCCCATGGTGCGGTAGGCCTCGACGACCTCCGGCAGGATGGGCGCCTCCGAACCGCCGATGACGGCGACGCGGCAGCGTCCGGCGCGGATATCGTGCACGGCGTTGCGCAGGTTGTAGAGGAACGTCGCGCAGGCGCCGATGACACCGCCGGTGGCACCGACGCTGCCGATCACGTACGCGTTGACGAAATCGATCGGCATCTCGCACAGGCCGAGCGCGGCCTGCTTCGACGTTGGCCGGCGGCCCATCAACGGTGCCTGCATCATGCCGCCGTTGCTGTTGTTGTCGAGCTGGCCCATCGCGCTGCCGGCGTACGCCGCGAACTGGTCGGGGCCGACGT
The DNA here is from genome assembly GCA_026706385.1 of Gammaproteobacteria bacterium. Classification (GTDB taxonomy): domain Bacteria; phylum Pseudomonadota; class Gammaproteobacteria; order Pseudomonadales; family Azotimanducaceae; genus VXYL01. Next base: position 26,414 of record JAPOYV010000072.1, read on the forward strand.
GCCGGCGCAGTTCGTCCCAGGGGATCCCTACCGACTGCACCGCGTCGGAGGCGCCGTAGACGGACAGTTGCAGCCCGCGTGGGTGGCTGCGCGCCGCGTACAGGCGACCCGGTTCGAAGCCCGACGGGGCCTGGCCCGCAGACGTCACGCGCGACACGCGCCGGTCGGGAATAAGCACGGCCGTCCGCCGCGTCGTGACTTCGACCCGGCCGTCCTCGCGCCTGACCGTCGTCCAGCCGTCAGGCAGTTCGTCGGGGACTTCCCGGGCACGCAAGGTGAAGCTCAAGGTGCCGTCGTCGTCCACCGGCGTCAGGTGTGCGGCGCGCTGCCAGCGGATGCGCTCGGGATCGAAACACTCGATGCGCCGAATCAGGGTGTGATCGCGCATGTGCTGGCGTAGCCCCTCGTCGCGCGAGTCGCCTTCGACGTTCATCAGCGTTGCGAGGCTTAAGTAGGTGTCGTCCGCCGATGCCTGGTCGATCGCGTCGATCACGGTGCGGCGGTAAGCGTGGTGGAAGGACACGCGGCCTGCGGGGTTGACTCCGCCAAAGCCGACGATGACCGGAAGCGGCGCGCCCATCGTGCCTACCTCGCGCTCGCGCTAGAGCCGTTCGAGGGCGATGGCGGTGGCCTCGCCGCCACCGATGCACAGCGACGCGACCCCGCGTTTGCCGCCGGTGGCCTCGAGGGCGTGCGTCAAGGTCACGATGAGGCGCGCGCCGGTGGAGCCGATGGGATGGCCCTGGGCGCAGGCGCCGCCGTAGAGGTTCACCTTGTCGGCGTCGAGGCCGAGTTCGTCGATGGCCATCATCGGCACGCAGGCGAATGCCTCGTTGATCTCGAAGACGTCGACATCGTCCTTCGACCAGCCGGCGCGGTCGAGGACCTTGGCGATTGCGCCGGCGGGGGCGACCGTGAAGGCTGCAGGATGGATCGAGTGGGTGGCGTGGGCGACGATGCGCGCGAGCGGGTTGGCACCGCCAGCCGCGTCTTCGCCGGCGATGACGAGCGCCGAAGCGCCGTCGGAGATCGAACTCGCGTTCGCGGCGGTGATCGTGCCGTCCCTTTTGAACGCCGGCCGCAGGCTCGGAATCCGGTCGATCTTGGCGCGTCGCGGCTGCTCGTCTTCGGTGACGTCGCCGAAAGGGCTGATCTCGGCGTCGAGGGCGCCGCTGTCCATGGCTGCCAAGGCCTTGGTAACCGAGCGGATGGCGAAGTCGTCCATGGCGGCGCGCGTAAGCTGATGCTCATCCGCGGTGTCTTGCGCGAAACTCCCCATGGAGCCACCCGTCTCGGCGTCCTCGAGGCCGTCGGTGAACATCGAGTCCGCGAGTTCCCCGTGCCCCATGCGCAAGCCGGCACGGGCTTTTTGGATCAGGTAGGGGGCATTGGTCATGCTCTCCATGCCCCCGGCAACCACGCACTCGGCGCTTCCGGCGCGGATGAGGTCGGTGGCCAGCATGGCCGCCTTCATGCCGGATCCACACACCTTGTTCACCGTCGTCGCCCCGATGGCGTCGGGAAGGCCCGCTTCGCGCATGGCCTGGCGCGCCGGCGCCTGGCGGACGCCCGCACTGACCACGTTGCCCATGAACACCTCGTCGATGGCGTCCGTGTCGACCCCGGCGTGCTCGATCGCGGCGCGGATGGCATGCGCGCCGAGTTCGGGCGCCGTACAAGGCGCGAGCGCGCCCTGGAAACTGCCGATCGGCGTGCGCTTGGCACCGAGGACGTAAGCGTGGGTCATAGGGTCTCCTTAGGAGTTGACGGGGTGTGGTCAGGCGCGTTCGTGGAAACGCGGTAGCAGTTCGGCGAAATTACACGGCTTGAAGTCCGCATCCAACTGATTTCGCAAGATCTTGTCCCAAGCCGTTCGGCAGGCGCCCGTGGAGCCTGGCATGGCGAAGACGAGCGTGCCGTTGGCGAGCCCGCCGACGGCCCGCGACTGGATGGTGGAACTGCCGATCTCGTCGAATGAGACCTGCCGGAACAGTTCGCCGAAGCCGTCGATGGTCTTGTCGAAGAGCGGCAGCAGCGCCTCCGGCGTGCTGTCGCGACCGGTGAAACCCGTGCCGCCCGTGGTCAAGACCGCTTGCACGTCGGCATCGGCGATCCACGCGCTCACCACCGCGCGAATCGCATAGACGTCGTCCGTGACGATGCGTCGCTCGGCGAGGCGGTGGCCGGCACCGGTCAGTCGCTCGACGAGCAGGTCGCCGGACGTGTCTTCGTCCGGCCCCCGGGTGTCGGAAACGGTGAGCACGGCGATGGCGAGTGACAGGTGGGTCATTGGGGTGTGAAACGCTACGCTTGCGGTCCGGTCAAACGACTATGGATTTCATCCCGCGTTTGTGGAATGGTTCGGCTCGCGGATTATATAACTGCTTGAGCGTGCGACGGATTTACGCATGGACTCGATGACTCGCACCGCCGAGGGTACCCGTTAAGGCTGCATCGCGCGGCCTAGGACTCTTGCTGATGGACAAGGCGGCAGCACCCGACGATCTGTTCATGATCGCCGAGACCTATGCTCGGGACACATCGCTCCTGCCCGACGAGGAGCAGCACTTCGATCCGCCCTTGCGCGGCATGGTGCCCGACGAGGAGGTGTACCGCCAGGCCGAAATCCTCGACAAGATGGACATCGACTCGTACATCGAGGCGGTGGTCACCGGCGCCGAGGATCCGAAGCGCGTACCGGCCCCGGACGTGATCCGGCGCCTCGGCACGCTCGAGAAGGAAGATCGCGACGGCCCGTTCTACTCGGCCATCGTCGTGATGGATTTCGACGGCGATCAACGCCGCGTGGGGTTCATCGCCCAGAACCGCGGCGTGCGCACAGGCGAGTGGATGCCGGAGCACCATCTGAAGGCGGCGGCGTGCATCGAGGAGTTCGCCAACCGGTCCCTACCAATCGTCAGCCTGATGGACACCCCCGGCGCCGCGGGTGACGAAATCGCCAACAAAAACAACCAGTCACACAGTATTTCTCGGCTCATCGCCGAGATGTCCAACACCGACGTGCCGAATCTCGGCATCGTCTATGGCCTCGGCTACTCGGGCGGCGCGATCCCGCTCGCCGCCAGCAACCTGATCCTGTCCGTGCGCGACGGCGTCTTCAGCACCATCCAGCCGAAGGGCTTGGCAAACATCGCGCGCCGCCTGAATCTGTCGTGGCAGCAGTGCGCCAAGCAAGTGGGCCTGTCGCCGTTCGAGCTCAAGGTCCAGGGCAACATCGACGCGGTCATCGACTACGTGCCCGGCGAGGACGTCGAGAACCTGTCCGAGGCCATCGTCTCGGGCATCCAGCACGTCGAGGAGACCACTAAGCGCTTCGTCGCCGAAAACCCCTACATTCTCGATCACTACAGGCGCAGCCTGCTGCGCTATCTCGATCCTTCCGAGCGCCTGCGCAAGGTCCAGGCGAGCGCCGGCCTGAAACTCACCCGCAACCCGACGGAGTACCTGAACGTCTTCGGGGTCGCTTACCGCTACCTGCGCTACCTGCGCGTGCGTTGGCGGATCAAGGCGACGACCACCGGAGCCTACGGCCGCCTTGCGGAACAGGAAGCCCGTGCGCCGCACGGATCGCCGACCGGGGAACTCGATGCGCGTACCGACCGCGAGCGTCGCCAGACGTTCTTGAGTTGGCTGCAGGATCCCGACAAGGTGATCTACGACGACACGGTGGCGCGGGCCTGGAAGAACTACGTCGATAAGGCGCGTCGTGCCAGCGACACGACGGAGGCGGTCAACGCGCCGCGCGGACGCTTCGTCCAGTTCTTCCTCGGCGAGCCGCAGAAGAACTTCGAGGACGCGCGCACGGGCCTCGTCGCCACCGTCGGCATGTACCTCTACAACCGCTGGAAAATCGACGCGGCGGGAAACTTCCGGGCGTTGAAGGGATTCACCGAGAACGTGGCCGACGCGCGGCACCTGTTCGGTGTCGCGGAACTGGCCGAGCCGCGCGGCTTGATCGCCGCGTTGCGCGGCGATGCGGAACTCGGGGCCGCATTGCGCCAGCGCTTCAGCCACGAGGGCATGAAGCTCTTCGGCGACGTCGGCGACAAGTCGGACGCCTATCTGCGCGAGCAACTCGCGACCGAACTCAACGTGGCGATGACCGAGGGCGCGCTGGCCGGCAACCTGCGCTCGGAGACCGTGCTGTCGCCCACAACGCGGCAGGCGGTGAACGGGCAGTCGTCCACCATCGTGGCGAACCGGCTGATCATCGAGGACCGCTTCCCGACGGCCTTCGAGCACGTGCAAACCGGCGGCGAGCCCGCACTCGCCGACATGACCGTCCTCGACGTCGTCCTTCACGACGAGCTGCGCGACGACTTCGCGAAGGAGTGCGAGAACCTGCTCCTGTTCGATGCGGTGTACGACCACATCGTTGCCAACCTCGCGTCCATCGCCCGCGAGGCCGAGTCGAGTCGCGCCCTGTCGCGGGAGTCGCTGCAGGGCGTGATCGAGGCGGCGTTGGCACAGGCCGGCAACGGCAGCGAAAACGACGCGGCGCGTCTGCGCAGCCAGTTCTTCGACTGGTACCAGCGCACCTCCGCCCAGCCGCGTTCGGCGCGCTTCTTCCGCGCGGTGGAGGAGTGGAAGAAGAACGCGTCCTCGCACATTTCGGACACCCTGTTCGTGGTCGTGACGTTCCTATTCGAAAGGCTGCTGTCGTCCTACCTGCAGGCGGAATGGGACGGTCGCCGCTACGACGGCCGCATCGCGCCGCGCAGCATCGGCCGGCGCAAGGACTTCTGGAACCGCCTGATCCAGGCCTACCGCGACCTTCTGATCCGCGACGTGCTGCAGGGGTACAAGCGGCGCAACGCGACCGGGTACGAGGCCTTCATCGAGCGCTTCTTCGACGATTTCGAGGAACGCGACGCCGACCTCATCAGTTCCGACCCGCACCGGTTCCCGGGCCTGCGCGTGTCCATCGAGGGCGCCATCCAGAAAGGTACGCCACCGTGCGGTGTAGTCACGGGCATCGGCCGCTTCAAGGACGGCCAGGACGGCTTGCGCGCCGGCGTCGTGATCTCCAACACCGCCTTCAAGGCGGGCGCATTCGACATGGCAAGCGCGGAGAAGTTCTGCAAGCTCCTGGTGGCCTGCGCCGAGGAACGCCTGCCGGTGATCTGCTTCATCTCCTCCGGCGGCATGCAGACCATGGAGGGCGCCGGGGCGCTCTTCTCCATGGCGGCCATCAACGACCGCCTGACCCGCTTCGTGCGCGACTTCGACCTGCCCGTGATCGTGTTCGGCTTCGGCGACTGCACGGGCGGCGCCCAGGCGAGCTTCGTCACCCATCCGCTGGTGCAGACCTGCTACTTCTCCGGCGCGAGCATGCCGTTCGCGGGGCAGATCGTCGTCTCGAGCTATCTGCCGTCGGACTCCCACATCGCCAACTACCTCTCGGGCGTCGACGGCGCCATGCAGGGTTTCGTCAAGCACCCGTTCCTGCCCGACTTGGACGACGACCTGCGCCGCATCGACCCCGACATCCCGGTACCGACCGAGACCGTCGAGGACGTCGTCAACCGGGTCATTGAAGGGGCCCACGACATCGGCCCGCAGGCCGAGGCGCCCCGCAAGACGGTGAGCGAGAGCGAACTGTTCCGGCCGGTTACGAAGATGCTCGTCCACGCGCGCGGCTGCACCGCGACCAAGCTGGTCCGCGTCGCGCAGCGCCACGGCGTCTCGGTGGTGCTCGTGCAATCCGACCCCGATATGGAGTCGGTTCCCGCGGACATGCTCACGGACGCGGACAGCTTGGTCGGCATCGGCGGCAATACGCCGGACGAGAGCTACCTGAACGCCGCCTCGGTGGTCCGCATTGCGGAACTGGAGAACGTCGACGCGCTGCATCCGGGGATCGGCTTCCTGTCCGAGAACGCGCAGTTCGCCGAACTGGTGCGCAGCCGCGGCGTCAACTTCGTCGGACCGCCGGTCTCCAGCATGGAGACCATGGGCAACAAGTCGAATGCCATTACCACGGCGCTGGCGCACGGCGTGCCGGTGGTGCCGGGTAGCCACGGCATCCTCACCGACGGCGACCTCGCGGCCAAGTCGGCTGCGGAGATCGGCTATCCCGTGCTCATCAAGGCCGTGCATGGCGGCGGCGGGAAGGGCATCGAGGTGGTCGAGCGCCCCGACGACTTCCACGAGGCCTTCCATCGGGTCTCGGTGGAGGCGCGCGCGGCGTTCGGCAACGGCGACGTCTATCTCGAACGCTACGTCACGTCGCTGCGCCACATCGAGGTGCAGATCCTCCGCGACCGGCACGGCAACACCCGGGTCCTGGGCTTGCGCGATTGCAGCGTGCAGCGCGATAAGCAGAAGGTGATCGAGGAGTCCGGCTCGACGATGCTGCCGGCCGAACTCGACGCCGATGTCCGCAAGCATGCCGCTGCGCTGGCTGACGCCGTGAGCTACGTCGGGGCCGGCACCGTCGAGTTCATCTACGACCTCGACGCCTCCGCCGTCTACTTCATGGAGATGAACACGCGCTTGCAGGTCGAACACCCCGTCACCGAGTGGGTGTCCGGCGTCGACATCGTCGGCGAGCAGTTACGGATCGCGGCGGGAGAGAGCATCGAGAAGCTCCCTGTCCGCGACGATGGCTACGCGATCGAGGCGCGGGTCAACGCCGAGCGCCTGGTCGAGTCGACAACGGGCCTGTCGTTCCAGCCGAGCCCGGGTGAGATCCGCGAGTGCGACTTCCCGGAGGAGGAGGGCATCGACGTCATCGCGGCAGCGGCCGAGGGCAAGTTCGTCTCGCCCTATTACGACAGCATGATCGCGCAGGTCATCGCGCGCGGTCCGGACCGGGCCACGACGGCCGCTAAGCTTGCCGACTACCTCGACCGCGTCCGCATCCAGGGCATCTCCACCAACGTCGCCCTGGTCAAACGCATCCTGCGCGACGAGGTGTTCCTGCGCGGCGACTACGACACGGGCTACCTGCCCGAATTCTTAACGCGCCTCGACGCTGCCGAACTCATCGCCGAGATCGCCGAAGCGGCGGGCGACGACGACGCCGGCATCGGCCTCGACGCCATCGCCATCGAGGACAGCGACGAACTCAAGGTCGTCGCCCCGTCCACCGGGATCTTCTACGGCACCCCGTCCCCGACCGAGCCGCCGTACGTCTCGGTAGGCGACCGGGTCGGCGTCGATACCACGCTGTGCCAACTGGAAGCGTTCAAGATATTCACCCCGGTGCGCCTCACGGACTTCAACGTGCCCGGTCAGTCGCCCCTCTACGACGCGGGAAGCCAGTTCGAGGTGCGGCGGGTCAACGTCCCGACCGGCCAGCAGGTCAACGGTGGCGACCTCCTGTTCGTCGTCCGACCGGTCAGCGGCTAGGCGGCGTTGGCGGGCCTTGAGGCCCGCGTGACCGATCAGCGCAGCGCCTTGATGACCCGATCGATCACGCCGTTCGGGTCGCCGGCCCAGCGCATGACGACGACGAGGCTGTGCTCGGGTGACACGAACACCAAGTTGCCGCCCGCACCGATCGCGGCGAAGGCGTTCCCGGAAGCGGCGGTCCAGGGTTTGCGCTCCGGGTTCAGCCACCACATGAAGCCGTAGCGCGGGTTCTGCTCACAGGGCGTCAATGCCGCATCGATCCACTCGGTCGACAGGACCTGCGTATCGTTCCAGCGTCCGCGGGCGAGCATGAGCAGCCCGAAGCGCGCATGGTCGTACGCGTTGATCCACAGCCCACCGCCCCAGTGCCCACCGCCGGGCACCGAGGGCAACGACTTGCCGGCGATTTCCACATAGGCGTTGCGATACGGATGCCACTCCCACGTGTCCGTCGCGCTGATGGGATCCATGACCTCGCGTCGCAAGACGTCCGGGAGTGGTGCCCCCCAGACGTGCAGCGCGGCCAGGCCGAGCGCGTTGACCCGCACATCGTTGTATTCCCAGAACGTTCCCGGCGTGCGCAACCGGCGCGGCTCGCCCTTGCGCGGACCCTCCGGTCGCCGCCCGACCGAACGGTTGTGGTCCACGGTGTCGGGAATGCCGAACAGCGTGCCCGACCATTCGCTGGTCTGTTGCAGCAGGTGCCGCCAGGTGATCCGCCGGTTGTGCGCGCTGGCGAACCAGTCCCCGGGTACGCTGTCGACCACGGGCTCGTCGACATCGGCGATGAGCCCCCGATCAAGCGCGAGGCCCGCGCAAGTGGCCAGGTAGCTCTTGGTCGCGCTGAAGGTCATGTCCACGCGCGTCGGCGTGCCCCACGTGGCGGCGACATAGCCGTCCTTGACCACCACGCCGGTTGCTTCGCCGCGCGGCTTGGTCGGACCGATGATCTCGTTGTACGGCGGCGGATCCTCGGCGGCGACCATGGCGCTTACGTCAATCGGCCAGTCGATCTCCGATGACACGGCGAAGTTGCAGGCGCGGGCGAGGTCGTCGGGGTCAAAGCCGACAGCCTCAGGCGACCGGTTGAGCCACTCGCCACGGAGTGGGAAGTGGAGGTCTGACATCAGTTCAATTGGTGCGCGCCCCGCGAGCGCGTAACTTGGCTTCCAATTCGGCGATCCGCGCCTCGTACGCCCGGCCTTCCGACAAGCGGCGGCGGACCTCCTCGTCGCGTGCGTGCTCCGCCGCGTCGCGCTGGCGCTCGGTCTCGTGCTGAGGCGCGACGCGCCTCCCGGTACGCAGATTGACGATGTGCATTTCTTCGCGGTCGTAGGAAAACTCGGCGTTCAACACCGCGCTCCGGTAGGCCCCGGACGGGCTCGGCGTGATTGGCCTGTAGACACCCCCGCTCAAGCGATAGCCGCTGATTGGATCCGGTGTCCGCCCGATCGGATCGAGTTGCCAGAACTCGCCAACCCCGAGATCGCGGTACAGTGGGGGCTTGACCTCGACGTCTCGATGCCAGGTCCTCTCCGAGAGTCCTTCGATCGCCAGATCCGGCGGCTTGCCCTCGACCCAGAGCTTGTAGGAGTTCCTAGGGTGTCGGCCAACGCCGAGCGAGACGGTCACGTCGGGCTCGACGGCGGCGCGCGGATTGCCCTCCTCGAAAAGGATCAAGAGGTTGCGCTGAACCATGGTGTCCCGCTGGTCGACCACGAGCGTAAAGGCCGCCACCCTGAAGTGGGTCAGGACATCGTCATGCTTGGTGCTCTCCGACACCTTGCTGTCTTCGAACGGATAGCCTTCGTCGTCATAGCCGACCGGCGGGCGCGACCGGTAGAGCGCTTCGGCGTGAATGACGGACAACGGCAAGGGCGGCGCAGTGCCCTTTTCTGGGCGCTGCGCTCGGCCTTTGGGGGAGGTCACTTGCATGGTCGAAACCTACCATATCGCTTCTCGGCCGGGGTGTAGGCGGGAAGCATGAGCAACCGGAAATCCGTAGCGTTAGAGACATTCGCCCGTCGCGACGTAAGACATCCGCGCGACGTTAGTAAGACATCGTCCCGACACCGTCGGACGAGCTCCCGACGCCGGGCCAGCCGTGGTTGGTTGCCAGCCGGTCCGGTGGCTTTGCTCATCGCATTCCCTCGCGGTCCAGGGCTTCGAGGGCCACGTTGAGCATTTCGCGCCTCCGGTGGTTGGACATGCTTTGACGCGACCAATGCGGCGCGCGGAGCATCAAGCAAAGCATGTCACAGGTCTTCAGTCAACGTGTTGATTTTGCACACATAAATGTACGATCTACCCTCCGCAGACGGGATGCCTGTCGATCTGGAGTCGGCCAGAGTTCGGCTTTCAGTCGATCCAGAGGTCCGAGACGCCTTTGATCACGCACACCGCACCGAGCGACAGCACGGCCACCGTGGTAATCCGCCGAAACCGGTTCGTATCCAATCGCTCCAGCACCGCGGTGCCGATCCGGGCACCCACGACGGCAAGCAGAACAATGCCGGCTATCAACCACGCCGCGACGGGCTCGGCTGCGGCATCCGTCAAGCGACCAACGATGACGCCGTAGTACACGATCTTCACGACATGCCCGATGGTCTGGGTGACCGCCTTGGTCGCGACGATCTGACGACGATCCGTATCCGTTCCGAGGTAGAAGGCATCCAGCAACGGCCCCGAAGCGCCCGCGAGCAACTGCGCGGCGGTGACCGTCGCGCCACAGGCCACGCTGGTCCCGCGCTGGCGGATGTCCAAGCCGCGCAGGAACGGTACCAGGCGCGCAAGCCACGGCGACGCGCCGACCAGGATCAAAACCAGCCCCGGTTCCGGGACGAAGGCCACCGCCACGAACACGCCCGTGGCAAGGGCGCCGCCGATCAGGTAAGGCGGCAGCACGTTCCACATCACGTGCCGCCGCAGGAACCACACGCGTGCGCCGTTGGAGGTGGCTTGTGCTATGCCATGCACGACCATGGCCGTGGCGACCGGCGATACGGTTACCAGCACGGCCATCAAGACCATCCCGCCCGCCATGCCGAGCACGCCGGACAGCACGGCGGTGACGAGGACGGCGATGAGGATGATCGACGCGGTCATCCGGGCCTACTCGTGCGCAGCAAACGGCAAACCGTAACCGACTTGCCCGCCGCGCATAAGCCGTTACAGTGCGCATCCGTCACGCTGTCGGCAAACTACACCTCATGCCCGCACCGCCCGTCGCCATCGTCGACTACGACGCCGGCAACCTGATGAGCGTCCGCCGCGCCTGCCGCGAGGTTGGCCTCGACGCCGAGATCTCGAGCGATCCTCAAGTCGTACGCGCAGCCGACCGAATCATCTTCCCGGGCGTCGGGGCAGCCGGCAGCGCCATGCGGAGCCTGCGCTGCAGCGGCGTAGGTGCTGCCCTGATGGACGCGTACCGGGGCGGCAAGCCTATCCTCGGCATCTGCCTTGGCCTGCAGATCTCGCTCGAGCACTCCGAGGAGAACGACACCCAGACGCTCGGCCTCGTGCCGGGCGAAGTGCGCCGCTTCCGTCTGAACGACCCGGCGCTCAAGGTGCCGCACATGGGCTGGAACGCCGTCCGCGTCGTCAGGTCCCACCCGGTGCTGGCCGACATCGCCACGGACGACGAGTTCTACTTCGTCCACGCCTACCGCCCCGTGCCTACGCGGACCGAGGACGTACTCGCCGTCTCCACCTACGAGGGCGAGTTCTGCTCGGCTTTGGGCCGCGCCAACTACGTGGCGACCCAGTTCCACCCCGAGAAGAGTGGCCGGGTGGGCCTAAAGCTCCTCGAGCGCTTCGGCGCCTGGGACGGCCATGCTTAGCAAGCGCGTCATCGCCTGCCTGGACGTGCGCGACGGCCACCTCGCGAAGAGCATCAAGTTCGTCAACACGCGCAACATCGGCGACCCGGTCGCCAAGGCGCGCGAGTACTACACCGACGGCCTCGACGAACTGGTGTTCTACGACATCACCGCGTCCAGCGACCGCCGCAAGATCATCCTCGACGTGGTGGAAGCCGTCGCCGAACAGGTGTTCATTCCCTTATCGGTCGGCGGTGGGGTGGCGTCGGTGGCGGATGCGACGGACCTGCGACTCGCCGGCGCGGAGAAGATCAACGTCAACTCGGCCGCGGTGCGACGGCCGGCACTCATCGCCGAATGTGCCGACGCCATCGGCAACCAGAACGTGGTGCTGTCCATGGACATTCGCCAGGTCGGCGTCTCCGAGGAGATGCCGTCCGGCTACGAGATCGTCATCGACGGCGGTCGCAAGCCGATGGCCATGGACGCCCTGGCGTGGGCGCTGGAGGGGGAGCGGCTCGGCGCCGGCGAACTCGTCGTAAATTCCATCGACGCCGACGGCACCCGCGAGGGCTACGAACTGAAGCTGACGCGGATGCTGAGCGAGGCTGTGCGGATCCCGGTGATCGCCTCGGGCGGGGCCGGGGAACCGAGCCACCTCTACGACGTGCTCACCGAGGGAAAGGCGGATGCCGCCCTGGTGGCGTCGATGGTCCACTACGGGGACTACACGGTGTCCGGCCTCAAGCGGTACCTGCACGAACGCGGCGTCAAAGTCCGCATGTCCTGGTAGGGAGATCCATGCGCGCAATCCTGGTAGAGAACGGCGACCTGGTCTGGGGCGAGGCGGAGGAACCCAAGCTCGGCCCCGGCCTAGTCTTGATCGAGAACCACGCCACGGCGGTGAACCGCGCCGACCTCGCCCAACGCGCGGGTGGCTACCCCCCGCCACCGGGCGCGAGCCCGATCCTCGGCCTCGAATGTGCCGGCGTCGTCAAGGCCGTCGGCGAGGGCGTCAGCCGCGTCAAGGAGGGCGACGAGGTCTGCGCCCTGCTGGTCGGCGGCGGCTACGCGGAGACCGTCGCCGTTCCCGCCGGACAGGTGCTTCCCAAGCCGGCCGGACTCACGTTCGCCGAAGCCGCGTCGATTCCCGAGGTGTTCGCCACCGCCTACCTGAACCTGTTCATAGAGGCGCGGATGGTGCGGGGCGAGCGCGCCGTGCTCCATGCCGGCGCGAGCGGTGTCGGCACGGCGGCGATCCAGATGTGCAAGGCGTTCGGCAACCCGACGTTCGTGACCGTCGGCTCCGACGAGAAGGTGGCGCGGTGCGTCGATCTTGGGGCGGACGGTGGTGTGAACCGGCATGAGGGCGGATTCGTGGACGCGGTGTCCGAATGGACCGAGGGGCAGGGCGCCGATGTGATCCTCGACCCGGTTGGGGGCGCGTATCTGGCCGACAACCTAGCCAGCCTGAACTTGGACGGGCGGTTGGTGGTAATCGGGTTGCTTGGCGGTTCGCGCGCCGAGCTGCCGCTGGGGATGATGATGACGCGGCGATTGCGGGTGATCGGGTCGACGCTACGGGCACGGACGATCGCGGCGAAGGCGTTGGTGCTCGACGCGTTGAAGGACCGGGTTTGGCCGTTGATCGAGGATGGGACGATTGGGGCGATCATCGACCGCGAGTTCCGGATCGAGGATGCGGGTGCGTCGCACGAGTTGATCGGTGGGAATCAGACCTTCGGGAAGGTGGTGCTGAGGATCGGCAGGTGACCGGTTTCGCCGAAAGTGAGATATCTCACGCGCGCGTTGCAGGGTCTGGCGCCGCGAGGATCGTGTCCTCGTCGAAGTGAGGGCTCATCGTAGAGTCGAAGGCCAACCTGGGCCTTGGGATCACGAGCCCCTGCCGGCTGGGGCTTGCGCGATCAACGGCACAGTTCTGAATTGGCGCGGAACGGCGGTGGAGACAGCTTCGCTGACCGGTAGGTGCCGTGCGCGCTCCCACCAGATCGTGCGGAAGCGCTCGACGGTCTCCAGGGCGGGCTCGACCATGGCGGTCGCCGGGACGGCCATGGCCCCGGCCAAGCGGCGGAAATCCTCGACCGCGAGTTGATCCCAGCGTTTCGTACGACCGAGCGTCAGCGCCATGCGGTCGTCGGCGAGGTATGCGGTGGTCGAAAGTAGGTCGTAGGCGGGCGCGAGCTCGGGTGTCCTGCCGTCGCGATAGATCAGCGACCAGTTCTTCAGGTGCATGTCGGCATTGCCCACGAGCGCGCTGAAGGCCAGCCGTCGGGCGAACTGGTCGACGGCATGGTGGTCCGAGAACGCGGCCAGCACCGCGCCGATGTTGGCATTGCTCACGCGTTCGTACTTACGTTCCGGATATTGGTTGAACACCTGGGCGAAGTCCTCGGTGTGGACGCGACCGGTGGCCGAGCGGTCGAAGCGGCGTACGGCGAGGGCGTTGGCGTCGGTGAGTTCGCCGGGCAGGGCATCCGGCGGCAATCCCTGGATCGCTCGCACGGGCACTAGCTCGACATCAGGGGTGTCGATGCCGACGGCGCGGGCGAGGCTCATGATGGCAAACTCGTTCTCCGGCACGCTTGGATACGTCACGGACGGCAGCTTGACGATCCAATCGCCACCTTGCCCGTGTGTGGGCACGGTGAGGCCCCCAGCGGCCTCTGCGACCGCCGAGAACTTGAGCTGTACCCCGGCGAGCGAGAATCGCAGGGGTGCATCGGCCGTCAACTGGTCTTCGGTTCCGGTCGGGTCGCCTGCCGGTTCGCGCTCGCCGACGAGGACCACGGCGCCGGGAAGATCGCCGCCGAGCAGCCGTAGCAGCGGGAAGTCGCGTGTCTCGTTGACGTCGGCGCGGGCAGCAATGTAGCGGCGGAGGTGACCTTCCGGGAGAAGGTTCGCGAAGTACGGGGGCGCACGCCGGCGTGTCGGACGCTGATCGGTGACGATGCCGCCGTGCTCGTCGTTGAAGGCCAGGCCCAACGTCGGACGGCCGCTGTCATCGATGTAGACCCGGTCGAAGGCGAGGAGTATCCGGTCGTCGTCGAAGCGCACGAGCGTGGCCACCACGACGTCACCGAGCCGCACCGACAGTTCATCGGCGATCACGGCGGTTCATCTCCTGGGATGCCGGTCAACGCTTCCACGGCAGAGCGTTGGCCTCCCTCGGGGTCTGTTCGCAGTAGTCCCTCGACCGCAGGTAGCCGTGCGCGCGGCACAAGCACCGGTTCGAATCCGAGTGCCCGAGCAAGTTCGATGGCGGTCGAGAGACCAGGGTCGACGTGTCCATTCTCGATCTTCGAGATGTGGCTTTGCGGGAGCCCCACGCGACGAGCAACCTCGCGTTGGGGGAGGGTTCGTTCCAAGCGTGCTCGCCTGAGTTTCTCGTGCCACGTGTGGGCGGGGCGTCGTCCCATTGCAAACAGAGTCTTCGGTCGTAATCGATCTATTATGACATATGAGATTAGCTCTCACATATGTGATCCATTATGAAGGTCTTTGCTATTTGGGAGATCACATGACGGACGGTCTCCAGACATCCCCGTGCGCATTCAGCTCTGCGAGAGGCCCGATGCGGGCGAGAAGTCCGCACGCGCTGGGTGGCGCACACCGTCCTAGGAGACCACCCCTATAATCCGCGAGAGCCCCTGAGCGGCCGCCGCCCTTGCGCGCTTTCCTCGAAGTCTTCTGGCCCTACATCTACCGCTACCGCTGGCTGCTCGTCCTCGGCTACGTGACCAGCATGGTGTCGGCGGGGATCAGCTTGTCCGTGGGCCTCATCATCAACGCGCGCCTGGACGACGTGCTGGCGGACCCGGAGCGCCTAGAAGCGCTGACGGGCTTCCTCTTGATCATCGTCGCGATCATCGCCGTGCAGGCCGTGGCGGGTTTCTGTCACTCGTACACGATGAGTTGGGTGGGCGCGCACATCGTGCGCAACGTCCGCCGCGACGTATTCGCCAGGGTGCTGGGCCATGGCGAGCAACTGGTCGACGAGGAGTCGAGCGGCGAACTGCAGACGCGCATCATTGCCGATACGGTCGCCCTTGGCGACTTCCTGGGCGGCCAGCTTCCGGGCCTGTTCGTGACCGCGATCATGCTCGTCGGGGGCATTGCTGCGGCAATCTACGTGAGCCCGCTGCTGACGGCAGCCGTAGTCACCGGCCTTGTCGTACTGGCGACCCCTATGCTGCTCGTCCTGCCCGTTCTGCGACGCCGCGGCGAGCGCACCCAGCAGGCGGAAGCCGACACCGGGCGCGGCGCGGGCGAGGCTCTGCGCAACGCGCCGGTGGTGCATGCGTTCAACCAGCTCGGTCGCGAGCGGGCCGGCTTCGACGCCGCCTCCGGCCGGGTCACCCGCTTCTATCTGTCGATGCTGCGCATGCAGATGGCGTTCAACACCCTCGTCAACGCCGGGGCGTGGACCGTGCTTGCGGTGGTGTTGTGGATCGGGGCCCGCGAGATCACCGGGGGCGCGGTGACCTTCGGTCAACTCACGGCGTTCGGCTACTACGTGGTTTTCGTCCTGAACTCGGGTTTCGCGCTGGTCTCGCTGGTTACCAGCGTCAACATGGCGGTCGGTCGTACCGAGAAGATCCGCGGCTTCCTGTCCATGCCGGCCCCAGCGCGGATGGACGGCAGAGTGCCGCTCAAGCTGCCGGCTCGGATCGAACTCCAGAAACTGCACTACCGCTACCCGTCGCGTGAGGAGGACGCCTTGGCGGGCATCGATCTCGTGATCGAGCCGAACACGCGCATCGCATTCGTGGGCGGGTCGGGCTCGGGCAAATCGACGCTGTTCAAGGTGCTCCTCCGTCTCGTCGAACCGACGACCGGCCGCCTTTTGGCGAACGGTGTCGAAGCGCACCGCTATGCCGTCGCGGCCTGGCGCGAGCAGTTCGGGTTCGTGCCCCAGACCGAGTACCTTGTGTCCGGCACGGTTGCAGACAACATCGCATACGGTGTGCGGGACGCATCCAAGGAGGCGATCGAGGAGGCGGCGCGCGAAGCCCATGCCCACGACTTCGTCGCCGCGCTCCCAAAGGGTTACGACACGGATCTCGGCGAGGTGGGCAATCGGCTTTCGGGCGGGCAGAAGCAGCGTATCAGCCTCGCGCGCGCCATCCTGACCCGCCCGGCTGTGTATCTCCTCGACGAAGCCACCAGCGCCCTCGATGCGGAGAGTGAACGTGCCGTCGAGCAGGCCCTCGAGACGCTTGCCCAGTCGTCCACCGTGTTGACAATCGCCCACCGCCTACGCACGGTGCACCGCGCGGACCGCATCGTCGTGATGGCGGATGGGCGCGTCGTTTCCCAAGGTACCCATGGGGAACTCGACCGGACCGAGCCCGTCTATCGTCGCCTGATCAGCGCCTACCGCCAGTAGGAGGACTAAGCGACGACCCTTGCAGACCTAACGAGCCCGTCCTAGGCTCGATCATGACGTGGTGAAGGGAAGTTCGATATGCCGGGATGGCTGAGTCGCTTGTTCGGTCGACCGGATTCGGCGGGGCGTGGGACACGCGGGCGCGGGTACGGCGATGGTGCCGTGGCGCCCTTTGCGGCTACGCCGATCGGGGCGGCAGCGGCAGGTGGCGAGGATCGGGACGCGGGAGGCGGAACCGATCCGCAAACGACCGGCGAAAGCACCGGCTCGGACGCGGGATTCGACGGCGGGGGATCGTGCGGCGGCTCATGCGGGGTCGCGTAGCGTTGGACAGTCGCCGCCGGCCGTCAACGCGCGGCGAGCCGGAACACCGCGACGTTTGCGCCGGACGATACCATTGCCATTGTCGGACGGATCGGGAACCACCGTGCAGGAGAGCCGGCCAACCCGCGGGGACATCGAGACGCTGTTGCGCAACTTGCTCCAGACCGGCGCGCTCCAGTCGCTACCCACCCATCCGCATGTACTGGACACGCTGCTCGCCGTGGCGACGGGCGGCCTCGTGCGGCAACGGCCGTACGCGGAGCGCGAGGTCAACGACGTCCTGTCGGCGTGGCTGGAATCCGTGCGCGCGACGATCGACCACGTCACGTTGCGCCGGCGGATGGTGGACCTTGGGTTTCTTAAGCGAACCAGGGACGGCTCGCGCTACTACCTGAACTTCGGGCGTGTGGCTGCGATCCTTGGGGATGGCGCGGTGGCGATCGACGCCGGCGCAATCACCGACGACATCGTTAGGGGGCGTGAGGCGCGCAAGAAGACCTATCGCCTGCGACCTTGATGATCCCCTCAGCCTGTCATTGGACCGGGATTGTAGGGGTCGAGCGGAAATGCGTGGCGGGTGTTGTCAGGACGGCGCTACAGCGCGCCGCCGTACTCGTTGGTTGGGTCGCGGTAGATGGTGTGGTAGTGGCCGCCATCGCCACTGGCGACCCGGCCCGAGAACTCGACGATGAGCACGGGCCCTTGGATTCGATAGTACACGTCGCCGTCGCCGTCGAGCGGGCCGTGCCAAGCGAAGCGGGTGTCGCCCAACGCGGCCTCGATTGCCGTGAGGCGGTCCAGGGCGTTCTCCTCGGGCTGGAGCCGGAGCCAGTGGGAGGCGACGTCGAGTAGCATGCCGCGGGCTTCCTCAGGCCAGCCGGCGACCGAGGCGCCTTCCGGCGCGGGGATGGTGCCGTCCTTGCCGGGGCCGGTGTAGACATCGCGGGGCCGGTCGGCAACGACCACGCGAGCTCGCTCTTCCGCGGGCAGAGCTCGCATCAGGGCGCGGGCGTCGGCCAATTCGTCCTCAAGGGGCGCATGTCGGTGGCCCGCGAATTCGAACTGGGCGGGCTCGATACCGACGTGGGTCGGCGACAGGCTGACGACGCGGCCGCGGTCGAGGCTTGCGTTGATCGCGAGGTGGTGGCCGCCGAATTGCCAACCCCATGGGCCGGCGGCCGTGGGCTCTCCAAAGAAGGCGAGCCGGTAGTTTGTCGCGGACAGGCCCTCGAAGAGGGCGACGAACGAGTCCGACAGTACGGCCTCGGCGGTGACGATCTGCGCAACCGTGTCGTAGCCGTACTCACCGAGGCCGGCAGCTAGAAAACTGAATAGGGCTGCCACCTGATCGGCTTGCAGATCGCCGAGGCGCAGTCCGTTTCGCTCGAAGTCGGTGGCACCGTCCGGCAGGTTGGACCAGTTCCGCCGCAACGGGCTGTCGATCGGCAGGATCAGGCGGTTTGTCTGTTGTTCCGACAGCGTAGCTCGGAACGCCAACGCGGCATCGTAGGTGGCTTGGCCGCCCGCGGTACCGAAAGGGGAAGCGAAGGCCGGCAGCGGCACGAGGGCTTCCTGTCTGGTGTTCCCATCATCCTGCGGGCCGCAACCGGCCAAGGAGGCGAGGGTGACGGTTGCGAGCAACCATCGCGCTGTTCTCATGGGGTAGTCTCCGAGGGGTCTCACCCAAGGCCCTTACGGTCTGCAACCGGCAGTCCGTCGGTCGAACCCGCGTAGGCGGTTCTCGTCGGCGCGTGACGGCCGAAGAACACCTTGCCCGCACCTCGCGCGAATAGGCCCCCGGAGCGCAGTCCGAGCTCCATGCACGCCGCCACGGGGAGATTGTCGTAGCACCAGCGCGCAAAGTGCTTCCATCGCGGGGCGTGGTAGTTGGCCTTCACCACCTCGCCTGGGTGCGGTGCGCCTCGGTCCAGGTAGTCGGCGATGGCGTCGGCAGCCACCTTGCCGAAGCGGTAGCTCAAGTGGATTCCGCCGGCCGTCAGCGGCGACACCATGCCGGCCGCATCGCCGATGAGCAGGACGCGGTCATCATGCAGCGTCTTGAGCAGCCCGTTGACGGGAATCATGCCGCCTCGTTTGGCTGCCACGCGCCGTTTACTGAAGCCGAAACGACCGTCGATGTGTTCGACGAAACTCGTGAGGTCGGGTTTTCGCGAGTCGTTGACGGCGAGGCCGACCTGGGTGACGCCGACGCCCGGGACGACCCAGCCGATGTAGCCGGGCGCCCGTTGGCCGTCCACGAAACAGTGCAGGCAGTCGCCATCGCTGTCCGCCGCTTCGTACTCGCGCTCGACGCCCTTGAGCAGACGCGTGTTTCGGTCGAGCCCCATCGCCCGCGCCACGCGGGAATGCACTCCGTCCGCGCCGACCAGGAAACGGCACGCGTCACCGTGTCCGGCCAGGGCGACGGTTCCGTTCGCCGTCGTCGCCGCCGTGAACGGGCTGCCGAACCGGACCTCGGCGCCGGCGCGGCGTGCCTGGTCCGCAAGGAACGCCAAGAGCGCCGCTGTGCGGGTGGCCAGGAAGTGGTAGCCGTCACGGTGCAAATCCACGTGACGGTGACTGGGCGCGTAGAGACGGACTCGCCGAATCTCGCGCACCAGCGCGGGGGGCGCGGCCCATTCGGCCTGGGCTTCCTTGACGAGGATGCCCGTGGTGTGGATGTGCTGGCCCGGCGAGGACTGCTGATCGATGACGAGGACCGACAGCCCGCGCTCGGCGGCTCGCTTGGCGCAGGCCAGCCCGGCGAATCCCGCGCCGACCACGATCACGTCCCAGGTCGCGGACGTTCGGGCCCGACTCGGTCCTGCTGGCGGCGTCTGTGCTCCCGGGCGCATGGTCCGGAACTCTGCCACTTCGGCACGCAGGCAATTGTGTCGAAACAGCGCAATCCTCTGGGTACCAGCGCGCTCTACCGACTCATCACCACCCCGACGCCGCCGTACTCCTGGTTGCCGTAGCGGAGCAAGAAGTCGTCCCGGCCGTCGCCGTCGAGGTCGATAGCCTCGACCTGCGACGGGTTGCGCCCTTCGAACGGCAGTCTTACTTCGATCTCCGCGGCCCGCTTGGCCAGCCGGGCGGCGGTGCGTTCGCCGAGGTAGACCGCCAGGCCGTCGTCGGTCCGCTGCACGAAGTCCGTCAGGCCGTCGCCGTTCACATCGCCGAATCCGAACGGGCTCCGGTCCTGGCTCACCTTGATCTTCCTGGTCACGTCCGGTTCGTCGGCGAATCCCTCCGCCCCCATGTAGTAGATCTGGATCTCCACCGTCATGGATCGCGTGACCAAGGCCGAGATCAGCTTGCGTACACTGAAGCTGCCGGCGACGACGACGGCGTCCACCAGCCCGTCCCCGTTGACGTCCCTCATCTCGACGTCGCCGAACGCGCCGGACTGCAGGATCGCATCCGCCTCCTTCCGGAATGAGAGCCGCCCGTCGACATGCGCCCCGAAGTAGAACTCGGTCGCGGAATTGGGGGCCAGAAGGTCCTCTTCCATGTCCATCGTGGAGACGGAGAGGTCGGCGACCCCGTCGCCGTTGTAGTCGGCGATGTCGTCCAAGACGCGCACCGGTCCGTCGTCATCGACCGTTAAGCTGTCCGGCAGCGGGACATCGGTTGTCTCGACCACGGCGTCCTTGAACACCTTGAACCGACCGTCGTGGTGCACGCCGAGGTCCCCGCGCCCGTCGCCGTCGAAATCGAAGGGGTAGACCGGTGGTACGGCGTAGGTGACCGACAGGCTCGAGTCCATCGCGGGCGGAACGGCGATCTTGACGGGTTCGGCGAATCCGCCGGTGTCGTCCTGGAGGATGATCCACAGACCGTCGAAATCCGGTAGCACGATGTCGTCCCGTCCGTCGCCGTTCACGTCCCGGGCCACATCCACGCTGGCTACGCCGCTGGTTTCGCCGCGGTAGATGGTGGGCGGCGGGTCGGTGGCCAACGGTTTCGGTTCCCATTCGGGCGCGCCGAGCCGGAAGAGGCGCTGACCATCGAAGACGACGAGCTGATCGGCGGCGCCGGTTGCCAGGGTGTCGGCGAACAGCGCGTCCGGCGGCAATCCGGCTTCGTGTGCGTTCCGCCAGCCGCCTTGGTCGAGGACGTGGACCGCGAACCGCCGGTCGCCGTGTTCGTCCTCTCCAACGAGTACCAGGGTGGACCCGCCGTCCTGGGATAGTCGCAGAACCTCTGCCGCCCGGAACGTTCCCGCTTCGATGGCGAAGCTCTCGAACGACAGCCCGACGGCTACATTCGACATCAGTCCGGCCGAGATGCCCGCCAGGACGACCGCCCAGTTTTTCTTCACCGCGTCTAGCCCGCTCAGGCGAACAACGCCCCTACGCTTTCCCCGGTATGGATGCGGCGGATGGCCTCGGCCATCAACTGCGCCACCGACAGGACGTTCACATTGCCGACGCGTTTCTCGTCGGGGACGCTGACGGTGTTCGTCACCGTGAGTGACTCGATCGGCGACGCCGCCAGCTTATCGGTGGCGTTGCCGACCAGCACACCGTGGGTCGCACCGGCGAATACGCGCTTCGCGCCCGCGCGCTCGAGGGTGCGGGCCGTCTCGACCAAGGTGCCGCCGGTCGCGACCTCGTCCTCGAAGATGATCGCGTCGCGCGCGCGGACGTCGCCGACGACGTGGCCTTGGCGGACCTCGGTGTCGCTCACCCGCCGCTTGTCGATGATCGCGAGCGGCAGGCCGACGCGGGCGGCGAACTTGCCGGCGCGCTTGGCGCCGCCGGCGTCCGTGGCCACCACGACGGCGTTGTCCATGTCGCAGGTTTCCTGGAGGTAGTCGGCGATGATGGGGATGGCGGTCAGGTGGTCCACCGGGATGGAGAAGAAGCCGTGCACCTGCTCGGCGTGCAGGTCCATCGTCAGTACGCGGTTGGCGCCGGCCGTTTTCAGGAGGTCGGCGATCAGGCGCCCCGCGATGGAGATCCGTGGCGCGTCCTTCTTGTCCGAACGTGCGTAGGAGAAGTAGGGGATCACGGCGGTGATGCGGCGGGCGGAGGCGCTGCGCAGGGCGTCCAGCGTGATCAAGAGCTCGAGGATGTGGTCGCTGGCGGGCTCCGTCAGCGCCTGCACGACGAAGACGTCGCGCTCGCGGACGTTCTCGTCGATCTGCACCGACAGGTTGTCGTTGGAGAATCGCGACAGCGTCAGGCTGCTGCGCCGGATGTAGAGGCAGTCGCAGATCGCGTCGGTCAGTTCGGGGTTGGATCGTCCGGCGAACACCCGCAGTTCATCGTTCATCCCGTTCTCCTCGCTAGCCGTTTGAACTCAAAGCTGCTTCAAGTCGTCCAGTTGCTTCCGTAACACCTGCAACTGTGCGCGCAAGGCATTGCCCTTGTCACGTTCCTTCGCCACCACGGGCGGCGGCGCCTTGGCGAGGAAGTTCTCGTTGGCGAGCTTGGCGTCGACGCGCTTGAGGTCGGTGGCGAGCTTGTCGATCTCCTTGGCCACGCGCTTCGACTCGGCCTCGACGTCGATCAGGCCGGCCATCGGCACCATCACCTTGAGAACGCCCGCGACCTGGACCGACGACGTGGGCGGCACAGCGTCGGCATCGAGCCAGGACACCTTGCCGACCTTGGCCAGCCGGCGGAGCAGGGACTCGGTCTCGGCAAGCAGGGCGCGCTCCCGGGTGCCGCCGCCTTGCAGGAGCAGGTCGACTTCCTTCGCGGGGCTCACGTTCATTTCGCCGCGGATGTTGCGCACGGCGGTCACAACGCCCTGCAGCCAGTCTACCGCCGCCTCGGCCTCGGCATCCTCGGGGTAGTCCGCCGCGACCGGGAACGGCTGGTGCATGATCGTTCCGCTTGCCGGTGCCAAGTCGCGCATCAGCGTCTCGGTGATGAACGGCACGATCGGGTGGGCCAGCCGGAGCAGCGTGTCCAGCACGGCACGAAGCGTGTGCCGAGTGGCCTGCAGACGGGCGGCGGGGGCTTCGCTGTCGAACAGCACGGGTTTGGTGAGTTCAAGGTACCAGTCGCAGTACTCGTGCCAGGCGAACTCGTAGAGCGCATTGGCGTAGCGGTCGAAGCGGTAGTCGGCAATCGCCCGATGGGCGGTGGCGATCAGCCGACTGGCGCGTGAACGAATCCAACGGTCGGCAAGGCCGAGTTCGTTCGGCGTGGGCACGTCGGCGGTGGCCTCGCCGGCGTGCATGAGCACGAACTTCGCCGCGTTCCAGAGCTTGTTGCAGAAGTTCCTATAGCCGGCGATGCGGTTCAGGTCGAAGGCGAGGTCGCGGCCCCGGGAGGCCATCGCGCAGAACGCGAAGCGCAACGCGTCCGTCCCGTAGGCCTCGATGCCCTGCGGGTATTCGCGGCGTGTGCGGGCCTCGACCGCGGCGGCCATCTGCGGCTGCGTCATGTTGGCGGTGCGCTTGGCGATAAGGCCGGGGAGCGAGATGCCTTGGACGATGTCGAGGGGGTCGAGGCCGTTGCCCTTGGTCTTGGACATCTTGACGCCTTCCGCGTCGCGCACCATGCCGTGGATGTAGACCTTGTGGAACGGGACTTCGCCGGTGAACTTGAGTGTCATCATGATCATCCGCGCGACCCAGAAGAAGATGATGTCGTAGCCGGTCACCAGCACGTCGGTGGGATGGAACTCCTCGAGTGCCGGCGTCTTGTCGGGCCAGCCCAGTGTGCCGAAGGTCCACAGGGCCGAGGAAAACCAGGTGTCGAGCACGTCGTCATCCTGGCGCAGCGCCGTGGCCTCGTCCAGACCGCTCTTGGCGCGCGCCTCGGCCTCGCTTCGGCCGACGTAGACGTTGCCCTCGCCGTCGTACCAGGCGGGGATTCGGTGGCCCCACCATTGCTGCCGGCTGATGCACCAGTCCTCGATGTTGCGCATCCATGCGAAGTAGATGTTCTCGTACTGGCGCGGGACGAACTCCACGTCGCCGTCTTCGACTGCGCGGATGGCGGGTTCGGCAAGCGGTGCGATCTTCACGAACCACTGGTCGGTTAGCCACGGCTCGACGATGGCGCCTGAGCGGTCGCCGCGCGGCACGGTCAGCGTGTGCGCCTCGACGCGTTCGACGAGTCCGGCCGCCTCGAGGTCGGCCACGACCCTGTCGCGAGCACTGAAACGATCCAGCCCCTGGTAGGGGGTAGGCGCATTGTCGTTGAGGCTCGCGTCCGCAGTGAAAATGTTGACGAGCGGGAGGTCGTGCCGCGCGCCCACAGCGTAGTCGTTGAAGTCGTGGGCCGGCGTGATCTTCAGGCAGCCGGACCCGAACTCCGGATCCACGTAGTCGTCGGCGATCACGGGGATGCGCCGGCCGACGAGCGGCAGGTCCACTTCGGCGCCGATGATGCCGGCGAAGCGCGGATCGCCCGGATTGACGGCGACGGCCGTGTCACCAAGCATGGTTTCCGGTCGCGTAGTGGCCACCACCAGGTAGTCCCTGCCGTCCTCGGTGCGGACACCGTCCGCCAACGGGTAGCGGATGTGCCAGAGATGGCCATCCTCTTCGGTGTTCTCCACTTCGAGGTCCGAGATGGAGGTGGCGAGTTCGGGATCCCAGTTCACGAGCCGCTTGCCGCGGTAGATCAGGCCCTCGTCGTGCAGGCGGACGAAGACCTCGAACACCGCGCGCGAGAAGCCTTCGTCCATGGTGAAGCGCTCGCGCGCCCAGTCGACGGACGAGCCCAAGCGCCGGATCTGGTCAGAGATGTTGTTGCCGGTGGCGTGCTTCCATGCCCAGACCTTGTCGATGAAGCCATCGCGGCCAAGCTCCTCGCGACTGATGCCCTCGGCGAGCAATTGGCGCTCGACCACCATCTGGGTCGCGATCTGGGCGTGATCGGTTCCGGTCTGCCACAGGGCGCGGCGACCGTTCATGCGCTGATAGCGGACCAGCGCGTCCATGAGCGTGTGCTGGAAGGCGTGGCCGAGGTGCAGACGGTCGGTCACGTTCGGCGGCGGGATCGCGATGCAGTAGGGTGTCCCGTTGCCACTCGGCGCGAAGTAGCCCGCCTGCTCCCACTCGGCGTACAGGTCGCGTTCGATGGCCTGGGGGTTGAAGGTGCCCTCAATACTCATGGCGATAGCGGCCGGGACCTAAAGCCCCGCCTAGCGCGATCGGATTACTCCCAGTCGTCCAGTTCGTGGTGGAACAATCGGTACCCGCGATCCCGGTACTGGCGGTACTTGGCCCGGCCGGTGGCGCGCTGTGGGGCGAGGACGACCTCGGCCACGCGTTCGAAGCGCGCCAGGAACGCCGGTATGTCGGGAGCGAGGTTGATCATCATGTCGCCCCCGTCGGGTTCGTCGGTGTCGCTGCCGATCGTGACCGGCGGCATGATGCCGCCGCGCTCGCCGTCCGCGCGGCCCGAGGGTGCGTGCGGCAGGAACTGCGCGGGCGGGTAGTCCCACATCAACTCGTCGAGCGGCTCGACCGCGCCGGGTTCGGCGCGCACGTATACGCGGCTGCCCGCAGCGACCGCTCGGGCCGCGAGGCGCGAGGTGAACCGGTGGCGGGCGATCTCGTCGACGTCGGGCAGGATGTAGAAGTCGACGCGCGTCATCCGCCGTTCGCGCCTACGGCCAGGAGGTATTCGAACAGTGCCGGTGTCGGCCGCCCGGACGAGCGGCCTTGGCCGAAGGCCGTACCGGCGACGTCGAGGTGGGCCCAGGGGAAGGCCTTGGCGAAGCGCGACAGGAAACAGGCGGCCGTGATGGAGCCCGCCGCGCTGCCGCCGATGTTCTTCATGTCGGCGAAGTTGCTCTTCAATTGGGCCTGGTACTCGTCCCAAAGGGGCATTCGCCACATGCGATCGGCACTGCGTTCGCCCGCGTCCGACAGTGCCGCGGCGAGGGCGTCGTCATTGGCATAGAGGGCGCTGGCGTGGTGGCCGAGCGCGGTGACCTGGGCACCGGTGAGAGTGGCCACGTCCACCACGGCGCGCGGCGTGAAGCGTTCCGCATAGGTCATCGCATCGCAGAGC
This sequence comes from Gammaproteobacteria bacterium, assembly GCA_026706385.1. GTDB lineage: Bacteria > Pseudomonadota > Gammaproteobacteria > Pseudomonadales > Azotimanducaceae > VXYL01. The sequence continues at coordinate 52,330 of JAPOYV010000072.1, forward strand.
ACCAAACGGCCCTCCGCATCGGTGTTTTGGATTTCCACGGTCTGCCCGGACATGGTCGTGACGATGTCGCTTGGCCGGGATGCGGCGCCGCCGGGCATGTTCTCGGCGGCGGCGACCATCGCCACGACGTTGATCGGCAACTCGGCTGCGATCACGGCCTTCGCGACGCCGAGCACGCTGGCGGCGCCGCACATGTCGAATTTCATGTCCGCCATGCCGGCGAACCCCTTCATGTTCGTGCCGCCGGTGTCGAAGGTGATGCCCTTGCCGATCAGTACCGTCGGAGCGGCATCGGCAGCGCCGCCACGGTAGTGCACGGCGATGAGCTTCGCGGGTTTCCGAGTGCCTTGCGTAACGGAAAGGAAGGCGCCCATGCCCAACTCGGCCATCTGCGCCTCGTCGATCACGTCCACCCGGACCTTGTCGCCCGCGAGCGCCTGTGCGGCCTCGGCCACGAAGGCCGGATCGCAGACGTTGGGTGGCTGGTTGCCGAGATCCTTGGCGAGCGCCATACCCTCGAGCAGTGCCTGTGCATGGCGGGCCGCGCGTCGCGCGTCGACCCGGTTGATGCCCACCACGCCGACCCGCCTCAGCTTGCGCGGCTTCGGCTTCTTGGACTTGTACGCGTCGAATCGGTAGCTGGCGACGGAGACGGCGTCGAGTGCGAGTCGCACCTTGCGGTAGTCCCCTAGGTCACGGACTTCGAAGTCGCCCACGCAGAGAGTCGCGTCGGCCACGTCGAGGTCGGCCAGGGCCTTGGCGGTGGCGGCCATGTCCTTTCGGTAGTCCGCCGTGCTCGTGGCCTGCGCCTTGCCGACCACGAGGAGACGTGAAGGACGGCCGTTGAGCGCCAGCTTGGTGACCTCGCCGGTTTCGTTCCGCGTGGTCTCGAGGGCGAGCAGGACCTGCTCCTCGACGCCGAGTTTCTCGGCGATGGTGTGGGCCTTGCCGCGTGGAACGACAAGACAGTCGGTGGCGATGTCCGGCGGAGTGCCGGTCTTGACGGTGAATTTCATGGCTTTCGCGAGGGCGGGAAGTCCTGGTGTTCTTGAACGCGGTTTGAGCTTAACGGCCTTGGCCGTTCGATGGGGCGCCTGCCTCGCTGCCGCATTCTAACGGGTTTCACAGAGATGTCCTGATGGCCGAAAGGGCAAGGATCCGTGCCCGTCGTGCTGACCGACCCACCGCTTGGCACATCCTGTTAGGGTGCGGCCATGGTGGTTCCCGCGGAGCGTTCTTGGGTCCGGGCGTGGTAATGGCCGGCGTTGCCTTTCGCTACGTAAGCCGCGAGTGGCTAACCGTTTTCGCCGGACTCTTGGGCCTCTTGCTAGCCGTGGGTCTGGGCGGACGGTTCATCGGCTTCCTTCAGGAAGCGGCCACCGGTCGCTTCACGGCCGAGGCCCTCTGGCTGCTGGTGGCCTTCCGCGTGCCGGAGTTCGTGCAGGTCACCGTGCCGTTCGCGCTGTACCTGGCGCTGCTCCTGACCTTCTCCCGGCTGCACGCCGAGCAGGAGCACGTGGTGCTGGTGACGGGTGGCGTGCGGCCCCGGCGCATGCTGTTGTGGCTGCTTGCGAGCGCCGCGCCGGTCGCCTTAGTCGTCGCCGTGCTGTCCTTCGTCGTGACCCCGGAAGCGCGTCGCCTGTACGCGGATCTGTCCCTTGAACAGCTCGTGGACAGCGAGCTGGATGCGGTCATCGCGGGCGCGTTCCACGTCTACGGCGAAGGCCGGCGAACGACCTATGCACGCACCGTGGATCGTGACGCCAACCGCCTCGAGGACGTGTTCATGGCGGAACGCAACGGGCCGGTCAGCGTCACGGTGTGGGCCGACGCGGCGCAGCAGCACCGCGTCGCGGAGTCGGGCCGATTCCTCGAGCTCAGCGACGGGCTGCGCTACGAAGGCGTGCCGGGAGAGTCGCCGTACCGGGTGGTCGAGTTTGCCCGCCTGAGCCAGCGCATCGATCGTGCGCCGCCCGTGCCGCTGGACGATGCGCGGCGCACGGCGAGTGGTGAACTCGCACTTGATGATCCCAGGCAAGCCGCCGAGTGGCAGTGGCGCGCAGCGTTTCCGGTGATGTGCCTCGTTTCGGTCGTCCTCGCGATCGGGGTGGCGAGACCAGCTCCGCGCGCTGGGCGCTTCTCGCGTCTCTTGCCGGGTGTTGGCCTGTTCGTCGTCTACTACCTGCTGCTCGTCTTCGCGCGGGATTTCGTCGCCGACGGATTGCTCGGCACGATGCCCGGGCTGTGGCCTATGCACTTGATATTCCTCGCGACGGGGGCGTGGCTGGTTGCCCGGGGGCGCTGACGATGACCTACGGCGGACAGATGGATCGCTATCTTGCGGCCACCGTGTGGCGATCGATCGGCGTCGTGCTGATCTGTCTGCTGACGGTGGTGACGCTGTTCACAGTCGTCGACGAGTTGAGCGACATCACCCCGGGCTACACCGAGGCGCATGCGCTGCTCTACGTCCTCTACAACACGCCGCGACGGCTCTACGAGATCGTGCCGTACGGCGTCTTCATCGGTGCCCTTGTGGGCTTGGGCGTACTGGCCAGCCACGCGGAACTGACCGTTCTGCGCAGCGTTGGCGTCTCACTCGGCCGGCTGTTCGCGAGTACCGCCGTAGCCGCGCTGGTGGTGCTGTTCGGCAACGTGGCCTTAGGCGAGTTCGTAGCTTCCGCCGCCGAGGACGCTGCCAACACCCTGAAGCTGCGGGTCGCGCGGGGTGACGGGAGCGGCGCCATCGATTCGACCACGTGGTATCGCGACGGCGAGGTCATCACCAGCGTGGACGGGTACGCGGGCGACGGGGCGTTGATCGGCATCCGCCAGTTCGTGGTCCGGGACGGGCGACTGGTCGCCAGCCGGCGGGCCGACACTGCCGAGTACGTGGCCGGGACGGGCCAATGGCGCCTTGAGGACGTTGTCGAGACGCGGTTCCTGGGTGGTGCGACCTCGGTTCGCCGGGTCGATGCGATGGCTTGGGAGAGCGGGACCGCGGCGGCGTTGCTCAGCGCCAAGGCGCTGTTCGACCCGGGCAAGCTGTCGCTTCGCGACCTGGCTTCTCGCATCGACTACTTGGTAGGCGAGGGTCTGGATGCAACGCGCTACCAGGTCGCGTTCTGGGCCAAGCTTCTGCAACCCGCGGCGGTCCTCGGGCTGGTGCTGCTGGCCTTGGCGTTCGTGGTCGGGCCGATGCGTGAGGCGGGCCTCGGCGCCCGGTTGGCGGTTGGCATCGCCGTTGGCATCGCCTTCAAGTACCTGATCGACCTGTTCGGGCCGGTCAGCATCGTGTTCGCGATCCCACCCTGGCTCGCCATGCTGGCGCCGGTCGTCGTCTGCTGGCTGGCGGGCGGGTTGCTGATTCGGCGCGCGTGACGGGCTGGGAACCGTCGCTAGGCCGGAATGCGGACGTGGCTCGCTTCTATGAACCTTTGCGCAGGCGGGGCGGTTCGCGGACCACTTCGCTCGCGGAGAACCGGTCGCCCCAGGTGCGCTTGTCGCGGTCGAACCACATCCAGGCGAAACCAAGCCCAAGGGTCAGGAAGCTGGCCAGTCCGGCGACGAAGCGTCTGAGCGCCTGGGTCGGCCGGAAGGGTCCGGCGCACTGCAGTTTGAGCCGCCAGGCGAGCATGCCGAGCGTCTGTCCACGGCGGCACCAGAAGAAGGCGAAGTAGGCGTACAACTCCACGAACAGCAGGCTCTGCACCCAGGCGCCCACCACCGCATCCCCGATCACCGTCACCAGCCCCACGATGGTCGCTATCCAGATGCCGAGGACGGCGAGCGTGTCGTACAGCATGGCAGCGAACCGGTAACGCAACGCGGCTTTCACCTGACCGGTCATTCTCAGCGCCCCAGATCGTCGGCCAGCGTGCGCGTCGCGGCGACGTAGTGCGCTGCGCACCAGCCGAGCACGGGCAGGATGAGCACGAGTGCCCAGCGCAGCGAATCGGGGCCGAGTTGTGGCATCAGCAGGTCGGAGACCACGCCGATCGTCGTCGGTCCGAGACCGAGGCCGATCATGTTCGCGAAGAACAGGACGATGCTCGACGCCATGGCGCGCAGCCGAATCGGGGCGAGGGATTGGACCATGGCGAACGTCGGCCCCATCACCAGCGCGCCGAGGAAACTCGGCGCGAAATAGACGATCAGCGTGACCGTGGCGTTCCCGGCGAACAGCACGACCACGTAGAGCGGGATCGACGCGATCAGGCCCGCCGCCACGACGAACAGGTACCAACGCTTGTCGTCGACGCCGAGCCGGTCGCCCAGGTAGCCCCCGAAGAAGCTGCCGAGCACGCCGGACACGAAGCCGACCGGCCCGACCCAGGCGGCGATTTCGGCGGTGTTCAAACCGTGCACGCGGCCGAGGAGAGCCGGAAACCAGGCGTTGAAGGCGAAGATGGCGAACGAGGACAGCGCGAACGCCACCGTGATGTGGCGAAAGGAGGGAATCCGCCACAGCGCCGCCAACGAGGCGCCGAACGGGGGCTGGGGCGCCGCGTCGCCACTTCGCTCGGGTTCCGGCACGGTGAGCTTGACGACCAGGGCGATCGCGATTCCGGGCAAGCCGACGGCGAGGAACGCCGCGCGCCAGCCCCACAGTTCGGCGATGAAACCGCCGGCCATGAGGCCGATCAGCGCCCCCGCGGGGACGCCCATCTGGTAGATGGCGATCGCCGTGCCGCGCCGTTCCTCGGGGAACAGGTCCGCGATCATGGCGTGCGCCGGCGGCGTGAGACCGGCTTCGCCGACGCCGACGCCAAGGCGCGCCAGCGCAAGCTGCACGAAGTTCTGCGCCAGGCCGCACACCGCGGTCATGGCACTCCACAGCGCCACGGCGCCGGCGATGATGTCGACTCGCCGGCCGCGGTCGGCCATGCGCGCGATGGGGATGCCGAGGGTGGCGTAGAGGGCCGCGAACGCGAATCCCGAGATCACGCCGAGTTGCCAATCCGCAAGCCCCAGGTCCGCCTTGATGGGCTCGACGAGGATGTTGACGATCTGCCGGTCGACGAAGTTCAGGAAGTACAGCGCCACCAGCATGCCGAGCACGTAGTTGCGGCGCGCGTTGGAGATCGGCAAGGACATACCACCGACGCTTCGGGTTAAAGTCAGAGTCTATGGGGATTGAAGGGGAGATGGTGGATGCTCGCGCCCGAGGACGTTGAACGCTATTCACGGGATGGCTACCTGGTCGTCCGCGATGCGCTGGACGACGCCGAGATCGAGCGTTTCGCCACCGCTTTCCGCCGCCACCCGCCCTTGCACGGTCCGTTGCCAGGGACCTACCCGGCACCGGGCCGCTATACCCTGGCGGAGAGCTGCATGGCCGATCCGGACCTCGGCTTCGTGGCCGGCCACCCCGCGATCCTCGACGCCGCCCGGACTCTGCTCGGCGACGATCCCGTCCTCACCGCCTTCGTCATCTACGACCGTACGCCTGGCGGTCCGCCCATTCCCAAGCACAACGACTACAAGCGCTGGCGGCCGGTCGGCTCGTCGATGAACTGGCTGTTCACGATCGTTCCGCTCATGGACTTCGATGCCAAGCGGGGCCAGTTGTTCGTCTCGCCGGGGTCGCATCGTCTTGAGCGCGTTCACGACCGCGGCGGGCGAGCACTCGAGGTCGACGCGGCGGTGACGCCCGAAGACGATTCGTTCGTCGATCCGGAACTCAGGCGCGGCGACCTTTTGCTGATGAACATGCATTGCTGGCACCGGGCGGCTGGGAACGCCTCGCAGGACCACCGCATCGGCTTCTTCAACAAGTACGCCGCCGCACACTGCCCGCCGGCCACCGGCTACTACCAGTTCACGGACGCGGCCTACGCCGGGCTCACCGACTTAGGCAGGGAAGCCGTCAAGTTCCACAGCGATAAGCCGATCGCCATGGCCCGAGTCCTGCTTCAGCGCGACGACCGCTACCTGCTCCTCGACGGGAGATTGCCGGGTGGCCCGACGTTCCACGAGCGGGCGATCCCGGACTGGGACCTCGGCAACTACATCGCCTCTGCGCATGCCGGCATGCGCGACCAAGTCAAGGTGGAGACCCCGTGGCTGAGCTACGTCGGCGACTACGACGAGGGCGATAGCCTGGCCCGGGTGTACGCCTTCGAACTCAACCACCACGGTTTCCCGGCCCGCTACGTCGGGGATTGGCTGACCCAGGACGACGTGCGCCAACGGCTCGCCGACGGCCACGGGTTCGGCTACGAGTCGGCCGCCATCGACGCCTGGCTCGATCCGTCGCTGATCCGCGGCAAGGGCATCTCGCAGGCGCAAGCCCGCAGCGACCAGTATGCGTGGTAAGTGGCTGCTCGCCGCGGGTGTGGCGAGCGTCGCCTCGCCCGCTTGGCCGAACCCCGAGCACCTGGCACCGGCGCTTCGCTTCGGTGCGACCGATTGCTCCTTCTGTCACATCACGGCAAGCGGCGGCGAGGGGCACAACGAGCGCGGCCAGTGGCTCGTCGACGAACGTGAACGGCGCGGTGCCGACATCATCGACGTCGCCTGGCTTGCGGAGCGCGAAACGGAGGTGGTGCGCCCCGAGCCTACGGTCGTTGGACAGACAACGGAGGCCCCGGCCGTTCCGGCCCTGAAACCCCTCGCGGCGGATGCGGATCGCGTCTTCGACTACTCGACCGCGCACGGCGACTGGCCGGCCTACGGCGGCGGTCTGCGCGCCCACAAGTACGCACCGCTTGCCGACGTTTCGGCGGAGAACGCGGCCGACCTGCGTGTTGCCTGGACGTGGGAGGCATTCGACAACTATCGCTACGAGGATATTCCACGGACTGCGAATGCCCGGTCGTGGCGCGCCAAGGTTCCTGACGGCTTCAAAGTCACACCGCTGATGGCGGAAGGCAAGCTGTTCGTACGTACGGCGTACTCGGCTGTCGCCGCCGTCGATCCCTTGAGCGGCGAGACCCTGTGGACCTTCGACCCCGGCACCGGCGACGGCCCGCGACCGGCGATGTTCGGCTTCTCGACTCGCGGACTGGCCTACCACCGCGACGACGAAGCGGACAGCGGGCGGATCCTGCTGCTCACGAGCGATGGTTGGCTGATCGCCTTGTCGGCCAGTTCGGGGAAGCCGGTCCCCGGCTTCGGCGAGCGCGAAGGCGCAAACGCGGGCCGCGTCGACCTGACCCAAGGTCTGCGGCGGCCCATTCCCCGTCGACGCGCATCGTGGAGCTACGCCCCCGCCCTCTGTGGCGACGCGCTCCTAGTCGGTAACCAGACCTCCGACAACTCCCACGTCAGCCGCGACGGGTCCGGCTGGCGCGACAACGTCCCCCTCGGGGACGTGCGTGCCTTCGACGTGTACACCGGTCGCCAGCTTTGGGCGTTCAAGACCGTGCCGCAGGTCGGCGAGTTCGGCAACGACACCTGGGGCGCCGACTCCTGGAAGTGGATGGGCAATACCAACGTCTGGTCCATGATGAGCTGCGATCCGGACCTCGGCATCGCCTACCTGCCGCTGACGGCCCCGACGAGCCACTTCTACGGCGGCCTACGACCCGGCGACAACCTGTTCTCGACCTCGCTGGTCGCGGTGGACGTCAAGACCGGCGAACGCCTCTGGCACTTCCAGATCGTTCGTCACGACATCTGGGATTACGACCTGCCGGCCGCGCCCGTGGTGGCGGACATCGTGGTGAACGGGAAGCCGGTGAAAGCCGTCGCGCAGGTCACCAAGATCGGCTTCCTCTATGTGCTCGACCGCGTCACCGGCAAGCCGCTGTGGCCGGTGGAAGACCGCGCAGTGCCGCCGAGCGACCTCGCCGGTGAACACGCGTCCAAGACGCAGCCGTTCCCCACCTGGCCACCGCCCTTCGAGATGCAGGGGTTGACTGACGACGACCTGAACGACCTGACGCCACAACTCGCCGAGCAAGTGCGCGAGAAACTCGCGCCGCACCGACTGGGTGGACTGTTCCTGCCGCCATCGACCCAGGGCAGCGTCGCCGTGCCGGGCTGGGGCGGCGGTGCCAACTGGGGCGGTGCCGCGTTCGATCCGGAAACGCGCATGCTCTACGTCGCCTCCCGGCGGATGCCCCTGTTGATGACGGCCCGCGAGCAGGATGCCGAGCGCTTCGGCCAGCCGTACCGCATCCAGCCGCGCGGTGTGAACGTCGACGGCTTGCCGGTGGTGAAGCCGCCGTGGTCGAGCATCACGGCCTATCACTTGGACACCGGCAAGATCGCCTGGCAGGTCGCGAACGGACGCGGCCCGGTGGACCATCCGCTGCTCGAGGGACTCGACTTGCCGGATCTCGGCGTGGTCGGCAACGCGCCGGGGCTCTTGGTGACGAAGACCGCGATCTTCCACGGCCATCGCCGCGGCCGACGCGACAGCGTCCTGCGCGTGCTGGACAAGGGGACGGGCGCGTTGCTGGCTGAGCACGCACTGCCCGGCACGCACATGTCGGCACCGCCCATGGGCTACCGCGCGGGCGGCCGGCAGTTCGTGGTCGTCGCCACCGGGGCGGGATTGGAGCCGGGGCGACTGACCGCGTTTCGGCTGCCGTAACCCCCGGCCTAACGGCCGAGATGCTTGTCGAAGAAGCGCACGATCACGTTGTGCACCTCGTCCGACTCAGGCAGGCGCGGATTAAACGCGAAGGTCGCATGGCCGAGGCCCTCCCAGACGTGCAGGTCGGCCTCGACGCCGAGCCGGATGAGCTTGTTGTGGCTGGCGAGGACGCCACCCAGGGCGAAGTCGCGGGTTCCGCTGATTAGCAGCGCGGGCGGAAACCGCGCCAGCAGGTTGTCATGGTCACCCGGTGCGACGACGGGGTCGTTCGCGGCAACGCCACGGAAGTAGCCGCTCGGCTGGGGCGGCTCGGTCACCTCGACCGGCCGCGGGAAGCCGTTGATGGCCGACACCAGGAAGGCGCTCTCGCTCCGGCCCATCTTGAAGACACCGGGCGTGTCGCCATCCGTTGTCGGGATTCCGGCGCAGAAGAGACCGATCGCGCCGGGGGCGGCTAGGTCGTTCTCGAGAATGTAGGCAACGGTCTGCGCCGTGAGCATGGCGCCCGCCGAGCAGCCGTAGATACCGATGTTGGCCGCGCTGTAGTCCTCGAGCAGCGCCTTGTAGACGGCGATGACGTCCTCCACGCCCGCCGGGTGGGTGAACTCGGGTGCCATGCGGTAGTCCGGGCTTACCACCTTGTAGCCGCCCACATGCGCGACCTGCATGGCCTCGGTGTGGCTGAAGTAGCGAGCGCCGACAACGAAACCGCCGCCGTGGATGCTGATCAGGATCCTGTTCTCGTTGGCCCCCGCGACTCCGTCCTGGGGGACGAAGATCTCGGTATAGACCCCCGCGATCTCCTCGTTGGTGATCTCGACCGGATGCTTGGCGATGGTGTCCTTGTAGATGGCCGTGCGGTAGTACCCCTCGGCGACGCAATCCCGGGCCGCGCGCATCGCTACGGGGTCGTCGGCCACCTCGCTGAAGCTGGCGCAGCCCTGCGAGAACGTGCCGAACGCGGGGCCGTAGACCTCGCGGAAGTGCTTCATCGCCGCACGCGACTCATCGCTTAAGTAGGCCGTCTCGGGAAGATCGAACGCCGGCACATGGACGGTGCCGTCCGCCTCGACGCGGGGCGGTTCGTCCTCGCCTGCCGCAGTTGATATCGCCGCCATCGCGAGGATTGCAGCGGCGAGGACGTGGTGGCCCCGGTTGATGCTGTGCTTCATGACTGGCTCCTTGCTCCAAGCAGTATAGTTCGCCGCTTTTTCGAGGTGGGAGGCCGGATGGGCGCGAGGACCAGGATCTCGGCGTTGGTCGAGGGCAAGCGGGCACAGGCGTTCATCACGGCGCTGATCGTCCTCAACGCCGTGACGCTCGGGCTGGAGACATCCCCGGCGATTCGGGCGGACTACGGGCAGCCGCTGGCCGTCTTCGACGCGTTCGTGCTCACCGTCTTCGTGCTGGAGATCGCGGCGAAGCTCTATGGCCGGGGCCGGGCCTTCTTCCGCGATCCGTGGAACGTCTTCGACTTCCTGGTGGTCGGCATCGCCCTGGTCCCAACCAGCGGTCCGTTCTCGGTCCTGCGCGCATTGCGCATCCTGCGCATCATGCGCCTGGTCTCCGTCGTGCCGCAGATGCGCCGCGTGACGCAGGCCCTGGTGCTCGCGATCCCGGGAATGGCCCCGATCATCGGCTTGATCGCGATCATCTTCTACGTCGCGGCGGTGATCGCCACGAGTTTCTTCGGGAGCACCTTCGCCCCTTGGTTCGGGTCGGTGGGCGAGTCCATGTACACGCTGTTCCAGATCATGACGCTCGAAAGCTGGTCGATGGGGATCGTCCGACCGGTGATGGACGAGTACCCCTACGCGTGGATCTTCTTCGTGCCCTTCATCGTCATCACGAGCTTCGCGGTCATCAACCTGTTCATCGGCGTCATCGTCGATGCCATGCAGACGCAGCACGAACAGGAGGCCGCCGAGGTGGAGGAGCACGTCCATGCCGACGCCGCGACCCTGCGCGACGAGATCGCCTTGCTGCGCGGCGAGGTGACGGCGCTGCGCGAGGCGCTCGGTACGCCCGCAGGCGGTGCGTTGCGGGGAGGGCCATCCCACTGACGCCCCAGCGCCGGTGGCGTAAACTCGCAGCATGCAAGCGCAAGCCGACTTCAAGGTCGTCGCCGACTACCGCCCTGCGGGCGACCAGCCGACCGCAATTGCCGGCTTGGTGGACGGCATCGAAGCGGGCCTGGCGCATCAGACGCTTCTCGGCGTGACGGGTTCGGGCAAGACCTTCGCCATCGCGAACGTGATCGAATCCGTCCAGCGCCCGACCCTGGTGCTCGCGCCGAACAAAACCCTCGCGGCCCAGCTCTACGGCGAGTTCCGCGAGTTCTTCCCCCGCAACGCCGTCGAGTACTTCGTCTCCTACTACGACTACTACCAGCCGGAGGCCTACGTGCCTGCCTCCGATACGTACATCGAGAAGGACGCCTCGGTGAACGCGCACATCGAGCAGATGCGCCTGTCGGCCACCAAGGCGCTGCTCGAGAGGCGCGACACCGTCATCGTCGCGTCGGTGTCCGCGATCTACGGCCTGGGTGATCCCCAGTCCTACCTGCGCATGGTGCTGCACCTCGATCGCGGCGACCGGGTCGATCAGCGCTACATCCTGAACCGCCTGGCGGAACTGCAATACACGCGCAACGACATGGCGTTCCAGCGCGGCACGTACCGCGTGCGCGGCGACGTCATCGACATCTTCCCCGCGGAGTCGGAGAAGGAGGCGGTGCGCGTCGAGTTGTTCGACGACGAGATCGACAACATCGGCACGTTCGACCCGTTGACCGGCGAGATCCTCAACCGGCTGCCGCGCTATACCGTCTTCCCCAAGACTCACTACGTGACCCCACGCGAGCGCATCCTGGCCGTGCTAGACGAGATTCGCGACGAACTGGCGGACCGCTTGGCTGTGCTCAAGGACGCCAACAAGCTCGTCGAGGCGCAGCGCCTAGAGCAGCGCACGCGCTTCGATCTCGAGATGATCCGCGAGCTCGGCTACTGCAGCGGCATCGAGAACTACTCGCGCTACCTGTCGGGGCGGGAGCCAGGACAGCCGCCACCGACGCTGTTCGACTATCTGCCCGGGGACGCGCTGCTGATCGTGGACGAATCGCACGTCACCGTCCCGCAACTGGGCGGCATGTACAAGGGCGACCGCTCCCGCAAGGAGACGCTGGTCGACTACGGCTTCCGCCTCCCGTCGGCCTTGGACAACCGGCCGCTACGATTCGACGAGTGGGAACGACTCGCACCTCAGATGATCTTTGTCTCGGCGACGCCGGGGCCGTACGAGGGCGAACGCGCCGGCAGCGTCGTCGAACAAGTGGTTCGGCCCACGGGCCTCGTCGACCCGCGCGTTGACATACGCCCGGCATCGACCCAGGTGGACGACCTCTTCGAGGAGATCCGCGTCACGGTCGCGGCGGGCGAGCGTGTCCTCGTGACGACCTTGACCAAGCGAATGGCCGAGGACCTCACCGAGTATCTCGATGAACACGGTGTCCGCGTGCGCTACCTGCACTCCGACATCGACACGGTGGAACGCATGGAGATCGTGCGCGACTTAAGGCTTGGCAAGTTCGATGTCCTGGTCGGCATCAACCTGCTCCGCGAGGGTCTGGACATGCCCGAGGTCTCGCTGGTGGCGATCCTCGACGCCGACAAGGAAGGCTTCCTGCGCGCCGAACGCTCCCTCATACAGACCATAGGACGCGCCGCGCGCAACCTGCACGGTCGGGCCATCCTCTACGCGGACGAGATGACCGGCTCCATGCGCCGCGCGATCGACGAGACCAATCGCCGCCGTGATAGGCAACTCGCCTTCAACGCCGAGCACGGCATCGTGCCCCGGTCGGTGACCAAGGCCGTGGCCGACGTCATGGAGGGCGCGCGCACCGCACCGGGCGAGGCGAAAGGCGCGCGGCGCAGCCGCAACGGTGCCAAAGCGCCCGAGAGGTCGCGGCGCGCAGTCGACACGGATCCCAAGGCGCTTGGCAAGCTCATCGCTTCGCTCGAAGAGAAAATGTACGAGCACGCGAAGAACCTGGAGTTCGAGAACGCCGCCGCCGTGCGCGACGAGATCCAGGATCTGAGAGCCACCTACCTGGTCAACGGCTAGAGAGGCTACGCCATGCGGATCACTCCCCACTCGAACGACTTTGTCGCGGACATCGCTGACGTGGATGTCCAACAGTTGAACGACGGCCAATTCGAGAACCTGTACGCCGCGTGGCTGCGCTATCCCATCGTGCGTCTTCGCGGGCAGTCGCTGACCGACGACGTGCTCAAGGACTTCAGCGGTCGATTCGGCCCCTTGGAGTACGCGCCGATGGGACGCATCAGCGCCGAGGAACTGGCGAAACACCCGAATCCGTACGTGGCGACGATCTCCAACATCGTCGTCGACGGCAAGCCGATCGGCGGCCTGGGCGCGGCCGAGGCGGCGTGGCACACCGACATGTCGTACATCGAGCGGCCGCCGACCGCCAGTCTGCTCTACGCCGTCGAGGTCCCGGAGCGGGGCGGGGACACACACTTCTGCAACATGATCGCAGCCCTTGACGCGATACCGGCGGGGCTCGCGGAACGCCTGCGAGCTTTGAGCGTAAAGCACGACGCGGCCCACGACAGCGTCGGCAAGCTCCGTCGAGGCCACCGGGACGCCCCCGACCCCCGCGAAGCCCCCGGTGCCGTCCACCCGATGGTCCGGACTCACCCCGAGAACGGCACGGAGGCGCTGTTCCTCGGTCGCCGCCAGGACGCCTACGTCATCGGTCTGGAACTGGCCGACAGCGAAGCCCTTCTCGACGAGGTCTGGAGCTACGTCGCCCTCGAGGACGCGGTCTGGACCCAGCGGTGGCGCCGCGGCGACTTGGTGATCTGGGACAACCGCAGCGTCATGCACCGACGCGCCGCTTTCGACCCCAACGCCCGCCGCCTGATGCGCCGAACGCAGGTTCGCGCAGCGTAGGCCGCAAAACCTTGCGCCGAGGACCAGTATCCCCAGCTACCAACACGAGATTCGTGGCAACCTCACGTCCGTGCGCCGCTTAACGCCATAGTCGGGACACCTTCTCGGCAAGAGCCGAAATCGGAACATCGCCCTTTTCTAACCTGCACTTCGGCAGCGGCTTCATGCACTGCATCGGTGCTGGTGCCGTGTGCACGTGGCCCCTAAGCCGAACAGCCGCTTGAACGGTGTCGACGCGGGGTTGCCCACCCCTTGACCAAGGCGCCTCTTGGATCGAAGGGGAACGGCGCCATGGACAAGGCGTGGACAACCCCGCCGGCGCCGTGCCACGCGCGGACGCCGGTCCGGATCAACCATACGGTCCGGAGGGCGGCATCTGGCTGCGCCCGAGCATCGCTTGACGTCGTCGCGCGGGCCGACGCGGCGCAGTATCCGCACCGGAAGGAACATCGCCCTATTCATCGGGAGTCGGGACGTATCGGCCACGATCGGAACATCGCCCTTTTCGAAGACGGCCGGCGGCCCATGGCGAGGTAGGACCAACCGGGCATTCGCGGCACGCCGTCGGCCTGGCCGGGCCTGCATGAAAAGGGCGATGTTCCGGTGGAGGGGGAAGCGGTCGATTTCGTCGGCAACGCCCCGAATACTGTTGACATATACAGTAGTTCGGAGTAGCCTGCTCCCCGAATGCAGTACCCACCACGGTGACGCCTCGTGCAAGGGAAACGTCGTCCACGAACCGGAACGAAACCACGGCCTCGGCGGACCCGCCGGCCCCGCCAGACCAGCCTCGAGTTCAGGCCCGCGGGCCGCGGCGGATCCCGGCCCGGCGCCGGACGTCCGCGGTCCCGCCGCTCGCGGGTGGCGCACCGCAGCCGCGGCGCCATCCCCGGGCGCTGCCCGGTGCTGGTCACGCTGC
>JAPOYV010000088.1 GCA_026706385.1 Gammaproteobacteria bacterium
CCGCGTAGGAGCGGCGTTCCCCCATCGGAAGGGATGCGGCTTCAACATCGAGATCGTCGAAGGCGTCTCGGTCAGCGGCCAGCTCGTGGCGCTCCCCCCGCGTCCGCTTCTAAGCTGCATCAACTTCTTGATTCTAATGATTTATTCCTATTTTGTCCATTCCGGTTACTCGTTTCGTTACGTGCTGCGGGGCGAGATTTCAGGGGTCCGGCTGGAGCTTGCTGGAACGTAGCCGGGCGGTGTTCACCGCCTCGGGCGCGCCAAGAAATCCCGCGGCAAGGTGGCCGAGAGAACGTGTGGAACGTATCGAGCGGACTTTCGCGGTCTCCGCGACAGGGATCGTCACCCGCCAGGGACAAGACCCCGTAGGGGGCTTGGTCGCCGACGGCGATAGAGCCCGGCCCCGAAGGGGGTCGCCCTACGACAAGAAACCGACTGAGGCAGCCTCTTCGGCCGGAAGCCGCACCGCGATAGCGGACGAAGCGCTACGATCCAGACGGCGCGTAGCCGATCCCCCAGATCCGTAGCAGGTCGCGGCACCCCGAGTCGAAGTCCTCCCGGAAATCCACCATCTGCAACGATGCCAGTGTCCAGGAGAGTTCGTCGTGTCTGCAGGGCCGATGCAAAACCGGCGCTATCCGGCCGTCGAACCGGTCCTGCTGGAGGGCGAACAGAAGCTCCCGCTTGACCCACCTGGACTCGACAGCAGCGGGCGTGAGGACGACGACCAGCCAATCGCACCGGCGCAGCGCCGCCCCGATCTCGTCGTGCCATTGCTGCGCGCCCCGGATGTTGGTGTCGCTGTACCACACCGGGACGCCATGATCGCGGAGCACTTCGGCGAGTCTGGCCGTGAACGCCCGGTCGTCGCTCGAGTGCGACAGGAAGACTTCGGCGGGAACGGGCACCGGCGATCAGGGCGACCGTCAGGCGTGACTGAGGATCGCCTCCGCGATCGGCTCGACTTTCGGAGGCTCGGTCTCGGAGTCGTCCAGCTCGAACCACGGCATGCGCCGCACGATCCACGGCATTTGCGCGGTTGGGAAATGCTTGCGGTCGCCGACGACGACGGGAATCAGCCGGTTGCTGTAGTTCTTCGCTCCTAGCGCGTATTCGATGTTGCGCTTGACGTCCGGCGAACTGGCGGCCGCCGGGGTGAGCAGGACAACCATGGCTTCGGACTCCTCCAGGGCGCGGGCGACTTCGCCCGCCCAGTTGTCACCAGGCAGGAGGTCGTGGTCCGGGTCCCAGACGTCGAGGCCGCTGTCGGCAAGGGCTCTGCTGATGCGCGCGGCGAGGGCTGCATCGTCATGGGCGTGGGCTAGGAAGACCTTCATGGTCTCCGCAACGTAGCAAACGGGCGGCGGGCTGTCACGCGGAGACGCGGGCGCGGGCGCGGGCGAGGCCATCGGGCCGGGTCTCGCGCGACGGTCCCGCAGCCGATCCAATCAAACGGGGCTTCTGGCGTCGGGAACACGATGACGTCGTCGAAAGAGGCCACCCGATATGGCGTTGCCAAGTTCCGCAAGCCACTCCGCGGCCCGATAGGCCCTCAATGTCAATTCGGCCAGCCTGAGGGGTTTCCGAAGTCTGCGCCAGCGAGACGGTCTTCGTGGTGCCGCGAGGTTCGCACTCACGACAGGGACGCCGGCCGAGACGCTGACGCGCAGCGGTCCGGCGAGTTTCGCGCTGACGGTCGGCACGCCGGCCGATGCGTGGACTTCGAGACTATTGCTCATTGGTCACAAGTCAACCTCACTCGGATGGAAAACAAGATGGCCGGAAGGCGGGGAGCCTACTCCTGAAGCGCGCGGCCTACAACGAGAGGGTAGGGATCGGAGAGTCTCGGGGGGCCGATAGCGGCGGTGTGGCGGATACCGAATCGGGGAAGCGCGTGGGAGGACGGTGGAAGGAGCGTTCGACTCGTCGCGCTAGAGGTTGTCGACGATGAAGCCACGACTACCTGACAAAGCGTCCACGTCGATCTTGTAGTCTTCAAAACCGTGCTGATCGCAGAACCAGTTGTGGTATCCCGCGGTCCAAGCGTACTTCGCGTATACGGTTGGGCGCGCGCGGTGCTCGTTTAGCCTCGATTGGACAGCGTCCCGGTGTTTCTCTAACTCGTCAAAGAACGGCCCACCCCGATCTTCACCCCAAAGGATGGCATCGAGGTAGTTGAGGAACCACTGTCCATCGATGTCTTGAACCAGGTCGCGGTTCTGAGGTGCCCAACTGGAGTTTCCGTAGTAGCCGAGGTGACGGACAACGTGCTCCCGGGCCGACTCCGTGAGGACGATGCGGGGATCGCGGGCAAGAGTGGACTCGCCCACATAGGCCTCTAGAAGCGCATCACCGAAGACCGCTATCTCGTCAACGTAGGCGTTGCCTACCGAGATCGCTCCCCTCACGAAGAAGCCCGCATTCACCATAGTCAGTTGGAATCCGGCAAGATCGCCGAACGCCATACCGAGTTCCCCTTCGCCGTCACGACGATCGTAAAGAGGCCAGCCGATCGCAATGTTGTCCGTGAACGCCTTGAGCGAAAACAGGTCCTTGTCGCCGAAATCTTGTGCCGCAGCAGGGAGGTGGGTGTGATCCAGCCACTGTCGGCTTGAGGACAGCGCTTCGTGGAGCTTTACGAGCAGCGTCTCCTGCGCGTCGTCACTCTTTGTCATGTCTTGGTAGCCGAGAATGTCAACTAGTGCGAAGACCGAAGGTTGGAGGGCCGGCGGTTGACCGGCCCGTTGGTAGGGATTCCTGCTCAACGGGTTTGTTCTCTAGGGAAGTGTCACGGTAGAGAGTATCGTGCGCTGGGTCGGCGCGTCGATGAAGACGCTTGACCTCGGGTGGGTCACTCGTGCGTCCATTCCAACATCCTCTGCCGCATGATCTTGGCGCCCACGCTGAGGGGCACGGGAGGCAGCCTCAGGGCGGGGTCCCCGCACGGCCAAACTACAGTTCGCCTAGCGACTCCGAACTCAGGCGTTTCGCCGACGAATCTCCCTAGTGCTACCTCTATCGCAAGCGGCTGCGCGCTGCAGACAAGCGCAGCGCTTCTTTCGTCGAACGTCGCGTAGGCCATCACGGCGTGGCATTCGTCGCGGACCTTCAGATAGTGGATGGTCGCGACGGGAGTATCGCCATCCCATACGACGTGGAACCAGTCGAAGGGCGTCTCCAGCAATCTGGGATCTAGCGCCTCCGTTGCGTTGAACACGGCCCGCACGAGGTTTCGGTAAGGTGCGCACGCGTCTGGAAGAACATGTGGGCTCTTCCTCAAGTCGTCTCGCTTGGCCTTGTTGGCTTTGGTCGCGTACTCTCGATACAGTCCTCCGAGCATCGACGCCAAGAACCAGCCCGCTTTATCGCTCACGTAGGCGTAGCCCATCTTGCCGAACAAGCCGAGGTGGACCGAGTGAATGCATGAAACCAAGGTCGGGAGTTCCATATTCAGGTTGTAGCGCAAGACCGCTTCTTGGGGGTCTTCCACGAGAGTGTCGCTCTCGAGGTACAGTCCGGGTGTGCCGCGCGCGTCCAGTCCGGCGTTGGCCGTTGTCGAGTTGCCGGCCGCATCTTCGAGGGACAGCCCCACTTTGCCGGATAGTCTGTGTCTCTGTAGGTATGAGAGGAGTTCGGCGGGATTCGCCGCGTTCGCAGCCAGAGCGCGAAGCGTAACGCCGTGCTGATAATCCGCCTCTGCAAAGGTCCCGAAGAAGTTGTCGACGTCCTTGCGTTGTACGACCCAAGTCCGCCCCCCGACGCCGCGAGGAAGGACATGCCCCTTGCACAACTCCGCCATTTCCTCGACCAGGAGCACAGGGCACAGGAATCGCGCGCGACGGGGCGCCCCCCTTGAACGGCGCAGGGCGGCTCTCAACTGCTTCAGTCTCCCGTCGTGTCGTCTGACTTCTTTCGTGTTCATGGGCTGTCGGTGAGCAAACGAGTCGAAACGGCAAAGCGCTTCCAGCGATGGTTCTGGACGGAGACGATAGCCGGTTTCCGGGTTCCAAGAACCCGGACACGACCCCTAGTAGTCACCAAATGCGCTCGGCGGTGCACGCGCTGATACTTCCCAAGAGAGTCTAACGGCAGTACGGAAGCGTTTCCGACAGGCCAGTCGCCTGGCGACCGGCGCGAGGCATGGAAGCCGACGTTCGAGACTGCGCCCGATCTGTTCGGGATAGGGACGGATAACGGACGGTCTCTGCGCATTGGCTCCTGCGCGGCAGGGAAGACGCTTTGGATCCACGTGGCGCGGCGATGCAGGGTACGGGAACCCAGTGCAGCAACGCCGGCGCGGGCGGACCGTTTTCCGGGGATTCCGTACAAAGGGCTGGTGGATCGCCAGGCCCGTGTGTCCGCGACGGCCAGGCGATGGAGCGTTGGCCGGCGCTCCGCGTGCAAGCGTAGGTGTCCGCGGCGCCGGATCGGCCAGGCGGTCGCGGGCCGGGCCCGGGGAAGCGTATTCGATCCGCAACGGTCGATTCAACGACCCCGCGAGCGCGGTCGTATGCTCAAAAGTAGCAATAAAACAGGTAGTTACGGAAAACAAGCGGCTGGCGGTCGAACGGATCGCGCACCCTCCGCTGGTGCGCGACGGCGCGGCAGGCGGCGACGTGGCGCCGTCGGGGCGCGGATTGAGCCGGTGGCTGCGCTCCACGGCGCTCCGTCACCGATAACACTCTACTTGTAGTGCATGCACTACATGGAAACACCATGTCAGTGCATTGAATGGACGATGGAACTACCGCAACGTGAGCATGCGGGCAACGCGGAGTCTTCCGCGTCGTCGGCAACGCAGCACCCCCCTCCTTGCGCGCCGCCGTCCCAGGTCCAAGGCCGGTCGCGGCACGCGATCGCCGCCGCCGTCACGCGCGGCGGTCTTTGCTCTCGGAAGGCATGGGAAAACGGTTCGACCGGCGGACGACCCGCGCGAAAGCGCCTGGGCCGGCGCCGGAGTGCTCGCGATAACTGTAGTAATCGCGAGTACAACGGCGGACCGTGTTCCACCGGCACGGAGGCCGCCCCATGCCCACCGAGACCCCTCTCCGCGCGCTGCCGGACAGCGCCGCGGCCGGCGACCGCGTCGACGCCTGGGTGGCGGCCGCGAAGGGCGCGTTCAGCGACAACACGGAGCGCGCGCTGCGGTCCGATCTCCGCATCTACGCCGCCTGGTGCGGCGCGCGGGGGCTGGCCGCGGTGCCCGCCAGCCCGGCGACCGTGGCGGCGTTCGTCGACGCCATGGCGGCGGTGCGCGCGCCGGCGACGGTGAGGCGCTACGTGGCGAGCATCGCCGCCCTGCACCGGTCCGTCGGCTGCGGCGGGACCGTCCGGAGCGCGGCCGTGCGGCTCGCGGTGCAGCGGATGCACCGCGTCCGGGGCAGGCGGCAGGGCCAGGCGCTGGGGCTGACGTGGCCGCTGCGCCGGCGGCTGCTCGAGGCCGCGGGGGCGAGACTGATCGACGCGCGCGACCGGGCGCTGGTGGCGGTGGCGTACGACGGCATGCTGCGCCGCGCGGAGCTCTCCGCGCTGCGGGTCGACGACCTGGTCGAGGAGATGGGCGGCGACGGCACGCTGCTGGTGCGCCGCGCCAAGACGGACCCGGAGGGCGCCGGCGCGATGGTGTACCTCGCGCCCGACACGGTCGCGTTGGTGCGCGAGTGGCTGGCGCGGGCCGGCGTCGCGGACGGGCGCCTGTTCCGCTCGCTGCGGCCGGGCCGGCCGCCGGGCGAGCGGCTGCACCCCAGCCAGATCCCGCGCATCGTCAAGGGCATGGCGCGCCGCGCCGGGCTGCCGGACGACGTGGCGGCGCGGCTGTCGGGCCACAGCGCCCGCGTCGGCGCGGCGCAGGACATGATCGCCGCCGGCATCGAGCTGCCGGCCATCCTGCAGGCGGGGCGCTGGCGGACGACGGCCATGGTGAACCGCTACGGCGAACGGCTGCTCGCGCGGCGCAGCGGCGCCGCGCAGCTGGCCCGGCTCCAGCGAAGGGCGTAGGGTGGGCGTTCGCGCCGCCGGCAACCGGCGACGCGCGGTTCGGGCGGTGGGGGAATCCGCGGATCCGCCCGAAGTTATCGCGAGCGTTTCGCCTTGCGCGGCGGAACCCGCGGAACGGCGGGCGGGCGCGTGCCGGGGCCGCCGCGGCGGCGCCGCGCGGCCAGGCGGGTCAAGGCTTTGCGGCCGGGAAGGCGCGCGGTCCAGGGGATGCGGAACCGCCCCGTCGGGCACGCCCACGCGGTTTCGCATTTGACGCAAGTGTTCGCAATAACTACAGTTATCGCGAGTACCGCGACGCCGTCCCGGCGCGCCAGCGGGCGCAAACCACCGTTATCCCGTGCTTCTGAGAGCAAAAGCCGCCGCGACGGGTCGCATGACGGCGACAGCTGCGTGGCCTTGGTCCGGGGGCTGCGACCCGCCACCGTGTGCGCGGCACGGGGTCCGCCTTGACGACGACGTGCAAGACTTCGCGCGCCGCAAATGCTCACGTTGCGGTAGTTCTGTCTTCTACTTGGTGAACTGATATGGTCTTTCAATGTCGCGCATGCACTACAAACAGAGTTTTCTGGTGACGGATTCGTCGGGCGAGCGCACCGGCCGGCCAGGGACGGACCCGCTGGAAAGCGTCGCCCGGTCATGCAGGGGTGGGCGGACTGCCATCGCCGGCTACGTGGCTGCCGCCGCTCGCCCGCCCGACGTCCACCCGCGCCCGCCTTCGCCCGACGACGCTCCGGACCGGTCTGCCGAGCCCGGTGCATACCCATCGCACGCCCACGCACCTGCGCAGCCGCTGACCGTCCCCAAAAGCTGTTTCCGTAGTTTCTTGGAACCACCAAAAGGCCATTTCAAGCGTCGACATGAGATCCAAGCCCTACCGTGACCTGAATACCCCGCCCACACGTGATCCGCTAAGTCGGGGCAGCCCTTCACGCCAGGATCGTTCCCGCTCCGCTTACGGGCACGGCCCCGGGCCCCAAGGCACACGGCGCGACCCGTCGGTACCCGGTCGGCACGGCTCACGCCTGCCAGGCGCGCGCCCCGAGCACGGCGCCGGCCACGCCTCCGGAGTCGACCCGGCCCGGAAGCGTGTAGTGCACGCACTACAACCGTGACCTCCCGGCGGGCGCGGGGTCGCAGCGCGGCCGTCAGATCGGGGTCGCGGCGGATTCGAGCTGCGCGGCCACCTGGGCGACGGCCCGCTCCCAGCCGTCCGGCTGGTTTATCAGGATCTGCGCCGCCAGCGCGCAGCCCATCCGATCCCACTCCAGGCCCATCGCCTGCGCGCTGGCCCACAGGCAGCCCTCCAGCCAGGCGCGATCGGCCTCCTTCGCCGCTTCGGCCGACAGCGTCGCCGCGATCTTGCGCCCGAGGCGCACGCTGGCGGCGCTCGCCGTCTCGGCGTGCACGAGCTTCTCGACCTGCTCGGCCAGCTCGGCGTAGTCGGTCGGCGACTGCTCGTGGGCCTGCACGGTGACCGACCAGCTGCCCGCCTCGTTGCGCTTGATCCGCGCCGCCACCGCGCCGCCGCCGCCGCCCTGCCCGCGCCGCCGCACGAACACCGTCCGCCACCGCGTGCCGTCGCTGCGCCCGCCGTACAGGGCGTCGTAGAGGCCCTGGGCGGAGACCGTGCCGGGTTCGATCTCCGCGGCTCGGCGGCGGGCCGCCTGGCGGCGGGCGCCGATGGCGTACGCATCGGCCAGCCGATCGGCCGCGCGCCCGGAGAACTCGTGCATCACCGGCGCGACCAGGCGCGCCAGCCACTCCTCCTCGAACAGCGCGCGCGCAGTGCGCACCGCCCGGGCGACCGTGCCGCGGTGACAGCCCAACTCATCCGCCAGCGCCGTCTGGTTCGCGAACAGGCCGTCGTCGAGCATGGCCCGCCACTGCACCGCGTTCTCCAGCGGCGAGATGCTCTCCGTGTTGGCGTTCTCGATGTGCATCAACGCGGCGCAGCGCACGTCGGACAGCGACGCCGGCTGCACCTCCGCCTGCCACCGGACGCCGGCCCGGCGGCACGCCTCCAGGCGGCGCACGCCGAAGATCACCTCCACCGCGTGCGACTCCCCCGCGGGCAGACGCCGCGCCAGGCCCGGCTGCTGCTGTCCCTCGCGCCGGATGGAGTCCGCCAGACCCCCGATCGACGCCTCGTCCATGCCGGAGCCGCTGCGGTTGTGATAGCGCCAAGGGCGGACGTCGGCGGGGTCGAACGACTCCACCGGCCGCCGGCCCGCCGGCGCCGACGGCGCCCCGGCCGGTGTGCGTGTTCGCCGCTTCGAGCGGGCCTTGCTCGAGGCGGCCTTGCGGGGGGATCGGGTTTCTTCGGCCATCGGCAGGTCTCTCCGTCAAGGCCGGCGCGCAGGCCGGCGGGCGCGTGGCGGCACACTCGCTCCGGCCCGGACCGCAGCCGGACGCCGACGACGCCACGCGGGCGCCGGGACGTGCGGACGGCGGGGGCGGAGGAAAGTTGCTTGCGACACCATGTACCGGCGCATTGTCGCCGATCCACGACGCGAATGCACATCCGCGGCCGCCGGGGGCAACGCGCCGGCCCGCCCGCGGCCGCCGTGCGCAGGCCAACCGCGAGCACCGCCGCGCGACGCGGCGGCGCGTCGACTACCGGCGCAGGGCGGGGTCGAGATCCTCGTTGGGGAGCAGGCCGAGCGCGCGGGCGCGATGCACGGCGTCGTCCCGGCTGCGCGCGTCGAGCTTGGCGAACAGCTTGCGCACGTAGTAGCGCACGGCGTCGTAGCTCATCTCGAGCTCGCCGGCGATGGCGCGGTCGGTGCAGGTCGCAAGAAGCCGCAGAACGCGGCGTTCCTTGGCGGAGAGAAGCGTCGTCCGGGTCGCCGCGGACGCGCTCTCCGCGGCGCCCAGGGCCGCCCGCACCTCGCGCGCCGCCGCCGCCGTCTCCGGCGTTCCGTCCCCGTCGATCACGCGGTCGAGGAGCGGCGCGACGACCGCGCGCTCGCGCCCGAGCGGGCGGGCGTAGTCGGCCCGCCGATACAGGCACAGCGCGTCCGCCAGATGGCGCACGGCCCGGTCTTCGTCGCGCGCTTCCCGCTCCAGGCGCGCCGACAGCACGAGCCCGCGCATGAGCGTGCGCGCGAGCGACCGTTCGCGGGCGACGTCGCACAGGCCGGCCGCCAGCTCGCGCGCACCGGCGGCGTCGCCGTGCGCCGTCAGGAGTCGCACGCGCGCCGACGCGATCGCCTCCATCTCGCGCCAGCGCTGCCCGGAAAGGTCGAGGCATTCCGCCGCCGCGACGGGCAGGCGGTCGGCGCGCCACGCGCGCTCCGCGTCGTCGAGCCGGCCGCCGCGCACGAGCAGCGACACGCGCTGCGCGCACAGCAGTCGGGCCAGCGCCACGCGGTCGGTGGCGCGCGCGTACTCGACGGCCTGCTCGGTGGCCGACACCGCGGCGGCCGGGTTGCCGCGGTGCCAGGCCAGCTCGGTGGCGACGCCGAGACTCGCCGCGTACGCGTCGAACCAGGCGGCGTACTCGTTGAGCAGCCGCGGCGACACGCGCGCCGCGTCGAGCGGCGGAATGGTCGCGCTGCGCTCGAGATCCAGCTCGGCCTTGAGGAACGCGCCCATCATGATCGTGCCGGTGTCGCCGATGTTGCCCTGCACCACGCGCAGGCCGCGCTCGTAGCGCCGTTCCGCCTCGGCGGTGTCGCCCCGCGCCATGGCGGTGATACCGAGCTGGAAGTCGACCTGCGGCAGCAGGTAGTGGGCCACCGGGGCGAGGTCCGCGTGCGCGCTGTCGGCCCAGTCGGTCGCGGTGTCGAAGCTGGCCATCTCGTTGTGCGCGATGGCCAAGCCCACCTTGATCATGCCGCGCAGCAGCGGGTCGAGGTCGGGCCGGTCCAGGTAGCGCCCCGCCTCCGCGAGCAGCGGCTTGTAGCGGTCCATGGGACTGCAGCCGAGGACGGCGAACATGCCCAGCACGAGCAGGTGGTCGGTGCGCAGCTCCTCGTCGTCGACGCCGTGCCTGTCCTGCGTGAACCCCACGCTCTCGACGGCCGCCGCCTGGTACACCCGGCCGGCGCCCTCCATGTCGCCCGAAGCCGTCAGCGCCACGCAGCGCACCAGCGCCAGCCTCGGGCGGTCGGCCACCACGTCCGCCGAGAGCCACTCGTCCAGGCCGCGCAGCGCGTCGGTGCCCTGGCGGATCCACAGCTTGATCCCGCCGGTCTCCTCGGCGATGGCGCCCACCAGGTCCTTGTCGCCGGCCTCCGAGGCGTGGCGCAGGGCGTCCTGCACGTGCCCCCGGCGCGCGAGCGCACGGGCGATGCGCACATGGATCGCGCGGAACCGGGCCGGGTCCTCGCGGAACAGCCGGGTGGCGCAGTACTCCCGGATGAGCGGGTGCAGGCGCATCGCCGAGCCGTCGCCGCCGGCCGTCTGCAGGAGCCCGTCGAGCGCGGTGATCGCCGCCAGGCGGCGCCTGGACTGACTGCGTCCGGTCGCCTCGTCGATGAGTCCCGGGTCGATCCAGTCGAACAGCGCCACCTCGAGCATGAAGTCGCGATCGTCGTCGCGCAGCCCGCGCCACAGCCGCGAGTCGATCCACGCCGCGATGGTGTCGTTGGTGCCGAGATCCGCCACGGGCGTGCCGGCCTCCAGCGCGTTGCGGTACAGGCACAGCGCGATGGGCCAGCCCGCCGACATGGCCACCACCGACTCGAGATCCCCGCCGGACAGGCGGGGCCGGAAGAACGACGCGACCTCGGCGTTGGAGAAGCGGAGATCCTCCGCAGCCAGCGTCCGCCCGCGGCCCTCGAGCATGAACATCGCGATGTCGAGCGTGCGCGGTCGTTGGCGGAACGCCATGGCGACGCTGAGGTTGCGCGGCGCGCGCTGCAGCACGGCGTTCAGGACGTCCACCGCCGCCGCGCTCTGCAGGCGGTCGAGCTCGTCCACGGCGAGCACGCAGCGGGCGCCGTGGCGGCGGATCGCGTGCAGGAGGAGATCGACCCGGTACATGGCCGCCGAGTCGACGGCCGCGTCCGCCGCATCGCCCGCACCCTCCTGCCGCTCGTCGTCCCCGCCGAACGGCGCCACGCCGGCATGCTGGAACGCCACGGAAAGGTACGAGGCCACGGACAGCGCGCTGTCGTCTTCGTCGACCGAGAGCCACGCGGTGCTCGTGCCGCTGTCGCGCAGCCGGCGGCAGCATTGCGCCAGCAGCGCGGTCTTGCCGAAGCCGCCCGGGGCGTGCAGCACGGTGAGCCGCCGGGCACCCGGCGCGCACTGCGCCTCCAGCTCCTCGCGCTCGACGTAGCCGCGCACCGCGTCGGGGATCTCGACCTTGTGCGCGGGGAACCAGGGCGCGTCCGAGGCCGGCAGGTCGCCGGCGCCGTCCGCCGGCCCGGGGCGGTCGTCCCCGGTCGTGGTCGAGGTGCTCACGAGAATGGATACTCCGTTGCAGGCGCACGACTATAGCACGCGGCGGCGCTGCGGGCGGCGCGAGCCGCCGTCAAGACGGCTGTTCTTCCAACCCCCGCCCCGCACCCGTAGTAGTAGCGATGCACCCACCAGATACCAGATCGGTCTCTTTACCGAAATCAACCGCACCGGATCAGTAGTTTTGGGTCGGGTACCGGAAAGCGGATCCCCGACCCGCGTCGTCAACGCAACCCGTCCGGACTCCGTCGCGCCGGGCCGGAGCGCCCGCGGAACGCCG
>JAPOYV010000044.1 GCA_026706385.1 Gammaproteobacteria bacterium
GCAGGGCAAAGGGTGGGCAACCCCACACCGACATCTGAAAAGGGCGATGTTCTGTTGTGCGGGCTTGGTTCCAAGAAAGCCAGTGGAATCGCCAACTGCCATTGCGCTTGGCGCGGATGAGGGCGAGCGAGCCGTGTTCCTCGGCGGCCCGTAGCCGCGCTCGCGGGCGTGGGCGTTACGGGCCCCCTCGGTCCAGCACGTGGCTGCGGTTGATAGCCAGCCCCGTCCAACTGTCGCGCACACCGTCCGGCCAGGTGACATCCACACGCTGGACAACCGTCGCGTTGCCGAGCCCGAAGGTCACCGGCAGCTCGACCTGGCTGAGATAGCTGCGTGTCGGCATCACGGTTCGAGTCTGTTGGAGGCCGGCAGTTGTAACGGTGATTCGCGCGCCGATGGCGTTCGGATTGGCACCGTTCGCGCGCAGGGTGAAGCGTGCCCAGTTGTGGCCGAGGTCCTGGTCGTTGCGGAGCAGGGCGAACCGGCCGCCCGCCTGGGTCAGCGCGAGGTCGAGGTCGCCGTCGCCGTCGATGTCGGCGTAGGCGAGGCCGCGCCCCACCCGAGGCGTGCCGAGGCCGCCGACGTCGTCGGCTAGCACGAAGCGGCGGGGGCAGTCGGTGCCACAGTTCCAGAACAACTGGGCGGGCTGCGCGTAGTTCTGGCTCGCTTGGACGCGCTGGATCTCGGGCTCTACGTGGCCGTTGGCCGCGACGAGGTCCAGACGGCCGTCGAGGTCGGCGTCGATGAAGGCCAGGCCGAAGGTCAAAGCGCGTCGGCTTGGTGCGCCTATGCCGGCGACGATGGCGTCGTCGCTAAAGACGCTCTCGCCGGCGCGCGTGACGTAGAACGAGGACATCTCGTTGGCGAAATTGCCGATGGCGACGCCGAGCAGCGCGCCGCCGTCGTAGCGCAGCGCGTCGACGCCCATGGCGCCGGTGGCGCTGCCGGTGTTGTCGAAGGCGAGGCCGGTGTCGATGCCGACTTCACGGTACCGACCGCCGCCTTGGTTGTGGAACACGAAGTTGCGCACCGTGTCGTTGGCGACGACCAGGTCGAGGCGGCCGTCGTCATCGAGATCGACGGGGAGCACGGCCAGTCCCTTGCCTACCGGCGCGCCCGTGCTGGGATTGGCGACATGGATGCCGGCCTCGGCGGAGATGTCGGTGAAGACGCCGCCGTCGTTGCGGTAGAGGTACGAGTCCGTGCCGGGGAAGTCGGTGGGCGGACCGTAGGCGCGGCCGATGCCGGTCAGCCGGAAGTCGACGGCACGGTCGATGTCGGGTGACCAGCCCACGTAGTTGCAGACGAAGAGATCGAGGTCGCCGTCCCCGTCGGCATCGAAGAAGGCGGCACCCGTGCTCCAGGCGTCCGTTGCGCCACCGACGCCGGTGGCCGCAGTCACGTCCTCGAAGGTGGCCCCCTCACGGTTGCGCAACAGCAGGTTGCGCCCCACGGCGGTTACGAAGACGTCCACATACCCATCGGCGTCGTAGTCGGCCACGGCCACGCCCATGCCGTAGAAGCGTCCGGCGAGACCGGCCGAGGCCGAGACGTTTTCGAATGTCCCGTCGCCGCGGTTGCGGAAAAGGCGCAAACGGCCCGCTGCGTTCGTTTCTCCTCGCCAAGGCCACTCGCCGGAGTCCACGAGGAGCAGGTCCTGGTCGCCGTCGTTGTCGTGGTCGAGGAAGGCGACGCCACCGCCCATGGTCTCGGGCAGCAGTCGCTCGCCGTAGGCGCCGGTGACGTGCTGGAAATCGATCCCCGCCTGCCGGGCGACCTCGGTGAACACGACCCTCGGTACCGCGACGGGCTCCGCGGTGGGCAGGACCGGCCCGCCCGGGGCGAGGTCATCCGGAACCTCGGTGCCGTTTTCGTCGCGGCTCGCGAACACCACGATCACGATGCCCAATGCGACCACGCCGGCGATGGCGAGGGAGATCAGTAGCGCGCGGCGAATACGGGCTTCGCCCTCGCCCGGGGGCGTCTCGCTCAAGGCGCGACGCCTGCCGTCGCGGCGATGCCGTACGCGCCCGGACGCTGCAGGTCGTAGATCACCACCGCCTCCGCCGCGTGGTTTGCGGCCGGGTCGCGTTGCCGGGCGGCCGTCTTCGCCCGGTCCAGCGCGTTGTCGTCTGGACGATAGCGGCCGTGCTGCGTGCGGTGGTGGGCGGCGAGTTCGTCGTTGCCAAGGCGGGCATGGACCTGCGCCAACGCGTAATGGGCCGTGAAGTTCTCCGGATCCTGGACGAGGGCCTGCCGGTGCCGGTCCGCGGCCGCCTCGAGCCAAGCCGCCTCATCGTCCGGGGACCGGGCCAGTTTCGCCCGCTCGAAGAGGGCGCTGCCGAGCTTGTTCAGGAGCCTGTAGTCGCGCGAGAAATCGAAGCCGCGGGCGCGCGCCTCGGTGAAGCGCGTCTCGACAAGCCCGGTCAGGGCTTCGACCGCGGCGTCGAACTCGCCGTTCTGCAGGTCGACCTCGGCGGCGAACCAGGCCACCGACCACGGGTAGGCGCCGCCCTCCGACGCCCGTCGCAGGGCGGTCGCGGCCTCGTCTAGGCGCCCCTCGCGAATGAGCACGCGGGCGAGATTCACCTCGCCGTCGGCACGTCCCAGGACGGCGACTTCCGTGAAGGCCGCCTCGGCCTGCCGGAGCGCGCCGCGATCTGGCTTGGCGAGGAGGCCGATCCCGTAGTCGTTCCAGCGCTGCCACACCGGGATGTCGGGCGCTGCGGCGTCCGTTCGGGCCGACGGCGGGAAGACGACGCGGTCCTCGGCGATGGTGATGATCGGCAGGTCGTTGCCCTGGAAGGTATCGCCCTGGAAAAGGCGCGTGTAGATGGTGTCGAACTTGCGGTAGTGCAGCTTCGCCGCGACTTCGACCGGCGCATCGAGATCGTCGGGGAGTTTCAGCCGGTAGTGGGCGACGCTCGCCGAGCCCGGCGGAATCTGGTGGTTGTACAGCGGCGTGAAGATGTCCTCGGCGTTGCGGCGGTCGATGCGGTTGCCATGGCGGTCGAGCACGTAGGCGTTGACGAAGTGCGACCAAGGATCGACAGCGCCGTCCGCCGGACGACGCCCGCCGCTCTTGCCGAGTACGCGGTCGCCGCTGGTCACCGTCACCTCCAGCCATACCTCGTTCGAGTCCGCGGTGCCTTGGGTGAACAGGTGGCCGAGCGTGAGGGTGCGCAGTACGACATCGAAGACGTATTCGCCGCCTGGTACAAGCGTGGGCAACGACGGGCGCAAGGGCGCCGTCAGCGCGCCGTCGATGGCGCGACCCTCGCGCACCCCGAAAATGTCCACACGCAAGCTCCCCTCAAGAAACTCACGGTGCATTTCGATGACATCGTCGGGCAGTCCGAGCAGATGGGCCAACGCGGTGTTCGCGGCGGGGAACGCATGGCTGTGCACGGTCAGTTCGCCGCTTTCGTCGTTGCGCCGCGCCGCGAAGTCTTCGGACACCTCGAGCGGCATGTGGCAGCGGTTGCAGTTGATCTCAGCCTGCGGGGGATAGTAGAAGCTCGTCACTCCGTGGCCGGAGACGCCGCTCAACAGGAACGCGTCGTAGTGGTTCTGGCCGCGCAGCCAACGGTAGTCGTTCAACGCCTCGGGCAGGTGCACCTTGTGGCAGGTGCCGCAGAACTCGGGGCTCTGGTGGAGGGGCTTCAAGAACGTGCGCTTGTGCAAGGCCGGGTTCGCCTTGATCAGGAAGCCGTTGATCCAGCGCCCCACGGTGTTGTCGGACAGCGCGAACGGATAGCGCTCCGGTTCGCCGATGACGTAGTCGGCGTTGCCGCGGACACTCACGCCGCTGCTGCCGTAGCCGCCGTCGGGGTTCAACGCTTCGATGGCGTGGCAGGCGACACAGCCGATGCCGGCGTGCGCGGTCGGATCATGGACGTCGTCGAAATCCGGGTCGTCGAAACGCCCGCTGAACAGCGGCACGGGGTCGTGGCAGCCGGCGCAGAACCGCGCCGCGTGCACATTGCCGTCGCGTGCGAGGACCTTCTGCCGCGTGTTTCGGACCGAGAACAGGTACGCGGGGTTGTTGAACGAGGCGAACCGATGCGCGCTGTATTGCCAGCCGGCGTGCGCGTCCGGATGGCAGGTCGCGCAGTCGTCGTCGCGCATGAAGTGCTCGGGGTCGATGTGGCGCCCGGTGGCCGTGCGAGCGAGGGCCGGCGCGAAGTCCGTCTCGGGCGCGTCGCTAGGGTCGCTTTCCGCCAGGGCCAAGCCCAAGGCCCCGAGGCCGACGGCGACGGCACCGATGCCCGCGCCCACCGACCAGCGGATCGCACGTCCGGCGAGGCGATGCAGCACGAAGAGCCAGCAGACCAGCACCGGGGTGCCGATGTGCGCCCAGTAGGCGATCGACCGGAACATCGGGTCGCGCAGTTCGATCGCCGGCAGTCCGCGGGTGAGGGCGATGCCGGTCACCAGCAGCACGATGACGCAGCCGAAGAGGACCAGGCCAAGGCGCACCGCGAGGCGGTTCGGCCGGTGGATGGCGCGGCGCAGGTGCATGACGCCGTAGATCAGGACCGGCGCGATGATGGCGACGCCGAGGACCAGGTGGCCGAGGAACATCGCCTGGTAGACGCGGTCCTCCAGGTTCAGGCCGGAAAGCCACTGGCGGAATGTGACGGCGCCGAGGTAGGCCGAGTTGACGACCAAGAGCGCGAACAGCGCGAGCACCCCAAGGAGCAGCTTGCGCATGCCGGGACCGACCACGGGGGTCGGGCCGACACCGGCCCGGGTTCTTGTGGTGTTGAGCGGAGTGTTCAACGACGGTCGGCGTCAGGCGATGATCGTTCGGGCCCGGGCAAGCGCGTCCTGTACCACGACGTCGGGCGCGTCTTCCACGTAGCGCATACCGCGAGCCTTGTAGTCCATGGTCTTGACTTGGTGGCATAGCACCACGCCGTGCGTCCTGGTGCCCGTTAGCGCCACCTCGAATCCGTGGCCGCGGACGCGGCTAGTGATCGGCGCCGCCAACGCCAGGCCGATCGTACGATTGAAGCGCGAGGGCGAGAGCACGAGTGCCGGACGTCTCAGCGCCTGCTCGCGTCCTGCGTCTGGGTCGAAGTCCGTAAAGACGATGTGGCCTCGGCTCGGCACATAGGGCCTTGCCACTACCAGGCCTCCTCACCGACGCCGTTTGAGTCCAACCACTGTCTGTCCTCGTCCGACAATGCCATCTTGGCGGGCGGGCAGGCGTCCAGCAGATCATCGAGCGTGTACTCGGTCGGTGTCACTGCCGAAACCACTACTGTCCCATCGCTAGCGCGGATCTCGACGGCGCTGTCGAGTGCGAGGCCGGCCTTCGCCAGCGTAGCCGTCGGGAGCCGGATGGCGGCACTGTTTCCCCACTTCCTGATTCTGGTCAACATCTGGAACCTATTCGGGCTACGTATCTACGAATGTAGACACTAGCGGCCCCTCCGCGATTGTCAACTGCCCTATCGGCCCTGACGCGTTCAATACGCCGCACCGGCCTCGAAGCGCACGTTGTGACGCCCGTGCAGTTTGTCGCGCCGCGCGATCTGCTCCTCGGTGGCGTTGTCGAGAGTCGGCAGCGGGCCCACGGTCTGGCCGTCGCCGGTGTAGGGATCCATGTCCTTGGCCCAGCCGTGGAAGCGGGCGGCGTAGTAGCGCTTGCCGCCGTCGGGGGCAAGCGGGACGGCGGGGAACTCCAGGTGGATCTCCTCGCCGCTGCCGAAGACGGCGAGCGCGCCGTCGACGTCGCTCGCCAGCGGCATGGCGTCCCCGAGCGCCGTGTAGAAGCCCCGGGGCACCTTGGCATCCCAGTAGGTCGAGCGGTTGGCGTAGTCGTAGTGGGGCAGCCGCTGTGGGCCCGTCGTGCGCTTGGCGAACCCGGTCCGCGCCACCGTGGCAACCTCGGGGGCGAGTTCGACGACGCGAACGTCGTCGGGCACCTCGGCGACCACGACGCGGACGCGGTCCCAGTAGATCTCCATGTTGGACGTGATGCGCAGGGCGTCCGTGCCTTCCGGCAGTTCGGGTAGCCGGAACGCCATCGTCCGGGGCATGCCGGCGGGATAGCCGAAGGCTTCCTGCACGGTGTGCCAGACGCCGTCCGCGCCGCGCGCCTCGAGGTCCGGCGGGCGGTAGCTCAAGCCGGCCTGCCAGGCGGCGAACACGGTCTGCGAATAGGGGTACTCGATCCAGCCGTCGGCGACGAGCACGGCGTTGTCGGGCAGGGGCGCATCGAACTCCAGGGTCAGACGCTGGTCTTGGGCGAGGAGGCCTACGAAGCGGTGGTCAAGGTCCCCGGGGGGCGGTGCGCGACGGTCCTTGGCGGCGGCGAGGGCTGTGACGTCGGTCCCGGATCCGTTGACCACTCGAACGGGGCTCAGGGAGCGCCGGAAGTAGATCGGCTCACCCGTCGCCGAGGCGCCACCGATGGCAAGACGCTCGTCCAGGACCATGTCCCAGCCGGGCGGCAGGTCGAAGACCGTCAGCCGGGCGGCGTCAAGGTAGACGTTCTCCTCCATCGGCTCCGCTAGCTTGATTGGATAGCGCCCGTTGCGGGCGACTAGCGCGTCGGCGGTGAGCAGGTAGCTCTCGACCGGTCGCGGTGGGGCGTAGCGGCCCCGTCCACCGCCTTCCGCTACCGACTCGAGATAGCCGAGGGCGGCGCCACCGAGGACGTCGGAGACGAACGCGAACTCGGCACCGTCCCAGGCGAAGAGCACCGGGCAGCTTGCGAGTTGGCGTTGGGTCTCTTCGATGACGTGATGGGCACCGGCCGCAAGCTCGAGTTCCGTCTGGGTCACCCCGTCGCTCCAGTCGAGGGCGACGAAGTCCGCCTGGTGGTGGCCGCTGAGTCCGACCAGGAACGGCGCCAGGCTCTGACCCGGACCGGAGTGCGTGTCCAGGGCGTCGAATACCGTCCAGCGACCGTTGGCGCGCACCTTGGCGAGGGTGCCGATGCCGGAGCCGTTGGAGCGCATCTGCTCCGCCTCGCTGCGGCCGGTGAGGGTGAGCGCGAGGAACGGATAGCGGCCCGGACCGGGCGGGATGACGGCGACGTGGTCGGAGATGGCGACGATGGCCGGCCCGGCGGCGGGCTGGAGCCCCACCGTCGCAGCGGCCGACAGGTCGGCGACGGCGAGATTCGCGAGCAGGCCGCCCATGTCGGCGGCCACGACCGAGACGCCGTCCTCGCCCGCGACCAGGAGATCGGGCCGCTGATCGCCGTCGAAATCGGCGCCAGCCAGGGCGTCCGCGTTGCCGGGCAGGTCGAGGTCGATCATCGATGCCGACCAAGCGACGCCATCGTAGCGCCACCGGTGCAAACCCTGGCTGCCGACGCCGTAGATCTCACGGTGGCCGTCGGCGTCCGCGTCGAAGACGGTGACCGCGCGCAGCGGCGTGTTGCGCAGGTCGGTAAGCCCTTCGAGGGGCCTGTATGCCCAGGTGAGTTCGTTCTCCCACACGTCGTGCGGCGGCTCGTCGTTGACGACGAGGATGTCGAGGTCGCGGTCGCTGTCGAGGTCGGCGACCACGAGTTGCCTACCCCCGTCCCCGGCCAAGCCGCGCTCCGCCGCCAAGCGCCGGAAGGACCCGTCGCGGTTGTTGTTGAACAGTTCGAAGCCGGCGGCGCCGGTGACGAACACGTCGAGGTCGCCGTCGTGGTCCGCATCGGCCAGCGCCCCGGCTGCGCACGGCTGCGCCAGGGCCTCGGCTGCGGCCCACGCGCCGGGGGCGGTCTGACGCCAATAGTGGGCACCATCGGCGCCGCACAGCACCACGTCGACGAGGCCGTCGTCGTCGATGTCGCCCCAAAGGGCGGCGCGCGCATCGCTTGCGGCCGATAGCGGGTGGTCCGGCGCGGGAACGAATGACCCCGCCCCGTCGCCTAGGAAGATCCCCGGTGCATCACCGGCTGTCAATACCAAGTCCTGGTCGCCGTCCTGGTCGATGTCCACGGCACTGATCGTCGTCGCGGCGCCGTTCCAGTCCGCGACCCGCAAGGGCTTGCCGAACAACGGCCCCTCCGGTTTGGGGGACCGCTCGGGCGTGCTCTCCGACGCCGCCTGCGCATGGGCCTTCGGCCCCATTCGCGCATAGGAGAACCCCGCAAGGCGCGCTGCGGGATTCGTCTCGAACCGCTGGTAGTCGGTCAACAGTCCCATAGCTTCGTCGGTGCGCCCGACGCGGCGCAGCGCCTGGGAGCCGGCCCAGTAGGCGCTGCGCAGATACGGGTCGAGTTCGATGCTCGCGAGGAACCGCTCGGCGGCGCCCGCGTAGTCGCCGGCCTGGAGCAGCGACTGACCCAAAAAGTAGGCCGCGTAGGCGTCTTGGCGGTCGAGCGTGGTTACGCGCTCGAGCGACGTGGTGGCGAGTTCCGCTTCACCGAGATAAAGGTGCAGGATCGCGCTGGTGTAGAGCGCCCGCGCATTGTCGGCGTCGTCCGCGAGCACGGCGCTCAGGATGTCGAGGGCGAGGTGTTCGTCGCCGTCCTGCTGGCGGTTGAGCGTGGCGATCGCGAGGTTGACGCGGGCGTCGAGCCAACCGGGCTCGCGGGCCACGACATCGGCGAACACCTGCTCCGCGGCGGCGTATTCGTACTGCCCCATCAACGCCACGCCGCGGTCGTTGGCGGCGAGGGCATCGGCGGCGATCCCGTTCTGGTCGACCGTGCACGACGACAGGGTCGCGAGGAGGCCGATGGCGAGCAGGCCGTTGCGGATTCGCGACAAGAATCCCTCCCTGAGCGTGAGTCGTCTGCCGGGATTGTAAGCCGTGCGCAGGGGTTCTTTGGGGGTCAGCCGTCCTCGACTGGGGTCCATCTCACGGCGTCGGCGATCACGGAATCGCCGCTTTCGGCCTGGTTTGCGACCACCACGTGGACGTGGCGGTCGGTGATGTCGAACTCGCCGAGTCGGTTCCAGCCGCCTCCCGCGACACTGCCGTCGAACTCGATGGCGCGCTCCTCGTCGCCCATGACCACCTTGAGGTCGTAGGCGCCCTGGTTCCCGAGCGACGTTCCGCCTTGACTGACTTGGACCTGAATGGGGCCGCCGGAGAAGCTGGTCGAACGGCCCGCGCCTTGCTGTGGCATGTGGTACTCCAATCGCCAGCGCCCCGTGCTGGGCAGTTCCGTGGCGAACACCGCTCGTGCATTGGCGCGCGGGATGCCGGCGCGGGCCACGGTGTGGCGGTACTTGCCCCAGGCACCGGGGTGCTGCTGGCGGGCCCATGTGCCGCCACTGCGCGTAAACGGCGTGAACTGCGGCAGACCCTCGTCCAGATCCGGACTTGCGATGGCCCCGACGGCGATGGCGAACCCGGCGCCAGCGCCACCGATCACGGGTCCGGCGCCCTCGTCGTATTCGATGCTGAACCCGGGATCCAGATCGTCGATGACGATGCCGGCATCCGCCCGTGGCATCCACGTGCTCGGCCGGCCACCGGTGAACGCCTCGGCGTCGACGATCTCCTCGTCGTCGATCGTCGGCACGTTGAGCAGCAGCGTTTGGCGGTTCAAGGCCATATGGAAGCCGAGGCGCAGTTGCTGCGGCTTGGCAGCGGTCACCAGGCCGACCTCCAGCGACGTCTCGGGCTCGATGCGCAGCGGGCCCGTGCTGCGATCGCGAAGATCGCGCGCGAACGCGCCGACCAGCCAGAAAACGCCCGGTGTCGGTTCGTCGTTGCGGACGTCCACGAGCACCTGGTACTGCGGCTGCCCGCCGTCCGCGTCGGGAAGCCGGTAACCGCGGGCGTTCGATACGAGATAGCCGGGCAGCGCCGTCTCGAAGAGCCAGTTGCCAACGACGGGTCGCAGGTCGCTGCCGATTTCGGCCGCGAGGTCCTCGAACTCGCGCGCCGTGAAGTTCGTGCCCGCATAGCGCCGGCGGAGTTCGGCCAGCAGCGCGCCGGCGCGTTCCCGTCCAAGGGCTTGCAGGACGGCCCGACCGACCGCGGTGGTCTTGAGCGCCACCGCGTTGACGGCAAGCTCCGGGTCGGTCGCCACGTCGAGATCGGCAAGGGCTTCGCCCAGGGTTCGTTCCCACACCGCCGGCCGGTTCGTCGCCGCGTTGCGGATGTTCGCCACGATCCCGCTGGGCTGCCCGATGAACGTGCTCACCATGACGCTGCCCATGGCGGCCTGCAGCTGCGCCTGTAGACCGTGGGCCGAGAAGTACCCTTCGCTGTCGGTGATCAGACGCGTGGCCAGGTGCTGCAGCATGGCATCGAGGGCCGCCGCGCCGTCTCCCGTTGCCCCGGTCTGGTAGGCAAAGAAGCTGCGCGTGATGCCGAGGAACGGATTGGCGCCGCCGAAGTCGTTCTGGAGGCTGCGTGTCAACGTGTCCACCTTGGCCTTGGGTAGCCAGTCTTCCTGGATTTCGATCTCCGCCGCCTCGCGGAGGTGGAAGCCGAACTCGGCAAGCGGCAGCCCGGCTTCGGGCAACAGCATGACGCCCGGAAGGGCCAGCGCCGTGTCCATCCGCCAGCCACCCCCGAAGCTGCGCACGCCCATGGGCAACTCGACCACCGAGAAGCCGTCGTAGGGATAGGGCAGCCCGATCTCGGCGGCGCCGTCGAACAACTCGACCAAGCGCGTGCGGAGTTCGTCGGTCGCATCGGCGAAAAAGCGCAGGTTGTCGGCGTGCTTCGGGCTTACGAGCAACTCCAGCGTCACACCGTCTATGTCCATGGCGAACCGTTCGAACGGCGCCGCGAAGACCCCGAAATCCGTGACCGGAGCCTCGGGATTGAAGCGCACGCGGACGGTGTCGTCGCCGGTACCCGCGTCGTGCGCTCGGCCCGGCCCGGCGACCAGCCAGCCGCGCGGCACTTCGACTTCCAGGTCCGTCGTGAAGAAGTCCCGACCGCGGTCCGGGTCGTCCATGCCGACGTGCGCGCCGGGCATGGGCAGCCAGCGGATGCCGGGCATGAGCGCTGCGTAGTCGTCGTGATAGACGGCCGCGGCGATCCCGAGAAGGATCGCCGCGCCACCCTCGACTGGCGGCATGGTCGGCGGGTCGAAAGCGCCGTCGAGGTAGGCGAAGCGGGCATCGGGCAGGCCAGCCGCGCGCAACGTCAGCGCGAACGTTTCGGTGCCTGGCGCGGGCCGCGGGATCGTCAGCAAGCCGGCTTCGTGGGTGAATTCGACCGGCGAACCGTCGACCTGGATTTGCGCAATCTCAAGTCCCGGGTTGAACGAGAACAGCAGCGGCCCGGACTCGGTCGTCGGCATCGCCAGGGTCGCTTCGATGTCGACCGTGAGCCGGTGGCCGGGATCGATCGTCACGTGGCCGCCGATGGTCTGCAGATCGGCGCGGGGTACGCCGCGGGCCTCCTCGTGAAGAGCCGCCCACGAGTTGCGCTCGTGGCGGTCAGCGATTGTGGAAAGCGTCAGCGAGGCGATCCCAGCGGCACCGAGCGCCGTCAACGCGGTGCCTGCCACCAACCGGCGCGCGCGGCTCGCGGAGTCAGGCCGGGGATGGAACACGGCAGCGAGTGCCAACAGTCCGAGCGCGATGGCGACGTAGCACAGCCGGTGCAGGATGCTCGGCCAGGATAGGAAGATCGGCGCAAGGTCGGACGGGAGCCCGGTCCAATCGCCGACCGCTGCCAAGCTCCCCGTCAGGTAGATGGGCGTGCGGAAGAACGCGAAGATGTAGATGCCGACCAGGGCGAGAGCGACGAGCGCCACCGCGAGCCGATTGCGCACCAGGACCGCGAGGAGCATCACGAAGGCGCCCCACAGCGCGAGGTTGACGGGACCGTCGATGAACAGCAACGCGGCCATCGACCGCGGCTCGACCCCGGGGTTGATCCACCAGCCCAACCCGTTGGCGAGGGCGGTCAAGCCGAGGATGAACGCCGCCAGCACCGCGAGTGGCAGCCAGCCGATCACGACTAGGCCCACCAGTCGTCCGAGCAGTGCGGCGAAGTTGTCGACGGGCCGGGCATCGAGCACTTCGTGCATGCGCTCGCGACGGTCCCGCGCGCGGACGTCGAACGCGAGGAAGATCAGGGCGACCATGAGCACCCACAGCATCTGGGCGCCCAACTGGACGACGACGAAGCGCGGCGACATCATCGCGCCCACGGTGGTCGAGACGCCGCTGCCGATGCCGTGGAAGAACACCTGCTGGCCGTAGCCGAGAATGGCGATCAGGATCGCGACGACGGTGAACATCCACGTCCGTACAAGGCGGCGCGCGGAGCGCACCTCGGCACGGGCGGAGGCGAGGATCTGGTCAATCATGGGCGGCGATTATAGGCATTGCCCCTTACGGCAGCGGGTGCGTAGACGTCCCCTGCGCGCAAACTAGACGCACCCGGTCACTGCGCCGTTAACACGTCGGCGTCCAAGTGCGTCTAATCACCGGCACGAATGTGTCGCGCCCGGTTCCGGCCACACCAGGTAAGGGTTAGTATCCATGCCCCGCCGCTCGACAGTCAGATTCGTGCCCATGCCACGCTTTGGACGTACGCGAAGCATCGCGGTCGCCACGCTCGTACTCCTCGCCGCCTGCGGGCCGCCGAACGCCGGCCCCGATGTCGAGTTCCGCATACCCGTGGAGGCGGCCGAAGTCGCCACCGGCACCGTCGAGGACCTGGTGCAGGCCACCGGCACGCTGCGGACGCGCGAGATCGTCAGTCTCACCATCGAGACCCCAGGCCACCTGCAGATCGGTCGGGACGCCGATGGCCGGCGGCTGGCGGAAGGTTCGGTGGTCGAGGCAGGCCAGGTCGTGTTCCGCGTCACCGGCGAGGACGCGCGGCTGCACGCGCGCATTGAGTCCACCAAGCGCTCGCTCGACGTGGCCGAGGCACAGCTCAAGCGCCAGCGCGACCTCTTCGACGCCCAATTGGTGGCCGAGGAAGCCGTGCAGCAGGCCGAACGCGACTACGAGAATGCGCTCTACGAGTACGAGCGCAGTTCCTTGAACGCCGCCAAGGCGACCAAGACGACGCCGATCAGCGGCACGATCCTGCGCCTCGCGCGCGACGCGAACCACCTGCCCGTGGCCGATGGCCAGTTGGTGGCGGCCGGCTTCCAGGTGGCGGAAATCGCCCCGCTCGATGAGTTGATCGCCGACGTCGACCTGATGGGCCCGGAACTCGCCCGGGTCCAGCCGGGCCTTAAGGCCCGCATCGGCCACTACGCGTTTCCGGACGCTTCGCTGACGGGCGAGGTGGTCCGCTTGTCGCCCGTGCTCGACCCGGTCAAGCACACGTTCCGCGCCGAGGTGGCGGTGGCCAACGACTCCGGCTTGCTGCGACCGGGCATGTTCGTCGAGGTCACCGTCGTCGTCGAGCAGCGCGCCGACGTCAGCGTCGTGCCGCGCGAGGCTGTCACCGATCGTAGCGGCAAGAGCGTGGTGTTCATCCTCGACGGCCAGCGGGTGAGCCGCCGCGACGTGCGCTTGGGCCTCGGCGACGACGACAAGGTCCAGGTGATCGACGGACTCGCGCTTGGCGACCGCATCGTGGTGCGCGGCCTCGAGACGCTGACCGACGGCACACGGGTGCGCGTCATAGGCGCGTAGGTCTTGAACACACTTAAGGGCCCCAGCCCATGACCGGCTTCGAGCGCATGGCCGCCCTGGCCGCACGTCGCCCGGTGGCGGTCAGCGTCGTCGCGCTCGCCGTGGCACTGGTCGGCTGGCTGTCGTGGCGGGAACTCCCCGTCGATCTGCTGCCGGACCTGCAAAGTCCCACCGTGGTGGTCTCCGTGCGTTCCGGCAGCCGCCCGCCCACGGAGATGGAGCGGCTCTACGGCGAGACCGTCGAGCGCATGCTGTTCACCGTACGGGGCGTGCGCGAAGTCTCCCAGGTCGCCCGCTCGGGGCGCCTGGTGGCCACGGTCATCTTCGACTGGGACATCGATCTCGACGTCGCCCTGGTGGACGTGCAGAAGGCCGTCGGCGGCATCGAGGGCGACCCCGATGTGGACGAAGTCCTCGTGCGCCGCTTCGATCCACGCCAGTCGCCGATCCTCACCCTGGGGCTTGTCGCGCCTACGGGCACGCCGGACCTCGCGGAACTCAGGCGCCTGGCACGGCGCCAGGTGGCGCCGGCGCTGGAACAGTTGCCGGGCGTTGCGGAAGTACGCGTAACAGGCGGTCGCGACAAGGAGGTGCGCGTCGCCGTCGACCGTTACCGGCTCGATGCCTTCGGCGTCACGCTGGCCATGCTCGAGAACCGCCTCGCCGCGGAGAACGTCGATGTCGCCGCCGGCACGCTGGAGGAAGACGAACGGATCTTCCAGGTCCGTGGCCTGTCGCGGTTCCGCACGGCGGACGACGTCGCTGCGGTCGTGGTGCGTTACATCGACGACCCGAGCGGCGAGCGCAGTGCACGCCAGGCGGTGCGCGTCGAGGATCTCGGCACGGTCGAGATGGTCGATGCCGAGATCGACCACCTGGTGCTGGTCAACGGCGTCGAAGGCGTGGGCCTCGCCATCTACAAGGAGGCCGGTGCCAACACCGTCGGCGTCGCCGAGGAAGTGAACGAAGCGCTGGCCGGACTCCACGAGGACCTACCGGGCGTGGACACGCACGAGATCGCCAACGACGCCGGCCTTGTCACCGATGCCCTGGACGACTTGAAGATCGCCGCCGGCGCCGGCGTCGTGCTCGCCGTCTGCGTGCTGGCGCTGTTCCTGCGCTCGGCCGGCGCGACGCTGATCGTGGCCGCCGCCGTCCCGGTGTCCGTGTTCACGGCCCTTTTCCTCATGACCTTCGCCGAGTACAGCATCAACATCGTCACCTTGGGCGGCCTCGCGCTTGGCGCCGGAATGCTGGTCGACAACGCCATAGTCGTCGTCGAGTCCATGTACCGGCGCGTCGGTCTCGGCGACGATCCCGTGACCGCCGCGGCCAAGGGCACGGGGCAAGTGGCCGGCGCCATCGTCGCCAGCACGCTGACCACCTGCGTCGTCTTCCTGCCGGTGCTCTTCGTGCAGGGATTGGCCGCACGCCTGATCGACGGCATCGCGTTCACCGTCGTGGTCTCGCTGTTCGCCTCGCTTGGTGTCGCCGTGTTCCTGATTCCCGCACTGGGTCGGTGGTTCCTGCCCGCGCCATACCAAGGCGTCAGCGCCCGAGAGGCGCAGGAGGAGACCTTCGCGGCGCGCAGCCGCCGTGCCCTCGAGGCCCTGGTGTCGCGACTGCTGCGCCGGCCCGTATCGGTGGTCCTGGTCGCGGTCGTCCTCGCTGGCGGCGCCGCGACGCTGCTCGTCGATCTCGGCACGGAGCTGTTGGCCCCGTCCGATCCGCGCCAGTTCTCCGTGCGCCTGGTCGGCCCCGCCGCACAGCGCGTGGAGTCCACGGCCCGCGCGGTGGCGGGCATCGAGGAACTCATCGGCCAAGCCGCCGGCGGCGGCGTGGGCGACGACGGCACCTCGACGCGGGGCGATGTCGCCGCGACGTTGTCCGAGGTCGGTCGCCTGCCCGAGGAGGAGCGGGTCATCCGCAGCGAACTCACCGAAGAGAACACCGCCCGCGTCATCGTGCGCATGGCCCCCACGGGGCCGACCGGCGGCCAGGTCGCGGATCAACTCGGGACCGAGTTGGCGGCGTTGCCGGGCACCGAGGTTAGTTGGGAAGTCACCCGCTCGGCGCTCACCGACGCCCTCGGCGCCAGCGGTCCGCCCATCGTCGTCGAGGTCTCCGGCAACGCGCTCGAAGACCTGCGTCGCGGCGCGGACCGGGTGAAGGCCGCCCTCGAGGCGCTGCCGACGGTGTGGAACGTTCGCTCGTCCTTCGAAGGCGGCCCGCCGGAGTTGCGCATTGCCCTCGATCACGCCATGGCCGACGCCATGGGGGTGGACTTGAGGACCGTGGCGCGCGCGCTCGAGGCGAGCCTCGACGGCCTCGTCGTGACCCAGTTGTCGACCGGCGACGAGGAACGCGCCGTCAACGTGCGCCTGCCGGAACCACGGCGCGAGCATCTGGCCGATATCGAGTTCCGCACCCCGGCCGGGCGCCGCGTCGCGCTCGGCGAAGTGGCCCGTTTTGTCGAGGCCGAGGGCGCCCGCGAGGTGTTCAGGCGCGACCAGCGGCGCACGGCGCAAGTGACCGCTCAGGTGCGGGGCGACAATCAGGCGGAGGCCGTGGCCTCGGTGGCCGCCGCGCTCGCCGATCTGCCGCTGCCGCCGGGCCTGCGCGCCGAACTGCGCGGCCAGGAGGAGGAGCGCGCACGCACCTTCGGTGAACTGCAGCTTGCCGGCATCCTCGCCTTGGCACTGGTGCTGATGGTTCTTGCCGGCACCTTCGAGTCGCTGCTGCAGCCGATGACCGTGCTCGCGGCCATACCGCTCGCGCTCGTGGGCGTCGCTGTGGCGCTGGTGCCCGGTGGCCAGCCGATCGGCGTCATGGCCATGCTCGGTTTCATCGTGCTGGCCGGGGTCGCCGTCAACGATGCCGTGCTGTTGATCACCACCGCGCGGCAGTTGATGGCCGAGGGCCGCCCCCGCGAGGAAGCGCTGGCCGCC
Organism: Gammaproteobacteria bacterium; assembly: GCA_026706385.1. Taxonomy (GTDB): domain Bacteria; phylum Pseudomonadota; class Gammaproteobacteria; order Pseudomonadales; family Azotimanducaceae; genus VXYL01. The sequence continues at coordinate 16,478 of JAPOYV010000044.1, forward strand.
GCAGCGGGCATCCGCCTGCGACCGATCGTCATGACCACGCTGACCACGGCTCTCGCGCTGACGCCGCTGGTCTTCGGCACCGGTGAGGGTGCGCAACTGCGTGCGCCCATGGCCCTCACCATCATCGGCGGCATCGTCGCCTCCACGCTGGGCTCGCTCCTGGTCCTTCCCTGCCTCTACCTCGTGCTTGATCGCCTGTCCCCGCGGTCAAGACGCGCGGCGGAGCCGGCCGTGGCCGGGACGGCTTAAGTGAACCTTCTGGACTTGCCCGTGCGGCGGCCCGTGGCCGTCGCCATGCTGTTCCTCGGCCTGTCTCTGCTCGGTCTCGTCGCTTGGCAGCGGCTGCCCATGGAACTGATGCCGGCGCTGCAGGGCGACACCTTGTTCGTGCAGTTCTTCCGCCGCGGCGCGGAGCCCGAGGTGGTCGAGCGGGAGATTCTGCTGCCGCTGCACGCCAAGGCCTCGGCGCTGCCGCTGGTCGCCGAAAGCGGCGGCCAGGTGCGCGGCTCCGGCGGCAACTACTGGATGCGCTTCGAGTCCGGCGGCGACATGAAGGTGCGCGAACTCGAGATGCGCCGCATCGCCTCCATCGTGCAGCGTCAGCAGCCGCGCAATTCCACCAACATCCGGGTGATGTCCACGGAGTCGCAGACCGCGGGCGCGGGAAGCTTCGTGATGATGGTGCACGTGCTCGGCGATGCCGACCGCAATACGCTCTTCGACCTCGCTGACGAGTTGCTGGTGCCGCGCTTCGCCGCCGTCCCGGGCGTCAGCCAGGCCGATGCGACCGGCGCCGGCCGGCGTCAGCTCACGGTGACCGTGGACTTGGCGCGCACGACCGCGTCCGCGGTGTCGCCGGAGAGCCTGATCGGTGGCGTCAACCGGCACGTCCAGCAACTGCACTACGCCGGCCAGCTCGAAGGGGAGGGCGGGCGCACGGATGTCCTGGTCGACGGCCGGCTCGCCGGCCTGCACGCCCTGCGCCAGGCGCGGCTCGACGCGGGAAGCCCCGCGGAGCTACGCCACGTCGCCGACGTCGATTACGGCTACCCGCCCAAGCAGTCGGCGTTCCGGGTCAACGGCGAGCCGGCAGTCGGCATCGTCATCTTCCAGGAGCAGGGCGCCAATCTCATCCGCTTGGGGCGCGAACTGCGCGCCAAGGTCGCGCAGATGCGCTCCGAAGTCGCACCGATCGGCCTGGACCTCGTCGTCACCACCGATGCGGCGGAACTGGTGGAGGAGCAGATCGGCTACGTCGCCAAGCTGGGGCTCTCCGGCTACCTGATCGCGCTGGCCGTGCTGTTCCTGTTCCTGCGCCAGTGGCGGGCCGTTGCCGTGGTGGGCATCGCGGTGCCGACCAGCGTCCTGGTGGCGCTGGCGTTGCTCTACCTCTCCGGCCAGACATTGAACCTGATCTCGATGATCGGCTTGTCGCTGTCGGTGGGCTTGCTGATCGACAACAGCATCGTCGTCTACGAGGCCGTGCTGCGGCGGCTCGAGCGAGGCGCCGACGCCGCGGAAGCTGCCCGCCTGGGCGTGCGCCGTACCGTCCGCGCAATCGCCGCCGGCAGCCTGACTACGGCAATCCTGTTCCTGCCCACCACGCTGGTCGACCTCGGCACGACCGGCGCCATGATCAAGATTCTTGCGCTGTCCTTCCTGGCCCCGCTGGCGGCGTCGCTCCTGGTCGCCGTCGGCCTCGTGCCCGTGCTCGCCCATCGTCTGGCGGCGCCGGCCGCACGCCGTCGCGTGGCCCGGCAGCGCGAGCTGCGCGATGCGTTCGCCGGTCGCGTGGCGCCCGACCCGGCGCGGATCCTATTCAGCGGCCTGGTGGCCAGCGCCCTGCGCCGGCCGTCGGCATTGCTCGCCGGGACGCTGTTCGCGGTCCTTTTCACCCTATTTCCCATCTTGCCGCTGGCGATCTCCAACAACGTCGGCCCCGACGCCGAAAACGCTGACGAAGTGCAGTTCGAGACGCGCTTCGGCGAAGGCATCGCCTCGGTCGAAGCGCTCGGCGAGGCCGTGGGCCACGTAGAGCGCGCCTTGCTCGCCCTCGACGGCGTGGACAAGGTGATGTCCGAGATCGGCGAGGAAGGTGCATCGATCACTGTAGCCTTGGTGGACCGGGACATCCGGCCGCCCGAACTCACGACCGCACGCGTCCGCGGCGCCGCGCAGGACGCCGCCAAGCGAGTACCGGACTTCGAACTGCTGCGCCCGGGCGAGGACCAGCAGCGCGGCAAGGGCGGTGGCGGCGAGCGGGCGGCGCGTGTCGACCCCGGGGTTTTCGGCGGCACGCAGCCGGAGATCGTCATTTCCGGCCCGGAAACCGGGCCCCTCGACCGGCTGGCGCGCGACTTGGTGGCGCGCCTGGAAGCCGTGCCGATGGTCCAGGACGCCTGGCAGGTGACGCCGCCGGGCATGGATGAACTGTGGGTACAGCCCGTTCGCCAAGGCTTCGAGGCGTTCGGACTCACCGTGGCCGAGGTGCTGCCCCTGCTGCAATTGGCGGGCCGTGAGGGCGTACCCATCAACGAGCGGCACACCTTGCCGTCGGGACGCGAGATTCCCGTGGTGATCGAGCGCGAGGGCGCGCGCGAAGCCGACGGCATCCGCGACCTGCGTCGGCTGCGCGTGCACACGGACTCGGGAACGGCGCCGCTGGCGGCGTTGGCTTCGGTGCGCCAGATGCCCCCGCCGCCGATGATCGTGCATCACAACGGCCGCCGCGAGATGAGCGTCCGTTTCCGCCTTACGCGCGATGCCCCCACGTCCGGTCCGGCCGCGGACGCGCTCGACACGGAGATCGCCACCGTGGTGCACGCCGCGCCGCGTCAGCCCGGCTACACCGTCGAGATCAAGGAGGACGAAGAGCAGGCGGAGCTTGTTCGCAAGCTTTTGATTCCCATGCTTCTTCTTGTTCTCTTGGTGCTGGCCATGACCTTCGAGTCGCTAACGCTGCCGGTGCTGGTCGTGCTTGCCTGGCCGCTCGCCGTGCTCGGTGCGACGTGGATGCTGGTGCTCACCAACACCCCGGTGGGCATGATGGCCATCGCTGGCATCGCCGTGCTCATCGGGCTGTCCGTCAATCCTGCCATCCTGCTGGTGGACCGCATCCAGCAGCGCATCCGCAACGGCTCCTCGGCGGGCGCCGCAGCCATGGCCGCGGTCCGCGAGCGCACCCGGCCGGTACTCATGACATCCGCCACCACCATCGCCGCACTGTGGCCGTTGGCGCTGGTCTCCGGACGCGAAAACGAACTGTGGCCGCCGTTCGCCACGGTGGTCATCGGCGGAATCGTCACCGCGACCTTGCTGACGCTCCTGGTGATCCCCGTGTCGTTCATCCTGCTGCGCCGCCTCGACACGCTATTCGGCCGGGTCGGGCCTTGGCTGGTCATACTCTGGCTCGCCGTGACGCTCACCGCCGTCCTGTCGCTGACGCTGACCGAAGTCGTCACCTCGATGCTCTGGCAGGTGGTCACCAGTTTGCTCATCGGCGCTAAGGTCCTCGCCGTGATCGTGCTGCTTTTCCGCAGGACCTCGCTGCCGGTGCCCGATACGGGTACTGGTCCACCGCGCCTCGACGTGCGCAACCTGCGTAAGGACTACGGCCTCCCGGGTCCGTTCCGGCGCGCCATCCTCGCGCAGCGCGAGTTCGTCGGGCGCGTTCTTGCCGAGGGCGGCTCCCTGGCCGCGGCTGGCCGCTTCGACCGCCGCGATGCGGTGGCCCGGTTCGGTCCGGCGGTGCTCCTGGTCGCGGCACCGCTGTTCCTCGCCTACTACGTGCAGGCCGGTGGCTGGACGCTCATCCTGTGGCTGGTTGGGACGGCGTTCGCGGCGCGCCTCTTGACCGATATCCGGCGTGCCCGGGGCCTCTCCAACGCTGCGGGGGAGGTTGCCCCCGGCGGCATCGAAGGCGCCGTGCGCGTTGTCCTGCCGTGGCTTGCGATAGCTGGTTTCGCGGCCTGGATGGTGGTCCTGCCCCGACTTGCCGATGAGCCGGCCAAGGCGGCCTGGCTGTGGCCGGTCCTCGCGACGGCCCTGCTCTTCGTGGGACAGATGGCGCGCTTGAGCGCGGTGCGCCAGCAACGCGGGACGCTCGACGCACGGGTGCGTTCCGGTTGGCTGCGCTATCCGCGCACCGTGCTGCGGCGACTGGCGCTGCGCGTGGCCGGCTTCGACCTGCCGGCCTCGCCCGTCGTCGCCCTGCAGGGCGTCAACTTCGCCGTCGAGCGCGGTATGGTCGGCATCCTCGGTCCCAACGGCGCCGGCAAGACCACTTTGTTGCGCCAGTTGGCAGGCATCCTCGATCCCACCCGGGGCGCGATCTGGCTTGGCGGGGTTCCGCTCAACCCGATCCGCCGCGTGCTCGCGCGCTGGGTCGGCTACCTGCCCCAGGACGCCGGCATGCCGGGCGGCCTGTCGGCGCGGGAATACCTGTCCTACTTCGCGGCCCTCTACGAACTCCCCGCCGAGGTCCGCGCCGAACGCGTGGCGAGCCTCCTCGACGAGGTGGGCTTGGGTGAAAAGGCCGACGACAAGATCCGCGCACTGTCCGGCGGCATGCGCCAGCGCGTCGCCGTCGCCCGAACGCTGTTGCGCCTGCCGCCGGTGATCATCGTTGACGAGCCGACCGTGGGCCTCGACCCCCGCGAACGCATCCGCTTCCGCAACCTGCTCGGGCGCCTGGCCGAAGATCGCATCGTGCTGTTTTCCACTCACGTCGTCGAAGACGTCGCGGTGGCCTGCGAGCGGGTCCTGGTGCTTGCCGGTGGCCGGTTGGTGTTCGACGGAAAGCCGTCCGCGCTTGCCGATGCCGCGGTCGGCCGGGTCTGGCAGACGCGTTCCGCCGTCGCCGAGGAGTTCGTCGTCCCGGAAGGGGCGATTCTCGCCGAGGAGGCGCCCGGCGCGGACGGCACCGTGCTGCGGCGGATCATCGCCGACGAGCCCCCGACGGCGGATGCGACGGCGCTCACCGCCAGCCTCGAGGACGGCTACCTGGTGTTGATTTCCAACCCCGCGGCCGGGAACGGCGGCCGATGACCTCCCGCATCCAACGTGCCCGCGGCGCGCTCGCACTGTTCCGACTGGCGGCGTTGTCCATTGTCGGCCACCGCTTCTGGCTGTTGCCGTTGTTACCGCTGCTCTGGCTGGGGGTGCTCGCGGGCATGACGGCCATCGGCATGCGCGCGGGCAGCTTCGACCCGATGGACGCCCAAGGCGGTCTGATCGGCCTGCCGCTCACCGTGTTCGGCGTCTTCCTGGGTCTGCGCATCATCGCCGGCGAAATCGACGGCCGGAGCCTGGAGATCGCCTACACCGTGCCCGGCGGCTGCGAACGCGTCTGGTGGGCGAAACTCGCTGGCGCGGTGATGATGCTGCTGGTCGCCGAAGCCCTGCTCGCCGTGCCGACCTGGATCTTCTTCACCGGGCCCTTCCCCCTGCATGTGCTCTACGGCGCGCTGCAACCCGCCGTCTTCTACATGGTGTTGGCGATGGCCATGGCGACCCTGTTCAGGAGCGAAGTCGCGGGGGCGATGGCAACGGTGGCCTTGCTGGGTTTCAACGGGCTCATCTCGGGATTCGGAGACCAGCAGGTGCGCGTCTCGCCGTTCTTCAATCCGCTCGCCGCGACGAGTTCCGACCCGGCGGACATCCTCGCCTGGACGGTGCAGAACCGTATCGGCGTGGCGCTCGTCACCACGGGCATCCTGGCGCTGGCGTTCATGCGGGCCAACCGGCGGGAACGCATGCTCGCCGGCTGAACCTGGCGCGTTCTGTCAGGAGCGGTGCTGTAACCCTACTGGTGGGTATGGACGATAGAACGCGCTCCTCGAAGCGGTGGACACTCCCACTCCCAGGTCACCCTACTCGGCGTGAGCTCTACATAGCGGCACTGCGTGACCATGTCGATGAAATGGCAGCGGACGCTTTTGATGCGGATGCTGGAACTCGGATCGAAGGCGTCGCTCCGGCAGGCGACTCGATGCTGGGCGTTGGCATACTCGGCACGGTAGGTGGCGACGATCTCCTCGACCGCCTCGGGCGTGTAGCGCGTCGGCAGCAGCGCTCGCGATTCCTCGTAGAACTCGACGATGGAGTACGCCGTCCGAGGCTCGGCCGCGACGCCGAGCCAGCCGATGCCGGCCTCCAAATCGACCGGCACGCCGCCTCGGCCGTGCAGGTAGATGTCGGCGGCCGACGCCTGCGCCCACTTGAAGCCGCGCTTGGCGGCGGCGAGCAGGTACGGCAAGGCTTCCTTGTACCGCTTGTCCTTGTACAGGTCCGCCCCTTGGCTGTACGCGTTGTAGACCTGGGAGATGAACTGGCCGCTCGGCATCTGTCCGAACTCCGGCCCTGGGACCGTGATGACGGGTGCCGTAACGACCATTTCTTCGATGTCGCCCGCCCCGGTTGCATCGCCCTGATCATCGATGAAAAGGCACCTGAGATCCTCGACCACGTCGCCGTACAGTCGACACGCAACGCGGTGTCGGTGGTTGCTGTAGAGAGCGGCGTACCCGTCCACGATCCGGCTGGCCGTCGGCCGGTAGTCGGGCGGCAGTTGCGCCATGGCGCGATCGAAGTAGGTCTCGATGCGCGACAGGGTCTCCGGCTCGGCGGCCACACCAAGCCAGCCGATCCCCGCCTCGGTATCGCGCGGCACGCCGCCGCGGCCGTTCAGCAAGATGTCGCCCAACGAGGCCTGCGGGACCTTGAGTCCGCGCTCGGCCGCGACCGTCAGATAGGGCACGGCTTCCGCGTATTGGCCGGCATCGTACAAGCGACCGCCGCGTTCGGCCGCGTCGTAGATCGCCGCGATGAAGTCGTCTGACGGCGCGTCGACTGGTTCGGGCGCCGCAGCGCGGACCACCGGGTCGGGCTCTTGGCCGAAGGCGAGCGAGGCAGCGAACGCGAGGGCGGCACCGACGCGAGCAGAGACCATCGGGACGTTCCAACGGAAGGCGAAGGCATGGAAACACTCCGCGTCGAGCGCCGTCAACATCGTCGACCGCGAGCCCACGGCCATTGGTCCTGCCTTGGCTCGCCGTGGCCGGTTTCGCGGTCTGGATGGTGGTTCTGCCCCGGCTTGCCGGCGAGCGGCCAAGGCGGCATGGCTGTGGCCCGTCCTGCCGACCGCTTTGCTCGCCGTCGGACAGATGGCCCGGTTGAGCGCAGTCCGCCAGCAACGCGGCACGCTCGACGCCCGGCTGCGAACGCGTCTGGTGGGCGAAGCTCGCCGGGGCCGTGATGATGCTGCTGGTCGCCGAAGCCGTGCTCGCCGTGCCGATCTGGATCTTCTTCGCCGGGCCGTTTCCGCTGCACGTGCTCTACGGCGCGCTGCAAACCCGCCGTCTTCTACATGGTGTTGGCGATGGCCATGGCGACCTTGTTCAGAAGCGAAGTCGCCGGGGCGATGGCAACCGTGGCCTTGCTAGGTTTCAACGGGCTCATCTCGGGATTCGGCGACCAGCAGGTGCGCGTCTCGCCGTTCTTCAATCCGCTCGCCGCGACGAGTTCCGACCCGGCGGACATCCTCGCCTGGACGGTGCAGAACCGCATCGGCGTGGCGCTCGTCACGACCGGCATCCTGGCGCTGGCGTTCATGCGCGCCAACCGGCGGGAACGCATGCTCGCCGGCTGAACGTGGCGTGCCCTTCTTCGGTCGAGGGGTGCCGCCCTACTGAAGTAAGTCGTGCGAACGTGATCCTCGAAGCGGCGGACATTGCCACTCCCAGGTCAGGTCTCCAGCGGGCGTGATCTCTGCAAAGCGGCACTGCGTGACGGTGTCGATGAAATGGCAGCGGACGCTCTTGATGCGGATGCTGAAACTCGGATCGAAGGCGTCGCTCCGGCAGGCGACACGATGTTGGTCGTTGGCGTATTGCGCTCGATAGGCTTCGATGATCGCGTCGACCGCCTCGGGCGTGTAGCGCGCCGGCAGCAACGCTCGCGACTGCTCGTAGAACTCGACGATGGAGTGCGCCGTCCGAGGCTCCGCCGCGACCCCGAGCCAGCCGATGCCGGCCTCTAAGTCCACCGGGACACCGCCGCGGCCGTGCAGGTAGATGTCGGCGGCCGACGCCTGGGCCCACTTGAAGCCGCGCTTGGCGGCTGCGAGCAGGAGCGGTAGGGCTTCCTTGTACTGCTTCTCCTTGTACAGATCCGCTCCCCGGCTGTGCGCGTCGTAGACCTGGGAGATGAACTGGCCGCTCGGCATCTGTCCGAACTCCGGTTCGGGCACGGTGATCACGGGTGCCGTGACGACCATTTCCTCGATGTCTCCCGCGCCCGTGGCGTCGTCCTGTTCATCGACGAACAGGCATCTGAGGTCCTCGACCACTTCGCCATAGAGTCGACAGGCAACCCGGTGCCGGTGGTTGCCGTACAGAGCGGCGTACCTGTCCACGATCTGGTTGGCCGTCGGCCGGTAGTCGAGCGGCAGTTGCGTCATCACGCGACCGAAGTAGGTCTCGATCCGCGATAGGGTCTCCGGCTCGGCGGCTACACCAAGCCAGCCGATGCCCGCCTCGGTGTCGCGCGGCACGCCGCCGCGGCCGTTCAGCAAGATGTCGCCCAACGAGGCCTGCGGGACCTTGAATCCGCGCTCGGCCGCAGCCGTCAGGTGAGGCACGGCATCGGCGTAGCGGCCGGCATCGTACAAACGACCGCCGCGCTCGGCTGCGGCGTAGATCGCCGCGACGAACTCGTCTGATGGCGGGTGGCCTGGTTCGGGCGCAGCAGCGCGGACCGCCGGGTCGGGTTCTTGGCTGAAGGTGAGCCAGGCAGCGATCACGAGGGCGGCACCGACGACAGCAGGGACCATCGGGACGTTTCCAACCGGAGGCGATGGGCATGGAAACACTCCGCGTCGAGCACCGTCAACATCGTTTACCGTGGACGCCACCGGCTATTCCAATCGACCCTCGCCGAGTGCATAGTGGCGCACCTTTCGACCAAGACGACCGTTGCGTCCTCTCCACCACTACTGCCTGGCGACCGGCACCTGGTTCGCCGCCCACGGCGTGCAAGGCGTGATGTTCGCTTGGCTCGTCACCATGGTGCTGCACGAGACGCCGCAGATGGTCGGCGTCGCGCAGATGGCGATGCTGGTGCCGGTCATGCTCCTGATGCTCTTTGGCGGTGGCGTCGCGGACGCCTTGGGTGGCCGTCGGATCGCGATCCTGGCGCAGAGCTTCGCCGTGGTGCCGAGCATCGGCCTGTTGCTGGTGCTTGCGTTCGACGCATTGGACTTCCGGCTGATGATCATCTACGCCGTGGCGATGGGCTGTGCGACGGCGTTCGTGACGCCTGCGCGAGACGGGCTTCTGAACCTCGTCGCCGAAGGCCGCATCCAGCGCACCGTGACCCTCGTGAGCCTGATCCAGTTCGGCGTGCAGATGGTGGGCTTCACGGTCGCCGGCCTCGCGGGCAGGATCGGCCCGTTGGCGGTGATCGGCTTCCAGACCGCGGTGCTGATCGTCGGCGCCGTGGCCTATACGCGCCTGCCGGCGCCGCCGGTGCGCTCCGTCGTCATGCCGTCGCTCCGCGAGCTCGTCGGCTCGGTGGTGGAGGGCAGCCAGACCGTGCTGCGCTCCGACTCCATGCGCCCGGTCGTGGTGCAGAACATCGCCATGGGCATCTGCTTCATGGGGTCCTACATCGTGGCCATGCCGCTCCTCGTCCGCGAGGTCTACCAGGGAGACGCCGCGGACCTGTCGATGGTGATGATCGCCAACGCCCTCGGTCTGGTGACGTCGATCCTGCTCCTGCTTCTCGGTGGCGGTCTACGCCGGCAGGGCAGGGCGCTACTGCTCGCGCACTTCCTGGGCTGCATATTCCTCGGCGCCGCCGGCCTCGACTTCGGTTTCTGGGCCGCGATCGCCTGCATCTACCTGTGGGGCGCCTGCGGCGGGGTGGCGATGAGCATGTCGCGCACGATCATGCAGGAAGCGGCCCCGGACGGGCAGCGCGGCCGCGTCATGGCGTTCTTCTCGTTCTCGTTCATGGGTGCCGGCCCGCTGGGCGCGCTGATCGCCGGCTACCTCGTCGGTTGGGTCGGCCCGCCCATCGCGCTCTTCATCTCCTCGGCGACCCTGATGGTCGTCATCGTCGCCGTGGCGTTGACCTCCTCGCTGTGGAACATGACGGCGGACGCATTCCTCGCCACGTCCCGGTCGGAGACACCACGGGCGGATGAGCCACGGCAGGCGGCTGGATGACGGACCTGCCACTCGGCAAGCTGGTCGATGCGCCGCGCCGCGTCGACCCATCCGTGCTGCGGCTTATCGACCGGGCAGCGGCGCGGGAGCGTCTCGGGATCGTGGGGTCGTTGCCCTTCAACGGCGAAGACGTCTGGCGGTGCTACGAACTTTCCTGGCTGCGCCCCGGCGGATTGCCGCGGATCGGCGTGCTGACGTTGAGAATCCCGTGCACATCGCCCGCGACCGTGGAAAGCAAGTCCTTGAAGCTCTATCTGAACGGCTTTGCGCACACGGAGTTCGGGCGTGCGGGCGACGTGGAATCGCGGGTCGCGACCGATCTCGAAGCGATCGTTGACGCAGAGGTTTCGGTTGTCATCACCGACACGCCGGCTGACCGTGCCGCGAGCGACTTCACGAGCTTCTGTCTCGATGGACTGTCGGTTGAGGTCGATCGCTACGCCCCGGATGCCGCGCTGCTTGTGTCGTCGGGTTCGATGGGCACCGACGCCGTTCACACCCACCTGTTCCGTTCGGTCTGTCCGATCACCGGGCAACCGGACTGGGGCTCGGTCGCCGTGTCGTGGCGCGGGAAGCTGCTCGATCGGGCCAGCCTGCTCCGCTACCTGGTGTCCTACCGAGATGCCGCGGGTTTCCACGAGGACGTGATCGAGGGCATCTTCGTCGATCTCCGCGCCGCAACGGACGCCACGGAACTCACCGTGGACGGCCGCTTCCTGCGGCGGGGTGGCATTGACCTGAATCCGTTCCGGTCTACGCACCGTTACCGTGCGCCTACGTTCAGGCTTTGGCGGCAGTGAAGTACTAACGGGCCAATCTCCTACAGGCAACCGAGAGAACGCCCAACGACAGGTCCTTCCCGTGCCACTACGGTGGGGCCATGGACGACCCCGAACAGGGTGCGCCTTCGCGTTTCCCATTCGACCCGATCTACAAGGCCCTTTGCTGCCACGTTCAGACCGTGCGCGACCTCCTGCGCGCCTATCTGACCGAACCGCACGGTCCACTGCGGCACGAGCTTCTGGCCGCGCTCGATCTGGACACATTGCGCAAGGTGTCCATCGAGTGGGTGACGCGCGAGTTTCGCCTGCGCCGCGGTGACCAGGTCTGGCAGGTGGACTTTACCCAGGGCGCCCAGTCGCGAGGCTATCCGCGTTTCTTGTTCGTGAACCTGGAGTTCCAGTCGCGGCGCGACGGCTACATGGCGCTACGCTTCCTGGAGCAAGGCGGCGAACTGCTCCGCGAACTCCGCGCCCAAGGTGCAATTCGGGAAGGCGATCCCTGCCCGGTGCTCTGCGTAGTGCTGCACAACGGTCCCCCACGATGGACGGCCGCCAAATCCGCGGCGGACCTCGTCGGCCTACCAGCCGCTCTGGGCGGCACACCGAGTGTCCCGAAGGAGGTCTCGTCTTTCTTCCCGTGGGGCTATTGGCCGATCGACTTCGTCGCGCATCGGGACAGGGCGCACATCCCAGGCAACGTGATGTCGATGATGATCGGGATCGAGTTCGCGGAAGCGAACAGACTTCGTGGCGCCGTTATGGGAGACCGCCCGGAATCTACGCGACGACGAGTTGCGCGACACCGTGGCTCGCTGGTTGAGGCGGCTCAGCGACCACTATAAGCTCCAACTGCCCGGCATGAAGGAGTTGCTGGCAATGCAAGACGTAACCGTACTGACTTCAAGGCTCGACGAGACGATCGAGCGCTGGCATCGGGAGGCCGTCGCTGAGGGCCGCATTGAAGGACAACGTGCCGTGCTGAGTCGTCTCCTGGCACGCCGATTCGGCGATCAAACCGCGGACGAGGTGCGCGCCGCGCTCGAAGCCGTCGACGTTCTGGAGCACCTGGACAGCATTGCTGAGTGGATCATCGATGCAGAAACCGCCGATGAGCTGAAGAGCCGGCTCGCGTCGTTGTTGCGCGACTAACAACAGTTTGGCGTCTGCGCTTCTCCTACCCTGGTGCCGCGAAGAGCCGACCGGACAGTCGTTCTACAGCCCGACCGCCCCCAGCACGTCCGCCATGTTCACCCTGTAGACCACGCCCACGCGGATCTCGTTGACCTGCGGCTCCACGTCGACTGCGATGGGGAATCCTTCGGCCGTGTACGCACGGTTCCGATACCCTGCGTAGGATGCCCGCGCGATCACCGAGACGTTCGAGCCGAGATCCACCTCGACACCCGCACCGTACTTCCAGCCGATGTGCGTCGCCTCGTCGGTGAGCGTCGTGCCTGCGAAGGCGATCTCGCCCTCGCCGCTGGCGAGGGTCGGACCGACGGCCGCGTAGGCGGAGACCATGCCGAAGTCGTAGCCGCCGAACCAGAGCAGGTCCACGCTGTTGACGATCTCGCCCGTGACGTCGGCGGAGAACACCGGCGGGAGCGTCACCGTGGTCGTGTCGGATGCGTCCTGTTGGGTGATCGCGCCCTCGAACCCGATGAAGAACCCGGTGTCGGCGTCGGACTTCACCACGTACTGGGCGACCACGCCGACCCCACCGCCATCGGCGCTGAGCGTCTGGTCCTCGATGCCCGGAACCGCGGTGCTGAGGTCCTCGTCCCAGCTACCCGCAGCGGCTTGGAGGCCGACGCGAAGTTCCTGGGCGGCGTCGGCAGCAGGCGCGATCAGAACGGCACCGATTGCCGCGAGTAGGGCATAAACCGGAGAAAGGAGGTTCTTGTCTGACATGCCTTGTCCTCGTTCGCGTGGTGAGGGTTCAAACAAAGAGCGCCGGTAAGGCGCCCGTCCGCAGCGAAGCATAACCGATTGCCCGGTAGGGCCGCAGGCACGGCCTTGGCTCCACCCAGGGTGCGCGGGCCTCCGGCCCGCCTCGCATTCCGGCACACCCTGGTGCCGCGGCCTGCTATGTCAATCCACCCCCAAACCGATTAGGATGCGAAGCGGCTTGAGTCGATGGCGACCGTACCGGTCCCCTCGCGACGAGACGTTGTCAACCCCGCCAGGCCCGGAAGGGAGCAACGGTCGCAGCGCCTTCGTGCGCCGGGGTGTGATGGGTACGGTCACCTCCAACGCGTTGCGCTCAGTAGGAGCGCCCCTGGAGAGGTGTCCGAGCGGTCGAAGGAGCACGCCTGGAAAGTGTGTATGGGCGAGAGTCCATCGAGGGTTCGAATCCCTCCCTCTCCGCCAATAAATCATTAAAAACAATAAGTTACAGGTGTCATACCCCAATTTGTACCACAATGGTGAAAGGCTTGGGGATGCAGGACCGCATGGATCCTGCTGTGACGTTGAGAGTTTTCCCGCCGATCGTAGCGCGCCATCTAGGACTTCTAGACGACGAGGTCCTGACGAACGCGCGTGTTACGCGGAAGGCGGCCACTCGAACGCCGGAATCGCCTGCTCCGCTTCGAGCACGTCCGCCAAGCGATAAAGATCACGGGCATGGAGGCCGAGGCACCCCTCAGACCATGCCCGGCACGGCATCCCGTCGATCTCCGTCTCCTCGTCCACAGCCGAGGCTCCCGCCGCTCGATAGAACAGCAGCCGATTGCCGCCGTACATCCACTCGGTCCTGTAACCCGGCGGGTGTTCTTCGACGAACCGACGAAACACAGTCCGCTCGGCGCCGCTCTTGTCCGTAGCGACGAGCTGACCCACCCGGATCACGAGAAGCCCAAGCGATGCTGGCACTAGGCCCCAGTCGCCGTGGTTGTCGTTACCACGGTCCCTGGAGCCATAAGCCACGGTACCGCCCAACCGCTTGAGCCGCGCCGCCCCCGAGAAATGCGCGTAGCCAGCCAGCATCGCTGCCACGGCATGCGGCAGGAAGATAGGGTATGGCGTGCTCTTGACCAGATTCCCGCCCTTGCCATCCTGCCGCCGGATCCGGGTTGTCGGCTCGGCGAAGTAGCGGGTTTCCTCGTACGCGGGGCTCCAGCCGAAGCCCGACCCGTACGCCTGCAGCACACTCTCCACGTTAGGTGCCTCGCATCCCAACGCGGATAGATTAGCATTCGGCTCCATGACGGCAAACCGACGCTCGATCTCAGCACGGTGATCGGCCTCCAGCCGCCCGTAGAGCGACACCAACGAATGGCCTCCGCTGTCTTTGTCGGACCGGATCAGGTCCGCCTTAAGCGCGAGTTCGGTCGCGTTCACCAGAAGATGCAGGGCCGGCATCATCTCGCTCAACCGCCGCGGCAAGCCGCGCATCGGGACGATCGCCCGATATTGCTTCAGGTACTCCCCGGCAAACTCTGCCATCAAGTCAGGATCGCCGTGCTTGTCGATCGCATGTCCACCCCCTAAGAACCCCTCGTGCGCCGGAAACAAGACGTCCTCGCCAGGCCGAACGACCGCCGGATAGTGCATCAACAATCCAGACCGGCCGTCGAAGCGCGTCACGTTGCCGGTGCGGCGCTCCACCTCCGGCGCGCTGGGTAACCGTCCCGGCCGCACCGGCTCGCGGTCGGTCGGCACCAACCATATCCGCGACTTCGTTTCGCATCCGCACACTGGACATGCATAGGGCTCCACGACCTCCACCGGCGAATCGAGGTCCGGCAACGCATGCCGGACTTGGCGCCGCGGCTGCAGAACCAGCACACGATCCTCGTGGCATCGTGGACAACGCCCTTTTTCCAGACCCTCCGCGCTCACCTCATGCTCCAGAACAACTCATCGGCCCAGGCTTGAAAGCGTTGCCCAAAAGCACGCCGACATCCTGGTCGGGGGCCACTTCTGCTCGCAATCCCTCGGGACCCTCCCACGGGAAGAGTCCTGCGGACCAGAGCAACCGCTCGGCGTGCAGATTGAACGACAGGAACTCGTCGAACGACTCCCATCTGCCTAACCTCCGGTGGAAGCGCGCCAGATGCTCGCCATACACCTCAAACCAACGAGCAATTCCGGCGCCGTTGAGAGCGTCCGTCAGTGCCCCGGTTGCATCGTGCGGCGATTCGCCTGTGTACGCACAGTGTCCAAGCAAGTCGGCCGCGAACGCCAAAACATGGCTGACGGCGGGGAGAACCACGCCGACCAGTGCGTCCATGTCGCTATCTTCGTAGTAAGCATCCCGCGCCTTCGCTGACACCGTCGTCATCCGCACGACACTGGTCGCCAACGCGCCGCGCAGGCCCTCGGCGGTCTCCTGCGCATCCCCGAATCCGGCGGCCATCCACGACGCGGCATAGGTCTCCGGCACGCCGTCGACGAGAGCGAACAACCAGCCCTCGATCCCGCTCTCGGCGGGCGCTAGCCTGCGCCCCGGGAGTGCCTCGTCCACCATGCTGACCATGGCAACGCGCGACAACTGTTTGACCAACACATGAACGCCCCAAGCCTCAGCCCGGGGGTCTTCGTGGATCAGCGCCCCGGCCACGCCTCCGGAAAGCACGATCCGACCCTTCACTACCCCCGACCGCTCTACCGTCACCATATGCGCGATGCCCACACCGATCTCCGGCGACACCGTTTCCACCTCCGGCGCCCCGTCGTACCCCCGATCCACGGACCCCAGCAGCGCTGGGTAGTCGTACCCCACGGTCACTCCGTCGAGCCGGTCCAGCGGCATGGCGCGCGAAAGCGCTTGGACCACCTCGCGAACCTTCGCCCCGATCCTGTGGCTCGTCTCCTCGTCCCCACATCCTACGAGCGACAGCTCCCATTCGAAGTTGGCCTTCTGCCTTGATCCCTTCGCTTCGACCTCCGGTTCCAGCTCGTCCTCCTCACGCGGCACAAAGTCCTTCACTGCATCATCGATCGTTCCTGTCAATTCGGCCCGGTAGCGCTCGCCGACCATCGCGTGCAGCCGCTTCGTAGTCGCGTCGTTCCGGGACGCCAGGAGGAAGTTCCGGCTAAGCCGCGCCGCCTCGACGTTGTAGTCAAACGCAGCAGACAGCGCGAACCCCAGTCGCCGCCCGACCAGCAACTTGTCTGGCGATACGGCCAAAACCACCGCCGACAGCTTCTTCTCGCCAACGAACAAGTGGGTGTTAGCCGCTCCATCCTCGCCTACCGCTACGACGACGCAGTCAGGCAGGATCGCGCCCGTTGCCGACTCCACCGTCCACTCGAACGAGCGAAGCGCTGCCTCGTAACCGCCAACCGTGCCGATCCGGTCTAGCGCGCCGTTGTGACTCTCACGCGCGAGTTCGTCCGATCGCGGCAAGACCACATCCACCAAGGCAGCCACCAGATCTCCGGCTTGGTCGGCGAAGTCGCCCCAGTTCTCCCTTAGGAGCGCGAACGCCATCCTCTCCAGCAACCGCGCCGGTACGCCCAACCTCGCGATCTCGGCGCTTCCGAGATTCTTGCCCACGAGTTCCCGGAATCTCTCCGTCGGCATGTCGCCGTCCAACCCCATCATCACTGCTAGGCTCTTGGGCTCGGCGAACAGCTTCCCCGCCCGATCGAGCAGTCGCTCCACCGCCTCCGCCAAGGTCGACCGTACGTGCGCCGTTCGGGTCGCTAGGTGTGCCACGATCTCTGCCGCGATGTCGGGCGCCACCCGCTCTCCCGCCCGCTTGAACCGAACATCATTTAGTTTCGTAGACAGCGTCAATTCGAAATCGGTGATCGCGTCGTCCAACGTCTTTTGCCCGCTCGAGGATGGTTCGGAATAGAAGTACCGCTCCAGCCCCGTCTGCTTGACCCGCCGCCGCTCCGGCGCATCCCCCTTTCGGAACAGCCAAATCTCCCCCGGCTTTTTCGGCCCTATCCTGAACGCCTGCTGCAGCAACACCGGTATGTAGTGCTGCTTTGGACCGCTCATCATCGACCTCCTGCCTTTCGCCTAAATGCCGCTGAGTCTCCACCACCCGTCAATGGAATCCGCCAAATTAGCCTCGTCACGTCCGCGCTCTTGCGATTCGAGGGTCGCCGCTGCCTTGAACGGATCGGTCGTTCGCCGTAGAGCCGCGACTCGACTTTCGCGCCTAGGCGGCCTGCGGATGGGGCCACGCGTCGCTCACCCGGCACCGCTGCCGGTCCCTATAGTCAACCTCCGAGTTTCTCCCGGACGCTCAGCCCCGTCCTTGTTGCGCCACTGGAACGTGACCTCGAGGTCTGTACCGCACCGCCGGGCGATGTCGATCAACGCCCCGCACGCCTCCTTGGCCGACAGCCCTTGCACGGACACGTCGATCTCCGACAGGTAGTGGTAGCCCTCGATCGTCTTCTGTCCGGCCACCATGTTCACCGGGCACATCCGGTTCAAATGGTCGAAGTTGCCGGCGTTCCGCATCGCAAGCACCACAACCCGGTCGAGCAGCCGATTCCAGTTTGGCTTCTCGATGCCCTCTCCTCCAATTCGTGCCGCTAGCACCTTGGTGTGCGTCACGTCCGGCAACTGCCGGACGTCGACCTCATGGTCCACTTGCGTCGGATTCGCCGGCACCTCTTCATGGCCGCATCCCTCCACGGCGTCCAATGCGTCCAGCGCGCGTCTCACCACCGTGTCCGCAGTATCCACTAAGGCCAACGCGTGGCGCTGAAGCCGCGCGAACGTTGTCTGTTCAATCGTGATTTCGGGCATGAGCATGCATCCTAAGAGCGTACGATACGCACTATATCCGTAAAATTATGCCGATGGAAGAGATTTTATGATTTTATGGGCAGTACGTACGGACATACGAACTGGGCGCGCGGGCTGCCTCGCGCCCGCGTCGCCCAACCAGCGGACTTCGTAGTCTCGACGCGGGGCGCGTACGCCCCGAGCCACGCCTACGCCCAGAAGCGCATGCGGGACCGCGAACGGCACGGCCGCGCTCCGCCAGCGCGCGCTGGGGAACGCGCGGGAGTCGCCCGCGGCCACGATCCCCGGCGCTGGGCCAAGGCCGTCCCCACCTTCGCGGAGGCGCTGGAGACCGTGATCGCGATCCACGCGGAGATCGAGTCGCCCGCCGGTTGTCCACGCGCAGTCATCGGCGCGGGCATGAAGTGGGCCATGCCGTCGATGCCGGACCTGGGGGAGGGCGCGTCCCTTCGGGCCGGGCCCTAGTCGGCTTTGCCGACCCGAGCCCGCTGACGCGGTCTCGGCCCATCCGGGTGACGGTCCCTCGCGCTTGCGCCCTCCGGGCGCCGGCGCCGGTTCGTCCCCGGCCCGCGGAGCTGCCCCGGCCCCGTGCGAGGCTTGTTCCGTTCAGCGGCGAACCCGGCGCAGCGGCTCCTGGCCGACGCGTGGCAACCACCATTCGGGGGAACGCGGCGCGATCAAGAACGCAGAGCACCGGCTTCCACGGAATCGCGGCGCAGCGCTAGCCACGGTCCTTCCGCCATCGCATCCCGCCTCCGTTCCGATCCGCCCAGCAAATCGGCCAGTCCGTCGGCTGCGTCAGCGTGGCACGCGTCCTCCGCCGGTCAACCTGACGGTTCTCCGCGAGCTCCGACCTCGCTGGCGCGAGGTGACCGGCGTGCGCGCGCGTGCCGCCCGTTCAGGACCGACGCACACCAGCGTCGCAACCCTGAAACGGAGAACGACATGGACCTTTCGACCCTCATCGCCCAGTGGAGTGGCAAGCTGCCGCCGGGTTTCGTGCCGCAGGCCGTCCTGCCCGACGAGCCCCCTCGGTGCGCGCAGCCGAGGTGCAACAAGCCAGCATCGCGCAAGCCCGACGGCGGGTACTGGAAGAGCTGCGACTCCTGCAGAATCCGCCGAGCGAAGTCCTGCAAGCGACGCCGGCAAGCATTGGTCGCCGAAGGCGGCTGCCGCAGGTGCGCATACCGCAAGCGGCAGCAGGGCGACTTCCTCTGCCAGCGGTGCCGCGAGGACCGCGACATCGAGCGCGCGCAGAAGCGCCAGGACGCCCTCGACGCGGCGGCGATCGACGAGTTCGCGGCCAAGCCCGACAGGGCGCACGAGCCCTCCAACCTCGACTGCGGAGTCAGCCCATGGAATGCGAGGGCGAAACCTGAGCCCAGCGCCGCGTACTGGTCGCCGCTGCCCGATCCGGAGCCGAAGTCCGAGCAGTTGTGGCGTCACTCGCTCGACGACGACGGTTGGCGACTGAGCCGCCACTGACACTGGACGCCGCCGGGGCGCGCCATGCCGCGTCCCGGTTCGGCACCTTTCAGCTACCGACGTAGACCGACACGACGCTCGGGCGGTCATGCCCTAGCTCGCGCGCGATGGTCCTCCGCGCCTCCCCGTCGATCCGACGCCGCGCCCCGGTCAGAGACCGCTGCCGAGGCCCGCCCGCGGCGGGCGACTTCCACCCGGTGATCTCCTCGTAGCGCGTCTGCGCGTAGTGATGCCGCAGCCCGTGCATGCGGTACAGACCCGCCTCCCGCGTCCGGTTCTCGTAGACCTTCAGCTGCTGCTTGTAGTTGCGATCCGGCGGGATCAGCGCGCCGCCGCCCGCCAGGCGGCGCGCCTCGTCAAGCAGTCGCCGCTGCGACTCGTTGCGCACCGGAATCTCGCGCGGGCGACCGCCCTTGGTGGTGGAGCCCTTCAGCCGGATGCGGTCGCCCCGGTCGTCTCTCGACGGCGTGAACTTGATCGCCTCCTCGCGCCGCAGCCCGAACTCCGCCTCGAGGCGCAGCGCCATGACGACGTGTTCGTCCTTCACCAGCGCCAGCTTCTCCGGATCGAGCACGACGCTTTTGTCCTCGTTGGTCACGTACTCGCGATTGTCGATGCCGAGCGCGCCGTTTGAGGGCACGACGCCCGGCCGCCCGATCCGTTCCGCCCACCAGCGCAGGTGCGCCGTGCGGTTCTTCATCGTGCCGATCGAGCGCCCCTGGCGCTTCCATTCCCGCACCAGCGCAACGGCGTGCTTGCGCTTTAGCCCCGTCGCCCGCAGGCCCTTGAAGCCGAGATCGTGCAGGGCATTAGCCATCTGCGCCAGCGCGTAGGAACGCGCCTTGCGTGTGCCGTGAGAGCCGTCGTTGTGCGCCTTCTCTAGGCGCTTCAGGTCGAAGTTCAGGTCGCGCATCGTCCACCTCCGGCGGACGCTATACGCCTGTCGGAGAATCCGGTCTACGACCGCGCTTGTAGCAATCCGCTAAGCGGGAAACCGCACGGAACGCCGTGCGCCGAAGCGGCGCCGGTTGCGCCTCCGGACTTTTTTCGGCGGGGAAACGAGGGAAGCTGCCGCGCCCGGCGCCGCGTCTGCGGGCCGGGCCGGCGTGCGAGGTCAGTTTTGCTGGGCGATCCGCCGTCCCTCGACGAGGACGATGCGGACCCGCATTGCTGCGCAAGGCCCTTCGATGCAGTTGCCGTGCCGTCGCTTGCGGCGGCCCCGGCGTGTCTTTCGACAGTGGCCGGCGGCCTCTTGTTCGGCGCCGTCGGCTTCGCGACCGCGGTGTCTCTCAACCGCCTACGCCAGGGATGCCTCCCCGGCCGCCGCGACCGCCCCGGTCGCCGCGACAGCGTCGGCTTCGATCAAGGACTCCTGCTTTGTCCCGTCGTGCCCCGCGAGCTTTCCGAAGGTCTCGCGAGGCTGCCGCGCTGCCGCGTTCGATGCCCGGGCCGCCGGTGCTTACAAGCCGGCTTTCCGGTGCATCCGATTCGCCCCCGCCTCGTCAGTTCAAGCGCGTGGCGTATCCGTGCCTCTGTGCCGGTGCATCTCCCCGGCCACTCCAGGATGCGCTAGCATCCCGGATGACGGCACCTCGGCGTCGGCACCCTGCCGGGTCGCCGCGCCAACGCCGGATTTCCGCCGGCCGTCCGGTTTCCCGGTCTGTCGGCGCTCCCGCCGACTACAGCCGCGCAAGGCGGCTACGTAGGCGGGCGCGAGAATAGCACCTGGCACCAAGGCGGCACCAGAACGGAATTCTTATCACCCTGCGCCGCTGTTGCGCTCCGGCGCCGTTTCGTGCGCTGTCACTACCTACTTTGGCGCCACGTGCATCCGATCCCGGCGAGACGCCGAGACGTCTTGCGACCGGCCCGCAGGTAGTGACAGCGCCGAACTTTCCCCCCACGGTGCGCCCCGCTAGACTCCCGCCGTCCAAGCGTGGCGTGTAAATGCCCCCGATGTTCCAGTGGTTGTTCCAGCGTCTTCGCCGCGGCGCCATTCGTGTCGCATTGCTGTCTATCGCGACCATCGCGCTTGCTGGTTTGGCGACTTGGCATTGGTGGGGCTTCCTATCCCTCAACGACACGCCAACGAACACGATACGCACCGTGGCCCTCATAGGCGGTGGCTTGATTGCGTGGTACTTTGCGTATTGGCGCAGTTCCATCGCCGAAGAGCAGGCGCGCGTAGCGGCACAACAAGCCGACATCGCCAAACAAGAACACCGTCATGGGAGGTTCGAGCGAGCGACCGAACTCCTTGCCAAACAAGGACGCGAGAGCAGCCATGCCCGCCTCTCAGGCCTCCATGCTCTTAGACACCTCATTCGTGACGCGCCGGACTTCGGTCCCGATGTCATCGAAATCATCACGACATTCATGCTTCAAGCATCGGAGGAGCAAGGCTACGAAGAACGCGAGTTCACCCTGGCGCGCATGACTGCCGAATTTACATGCGATACGTTGGACCGGGAGGAGCTGCTGGATGCGGCGTTTCGCGAACGGTTGCGGGTGGAACTGACTCACGCCTGCGGAGTGGTCGCCCTTAGACTCTCAGATGCCAAGTCAGGCGCCAAGTGAACCGTCTGACCTCGAACGGGCGTTCTGATCTCCCAGATCCAACTGCCGCCTCGTCAGGGATTCGCGACCGCTCAATAGGTCAACATCAGCCGATCAGCGACGACCTCCGACTCAAGGCTCCGGCCGGTCATCTGGAATCTTCTGAGCATCGACCGGCCTGTATCCACGATCACCTCGTGTTCGAAGAGCCCCGTAGGGATTTGAACATCGCAAACCCGCCCCCCTGACTTTTTCGTGCCGTCGATGCTCAAGGCGACGCGTGCGCCTCGGTTCTTGCACTCACCAATCGCCCGAAACAGGTCACTGAGCTCGAAGTCTTGCGCACCGTAAAGGATCGGCTGCGTATCCGAATACGGCGGGTCGCAGTAGACCATGTCGCCTTCGCCAGCTATGGCCATCACCTCCACGTAGTCCGCATGTCGGAACTCCGTGCCCTGCACCCTGACGTGCCACTCGTCGACCCGTCGGGCGAACGCTTCAGGTGCAATAGGCCGATGGACACCCACGGGCGTCGACATGTAGCCGTCCTTTTTGCGGAATCGGACCACGCCCCCATAACACGCCCGCACCAAGAACAGAAAGTCGGCCGCGTTGGGTTGGTCGTTGTACGAAGCTTTGATGTGCTCGTAAGTTCGCCGCTTGTCACCCGCACTGGCGAACCGCCACCGTTCTTCGTACCAGCTCTTCACCTTCTCGGGATCTGATTGGACCGCCTTCCAGATCTCAATCAAAGGCCCGAACGAGTCCGAGCCGATTCCCCGGCTCGGCGCGACGGTCGCAAGAATGGCTCCGCTGCCCAGAAAGACGTCAAGGTATCTTTCGGCGTTCGTCGGGAAGTAGGAGACGATCTGCTCCGCCACGCGGTACTTGTTGCCGATCCACTTGAGCAGCGAGCCCCTAGGTCGAGCGGGCCTGACATCGCCGAAAAGGTCGATCATCGCTGGTCGAAACAAGGGTCCACCACTGTACGTGCGTTCAGCTCGAACATATCCGATTATGGGATATAGCGCAAGCGCCCATAGGTTGCCAGAGCGTGGATAGGTCGATCTACTCCGAGAGACGGAATCGCTTGCGCGAACTCCTGCGGGACATTCGCACCGAGGCCGGACTCCGTCAAGTCGACTTGGCCCAACGCCTAGATCAGCCGCAGTCGTTCGTCAGCAAGTACGAAGCTGGCGAGCGACGCCTGGACATCGTCGAGCTTGAGCAGGTCTGCATTGCCTGTGGCGTGTCTCTCGCCAGCTTCGTCTCGCGGTTCGAGCCATAAGTGCAGCCGGACCCTCGATTCCTTGGTCTGCCACTCTCCTTCTGGGCTGATATCAGGACCATTGGAGAGGCCGTGGGATACACGCTTCCGCGCCGGAAGATCGTCCGCGTCCCCACGACTGCCGAGATCGCGGCCGCCTACGGGCGCCTTGGCCTCAGCACGGCCCACCTGATGCATCCCGGGGGCCTTCCGACACGGGTCGGCAAGCGCCTGCTCTCGTACCTCGAATATCGTGCGAACGTCCTGAATCTCCATGTCGAGCCTCGCCTGATGAACGTCGACCGCGCCAGATCCGTGTTCAGCGAGCTCCGCGACTCCCTCTCGCCCCGTTGCCCGCTGCCCATGAACAAGCAGCGCGGCGAGAAGCGTGGACCGGCGTACCTGACCTGCATCGTCAACATGCTCATCGAGGCCCACTCTCGCGGCCACCCGTGCGACTACGATCCGCGTAGCTTGACTAAGTTCACTAGGAACAATGCCCCTCTGCGGACATTGGCTCGACGTGTCGACGGCGCTTTCCCGAGCACGATAAACCCGGTCGCCGTCTGGGAGATCAAGGAGTACTACTACACCACGACCTTTGGCAGCCGAGTCGCGGACGGGGTCTACGAGACGCTTCTGGATGGCATGGAACTGGCTGAACTCTCAACAACTGAAGGGGTTCGAGTCCGGCACTATCTGATCGTCGACTCTCACTACACATGGTGGGAATGCGGAAGGTCCTACCTCTGTCGTATGGTCGACATGCTGCATATGGGCTATGTGGACGAGATTCTCTTCGGCTACGAAACCGTCGAGCGCTTGCCAGGAATTGTCCAAGACTGGATCGAACTGGCGACATGAGACGACTTGCTGGCTCTCGGATCGCCCACCGGCTCACCGCGTCAGATACTCCGCCCAAGACTCCATGAGCAGCCGCCGTTTCTCGAAGAGGTCACTGCGGGCATACGCAGCCTCAGCTTTGTTCTTGATCGTGTGCGCCAGCGCTGCCTCCATGACCGCATGCGGCGTGTGCGTCTGTTCTGCGGAATAGTCCCGGAAGCTCGACCGAAAACCATGCGTCACCGCGTCGAACCCAAGCTCGCGAAGCAGTTTCGCGTGCGTGTTCTCGCTCAGCGGTCGGCCCTGACCGACGCCCGGAAACACCAACCCGGAGCCGTCTGCCAAATCCGCGGCCTCCGCCAGCACTTCGAGGGCGCGTCTCGACAGCGGTACGCGATGCTCTCGGTTCGCCTTCATCCGCTCGGCCGGCACCGTCCAAGTCGCCGCCGCGACGTCCATCTCGTCCCAGGTCGCCTTGCGCACTTCCGCTGAGCGGGCCGCCGTCAGCACTAGGAACTCCAGCGCCAGCTTCGACGACGCGCTCGCACGGCGACTCGCCTTCACCTTCGCCATACAATCCGCAACTTCCTCGTAAGGAAGCGCTGGCATGGGCCGCCGCTTGATCGCGTTTCGCGGCAGCGCCGCGTCGACCAGAACTCCAGCCGGATCGTCGTTGCGGTAACCCTGCGCTACCGCCCACCGGCAGATCGCCGAGATGCGCTGTTTCACGCGCCGGGCCGTTTCGCGCTTGTCGTTCCAGATCGGCAGCAGCACCGCCATGACGTGCCCCGGCGTGATTTCGGACACCGGCAATTCCCCGATGCTCGGGTAGGCATAGGTCTCGAGGCTCGCCCGCCACTGCGGCCCCGACTTGGGACTACGCCAGGTCGGCTCGTGCATGGCGATCACGGCCTCCGCCGCCTCGGCGAACGTCGGTGCGAGCACCGCCTTACCGTCCTCCTTCCGCGGATCGCCGCCTGCCTTGGCGATCTTCCACCGTTCGAACGCCGTAGCGCGCGCCTCCGCCAAACTCAACGCCGGGTAGTGGCCGATGGCGTTGTCGGTCCGCAGCCCTTGGATGTTGAGCCGCTGGATCCACGCCTTCGCGCCTCTCGGCGACACCCGGAGGTACAATCCGTGTTCGTCCGCCAGCTTCGCGGGACCCTTGGCCGTTTCAATCCGCCTTACGGTGAGTTTCGCCAAAGTCGTACCCCAACTCGTACCCTTATTGGAGCAAGTATTGGGGATATGAGGAGAGTGGTCAAGACGCCCGATGAGACTGATAAAGGTTTACTTATCAGTTGGTTAAATGAACTTTGGAGGACGCAGAGATAGGCGGAGAGAAGTTGTGGTGACGGACTCCCTCTCCGCCAAATAGACTTTCAACTGATTGTTTTATTAGGTTTCACTTTTCATCGTCGTCGAGTCCCCATTTGATCCCACGGTAAACATCCGATGCCCCTGCCGCCAGGCCCCGGTCCCGCACCCGCGTTCCGCGAGCGTGGCCCGCCCACAGCCGATGCAACAAGGTGAATGTCATGAACACGAACGGGAAAGCACAGCTCCTCAAACGCTTGGGCGCGGCCGTCGCCGCGGCTGCATTCGCCACCTCCGGCCCGGCTGAGGCAGCAGCTGCGGAGCCAGCCGAGGACGATCTGATCGAAGAGATCGTCGTCACCGCCAACAAGCGTTCGCAGTCGGTCCAGGATGTCGCCGGCTCCTTAAGCGCGCTCGTCGCGGCGGACCTCGATGCGAGAGGCATCAAGGACATGTACGACATCCAGTTCGCGGTCCCGAGCCTGCATTTCGGGCCGCAGCTCGGCAACCAGAAAATCACCATCCGCAGCATTAGCGAGTTCAATAGGCAGCCGGGCGTGGCGGTCAGCCTCGACGGCATCTACCAGTCCAGGAGTTCCACGGCGCACCTCTATCAACTGGATCTCGAGCGCATAGAGGTGCTGCGCGGGCCCCAGGGGACCCTCTACGGGCGCAACTCGAACGGCGGGGCGGTCAACTTCATTTCGGCCGCGCCTACCCGAGAGGCCGAAGGGATGCTGCGCGTCGGTTACGCGCAGTACGACCAAACCAAGATCCAGGGCATCTACAGCGGGCCGATCGGCGACCGGGTGGCATTCCGGATCGCCGCGGATCGCATAGACCAGGGCGAGGGTTGGGTCGAGAACCTAGTGCCCGGTGCGAAAAATCTGATGCGGGGCGAGTCCGGCAACGTTCGGCTGAAGCTCGCTGCCGAACCCACGGAGACGATCTCCGTGGACCTCATGTACGTCAAGAGCACGATCAAGGGTCCGCATGAGCACCTGAGCTGGGTCACGTTCGATCCGGCACTCGCCGTGGCGGGGGGGACTCCTCAACTCGTCAACGCGGCCAAAACCTTCGAGCCGTTCGAAACCCACGTCAACCCCAGGAATGATTCGGACCGCGAGTTTGAGTTGGTTGGTCTGACCCTCGAGTGGGACATGGGATGGGCAACGCTCAAGTCCATCACTGCGCAGCAGGACTTCGACGACTTCGTAGAGGCCGACCGGGATCTCACGGATGAGCCCCTCTTCGACATCTGGGACGACTCGACCATCGACACGTTCACCCAGGAGATCAACCTCCTCGGCAGCAGCGACCGGCTGGATTGGGTTCTGGGCGCCTTCTACCTGACCGAAGAGTGGGACCGCCACATCGTCTTCAACAACCAGCAGGCCGTGTTTGGTTTTCCCGTGCCTAGCCAGTTCGTGTTCTCGCAACCAATAATGGACACGGACTCCTTGTCCTGGTTCCTCGACGCGACCTGGGAGGTCACCGACCGTGCGCGTGTCAGCGCAGGCGTGCGCCGCACGGAAGACGAGATTGACGAGTATCACGTCAACCAGGGTCTCTTACCGCTGTTCAACGTGGCGATCCCGTTCTGCGACAAGGCCGAGCAACTGGACTGGGGTGCCACGACGATCAGGCTGGTCGGTCAGTACGACGTCAACGACAACGGCAACGTCTACGTCTCCTATACGGAAGGCTACAAGGCGGGCGGTGTCGCCCCGGTCGAATGCAACGTCCCCTACGAACCGGAAACCGTCGATGCCTACGAGGTGGGTTACAAGGCGACGTTCGGCGGGAGCACCACGCTGAGTGCGGCCGCCTTCTATTACGACTACTCAGACTTCCAAGTGTCTCAGATCATCGGCATCAGCCCGGTCACGCGCAATGCGGGCGATGCGGAGGTGCGCGGCCTCGAACTGGAACTGTCGTCCACCCTCACCGAGAACTGGATGGTGTCCGGGGCTGTCACGCTCCTGGACACCGAGTACGGCGACTTCATCAATCTCGATGGCCTGCAGGCCGAGTTGGGCTTTCAGAACAACAAGGGAAACCCGCTCAACAATGCGCCGAAAACCAGCATCAACCTAGGGCTCGCGTATACGACTCCGGTGCAGTGGGGCGGGCGGGCGACGCTGCGCGCGGATACGGCGTACCGGTCTCGCACGTACTTCCGGGAGTTCAAGAACAAGCTGGACTCGCAAGGCGCCTATACGGTGGTCAACCTGAACGCCAACTGGGAGAGCGAGGATGGGACGTGGGCAGCGCGTCTGTTCGCCCGGAACGCAACCAACGAGGCGTACATCCTCTACCTCCTGGGATCTTCCGGGGTCGGCGCGAGATACGGAAGCTGGGGCCCGGCGCGCCAGGTGGGCCTGGAAGTGACGCGACGATTCGGTGCGCGCTGACCAGTGAAGCGCGCGCCTGACGATCAAACCCTTCGGGGCTGATTTGTTGGTGTAAGCCTACTTACACGCAAAGCTCGCTTCGTCGCCCGGGTCTCCCTCGCCCCGATACGACGCGACCTGCGGATAGGGGCAGATTGGTCGCGTTCTGGACACCGTGCCGCTTTCGTCGAGCTGCAGCGATACCAGTCGTTCAGGCGCCTTGCCGTCCTCGACCCAGGCGCGAATTGCTTCGAGCCAATCTGCCCGGTCCGGTGCGGGTCCGCCGGCACAGTGGAACATGCCCGGCAACATGTAGAGCCGCGAGTATTCGTCGGCGTCGGGATCGGCTGCAGTCAACTTGTCGTAATAGTCAACGGTTCCGAGCGCAGTGATCAGATGATCGGACCATCCGGTCCAGAAGATGATCCTTCCATCGCGCTTCTTGAACTCCGACAGATCGGTGCTGGTGGCATCGAGCATCGCGCTGACCTTCGCAACGTCTTGCTGCCAATTCGCGAAATCGTAATCCGTGTAGTCCCAATGGGGATCGCTGAAGACGAAGTTCTGGTAGAAGTCGATGGCGAACGCAAAGCTGGGGCTCAACCCGACCATCCATGCTTCCCAGCCGCGAGGATGGTGCTCGCCACCGTAGGGAAAGCCCGCAAAGATCCGTCGGCCGTCGATGGTCGGCGCATCGTAGATCGCCTTGATCGCGGTGAGTTGCTTCGTCGTCACGCAATCGGCGCCTGCATTGCCTTCGCATTTCTTGAGGTCGTCCGGCTCGAACGGACAATCGCGCGGATCGGTCAGGATGCCATCGGCAACCCCGTCGCGCGCATCGCACGCAGCAATGATCGTCGTACCCAGAAGTTCCAGATTCGCATCAGTCAAAACGGGGCTTTTCGTGTCTCCATCGGGAAGCATCGTTTGCAAGGTCCGGATTTGCCCGCCCCTGAATCCGGTCCAGTCGTAGGCGGGTGCGCCGGCGACGAGCCCGTCGAAGTCTTCTGGATAGCGCTGGGTCTCCATCATCGCTTGGCCGCCGCCGCGCGAGCAGCCCACGAAATATGAGTATTCGGGCGCACGCGCGTAGTAACGCTCGATGATCGCCTTGGCGGTGACGGCGGTGAGATGGACGGCGCGATGGCCGAAGTTCTCTTGTCGCTCGACATTGTTCAATGCCCAACTGCCGTCGACCATCGAGCTGACGTGGCCCGTGTCGGTGCCGACCGTTGCATAGCCGCGTTCGAGCGCTCCGGGTCCGGAGCCGTAGGCGAGCGCCTGGTTCTGAATCGAGCCGACGTACGCGCCGCCCCCGCCCATCATGAAGCGGCCATTCCAATCGTTTGGCAGCAGCAGCTCGAAGTTGATCTCCTTTTCTATGACGCCCGCCACCTTGCAGTGCGGGGTGCCGGCGTCAACCTTTTCGGTCGTTGTGATCCGCGCGTCTTGGGGCATGAACGAGGCGAGGTCGGCGCATGCTTCGTTGGCATTCGACTGGCCGGCCACAAGTGCGAAGGCACTTACCGTGATTCCTGCGGTCACGCAACTGATCGAGCTCATCGGCCCTCCGGCTTGTTAGTCCATGATCGGCGGTCGAATCTCCTGATCGAAGTCCACTACGTGCGATTGGGGCTAGTCAAGTAGCGTATTGATGCGTTGCCGCTCGCTGGACATGCGCACTCGAAGTGCACGACCTTGCCCCGCCGCGCGAGCGACGAGACAGGGTACGCGCCGAGGCCGACGTTGGCGGCCTTACCGTCGAGGCGTATCCTCTGCGCTCAGGTTTGGAAAAGCCTCAGGTGGAGGCTGGCTCCACAAGAAGGCTCAGGCCGTGTCCACCACGTCCATCCCCGTAGCGGTGGGGAACGTTGACGGTGTTGACGAAGGTGGCGGAGAAAACAGTCTCAATGAGATGGTCTAAAGGTACGCTAACTCGTGCCACAGAACTGAAACGCGTGGGACGCCCAAACCGCCTAAACCCCAGGGGATTTCCGCGCGCGGTGCACAGCGGTTTCGGGGCGGTGGTTTCGATGGCCACGGCGTGTTTGGCCGCCGGGGATGTGTACGCGCAGTGGTACGCTGGAGTCGCCCTGGGCGGCAACGCTTCGCGCGATGTGATCGTGGAGAGCCGCAGCAACGACCGCGCCAGCGTCTGCGACGAGTACGTCAACCCGAGGGCGCTCACGGTGCCCGGCTGCACGGCCCAGGACCGCGGCGCGGGCGACGGATGGCTCGCGCCGTTCGATCCGGGTGCGGGGTTCTCGGCCGAAGCCGAGCTGGGATTCCGCGTGTCGTCGCGGTTCCGGCTCGCCGTCGTCTACGGCCGCAACGCAACGGACTTCGACCAGACCGTCTCGTCCACCGACGCCACCGGCGCGGACTTCGACAAAATCAGCAACGAGTTGTCGATCGGCGAGGAGACCCTCGGCGATGTGACTTCGGACGAGGTCCAGATCGTCGCCTATCGAGACTGGCCGAACGGAACCCGGTGGACACCTTACGCGGGCTTCGGCGTGGCGGCCTCGCGCACGCGCATGGACTTCTCGTGGGTCTGGGCAAGGAGCGCTGATCCCGCAGACATCGCGACCGGCCTGGACCAGCCGAAGGCGGACGAGATCCGGCGTAACCTTGCCGGTACCGTCAGCGTCGGCCGCAGGAAACTCAGTGACGCCATGATTGGCTACGCCCTTGTTGCCGGGATCGACCGCGAGCTGTCGGAGAACGTCTCGGTCGGACTCAAGGCGCAGTGGAAGCGCTTCGAGGCGTTCGAGTCCGGCGCATACGAGGGCGACCTGCTGCGCAGCCACCCGCCGAACCTGCGCCTCGACGGCAGCGAAGCGGTCAGCGCATGGTCGCGAACCGGCGACACCGGGCGGTTTTCCGCACTAGTCACCATCCGCTACGCGATGCCTTAGCGAGCATCGCAACGGTGTCAGCCGACTTTGTCCTTCTAGTACTCGATGCGTTCGCCGTGTTCGCCATGGCGCTCATCGGCATTCAGTACCTCTGCCTTCTGCCCAAGAGCACGAACGCACAGCTTTTGGCCCTGCTCTGCGTAGCCGGGGTTGCTCATGTCGTGCTCGGCAGATACCAGTACGGCTATTGGATTGCGGAGCCGTACCAGATCGCTCTGTCGCCGGCGTCCGAGTCGATCCTCAATCTACTGCGCAACGTCGCGCCTGGCGTGTTCCTCTTCCTGAGCCACTCGATGCTGCGGGATGGCAAGCGACTGCCGAAGACGCTGCTTGTCTTGTTTTTCGTGCAGTTGCTCTTGGAGGAGCCAATCCATCTTGTAATCGGACCGGGGTTCCCAGCGGAGCGGCTGCTGACGGAAGTCGTGCCGACGCTCCTGCAGTCGGTGTTTGCCGGATGGGCGATTTTCTGGATCGTCGCCGAGTGGTCGTCCGACTTGGTCGAAGCTCGACGTGGCGTCAGGTTCCTTTTTCTGCTCGTCGTTGGCGTGATCATGCTTCTGGCGGGGTTGCTTCAACGCGTTCTCGTACCTGTGAGCGAGATAGAGAACTACTTCGTGCACATGGCTCTGATTGCCGTCCACACGATGGTCGTGTGCGTGGTGATCGTTCGCACGCTCTCAGGCGATGGCGCGCACCTACTACAGCCACCTGTAGAGGCCCCGAGGATAGGCGAAAGGGGCGCGGCGACAAGCACCGCCAGGGGTGGCGAGTCGGAGCGACTGGTGAACACGCTGCTGCGGCTTTTGGAAGTCGAGCACATCTATCGACGCCCCAAGATCTCGATCCGTATGCTCGCAGACGAACTTACGCTTCCCGAGTATCGGCTGAGGAGGCTCATCCACGAAGAGTTGGGCTTCCGCAACTTCAATGCCTTTCTGCATCACTACCGCCTCGGCGAGGCTTGCGAGGCCCTGGCTGATCCAGACCAGGCTCGCACACCGATCCTGACGATCGCGCTCACGGTGGGCTACCAGTCGATCAGCACGTTCAATCGAGCGTTCCGAGAGGTGGTCGGCGAGACACCGTCGGCATTTCGCGTCAAGGCGCTCGACGGCCCCGAAGACGAGGCCGAGCTTCCGTTGGCGCCGTAGACGACCCGTCTACTGTGCAGTCCTCGAAACGCACTCGCGAGGGGCGTCGTGCGGCCTTGCTGACTCCCGAAGAGCTTCGCAGATTCTCAAAAACCTACCGATTCTCTGAAATCGCCCATCTCTGACGAGTTTTTGCGGAGATTTGCCCCTGCCGCTTGCATGACCCTCGACTGCGGCGCTGTGCCAACAGCGCCGTGAACTATCAGATCCACACGAGGAGCGTGCCATGAGTGAGCTGATCCGGTGTACGAACGTCTGCAAGGACTACCACCGCGGCGCACAGAGCGTCAGGGTATTGGACAACGTCGACTTTTCGGTCGAAGACGGCGCGTTCGTGCGCGGGCGTTGGTTTCCGATCCGTGCTTGTTGGTCTGCGATGAGCCGACCGGCGATCTCGACCGAACAACGGCTGATGAGATCCTGGCGCTGCTTCAGACGCTGCATCGAGAGCTCGGCAAGACCATCGTCATGGTGACCCATGATCCGAAGGCCGCCCACCATGCGGAATACACGCTCCACATGGACAAGGGGAAGCTTGTCGCGAAGCCCGGATCCGCGAGGGCAGTAGCATGACCCCGCTACTGTGGGCAAACCTGTGCCGCAAGCCGACGCGAACGTCGTTGACGTTTGCATCGCTCGCCATCGCGTTCCTGTTGTTCATGCTCCTGCAAGCGATCTCGGACGCCTTCTCGGGCGGGGTATCGCTGGAAGGCATGGACAGGATCGTCATTGACTCCAAGTACTCCATGACGGACAACCTGCCCCTTGCCTACGTGCAACGGATCCGCTCGCTCGATGAAGTGAGCCAGGTCACGAACATGAGCTGGTTTGGCGGCTACTACAAGGAACCGCGCAATTCCTTCGCAACCTATCCGGTCGATCCGGAGAGCTACTTCGACATATTCAAGGAGCAGAGCATCTCGGCGGGCACGCTCGATCGATTCAGGAGCATCCGGATCTCTGCAGTCGCTTCGGAGGCCCTCGCGGAACGGTACGGGTGGAGACCCGGAGACGCCATCCCGATCATGCAGGACATCTTCCCCCAGGACGACGGATCCTGGACCTGGCAGTTCGAGCTTGCCGGCACGTTCAAGTATCCGGGCGGCGAGCTTCTGCTCATCAACTACGACTTTTTCAACGAGGCCGTTGCCGGCTGGGGAAAGGACCAAGTCGGGTGGCTTGTTGCCCGAGTGACGGACGCGGCCGAGGTGGACGCAACAGTCCGGATGATTGACGGCCTGTTCGAGAACTCGTCGGATCCCACGAGGAGTACCACGGAGGACGAGTACCGTCGGCAATTCGCGATTCAACTCGGCGACATCGGAACGATCAGCAGCATGATCCTGGTAGCCGTCTTCTTCACGATCATCCTTTTGACGGGCAATACGGCGGCGCAGGCCTTCGCCGAGCGGATTCCGGAGTTGGCAGCCATGAAAACGCTTGGCTTTTCCGACCGTTGGGTGGCAACGCTGGTACTTGCCGAAGCGACGGCGCTCTGCGTATGCGGGGCGGCTGCTGGCGTCGGCATCGCCTATCTCCTGGAGCCCGCCCTCAATGCGAGCTTAAGCGGGATGATCGGCAGCTTCGAGTTGAGCGGGCAGAGCGTTCTGCGCGCCCTCGGTCTTTCAGTTTTGCTGGGCCTGGTCGTAGGCGCCTATCCCGCGGTTTCCGCAAGGCGTCTCTCGATCGTCGGTGCCCTGAGGGAGCGCTAGTCATGCTTCGACAGACACTCAACATCACCGCGATGAACCTGCGCAATGTCCTCTCCCGCAAAGGCTCATCCTCCATCATCGTCGTTGGGGTCGCTGGCGTCGTCGCGGTGGTCGTCGCGCTGCTTTCGATGTCCGAAGGGATCAAGTCGGCATTGACAGACGCGAGCCACCCAGACCGTGTTGTCGTGATGCGCACCGGTACACAAGACGAGGTCACCGGGTGGTTGTCCGGCGCCGAGGTCAATGTGCTCAAAGGCATCGACGGGATCGGGACGGTCAGCGGCGAACTGGTGGTCGTGGTCGACCTTGTGACCACGCAGACGGGCAAACCCGGTGTCGCCGTGGCTCGCGGCGTCGGCGCTTCGGCGTTCGAGGTCCGGCCGGACATGAAGGTGGTTGCAGGCCAGCCCTTTCAGCCCGGGAAGAACGAACTGCTGGTGGGCGTGAACGCGAGTGAAACGTACGCAGGCCTCGGTCTGGGGAGCACAGTCGCCTTTCGCAACCAATCGTGGGACGTCGTGGGCTACTTCGACGCGGGCGGCAAAGCCCACGATTCCGAAGTGTGGATGGACTTGCCTATCGCCCAGGCGGCGTTCAGGCGCGACGGTGTCGTCAGCACGGTTCGTGCGCTGCTCGACAGCGGCCGTGACGCCGCACTCGTTAGGGAGCGCATCAGGCAGGAACCCCGGTTGCGTGCAGATCTCGTTGGCGAGCAGGATTTCTACGCCCAGCAGTCCGCTGCCAAAACGGGCCTGGTGGAGTCCTTCGCCTACTTGATTGGCGCGATCATGGGTCTTGGCGCAGTGATCGCGGCGATCAACACCATGTATGCGTCGGTGAGTACCCGTTCGGTGGAAATCGGCACGCTAAGATCGCTGGGTTTCTCGAACGTCCCGGTTGTGGTTTCGGTGATGGTCGAGGCGATGCTGCTTGCGCTTGTTGGCGGTCTGCTTGGGAGCGCGATCGTGTATCTGCTGTACGACGGGTTCGCGAGTTCCACCTTGAATGTCGGAAGCCTGTCGCAGGTGGCGTTCGAGTTCTCGGTCACGCCACGGCTACTGCTTGTCGGACTGACCAGTGCGTTGCTGCTCGGTGCGGTTGGGGGACTGCTGCCGGCGCTGCGTGCGGCACGATTGCCGGTGATCGCGGCGCTGCGTTCTGGCTAGTTTCTTGACTGCGGTTCATCTGTGCAACTGAGCGAGTACCTGGCTGGAACTTGGCGGGTTCTGGATGGCGCGCAGCCCGCTAGGGGCGCAGCGCCGGATCGTCGTCACGGTGACAGATTTGGACGACTAGGGGTTGTCTGCCAGATTCCCAGGGCGATAGCTACGGTCCCCGCCCAGTCGCAGAGCGGCCGGCACCGGAGCGGAAGTCTAAAGCGGATGATCCTGGATGAAGTGGCGCAGCTCTTCGCTCACACGCTCGGGCGCTTCGAGCTGGATCATGTGGGCCACGTCGGCGACCTCCACGGACCGGCTGTCGGGCACGGTGGCGGCCAAGTGAGCCCCCGTGGCGCGACTTCGGGCCTCGTCCAAGGCCCCAATCATGACGAGAACCGGAACGGTCAGCTCCCGGAGGCGGTCCGCCGCCCGAGGCTCGAGTGCCTGCGGCAGACCCTCCTCGTTCTCCGCCTGGTACGTCGAGAGCACGGCCCCCTTGACGCTGTTTCGGAGAGTCCGGCCCACCCGCGTGGTCGGTTGGCCCCAACCGTCGACCCAGACCTGCGTCTCCAGCTCGGCCAGCTCGCCCCAGTTCTTATCGTCCCAGAGCCGGTCCATGTCATCCCAGGGCACGCTGTCCTCTTCGCGATCGAGGTCAGGGCGGTAGCCACCGATACCACCGGCAACGCTCGTGAGTGTTGCGACACGAGCCGGCCGAGCCAACGCCAGATCCAATGCTATCGAACCGCCGTACGACTGGCCGACGATGTGCGCTCGATCGACTCCGAGATGGTCGAGGAGTGCGGCGACGTCCGCCCAATAGGCGAACTCGACATGCTCCGTCGTGCTGCGACCGAAGCCGCGCATGTCACAGCGGATGACGCGGTAGCTGCCGGCGAGCGCCTGCGCTTGGAAATCCCACATGCGCAGGTTCCCGAGAAACCCGTGGATGAGCACCAGTGCTTCGCCTGCGCCTTCGACCTCGTAGTAGAGATTGCCGCCGTCGACAGCGAGGAATCCTGTGGCGCTGCGGCGTCCGGGTTGGTCCATGCATCCAATCTAGCCCGGCGAAAGGACAATCGCCAGCAGGATGTCATTGGACGCACGTGAGCGCGGCTCACCCGGAACTAGCCTCGGACGTCGCCGAGACGATCCGCGGCGCACCCCTCGCGATGTGCGCACCGTGTCGGTTCCGCACAGTTGCCAGCCGTCTCGATACATCCTGACCTCGGCCGAGAACCGGGGCGGGGCGTCAGTGCGATACTCGTTGACGCGGGAGGGCCGGCCATGCCGCGGCCCGCAGAGAGTTAACCACCAACCTGACTGGAACAATCGATGGCCTCAGAACGCGAGCGACTGCACAACCTGTTCCCCAATCTCGATTTCGATCCGGGAGCCCTACGCGAGAAGTACCGCATCGAGCGGGACAAGCGGATCCGCGCCGACGGCGAGGACCAGTACATCGAGGCGGCTTCCGAGTTCGCCCACTACGCGACGGACGATCCGTACGCGGACCCCGCGTTCGAACGCGAACCGCTGGACCTCGAGATCGACGTCGCCGTCATCGGCGCGGGGTTCAGCGGCCTGATGGCCGGTGCGCGCCTGAAGGAGCGGGGCATCACCAACTTCCGCATCATCGAGTCGGGCGGCGACTTTGGGGGCACGTGGTACTGGAACCGATACCCCGGTGCGCAGTGCGACATCGAGTCGTACTGCTACCTGCCGCTCCTCGAGGAAACCGGGTTCATGCCGAAGGAGAAGTACTCCTACGCCCCCGAGATCTTCGACCATAGCAAGCGGGTGGCGGAGTACTTCGGCTTGTACGACCGGGCGGTCTTCCAGACCCGCGTCACCGAGGTGCGCTGGAACGAGGACGACAGGCGTTGGCACGTCTCGACGCATCGCAACGACACCATTCGTGCGCGGTTCGTGGTACAGGCGACGGGGCCGGCGAACCGCCCGAAGCTCCCCGGCATCCCCGGGATCGGCGATTTCAAGGGGCACACCTTCCATACCGCGCGCTGGGATTACGAGTACACCGGGGGCGACCACAACGGGCGGCTGACGAAGCTCGCCGACAAGCGTGTCGCGGTCATCGGGACCGGGTGTACGGCGATCCAGTCCGTGCCGTTTCTCGGCGAGTATGCCCAGCGGCTCTACGTCTTCCAGCGGACGCCCTCGTCGGTCGACCTGCGCGGCAACAGGCCGACGGACGAGGACTGGTACAGGGGCCTCGAGCCCGGCTGGCAGCGGGCCCGACGCGAGAACTTCGCGGCGGTGCTTTTCGGCCAGAACGTGACGGAGGACCTTGTCGCGGACGGTTGGACCGACATCGCCCGGCGGATCGGCATCTCGCTGATGACGCGCAAGTCGGACGAAGCGCTCGACATGGAGGAGGTGGCCCTGCGCGCCGAGGTCGCCGACTTCGAGAAGATGAACGAGATCCGGGCTCGGGTGGACGACACGGTCGGGGACGGGCAGGTGGCGGAAGCCCTCAAGCCGTGGTATCGGCAGTTCTGCAAGCGCCCGACCTTCAACGACGAGTATCTCGACACGTTCAACCTTGACAACGTGGAACTGATCGACGTCTCCGACTCCAGGGGCGTGGAGCGTATTACCGAGACGGGCGTGGTCGCGAACGGCGTCGAGTACGAAGTGGACTGCATCGTCTACGCCACCGGGTTTGAGATCACGACCTCCGCCCATCGCAGGGTCGACTTCGACACCATCGGACGCGACGGCCAGTCGTTGTATGACCACTGGGCCGACGGTTTTCGAACGCTACATGGCTTGAGCAGCCACGGGTTTCCGAACTGGTTCACGATCGGCATCAACCAGAACGGGCTGTCGCCGAACATGACCGCCATGTTCGACGACCAGGCGATGCACGTGGCCTATATCGTCGACGAGGTGAAGCGGCGTGGGAAGGAGGTGGCCGAAGTCACCGCGGAAGCGGAGAGCCGATGGGTCGCGGAGATCGTGGCCCTGGCCGGTATGGGTGCCGCGGAGTTCCTCGAGCAGTGCACCCCAGGGTATTACAACCGCGAAGGCAAGGGAACGCAGGGCAACAGGCAGAATTCCCCGTACGCGCCGGGGATCAACGCCTTCAACGCCCTGCTGAAGAAGTGGCGGGACCGCGGCGACTTGGAGGGGATGGAACTGCGCTGACCGGCACGGCGAACCAAGCCAAGGCAAACAGCCTGGCACACGACGGCCACCGCCGCGTCTACCGTGACCCGTGAGTCGCCTCGAACGTCAGCGAGGTGGTTCGCGGCGCACCCAGCCACGCCCCGTTGCCCGCGGTGCCGGCGAGATGCGCCACGTCGAAGAGGTTGTTGACCGTCAAACGGGCGTGCAGAGTCCAGGTGCCCAGAGCCCAAGCCGTCTCCGCGTACGCGTCGGTCGTCGCGTAGCGCGGCAGCCGCCATCGGTTGGCGAGATCGACGTGGCGCGTCCCGGTGACCTTGTGACTCGCTCCCAAGCCGTGTTTGCCGTGGCGCCAGCCGACGGACGCGACCAGCATGTCGCCGGGAACGCCGGTCACGCGGTTGCCGGCGATGTCGCCGACAACGGGAGCGACGTCGCCGCCGACCCCCGCGTAGCGCGAGTCGTTGCCCGTGTGGGCGAGGTAGACCTCCCACGAGTCCGCGAGCCGCACCCGCCCGGCGAGTTCCAGTCCATCCGAGGCAACCCCGCCGGCGTTGCGGTACACCCCCTCCGAGTCTTCCAGGAAGTCGGGTCCCGTGACATCGCGGCTGTCCACGAAGACGATCCTGTTCTCGAACGCGATGTCGTACCACGTGGCGGCAAGCGAGACGCGCCCGCGAGCGTAACGCAGGCCCAGTTCCACGTTCCTCGCGCGCTCGGGCTGGAGCCGCGCCAGCGCGGAGGCGGGGCGTTCCAGCAACAGGTCGGAGAATGCCTTCACGTTCTCGGCGTAGCCTGCGAACGCCTCGAGGCCTGGCAACGTCTGCACCGTGAGGCCGCCGGAGAAGAGTACGCGGGGATCGGAGTCGGCGGAGGCGTGCGGCGTCTCGCCGAAGCGGTCGTCCCGCCGGATGCGGACGCGGTGGCCCTTGGCGCCCACGTTGACGCGCAGTCTGCCGACCGTCATGGTCTCCTCCACGTACCACTTGCGGGTCTCGGCGGGGTAGTGGTACGCGTACTGCTCCCAGTAGGGGACGTGCTCGAATGCCGGGCCGATGCGGGTGTCGGCGATCTCGTGCCAATCGCGCGATTCCTTGCGGGTGGCCCGCTCGAGCCACAGCCCGGCGTGCAGAAGGCTCTCCATGCCGTTGGGCAAGTGTGCACGCCACTCGACGTCGACCACTGCCCCGCCGCGCGTCTTGTCGTAGTGGGTGTGGCGGTAGGACTGCACGGCGCGCGCGTTCGCGTCGTGGCAGGCGGGGTCGGCCTCGGGCCCCGCACCGCCGTACGGGAAGGTCAGCGAGGATACGCACCCCGGCGCGGGACCCAGCGCGACGCCCCTCGGATCGACGAAGTAGATGAAACCGCCGGGCACGCCACCGCGTACCGTCCGTCCGCCCACGTGCTCGGTCTCGGCGCGGTCGTCGTCGTCCACCAAGTCGACCAGATAGGGCGGTGGCCAGTCGCCGCGACCGGTGTTGCCATGGTAGTAGGCGCCAACCTCGACCCGCCACGCGTCCATCTCGCGCATGCCCTTCAGGTAGGCGAAGGCGTTCTCGCGCAAGGTGGACCAAGCGGGACGGTAGGCTTGGTCGAGATGCGGCACGCCCGTCCAGCGCCCGGCCAGGCGGTCCCAGCCGGGGTCTGCTTCGAAGTCTTGGGCGCTGAAGAGCCGCTGGTAGTTGTCCTCGTGCGTATCGTCCCAGGACGCGTAGCCGGTCAGCGCCAGGCCGCGCACCGACGCCTGGAACTTCGTTGCGACGTGGGTGCGCTCGTTTCTGGCCGAACCGTCGATCCAGTCGGTAGCCGACTGACGCGATGCCGACAGCCACCCGTGCGTGTCGCCGGGCAGCCGTCCGGTGTCGTACCGCAGGTAGTGCTTTACCCCGTCGAACGCTGCGCGGGTCGCCAGCAGGGACAGGCTCCGGTTCGGGCGGGGATCGTCCGTCTGGAAATTGAGCGTCCCGCCCAGCGCCTCGTTGGAACGCGAGCCGATGTCGGCGGTCCCCTGCGTCACGAGAACGCCGCCGAGGTTCGGGGCGTCGATGTAGCGGTTCGCCTTCGCGCCGCCGCCGTAGTTTGAGTCGCCGTTCGGCATGCCGTCCACCGTGATGCCGAGCTGCTGCTCGTCGAGGTCCACCTTGAATCCGCGCATCGAGATGGTCGTCGACCAGTCGTCGAAGCCGAACGTGTCCCCCTCCTGCACCGATACCCCGGGCAGGCTATCGACCACCGCCAGAACGCTGGTGAGCGGCGTTTGCGCGCGCTCCATGTCCTCGGTCGTCATCGCGTTCGAGAAGACCACGTCGCGTCGCGCCACGACCGTGACCTCCTCAGGGTGCGCGGTTCGGGAATCCTCCTCGTCGTCCACTGCAGCGGTTTGGACGGCGGAGCAAACGGCTGCAAACCCAAGGACGCGCCGCACGTGGCGGTTGATTGGCTTCCAACGGCGTCTCACGCCATCATTCTGACAGAGTCGCTGACTCCCGGTGCGGCAGCGGTTCTGATCCACCGGCCAAGGGAAACGGAGGCCACGCTGTGACGCACGTACTCATCGCCGGTGGCGGCATTGGCGGCCTCTCCGCGGCGTTGTCCCTCGCGCAGTCGGGATTCGAAGTCGAGGTCTTCGAACAGGCACCCGAGTTCGGCGAGGTCGGCGCCGGTATCCAGTTGAGCCCGAACGCCACGCGGGTGCTGCATCACCTCGGTCTCGCGGAGGCCCTCGAGGCGTGCGCGTTCCTGCCTGAGGGCACGGAGTTCCGGTCCTGGCGGACGGGCCGGCTGATCAGCAACAGCCCCCTAGGTGAATCCGCGCGGGCGAGCTACGGGTTCCCCTACTACCACGTCCACCGGGGCGACCTGCTCGCTGTACTCGTGGCTGCTGCCAGGACCGTCCCGCGTATCAGCCTGCACACGTGCGCGCGTGTTGACCGCTTCGAGCAGGATGCGAACGGTGTGCACGTCACTGTCGCCGGTGTTCAACACGCGGGCGATGCGCTGATCGGCGGCGACGGCATCCACTCCGCCGTGCGGGCCGGCCTCTTCGGCCCCGAAGCCGCAACCTTCACGGGCAACGTGGCATGGCGAGCGCTGGTGCCCGTGGCGAGGCTACCGGATGGTCTCATTGCGCCCGCGGCAACTGTCTGGTGGGGTCCAGGGGGCCACTTCGTCTGCTACTACGTGCGCAGGGGCGCGTTGGTCAACTGCGTCTGCGTACGCGAGAAGCAGGGGTGGGAAGTGGAATCCTGGACCGAGCGCGGGGAGTACACGGAGCTGAAGGACGACTTCGCCGGGTGGAACGACACCGTGCAGGCACTGATCGACAACGCCGACCCGGACGCCCTCTACAAATGGGCGCTGCACGACCGGCCGCCCATGCGTCAGTGGGGGAGGGGCGCCGTCACGCTGCTCGGCGACGCCTGCCACCCCACGTTGCCGTTCATGGCCCAGGGAGCCGCCATGGCGATCGAGGACGGGGCGGTGCTTGCGGCCTGCCTGCGTCGGAGTTCCGATGTTCCGGCTGCGCTCAGCCGCTACGAGAACCTGCGCAAGGGTCGCACGGCGGGGATCCAGCGCGGTTCGCGCCGCAACGCTAGGGCGTTCCACATGCGCGGGGTACAGGCTTGGCTACGAAACCGCGCCGTGCGCCGGGCCGGTGCACGAGCCATGGCGTCCTTGTTCGAATACGACGCGCTGACGGCAGCGGAGCAGGCGGACTGATAGCGAACGAGACCGTCGCGCACCGGCTGCGGGCCTTTGTTTGCGTCTCCCCGGCACCCTGCGATACTGCCCCGACATTTCGCGAGAGGCTGCCGATGAACAAGGTCGAAGGACTGCACCACCTTGCGATCTGCACCGCGGACATCAAGGAGCAGATCGAGTTCTTTACGGATCGCCTCGGCATGGAGCTTCAGGCGCTGTACTGGATGCACGGCATGGAAAACACTTGGCACGGCTTCCTGCGCCTGAACGACGAGAGTTCGATCGCGTTCGTCTGCAATCCGGACATCGCCGA
This sequence comes from Gammaproteobacteria bacterium, assembly GCA_026706385.1. Taxonomy (GTDB): domain Bacteria; phylum Pseudomonadota; class Gammaproteobacteria; order Pseudomonadales; family Azotimanducaceae; genus VXYL01. Next base: position 58,168 of record JAPOYV010000044.1, read on the forward strand.
GATTCCGTGTGCGCTCGGCGAGTCACACGCCGGCAACCCTGCTAGCAACTGCGCCGGGGGCGCCATGCAGCACCTGGCGCTGAAGGTCAAGGACCACGACGAGCTCTTGGCCATGCGCGACCGGCTGCGCTCCAAGGGCGTGCCGGTCCTGGGACCGATCGACCACGGGATGTGCTGCTCCGTGTACTTCGCCGGCCCGGAAAACCTGACCCTCGAACTCAGCTACTCGACCGAGCCCATCGACAGCGAAGCTTGGATCGACCCGGAAGTCGTGGCGCTGGCTGGCATCTCGCCCGAGGAACTGGCCCGCTACAAGCGGCCCGAGTCGTTCCCCGATCGCGGTGGGTTGGTTCCGCAACCGGGATTGCACGCGCCTGGGCCGCATATGACCAACTATCCGCCCGGGGCTTACGAGATGGCCCTGTCGGCGCCTGACGAAGCGATGCTCCACGCGGTGCCGAACGAGCCGCCCGTCAACATTGAGCGGGAGGCTACCCACGTGCTGGAAGGACCTGGATCCTGAATCCGCCTTCATCCGGACTTGGAGGTGAGTGCGCTGACTGGGGCCGGTATTGACGATGGCTGTCGCGTCCGCGCTTCGCGGGGCGGTCATCTGCCTCGGCCCGCCAGCACTCGTGTGTGTGTGTGGGCCTTACACCTCCCGTGTGGACTCGCCTCGCGCCTTGCCGCTGGCGATCTCCGCCCCCAGGGCATCGAGTTTCGGTTCCCAGAAACGACGGAACGGCTCGAGCCACGCGTCGATTTCCTGCAGGGGGTCCACCTCGATGGCGTAGATCCGTCGGGCCCCGTCGACGCGCACGCGGGCAAACCCGTGGTCGCGCAGCACCTTCAGGTGCTGGGAGACCGCTGCCTGGGTGATGGCGAACTCGTCCCGGACGACTTCGACGATCTCGCCAGCCGCACGCTCGCCGCCGCCGAGGAATTCGAGGGTGCGCCGCCGCACCGGGTCGCGGAGTACCTCGAAGGCGTGCATCAGTCGGACGCGGCCGGGTCGCCCGTGTAGAAGGCCGTCGTACGATGCGCCGCGGCGAGCGCAACCTCCCGATCCGTCCCCGCTGCGATGGCTGCCCGGCCCCAGGCCTCGCTGCTACCGGTGTGGAGCGCTTTGCCCGCGGCGGTGGTGTGGAACGTCGCCTCGTCGATCTTCGGCTCGTTCGGCCGCGTCAGGTACAGTTCCATGCCGAGCAGGGCCATCTCCCACCCGACGCCGACGGCACCGGGACCGAACTCGTGCCAATGATCCGTGAGCAGCGCGGTGTGCGTGAGGACGAGGCGCGCCCGGGGCCCATCCTCCGCAAGCCGCACCTCCACCCAGCTCACGTCGCCGCCGAACTCCCACGTCAGCGCAAGAAACGAGGGACGCTCGCAGTGCGTGATCGTGCCCCCGGCGTTCCCCTCAAGCTGGTAGCGGCCGCCGACCTCGAGGTTGCCGCTGATCGGCAGGAACCAGCGCGCGACGCGTTCGGCGTTCGTGACGGCGTCCCAGAGGTCCTCAACCGTGGTCGCATAGCTCCGCGCAAGCGTCACCGCACGGGCCGGTTGTCCGTCGCGTTCGAGGGAGGACACCGTACGCTCTACGGTGCCGAGTTGGTCTGCAACATTAAGGTGCATGACGTCTCCGTCAATTCAACGAGACACTTATATAAGCACAAGCTAATATTATGTCAACCGCTGACAGTGGCGTGTTCACCCTATCGGCTGATCTCGATCTGCGCCGCCTTGGCCTCGTCGTACCACCACCCATCGGGGAACGGTGATTTGTAGACCGCCAGGTCTTCCCGTTCCGGGCGACCGAATTTGTTCCAGTAGACGATGCGGAAAGGCGCGATCGCATCGAGGGGAATCTGGTAGAACCCCCACAGCAGTACCCGATCCAGAGCACGGCACGCGGTTGCCATTTCCTCCAGAGTCGTCACCTTGACCGCCTGGGCGATCAGTGCGTCGACGACGGGATCCGCGATACCGGAAGCGTTGTAACTCTGGGGCTGGGACGCCGCTTGAGAGTGGAAGAAGCCTTCCAGGAAGACGATCGGCGGGGCGAGGATATCGTTTTGGGTAACGATCGCGTCGTAGTCGAATTTCTGCCGGAGATTGACGAACTGCGGGGCGTCCACGAGCCGTATTCCGCCGGTGATTCCAAGCAGCTTCAGCGTACTGAGGTATGGCAGAAGGGTGCGCTGGTCGGCGCCATCCACCGATAGGAATTCAATCTCGAAGGGCTCACCCCGGCCGTTGACCAGCACGCCAGCCTCGATACGCCACCCGCTTTCGGCCAGCAGGGCTCGGGCTTGCTCGAGGGGTGCGCGATTGCGGCCGAACCCGGTGGAACGCGGGAACTCGAAGACTTCGGTGAAGAGCCTCTTCGGCAGTTGGTCGCGAAAGGGCGCCAGCAACGCAAGCTCGTCTTCGCCGGGTAGTCCTTGGGCTTCGAGCGATGGCTCCCCTGAGAAGTTACTCAACGCCCGGTCGAGGAGGCCAAAGCGAAGCACGCGGTTTTCCCACTCGAAGTCCACGGCGAGCGTCAACGCTTCCCGTACCCGCGGGTCCTTGAACCGTTCCCGACGGTTGTTCAGGGCGATGACCCGATTGACGCCGATCTCCTCGCGGTGGTCGAGAAGGTCCATCACCAGCCAGCCTCTGTCCCTGGCGGGGATGTCGTAGCCTGTCGCCCAGTAGCGGATGTCCGGCTCCATCCAGGTGTCGAGCAATCCCTTGCGGAACGCCTCCCGGGCGACGGTCGCATCCCGATAGACGTCGTAGTGGATCTGATCGAAGTTGAAGCGGCCCTTGTTGACGGCGATGTCTCGTCCCCAGTAGTCGGGAACCCCCTCGTAACGGATGTACCGTCCCTGCCTGACTTCGGCGACCCGGTAGGGGCCGCTGCCCAGCGGCGGCTCCAGAGAAGCCCGGGCCGGATCGCGGTTCTCCCAATAGTGGGCGGGCAGGATCGGAAACCAGCTCAACGGGAAGATGTTCGACACGGTGAGCTCGCTGTCTAGCCGGAGCGCTAACTCACGCTCGCCCAGGATCTCAACGGATCGCACCCACGAGAGGAAGCCGCGAAACCGGAGGCTGGCTTGAATGAGCTCGACGGTGAACTTCACATCACGAGCCGTGATCGGGGCACCGTCGTGCCACCGCGCCCGAGGATGCAAGCGTATGAAGAGGGTGCGTTTGTCGTCGGCAACGCTCAGCCCATCGGCCAGCCAGCCGTAGAAGCTGCTCATCTCTTCGGCGCGGTACGACACGAGGGAGTCATACATCCAGGTGACGCCCGGTGCGGTCACGAACTGGTCCGTGATCAGGGACAGCGTATTGAAATCGCTCTGTGTCGACTGGACCAACACGCCCCCTTTGGGAGCATCGGGATTGATGTAGTCGAAGTGCGAAAAGTCAGCGGGGTATTTCAGTTCGTGGAAGAACGAGATGCCGTGTTCGTAGGTCTGTTCGGCGGTACGCGAGGGTGCTGCAGCGAAAAGCGCCGTGGCGAGGACTACGGATTGCAGCCCCAGCCAGACCGCTCGCGCCTCCACGTGCTCTAGCCGATGATGGCGTCGAACACCTTGGTCAGCGCAACGGCGAGCGCGACAATGCCGAGTGCATACCGCAATAGGGTCGCGTTCTGTTTCGCTAGATCCTCCTTGGTGGCGAACTTGGCACCCCAGAGTTCGAGATAGTCCTTGGTGACGAAGGGCTCGAGGTCGTCCTTGGTGGCGAACTTGGCAGCCCAGAGCTCGAGGTCGTCCTTGGTGGCGAAGCCCCGCAAGTCGTCCTTGGTGGCGAAGGGCCGCAGGTCGTCCTTGGTGGCGAAGCGCTCGAAGTCCTCCTTGGTCGCAAACCGATCCAGATCCGTCTTGGTCGCGACGTTGTCGTTGACCGCATCGTTGATTTGGTCGACCACGGCTTCCGCCTGGGCATCGTCGAAACCGGCGTGACACAGCGCTTTGACGGCCTTGTGTGTGTCGAATACTGGCATCGGGCGTACTGCGGGCATCGCCATACCTACCTAGTCAATGAATCCTAGTCCCACCATGGCGCGGTGTCCACGCGGGCTCACGGATGCAACCTACTCGACTTGGACCGCGTGGTCGATGGACGATCGCCCCTTCGTTTTGTAAGAGATCTGCCATGCTCCGACCGTGAGCGCGACACGCACTACGCAGACGCTACCGTTCAGTCGTATTCTGGGGCTCATGGACAGCGAGAAACAGGGGTTTGCCGTGTCGTGCCTGGAATGCGGTGCTCCGGTCGGCGGCAGGTTCTGTAGGGATTGCGGCGCCGAGCAACGCGCACCCCTTCGTTCCCTTGGCGACTGGATTCGAGGCGCACACGGCCAAGTGCTGGAGTTCGATGTCCGGGTGCTTCGAACCCTGCGCCGGCTGCTGTTTTCGCCGGGGGTGCTGACGCGTGAGTACGCGGCCGGCCGACAGACGCATTACACCCCGCCGATCCGGCTCTACGTCGTGACGAGTGCTGTCGTCATAGCGCTGATGAACGTCTTGGGTGCATTCGAACTCGACCAGATCTTGTCCACTTGGAGCGAGGATGCGCGGGCCGCCCTGGCGGCAGCGACGGGCGTCAGCGATTTCGACGATCCCGATGTACAGGAGAGCTTCAATCGTCGGATGGACCTAGTCTTCCCGATCGTGAACCTGTTTAGTCCGATCGGGATGATGCTGCTGCTGAAGGCTGTATATCGACGGAGATTCGCGCAGGAGCACCTGGCGTTCTCATGCCACTGCACGACGTTCCTGGTCATCCTCACCACGCCTGCGCTGTTGGTGGAGGGGATTGCGCAGCAGGTCGTGTTCGTTGTGGCGACGGTCACATCCTTAGCGTATCTCCTTGTCGCGATGCGCCGTGTCTATGGGGGCGGCTGGTTTGGGCTAGTCGCCCGCTTCGCATTGGTGAGTCTTGGATTCCTGGCGCTGGTTGCCGTGCTCGCGAATCTCTCCTTCTTCATTGTCATCCGGTCGATCTGACGCACGTCACACGTTGACGAGCCTTTAGGCGATGTGCCTAATGCCCTTTTGGGGCAGCCTTAAGGAACGGGAGCGAAGTGGGTGTGTGCCATGGCTTTTGACCATCCGGAACTCGTGCCGCAGATGCTGGCCAAGCGTGCCGCGCAACAGGCCAGCGGCACGGCGTTGCAGCATGTGGACGGATCGACCTTGCGGTGGGATGAAGCGTATTCGGACGCTCTGCGCTGGGCCGATGCCCTGGAACGCCTGGGCACGCAGCGCGGCCGCCCAGTCGTCACGATCTTCTCCAATTCGTTTACTGCTTATCGATCTTGGCTGGCCTGTGCCTGGTTGGGGGCGATCGAAGCTCCGATCAACACGAACTACAAGGGCGACTGGTTGCGTCACGTCGTCAACAACACCGAGGCCGAAGTGGTGTTGACTGAAGCGCGATTCAGCCGACCGCTGTTCGACATCGCCGATCAGCTCTCGCACGTGAAGCACTGCGTGGTCTTCGGCAGCTTGGACTCGCCACCGAGGTCATTGCCGTTCAACGTTCTGTCCGAGGCGAGTTTCCTTGACGGTAGTACGGTCCGTGAACGGGCCGAACCCGAGCCTTGGGATATCTCGTCGCTCATCTACACGTCGGGTACCACGGGTCGCTCGAAAGCCGTGATGGTGCCTTGGCTGCAGCTCAAGTCCTCCCTGGAAAGTGGCCTGATCCCGCGAGACAGGCTTGCCGACCTCAGTCTGTATTCGCCCTACCCGGTGTTTCACGTCACCGGCAAAGCTGGGTTCTACTACGCGACGGTGTTGGGCAATCCCAGTGTCATCCGTGAAGCATTCTCGCCGAGCGAATTCTGGGCAGACATTCGGCGGCACGCGCCCAATGGCTTGGTCCTGCTTGGGCCGTTGGCGCAGATGATCCTGGATCAGCCGCCACGGGCGGACGATGCCGACAACCCGATTCGCACCGTTGTGATGGCCCCCGTCATTCCGGACGTCGACGCGTTCAGCGCCAGGTTCGATCTCGACGTTTTCACCACGTACAACATGACGGAGATCAACTGCCCGATCATCCGTGAAGACGAACCTTGTACCGGCGCCAACTACAAGAGTTGCGGGAGACCGCGCCCGGGCGTAGAGGTGCGGATCGTCGATGAGAACGACATGCAAGTGCCGCCGAATACGACAGGCGAGATGATCGTTCGGGGGGAGCCCTGGGAGCTGAATGCAGGCTACTGGAACATGCCTGACAAGACCAGCGAAGCCTGGCGCAACGGGTGGTTTCACACCGGCGATGCGTTCACCTACTACGAAGACGGCAACTATTACTTCGTCGACCGAGCTAAGGACTACATTCGCCGACGGGGCGAGAACATCTCCAGCTTCGAGGTCGAATCCATCGTCAATGAACACCCCGCGATTGCCGAGTCTGGTGCTGCGGCCGTCCCGGCGGAGCAGGGCGAGGACGAGGTCAAGATTGCGGTCGTTCTTCAGCCGGGGGCGGATTTCGACCCGGCGGAGCTAATCGAGTTTCTGGTACCCCGGATGCCGCGTTTCGCCATTCCGCGTTATGTCGAAGTCTGGGACGCGTTGCCAAAGACGGAAGCGACGGCGCGCATCCAGAAGGGGAAGATCCGGGAAGCTGGTGTCACCGCGGACACCTGGGACCGGGTCGAGGCAGGCATTACGTTGCCGCGCTGAGCGCCCCACGGCTGGCCCTGCGCTTCGCTCCGCTGTGCACAGGGCCGCCTTCGGCCCAGCCCCGCCGTCGATCGTGGCACATCCGACGGTCTCTGCGCTCCTTCTGGCGGATGTTCCATGAAAGGGCACATGCCGCCCCCGCATTGATCGAACGGGGGCGGCATGTGGACCCTAGAACTGTGGCCGCCAGCGAACCTGCACGCCAAATTGTCGGGGTTCCGTGAGCCGGCCCATACCCGGCTGACCGCCGAACGTCGACCTGGGGATGTACTCCTGCAGCCCAATCTTGTCGAGCACGTTCTGCACGTAACCGGCAACCGCCCATTGCTCGTCCGCCGAGTTCCAGTTGGCGCGGAGGTCCCATCGCGAGTACGCCGGGATTTCCTGGATGGGAATGTTGCCAAGATTCGGCCAACGCTTGCCCGTGAACGTGTAGATGCTCAAGAGCTGCAGCGTGCCCCTCTCCCCCAGCGGCCGAGTGTTGACCACCGTGAACGACCACTTGTGATGCGGCTGCTGCGGCAACTGATTGCCGGTCACATCGCGCTGTTGCGGGAGCGTGACGGTAACCATCTCCAGGGTAGAGAAATCCTGGTACGTCCAATCCCTCAGTGGCGAGTCGGGGTCCCCGCCGATGAACGTGCCGAATTCTCCGATTTCCGAGCCGAGAAAGTTGTAGAACCCGGCAATCCGCCAACTCTCGTTGACGAAGAACGTCGCTTCCGCTTCAGCACCCCAGATCTTGGTGTCGGGAATATTGGCGGTGCTTTCTACATACGGGGTCTCAGAGGTCGGCAACAGCAGGTCCGCCTCCGGCTCAAAGGTCCCGGTGAACTGAAAGCCTTCGTAGGTGTTGTAGAAAACGCCTGCCGTGAGCAGCAGTCGATCCTCGGCGAACAGACCCTTGACGCCGAACTCGTAGTTCACGAGCGTCTCTTCGCCGATCACCCGCAACAGGGCGACCTCCGGTTCCGTATTGAGGGTGCCGGAGCGGTAGCCGGTGGCGATGCGCCCGTAGATGAGGGCATCGTCGCGGGGCGAATACTCCAAGCTGATGTGGCCGATCGGTTTATCCCAGGTATACGCATCGAGCTTCTCGCCAGATCCCCTCAAGGCCAGTGGCACGCCGATGACATTGAGAATGAACTCGTAGATGCTGGCGTCCAGGATCTTCTCGTCTTCGGTATAGCGCAAGCCGCCCGACACCCGCCACTGCTCATTGATCTCGTACTCGGCATTGGCGAAATACGCGAAGGTCTCGGACTGCGCGGCGGTCTCGAAGGTGAAGAACTTGCGGAAGCCGGGCTCCATGTTCCCAATGGGGTCGACTCCTGGCCTAGGGCAGAACCATGTCTCCACCGCATTGGGATCGGTCTCGAAGCCAAGGGCCTCCAGCATGGCCTGGCAGCTTTCGAAACCTACACCTTGGGCGGCCAGATCGGGGTCGACGTTGTCGAAGGGAGGCTGGAATCCTTGGCCGAATACGCCGGTGCCGAAGAGCGTGCGGTTCTCGTAGGTGAACACGCCAGTGACAAAGTTGAACGGACCGTCGAAGTTCGAGATGAGCTGCAGTTCATGAGAGCGCTCATCGTTCTCGAATGGGAAATCGAACTCCATGTCCACCAACGGTACCGGGGCGTCGGCCGCGGTGTAAGGATCGGTCGCACTGGCAACCCTGGGCGCGAGATCGAAGTCGCGGGTCGAGAGCTGACGCGTCCGCGTGTCGCCGAACGTATAGCGCAGTGTCAACTGATCGGTGATGTCGAAGTCGGCATGCATTGCGATGCGGTCGGTCTCGTTGTCCAAGATTCCGTCCAGATTGGTCAAAACCTCGTTCTTTGGATCATCGCAAGGCACGGGGCTCGGACTCCC
>JAPOYV010000087.1 GCA_026706385.1 Gammaproteobacteria bacterium
CCCTCGCGCTCCCCGGCTGAAGGCTCTTTCTTGCGAGGGGCAGGCCCCTCGCGCTCCCCGGCTGAAGGCTCCGTAGTCACCTGTCACCCGCCCATGCGAATTCGAGTGACCCGGCAGGTTGTCGCGGGTCCGTAATGGGCACCGCAGCGAGCGGACTGCCCATCGACAGCAGTTCCTCGAGTTGCGCGACGCTCGATCGGGAATGCAGATGCAACGTCAGCACGTCGCGGGCCACGGCCTTGACCTCCATGCGCTCGATGTATTCGCGTGATCGCAGGTAGTCAAGCACCGACGCATAGGCCGCGATGGTCGACGCCCCGCGTATGGTGACCGTGATGGCGTCCAATCGGCCACCGACCGCAAAGCGGTCGGCAAGAGCATCCGCGACGGCATCGACGCCCGCGGCGACCGCCTGCGGTGCAGCCGCCGCGCGGTCTTGGGCTCGGTCGGCGACACCAGCCGACCGCGCTTCCCAGTCCGAGACCCAAGACCCGTCGGCGCGCTGGGCCACGCGACCAACCACGATCAGATCCGGATTGTATCGCGCCGAAGCGCTCTCGATGGCTTCCCAGAACCGTCCCCAGACGGCCGTCGGCGTTACGGCATGGTCGGCGAGGTCCATGACCGGCAACGACACCGCCAGTCCGCGTTGCCGTGCACGATTTCGCACCGCGCCGAACAGTTCGTCGGCGCTGCTCGCGGAGACGATCCGTCGCGCGCCGTCCTGCTCCACTGCAACCCAGACCAGCACGGTCGGCCGGTCCGCGCCCCAAACCGGCAGGGCGGCACGGCGTAAAAGCGCCAACACCGTCGCCGGCTCGTAGTGCAAGGCCACGACCATCTGCTCCGGCGTATCGCCGTCCATATCCCCGTGCGCCGGCGAGCGCCGCGGCTGCGCGCGCATGGAGAACTCGAACCGGCCATAGTATTTCTCCGGCTCGCGAAGGGCCGCTTGGATCTCCGGATTGGCGGGCAACTCCGCCATGCCGGTGATCCGGACGAGCAATTCACGAAGTCCGGTCCGCGCGGCGCGCTGCCGTTCCGCTTGCGACGCCACCGGTACCTCGACGTCGTAGAGCCACGGCACCACGGCCGCATCCACGCCCAGGGCCGATGTGGCAAGCAGCCAGGCTAGCGGGGCTACGCCCCATCGAGAATGCGGACGTGGACGTCCGCGCACCATGCTCACGAACGCTAGGAGGGTGCGGGCGAAAGACTTCACCGGAATACTAAGGTCCGCAGCTACCGAGCCTATTCTAAGGGAACTGTAAACGCGGACCGCCGTCACGCAAACTAGCGTGGCCCAACAAGCCGAGCGGGAGTGTCCATGGGTCGCCTGACCTACCGCGATGCGGGCGTCGACATCGACGCCGGCAACGAACTCGTCAGACGCATCAAGCCGCACGTCGCGCGCACGCATCGACCCGAGCTCTTGACGGGTCTCGGCGGGTTCGCGGCGGCAAGCGCGCTGCCGGCCGGATACCGGGACCCGGTGCTGATCACGGGTACGGATGGCGTCGGCACCAAGCTGCGCCTCGCCATCCACTACGATCGCCACGACGATGTCGGCCAGGACCTCGTCGCCATGTGCGCCAACGACGTGCTGGTAGTCGGCGCGCAACCGTTCCTGTTCCTCGACTACTACGCAACCGGCGCGCTGGACGTCGACGTGGCGGAACGCGTGATCGCCGGGATCGCGCGCGGCTGCGAGATCGCGGGCTGCGCGCTCGTCGGCGGCGAAACGGCGGAAATGCCGGGCTTCTACCAGGCGGGCGACTACGACCTGGCGGGCTTCTGCGTCGGTCTCGTCGAGCGGGACAAGCTGGTCACCGGCGAGTCCATCGCCGTCGGCGACGTCCTGATCGGGCTGCCCTCGAGCGGGCCCCACGCGAATGGCTACTCGTTGATCCGACGCATTCTCGCCGACCAAGGCACGGCCACGACGGCTTATATCGAGCAGTTGCTGGCCCCGACGCGCATTTATGTGAGCGCTGTAGCGCCGGTGCTCGAGCACTGCAAAGGCATGTGCCACATCACCGGCGGCGGTTTCGTCGACAACCTGCCGCGCATGTTCGCACCGGGGTTCGCCGCAGATGTCGACCTCGACGCCTGGTCGCGACCGGCGGTGTTCGACTTCCTGCAGCAAGCCGGCAACGTCGACGACATCGAGATGCTGCGCACGTTCAACGTTGGCATCGGGTATGTGCTTTGCGTCGCCGAGAGCGACGCGGACGTAGTTCGCGGCGTGCTGGAAGACGCGGGGGAAGCGGCCCTGTTGATCGGGCGGATGGTGGACGAGGCCGCGCGGCCGGTGAGCGGGCACCTGCGCGTCGGCCACGACGGCGCGTCGATCGGCTAGCGGCGTCCGCCGTGGACTCGTCGCCCGATCCGAGCAGCGTTATGCTTGGACAACGACAAGGCGACAAAGGACGAGGGGAGCATGTCCGCAGCGCTCAAACAGATTGAAGCGACGTCACTCGACGCCGAGCTGATGACGGGCCGTACGGGCGTGCGCATCACCGGCGTGGCCATACCGGAAATGACCGACGAGCAGGTGGAGGAAGTGCGCTGGCTGGTCGGTGAGTACTGCGTCGGCGTCTTCCCAGGGCAACACCTCGAGCCGACGCAGCAGCGCGACTTCATCGCCCGCTTAGGCAAGGTGACGGTCACACCCGGCGTGAACATGCGCACGGAATACGACATGGTCCACAAGGTCGCCGACCGCGGCGACCCGGACAGGCCCGTGTCAGGCGGCTTCCACACCGATACGTGCTTCGTGGAGAAACCGCCTTCATTCTCGTCGCTCAACGCGATCGAGGTGCCGCGTCACGGCGGCGATACGATGTTCTGCAATCAGTACATGGCTTACGAGTCGCTATCCGACGTGATGAAGGAATGGCTCACGGGCCTGCGCCTGAAGCACGTGGTCAGCGGCACGGACCGGCCGGAGGAGTGCCCGGACCCGGTCTGGCACCCCGCCGTTCGGACGCACCCGGTGACGGGCCGCAAGTCCCTCTACGTCACCTTTGCCGACCGCTGCATCGAAGCCGAGGGAATGACCCCGGCGGAAGGACGGAACCTGATCGACTTCCTGTACAGGCACTCGCTCAAGGACCACGCGATGTACCGTCACCGCTGGCAGGTCGGCGACTTCGCCATGTGGGACAACCGCTGCGCCCTGCACGCCGCCGTCTACGACCATGGCGAGCAGCCCCGCGTGCTCTATCGCGTCATGTGCGAGGGCGAGAAGCCATTTGAATGAGCGCGGTCTAGGTGCGCGGTAGTTGCACCCCGCGTTGCCCCTGGTACTTGCCGCCGCGGTCGCGATAGGAGGTCTCGCAGACCTCGTCGCTTTGCAGGAAGAGGAGCTGCGCGACGCCCTCGTTGGCGTAGATCTTAGCCGGCAGGTTGGTCGTGTTGGAAAACTCCAGGGTGACGTGACCCTCCCACTCGGGCTCTAGCGGGGTGACGTTGACGATGATGCCGCAGCGCGCGTAGGTCGACTTGCCGACGCAGAGCGTGAGCACGTCCCGGGGGATGCGGAAGTACTCGACGGTGCGCGCAAGCGCAAAGGCATTCGGCGGAATGATGCAGGAGTCGCCGCGCACGTCCACGAAACTGCGCGCATCGAAATTCTTGGGGTCGACGGTGGCGGAGTTGATGTTCGTGAACACCTTGAAATCCGGAGCGCAACGGACGTCGTAGCCGTAGCTCGACGTGCCGAACGAGATCACACGCTGACCCGCGACATGTCGGACCTGGTCGGCCTCGAACGGCTCGATCATGCCCGCCGCCGCCATGTCCCGGATCCAGCGGTCGGACTTGATGGTCATTGGTCGTCCATCACGATGGTGGGTGCCGGGGCGATGTTCGCCGCGTTGCGCCAGAGTTCGGCCGCGGCACGGCGCGCGCAGTCCACGTAGAGCGCCGCAACGCGCCCCGCCGGATCCGCCACCACGGTCGGCGTGCCGCCATCGGTGGACTCCCGGATTCGCGGATCCAGCGGAAACTCGCCCAGCACCGGTACGCCGTACTCGCCGGCCACCCGGGCACCACCACCGTGGCCAAAGAGATCGTGCCGCTGGCCGCAGCCGCCGCACTCGAACCAGCTCATGTTCTCGACGATGCCGAGGATGGGGATGTCCACCTTGCGGAACATCTCGATGCCCTTGCGCGCGTCCAAGAGAGCGATGTCCTGGGGCGTAGTGACGATGACGGCCCCGCTCACCTTGGCTTGCTGGGACAACGTGAGCTGGATATCCCCCGTACCGGGCGGCATGTCCACGACCAGGTAGTCCAACCCGCCCCAAGCGGTCTGCCCGATCAACTGCTGCAAGGCCCCGGAGGCCATCGGGCCGCGCCAGACCATGGGCGTGCGCTCATCGGTCAGCATGCTCATGGAGATCGCCTCGATGCCATGCACGCGCAAAGGCACGAACTGGCGTTCATCGCGGATCTCCGGACGCTTGCCGTCGGGTACGCCGAGCATCATGCCCTGGCTCGGCCCGTAGATGTCGGCATCGAGGATCCCGGTCTTGGCACCGGCACGGTCCATGGCCAAGGCCAGGTTGACAGCGGTGGTGGATTTGCCGACACCGCCTTTGCCCGAAGCGACCGCGATGATGTGGCTGACCCCGGGGGTTCCACTGCCTTGCGGGGGCGTAAAGGTCAGGTCGAGGACGACAGCATCGTTCAACTGCTCCTCGAGTGCCCGGGTGTACGGTTCGACGAGCCCTTCGACCGGATAGCCGACGATCGCATCCACGTGCCAGCGACCGTCCAGCCGCGCTGCCCGGCGGACGGCGCCGAGTTCTCCCCAAGGCACGTTGAGCACCGGGTCGAGGAAGGCATCCAAGGGGTTCGGCATCGGTCGTTCGCCTTAGGCGGGGCAGACGACGGATTATAGACGTAGCACCTTTACTGACCGCGCCAACGGTCGTGCGACCACAGCCAATCGGCGGGCGCGCGGTCGATGTCGGCCTGCACGCATGCGGCGTAGCGCTCGGTCACCGACCCATCCGGGCCAAACGGCGCCTCGGCGATCTGCTCGATGCGACAGTGGTAGCGGGCCGGCGCGAGACGCTCGCACGACAGGTAGAAGACCGGCCAGTTGAACGCCCGCGCGATGCGCTCCGGGCCACCGAAAAAGGCCGTCTCCCGTCCACACAGACGCACCATGCGCCGGTCGCGCCCCGGTCGTTGATCGGCCACCAGCGTCCAGATCCGACTCTGTTGCCGCTCGGCGAACAACCGACGCCGAAGATCTTTCACCGGGACGGGCGTGACGCCGAAACGCTCGGCGATCCCCACCAGGAGATCGCGCATCAGTGACAAATGCGGCGTCTTGTAGACCACGGAAACCGGCAGCGAGACCTCGCCCGCCAAGGCGATGAGCGACCAGACGAGATTGCCGTGGTGCGCCATCAGCAAAAGGGCGGGCCCGTCGTCCAGCCCCGCGGCGCCCTCGAAGGTCACGCGGCCGCGCAACTCCTCCGGTGTCATCGATTTCCCCCGGAGGACCTCCATGCAGACTTCTGAAAACGCCGTGTAGAAACCATCTACCAACGGCGCAGGATCAATGTCCGGGAACGCATAGGCCAGGTTCTTGGCGACGATACGCCGCCGGTACGCCACGCGCATCAGTGGGCGCAGGTCGTGACCGAACTGGTGCAGGCGATCCACCGGCATGCGGCTCGCCGTCCCGATCAGGTAGGGGAGCGCGCTCAAGGCGTCACCACGAAGGCAAGCGGCCCGCTTGGAGCCGTTACCATACGCGGACCGAACCGCAAGGACCGAGCATGGCAGACATCCGATTTGGAACCCTCGGGGCCGCGAATATCACGCCCAACGCGCTGACGCAACCGGCAAGCCGGAACGCCGACGTGGCCGTGGTCGCCATCGCCGCCCGCGACCGTGCCCGCGCCGAAGCGATGGCGGAGAAGGAAGGCGTCCTGCACGTGGTGGACGACTACCAGGCGGTCATCGACCACCCGGACGTCAACGTCGTGTACAACCCGCTGCCGATCAGCCATCACCACGAGTGGACATTGAAGGCGCTGGCTGCCGGCAAGCCCGTCCTCTGCGAGAAGTCGTTCGCGATGAACGAACGCGAGGCCATCGAGATGGCGGAGGCCGCCGACAAGGCCGGACTGCTGCTCATCGAGGCGTTCCACTACCGCTACCACCCCGTCTTCCTGCGCGCACTCGAGATCTACCACGCCGGGTCCATCGGCGAACTCGTTCGGCTCACCGGTCGGTTCCACGTCGGGCTTGGGGACCGCGACATGCCCAGCGACAGCATCCGCATGATCTACGAGACCGGCGGCGGCGCCACCATGGACATGGGCTGCTACCCCCTGTCGTGGATGCGCCACTTCACCGGCGAAGAACCCGAGGTGGTTTCCGCCGAGGCGGTTGAAGGCCCTCCCAACGTCGATCTGCGGCTGGTCACGGAACTGCGCTTTTCAAGCGGTGCCACCGGCTCGGCCTCCGGTTCGATGATGCGGGGCGACCGGTTTCAAACCGACCTCGTCGCCGAGGGTACGAAGGGCACGCTCACGGTGAACAACCCGCTGGTGCCGCACATGGGCCACGAGATCAGGCTCGAGGTGGGCGGCGAGACCAGCACCGAGACGCTGACCAAAAGGACGACCTACGACTATCAGCTTGACGCTTTCGTCCGGGCGCTCAACACCAGCGAGAAGCTCGCGACGGACGCCGAGGATGCCGTCAAGCAGATGCGCCTGATCGACAACGCTTATCGGGCGGCCGGAATGAAGGTTCGGGGCACTTGAACAAGATCCCGCAGGCAGGTCGGGACTCGGCGTAGCACCACACTAGAAGCGAGGCAGACCGTCCCAAATCCGCCCCGGCCAACCGGGCGTCCGCCGCAGCTCGTCGAACTCCTCGTCCTTGGACACCAGCGGGCACCCGACCTCGATCGCAGTCGCCGCAATCAGCCGGTCGAACGGATCACGATGCGCCCAATCGAGCAATCCGGCGCGCGCGGCAATCTCG
Organism: Gammaproteobacteria bacterium; assembly: GCA_026706385.1. Lineage (GTDB taxonomy): Bacteria > Pseudomonadota > Gammaproteobacteria > Pseudomonadales > Azotimanducaceae > VXYL01. The sequence goes on from JAPOYV010000087.1 coordinate 7,018, forward strand.
CGGCTGAACGGCGCGGAGACAGCCTGCTCATCGGCGACCAAGGAGCCGATGTGCGGCGTGATTTCAGGCCATCGGCCCAAGCGCACTTTTTGCGTCACTTCATGGACGCTGATGGGGCTCACGTATACGAGGTCGCTCTGTTGGATTGTCGCTCGGGCCGATTCGCCAAACCGGCGGGAGTCCATATGGCCCCAAACCCAGGCATGCGTGTCCAGCAGGACGGCACTCAAAGCCCCCGCTCCCAAAGCGCCAGTTCCTCCTCAGACATCTTGTCGTCGAAGTCTGGGACTGTAGAGACCAAGTGCTTGAGCGTATCGAACTGAAATCCGGCGCGGCGCACGGGTACGAGCCGCACGGTCGGTTTGCCCTTGCGCGCGATCACGACCTCCTCCCCGGCTTCCGCCGCCGCGATCGTGATTTACAACGCCCCTACGGGGCTATCCCCGCCCCATCACAGCCTCTAATATCCACGCCTTTCGCGACGGCTGACCCCATGACTGACCCAGAGACCACCATCGACGACGCGTGGGAACGCCGCGACGAACTCTCCTTCGAGACCCAAGGGCCGGTCCGCGACGCCGTAACCCAAGCACTCGACGCCCTCGACAACGGGACCGCGCGGGTGGCCGAGAAGGTGGGCGGCGAATGGGTCGTCAACCAGTGGCTGAAGAAGGCCGTTCTCTTGAGTTTCGTACTCAACGACATGGAAACCGTCCCGGGCGGTCCGGGCGGCAGCCCTTGGTGGGACAAGGTGCCCTCGAAATTCGCCGGCTGGGATGCGGCGCGCTTTCGGGAAGCGGGTTTTCGCGCCGTGCCTTCGGCGGTGGTGCGCCACTCCGCCTACATCGCACCATCGGTCGTGCTCATGCCCAGTTTCGTCAACATCGGCGCCTACGTCGACAGCGGCACCATGGTCGACACCTGGGCGACCGTCGGCTCGTGCGCGCAGATCGGCAAGAATTGCCATATCTCCGGCGGCGCCGGCATCGGCGGCGTCCTCGAACCGTTGCAGGCGGAGCCGGTGATCGTCGAGGACGACTGTTTCATCGGCGCGCGCTCCGAGGTCGTCGAGGGGGTCATCGTCGAGGAGGGCGCCGTGCTCGCCATGGGCGTGTTCATCGGCCAGTCCACGAAGATCGTCGACCGGGCCACCGGCGCAATCACCACAGGTCGCGTGCCCGCGTACTCGGTCGTGGTCCCCGGCTCGCTACCCGGGGGGAATGCCAGCGACGGTGTGCCGCGGCCCAACCTCTACTGCGCCGTGATCATCAAGCGCGTCGACGCGAGCACGCGGTCGAAGACGTCCATCAACGAACTGCTACGGGATTGACACATGAGCGAAATCCGCAACTTCCGCATCGACGTCGGCGACGACGAACTGGCCGACCTGCGCACGCGCCTAGCCGAGACGCGATGGCCGGACGCCGAAACCCCGGACGACTGGAGCCAGGGACTGCCGCTGGCCTACGCCCACGAACTGCGCGACTACTGGTTGAACGACTACGACTGGCGTGCCCGCGAGGCGCACTTCAACAGTTTTCCGCAGTACATCACGACCATCGACGGGCTCGACGTCCACTTCATTCACCGCAAGAGCGACAACCCGGGCGCCCCGCCGCTTCTCATCACCCACGGGTGGCCGGGATCGGTCGTGGAGTTTCACAAGATCATCGAGCCGCTCGCCGACCCGACGGCCCACGGTGGCGATGCGGCCGACGCGTTCAACGTCATCTGCCCCTCCCTGCCCGGCTACGGGTTCTCGGGCAAGCCCGAGGCGACCGGCTGGGGCGTCGGCAAGATCGCCTCGGTGTGGGACACCCTCATGCAGCGCATCGGCTACGACCGGTACTACGCCCAGGGCGGCGACTGGGGCGCCGCCGTCACCACGGCGATTGCGATGCAGGACAAGGGCGCTTGCACGGGCATCCACGTCAACATGCCAAGCGCCGGTCCGACCCAGGAAGCGCGGGACAACCCGACCGAGCGCGACAAGCAGGCCTTCGAGGGCGGGCGCTACTACAACGCTTGGGGTTCCGGCTACTCGAAGCAGCAGAGCACGCGTCCCCAAACGCTGGGCTACGGTCTGGTCGACTCGCCAATGGGGCAGGCCACGTGGATCATCGAGAAGTTCCTCGAATGGACGGACTGCGAGGACGCCGACGGCAACAAGCACCCCGAGAACGTACTGAGCCGCGACGAACTCCTCGACAACGTCATGTTCTATTGGCTGACCGCAACCGGCGCCTCATCCGGGAGGCTGTACTGGGAGAGCTTCAACCGCACGTTCGGTGGCGGGAACCAGGACAAAGTCATGCTGCCCACCGGTTGCAGCATCTTCCCCAAGGAGATCGTGCCCACGCCTCGAAGCTGGGCCGAGCAACGCTACGGCAACATCGTCTACTGGAACGAACTCGACAAGGGCGGCCACTTCGCGGCCTTCGAGCAGCCGGAACTCTTTGTCGATGAACTCCGCGAGTGCTTCCGGCTGATGCGTTAAGCTCGAAGACGCAACTCAAGCTACTAGGCGAGGAGGGGAACGATGGGCATTTCCGTCGACCACGGCTATTTCACCGAGCAGAGCGAAGCCCGCGCCGAGATGGAGGCAGCCGGGCTCCATATCCATGAAGTCGATGCACCGCCGAGCGGGGGCACGCCGATCCATTGGCACGACGTCGGCATACACTTCTACGTCGAAGAGGGCGTGTTCCGATTCCAGGATCCGGCGGACGGCACGCTCCACGAGTGCGGGCCTGGCAGCCGATTCATCATTCCGGAACGCACACTGCATATCGAGGAGGAGCACCACGGCTACAAGGGCGTCGTCGGCATGACGAAGGACCCGGTGCCGCAACCGTTCGTGAGACCGCCGGAGGAACTCAAGGCGGCATGACCCGGAAGGACAAGAAGCTCCGCTACGGCTTCATCGGCGCGGGCGGGATCGCCGGCGCGCACCTGACCGAACTCGTCAAGCGCGACGACGTGGAACTCGTCGCGATGGCCGACGTCGCCGAGGCGCCCATGCTGCGCCATCGCGATCGCTTCGGCATCGAAGGCATGTACGCCGACTGGACGGAGATGCTCGCCAAGGAAGACCTCGACGCGGTCTCGGTGTGTACGCCGAACAAGCTGCACGAACAGCCCACCATCGACGCGTTGAACGCCGGCTGCCACGTTCTGTGCGAAAAGCCGTTGGCGCACACCGCGGCCGCCGGCGAGCGCATGCTGCAGACGGCCAACGACACGGGCCGGAAGCTCGTGATCGGCTTCCAGTATCGCTACCACCCGCGCACCCAGTTCCTGCGTCGCGCCTTCGACGACGGTCAGTTCGGCAACATCCTGTTCGGTCGGGTCAAGGCCTTGCGCCGCCGCGGCATCCCCAACTGGGGCGTATTCGGCCGCAAGGACTTACAAGGCGGCGGACCGCTCATCGACATCGGCGTGCACGTCCTGGAGATGACCCACTACGCCATGGGGACGCCTAGGCCGGTGAGCGCATCGGCGGACATGTTCACCTACATCGGCGACAAGCCATCGGACGAGATCGAGTCCATGTGGAAGGGCTGGGACCACGAGACCTACACGGTGGAGGATCTCGCCGTCGGCCGCATCCGTTTCGAGACCGGGGCCGTGATCCACATCGAGGCCTGTTTCGCCGCCCACATCGAAAAGAACGAATGGAATTTCGAACTCATGGGCGACGAAGGCGGCGGTAGCTGGGATCCGCCGGGCATCTTCCGCGACGAGCACGGCCACATGGTCAACAAGGCGCCCGGCTGGCTTGGCCAGGGCGACATCTTCCGGCGCAAGATGCACAACTTCGTCGACCACTGCCTCTATGACAAGCCAAGCCTGGCGCCGGGCGAGGACGGGCTCGCCGTGCAGCGGATGCTCGATGCGCTCTACCGCTCCGCGGAGAGCGGCGGCGGCGAGGTCGACGTGTAGGAGCTACTTCATGCCTGGGCCGGCCGCCTCCGACGAGACCACGTAACCCCCTCGCGGCTCGCGAATCTCAAGGTCGCCGGTGATCCCCTCGGCCGCCCGCAGCATAGGCGGTCGATTTGCCTGACCCGTTCGGGCCGCCGAAGATGGTGAAGCGTGGGCTAGGGGCAGCGGGCTTCATCGGACGCCACCTTGTAGCGCCGGAAGAGCGCCTCCATGGCGGCACGGTCGCTCGGCAACGGCGTGTGCATCCCATCCGGGTGGTAGAGGACGGGCTTGCCGTCGATCTCGATCACCCGGGAGATCCCCAGGCGATCACATTCCTCGTTGAACTTGCGCCCGCCTTCATCCAGAACGGCCATGAACTCAACGGGATCCAAGTCCTCGAGTTTCCGTTTGCGGGTTGTTTGCATATCGCGCCTTCGACCGCCGGGCGTCAGAGAATGCAGACCGCCCGGAACTCCACGCTCCGTCGTCCCGGATGGTTCTCGCCGACCGCGGGGTCGTAGAACGCGGTGTGCGGGCAGACCTTGGGCATGCCCGGCCGGGAGTCGTACTGCTTGAACACGATCGCTTCGCCCGGGCGCATGTTAGCGATGTAGTAGAAGCGGTGGTTCTCATTCCAGGTCGGAATGGCCGCGAAACCGCCTTCCGCGCGCGGCGTGAAGTAGTACTCCTGGAAGTCGTCGTCGGTGAGCGTCGAGGCATCGATGACGGTCAGTTGGTTCTGTTCGGCCGGTCGGTCGATCGGCGCCCAGATGTTGAACCAGAGGTAGTCGAGCCTGTCGACATCCACATTGTCGCGACCGTGCGCCTTCAACAGGTTCGAAACCCGCTCCGCGTTCGGGGCCATGGGATAGTCGCAATGCACGTAGCGGGAGTAGGCGCCGAGGAAGGTCTTGGGGTCTTCGGTCCGGGTCTGGTGGTTCTGCACGTAGACCTCGCGCGCACCGGTCAGCTCGCGCAGCAACGGCGCGATGGCCGTCTCGTAGCTGGACTTCACCGCATCGCCGTCGGTGTAGTCCGTGACGTGCGGCTCGTAGGCCGAATAGGTGAAGCCGTTGCGCTCGATGTCGATGGAGGCGTCGGCCACGAGCGGCCGCGCGTCGGTGATCGTCACGTCGCGTTTCGTCGTGTTCTGATGCCGCGTCTCCTTCGAGTAGATGAAGGCCCTGTCAGGACGCGTTTTCCACTCGTCGCTGAGATAGCGGACTGCCGCTCGCAGTGTCATCTGCCGCCCCCCGTAGAGAACGGAGGATTCTACGCGCGTCGTTGGCGCGACGCGATGCAGCGTGCTCTGCTTCCCTAGAACTCCCAGACGAGCAGCGCCTGGACGGCGTTCTCGTCCGTCGAGTCGTCGCCGAGCTTGTTCATCCAGAACTGGTACTCGACGCCGATCGCGATCGCCTCGTTCAGATGCCACTGCAACTGCGGCTGCGCGAGGATCCAGGCATCGACCTCGCCGCCGAGTTCGTTGGTCCGTTCGCCGACGAATTCGACGTGCCCCTCGATGCTGAAGTCCGTTCCGCCGATCTGGAACGGTCGCGCGAAGTTGAAGTCGACGAGAACGGTGTCGTCCTCCGAGGGTGCCCCGCCGGATGCGATGCCTTCGCTGCGGTCCATGAGCGCCATCACGTCGAGGTTCGCGAACGCAAAGCCATCAAGGCCGAGCGCCAAGCGGAAGCCGGCAGCGTACTTGCGCACATTCGCGTCGGCGGACCAGTTGCCACCGCCGATCAAGCCGACGTCTGAAACCGGGCCGAAGGCCATCGCCCAGCCGGTCATCTTACCCAGGCTCAGGTTCGCATACGCTTCACCGTAGGCATCGAAATCCTGGAAGGCGCTTTCCCGCGAATCCAGCACGTCGACGAAGGCGAACGTGTCGCCGTACTTCCAGCCGCTCGCGTGCTGCAACGTATAGATGACGTGGGTCGCCGTCCCACCGCCGGCGAAAGCCGGAACGTCCAAACGGCCAAACTGAAGGTGCAACTCGGTGTTGCTCCACTCGGCCGCATCCACCGCCATGCTCCACAGAAGCGCGGCAAACGCATTCCCGCACCGGGCTAGACAACGGTGGTTCGGCTTCGAGTCAGTCAAATCGCAGGCTTTCCACGAGTCGGGCGATGTGCGCCATTTGCCGTTGCGGATGGGCGGCCACCCAGACCACCTTGCCGTCTTCCACCGCGGAAACGATCTGCGTCTTCAGCTCCAGGCTTGACGGGGTGTAGAACCATGCCACCTCCGACCGGTAGGCCGGCGTACCGTCGGCAAGCGTGATCGGTCGGTTCTCGGTGACGTCGAAATCCGACCCCAAGTGCGCCACCGTTTCCATGAACAGCGCAGCCACCGCATCCAGCGCGACGACCTCGTCGACGAAGACCCCGAACGTCACGCCGTCCGGCGTCTGTGCGGCGAAGACCTCGCCCAGCTCGGCCGGCGCGTCGATATTCGTACCCGGCGGAAACTCGATCGTGAACGACGGGTCGCCGTCGTAGGTGTACGACTTCGGCAGCGACATGCCCTCCACCGGGCGGCGCAACGTCACCTCGGCGTGCGTATTGGGGGTGGTCAGCGCATTCAGGACTTCGAAGGTCAGCACGACTTCGTCGCTCGCAGTCGCCGGCTTTACAAGTAGCTCGGCGACGCCCTGGGGTGGCACGTCCACCAGGTCGGCCCGGCGGTGCAGCGACTGCGCGTCAGTCGACAGATGACGGAGTCGAAGCGGCGCATCCATGGTGTTGCGCAACGTCACGCCGACGACCCCTACGCCTTCGCGCACTGCCCGTTCCATGGTGAGGCCAGCCTTCAGGAGCGCGTCCAATGGTGCGTCGCGCCCAATCAGGAGGTCATTGAACCAGATGACGGTGCGTTGCGCGAAGAGCGCCTCCTTGATCGCATCCGCAGAACGCTCGGATGCGAGGACCAGGGTGACCGGCCGGTGACCGCCGCCCGCGATGTCGTAGTCCCAATCGACGAGGTTGTGAACATCCGACGTGCCGATGAACGTCAGGTCGTGCTCGACGGCGATGCGGTGCGCCTCCTCGTTGTAGGTCTGGCCGTTGACGATCTCGATGCCGTGCAATTGGCCTTGATCGATCAAAGCGCGATGCACGTCGGCCAACTCGGTGCGCAAGCCGGGAGTCGCCGTGAACGCCCACGGGTGGTTCCAGAACACGAACGCGCCTTGCGCATTGGCCTCGGCAACCGCCTTCTCCGGCGTCCACTCCGAACGGAAGGCGGACAGCTCTGGGCCAGAACGGTCACCGACCGGCCACAGCGCATTGGCGTCGGTAATGAACACGGCATTCATGTGTCCATGCGGCGCATCGCGCGTGATCTCGGAGCCCGCCACCACGAGCAGGCCGGTGCCGGCGGCTGACTGCAACGCCTCCCCGACCGCGTCGTTGCGATCGCGGTTCGGTATGAACAGACGATGCGGCTGGTACTCGAGGTGCTCCGTGATCGCCAGCACATCCAGGCCGTCGCGGAGCCCCTCGGCGACACGGACGTTCGGCCAAACGTGACCGTCGGAGAAGACCGAATGCGTGTGCAGGTCCGTGACCAGCGTGACGTAGTCATCGGTGTCTGGGAAATCGATCGTACGCGCCTCGTCATCGTCCGCGCCGACCGTACCGTGGGCATGGAGACCACCCGTGGTCGCAATCGCGACGACACCGACGGCGACCTTCAGCAGACGCCTTGTACTCTTCAACATGACAGCCCCCTAAATGAAGAAAAAACAGCACCTTCGCGGTGCCGCAACCGTGTCAAACTACGCGGCCCCACGATGGCACCCAGGCCACGAGGTCCGAATGTGGAGGTACGACGTTGAGCTACCGTGAAATCCGCTATGGCGTCGAAGGACCCATGGCGCTTGTCACCATCAACCGGCCCGAGAAGCATAACGCGATCTCGCTCGACACGTTGCGGGAGTTGCAGGAGGCCGTTGCGGAAGCGGCCGCGGACGACGCGGTCAAAGTGATCACGGTGACCGGCGCGGGTGGTCGCGCCTTCGCCTCCGGTTCAGACCTTTCCGAGGTGACTGAACGGGACTTCAGGAAGGCGCTGGAGCCGATCGTCCAAGGATTGGCTGAGCAGCTCGAGCGGACACCGAAGCCGACAATCGCTGCGATCGACGGCATCTGCATGGGCGGGGGTCTCGAAGTCGCCCTCGGCTGCGATCTCCGCATCGCCACGCCGACCTCCCGTTTCGCCACGCCCGAGGGCAAGCTCGGCATCATCCCCGGCGGCGGTGCCACCGCCCGCCTACCGCGGATCGTGGGCCGCGGTTGGGCGATGGAGATGATGCTCATGGGCGAACCCATCGACGCCGAGCGGGCCCTGTCGATCGGCCTCGTGACACGAATCGTCCCCAAGGAGGAACTGCTCTCCGAGGCACGCCGCATGGCCGACCACCTGGCGACCTTCGCACCGTTCGTGCCGCGCACCATGAAGGCCATGGTGCACTTCGGCATGGAGGCGAGCCTTGCCGGGGCGCTCATGCTGGAGAAGTACGCGCAAGGGGCCCTAGTGCAGACCGAAGACAAGAAGGAAGGCATTGCCGCGTTCCTCGAGAAGCGCAAACCCGAGTTCAAGGGTCACTAGGCTGCGCGAACCAGCGTATCCCGAGCCGCGCCACTTTTGCTAAGTTACGCCGCTGCGGCGCGGCTGCCGCATCAGTCACTCATACGCAAGCGAAGGGAGGAACATGGCTGTAGAGAAATTCACGGTGGAGGCGAGCCACATCATGATGTTTGCGCGCTCCGTCGGCGACGACAACCAGGTCTACTACGACGAGGACTACGCCAAGGGCACGGAACCGGGCAGCATCATCGCGCCGCCGACGTTCGCCCAAGCCAGCGCGCAGTTCGATCCCAACTACGGCCTGCGCCCGAGCATCGACGGCGACGGCTGGTTCGGTTCCGGCGGCAAGCCGAGCGGCGCGAAACCCCGCGAAGGTGGCGGCGGCGGGGGTGGTGGCGGCGGAGGTGGCGGCCTCCATGCCGAGCAGCGTTTCATCTACCACCGCCACATGAAGCCGGGCGACGTGTTGTCGGCGACCACCAGGCCGGGCGAGACCTGGGAGAAGCAGGGCCGCCGTTCGGGCAAGCTGGTTTTCAGCGAATCCGTCACCGAGTACCGGGACCAGAACGGCGACCTCGTCGTCACCGCCATCGGCGTGGGCGTGCGTACCGAACGCCCTGTTGACCAAGGCTAAGGGGGATCAGCGATGGCACTGCAAGCAAGCGACTTGAACGTCGGCGACACCTACACGGAACGGCTCGTCGAGGACCTGAAACGCACCCAGATCGTCATGTACGCGGGCGCATCGGGAGACTACAACCCCGTGCACACCGACGAGGTCTTCACCAAGGAGGTGGCCGGCTATCCGAGCGTGTTCGCGCACGGCATGCTGACCATGGGCATGACCGGCAAGATGGTCACCAACTACGTCGGCGACGGTCGACTGACCGAGTACGGCGTGCGCTTCACCAGCCAGGTGTTTCCGGGCGATACGCTCGATGCGACGGCCACCGTGGTCGGTGTGACGAACGGGATCGTGGATCTCGACATCTCGACCGTGAACCAGGACGGCGTCGAGGTCTTGAAGGGATCGGCAAAGGCCCGGGTCGACGACTGATCGGATTCCAGAACGCTACCAGCGTTCCCGCGACGTCCTGACATCGACCTCGAACGACCACGCGGTCGGGGGCTGCAGGCTAAGGAACTCGAAGGCATCGACGATGCCTTCGAGGCTGATCATGCCGCCTTCCCCTAGGCGCTTGGCGTAGTCGGGCGCACGGCTCTTGATCTTCTCGCCGCCGATCGGCCCGTCCACCACGACGTGGCCGACGTGGATGCCGGCCTCGTTCGCCTCCTTGGCCAGCGCCTGGGCGAAGTTCCGCAGCGCGCCCTTGGCGGCATTGAACGCGCCGAAGTTGGCGCGGCCACGCAACGAGGCGCTGGCACCGGTGAACAGGACGCTGCCCCCGGTCATTCGCTGGACCGCCTCGCGCCCGAAGAGGAAGCCGCCGAAGCAGCAAACCCGCCAGGCCGACTCGAAGTAGTCCGCCTCCATGCCGGCCACGCGACCGGGGAAGCTGTTGCCGGCGTTGTAGATCGCCAGTTGCACCTCTCCAGCCGCACAGGCGGCGTCGAACAGTGTCTTGATGTCGGACTCGCTCGTGGCGTCCGCCGGATGCGCCGTGGCCTCACCACCCGCGGCGGCGATCACGTCGACCAAGGCCTCGAGTTTCGAGCGTGTCCGGCCAGCCACGAAAACGTGCATGCCGCGTGCAGCAAAACGCTTGCACAAGCTCCCGCCCAGGCCGTCCTCCGGCCCTACGCCGATGACGACGGCAACGCCCGTCTGGTTCACGACAACGCCGCCTTGAGCAGCTTGCACGCCCGGCCCATCGGCTCGACGGCCGCCTGGACCGTTCTCGTTTGACCGAAAAAGCCGTGGATCAGGCCGTCGCAGCGGATCAGTTTCACGTCGACGCCCGCGTCGGCGAGCTTTGCGGCGTAGGCTTCGCCCTCGTCGCGCAGGGGATCGTACTCGGCCGTCATCACGAGCGCCGCCGGGAGGCCGCTGAGGTCCTCCGCCAGGAGCGGCGACGCATAGGGGTTGCGGCGATCCTCCACATTCGGCGTGTAGTGGTTCCAGAACCAGTGCATGGAATCGGCCGTAAGCATGTAGTCCTGGCCGTTCTCGTGGTACGAGGGCGTGTCGAAGTTGACGCCGTCGGTGACCGGGTAGACGAGCAGTTGATACGACACCGCCGGCCCACCCTTGTCACGGATCATTTGGGAGACGACCGCGGCCAGATTGCCACCGGCGCTGTCCCCGGCCAGTGCTAGGCGCCCCGGGTCGCCACGGAGTCGTTGAGCGTTTTGGGCAGCCCACAGCGTCGCCGCGTAGCAATCGTCGGCCGCCGCGGGAAACGGATGCTCCGGCGCAAGCCGGTAATCGACCGAAATCACCACCGCCTCTACCTGCCGGCAGACTTCGCGGCTCTGCCCGTCGGCCGTGGTGAGGTCGCCGATCACCCAGCCGCCGCCGTGGAACATCATCACCACGGGGAACGGGCCCTCGCCGACGGGTTGATAGACGCGAACCGGCACGCCGTCGGCATCGGTGTCGAGCACCGCGCCCACCTCGATCTCCGGCGCCTCCGGCTGCATGGTGCGGTACATCTGGCGGCCGACGTCGACCGGCAGATCGACCAATGGCGGGCCTTCGAGTTGCGCCATCTGCTCCAGCAGGGCCTGGTATTCGGGGTTCAGGGGCACATCAAACTCCTTGTTGTCCTAGCGTGGCAGCCGTGCTGCGGCGACGCCGATCATACTGTCTCGCGTCACCAGTTCGGCGAGAGCATCCTCCGCCATGTTTTCGGTCCCCGACGGGCGACGGGGCAACACGAGGTAGCGCACATCCGCCGTGCTGTCGACGACCGCCACGCGCACGCGGCCCGCCAACGCCAGCCCGAACTCGCGGAGCACCGCGCGCGGTTCGACCACGGCGCGCTGGCGGTAGGCGAAGCTCTTGTACCAGTCGGGAGGCGGACCGAGAAGCGACGTGGGATAGCACGAGCACAGCGTGCAGACCACCAGATGGTGGACGTCGGCCGTGTTCTCAACCACCGCGAGTTCCGCATCGTGCGACAGCCGGTAACCCAACTCCGCCACGGCGCTGCGGGCGTTGGTCAACAGCCGCGCCTTGTACGCGTCGTCCACCCACGCACGCGCAACGACCTTGGCGCCATCGGCCGGCGTCCGCTCCCGCGCGCGCTCGATGATGTCATCGACCTCGGCGACCGTGATCACGCCCTTGTCGGTCAACAAGCGCCGAATCGCGAGAATGCGGGTGGCGCGCAGGCCGCGTTCGACGTGTTCCAGTGGCGGGTGTTCGTCCGCCACGCTCAACCGCGCTCGAGCCAATGCTCGAACATGTCGACCAGGACCACGTCGGCATCGGCGCCACGATAGCGCTTCCCCCAAACGTCGGTCTGACGGAACTCCACCTGGCAGAGCCGGCGTTTCGGCAAACCGTCGCCGCCATGCGCACGCGACTCCGGGTTGGGGAACGCGCCGTGCACCAGGCGAACCGTACCGGCCTTGCCCTTGACGAACCACGGCGTGCGATGGTGGTGGCCGACGTCCGCAGTCCGCACGATGACCATGTCCCCGGCGCGCAGCGCTACCCCCATCGCGCATCCAGCATCGCGGCCGCGGCATCGATCTCCGCTTGGCTCAGGATGCCCTTCTCCACGAGGAGGGTCTCGATGGACGCCGACCAGCGTTCATAGTAGCTGGCGGACTCGTATTCCGCGGGCGCCATCGCCTCGATGCCGCGCCTGAGTTCGTCGACGTTGATGAGCCCATGCCGACGCAGCACGCCGACGAGCGCATTGGTCACATGCTCCCAGTCCGCCCATTCGTGTTCCGCGCGGTCGATCGGCTCGTCGCAGGGCAATCCGCCACGATCGTGAACGGCTGGCATCGGTCCTCTTGAGGTGGGTACTTTGAGATTCCTGCCAGCTTATCAATTCCGCTAAGATGGCGCGCTTTGCTTGATCGCGAGGCTCCCCATGCGCGACGCCACGGGTTCCGACGCCCCGGATGGCGAGAAGGAAGCGGCCGAGGCCGCGAAACAGGCCGTTCTCGTCGATAGCACGCTGTTCAAGAACCGCACGCTTACGATTTTCGGCGAGATCGACAAGGACGTGGCGCGACGAACCGCGGAGAAACTCCTCGCCCTGTCCTTCCAAAGCGACGATCCCATCACCCTCTACATCGGCTCGCCGGGCGGCCACGTCGAATCCGGCGATACCATCTTCGACATGATCCGCTTCATCAAGCCGACGGTGCGTATCGTGGGCACCGGCTGGGTGGGCAGCATCGCGACCCACATCTACCTCGCCACCGAGCGCGAGAACCGCTACGCGCTACCGAATACGCGCTTCCTGATCCACCAACCGGCTGGCGGCTTCGGCGGCGACGCGTCCGACATCGAGATCGCCGCCCGCGAGATCCTGAAGACCCGCGAGCGCATCAACCAGATCATCGCCGAGCAGACGGGACAACCGCTCGACCGCGTTGCCAAGGACACCGACCGCGACTACTGGATGAGCGTCGAAGAGTCCGTCGAATACGGACTCGTCGGTACCGTGATTGACTCGTCCGCCGACCTGCCCGACTGATGGACGAACTGCACATCGACGTCGGCGAGAAGCGGGTCAGCGCCCTGCTCCGGCCCGCGGATGGCGAACACCGCGCGACGCTCACCCTTGGCCACGGCGCTGGCGCCGGCATGCTCCACGGCAGCATGGCGGGGATCGCGGAAGCCTTCGCCGAGGTCGGGATCGCAACGTTGCGCTACAACTTCCCGTTCATGGAGGAACGTCGGTCACGCGTCGATGCGCAAGCGGTATCGACCGCGACGGTGGCAGCCGCTTTCACGTGCGCCAAGGCGAACGCCGACGGCCCCTATCTCCTCGGCGGGCACAGCTTCGGCGGGCGCATGGCGTCGCACGCCGTGGTCGACCACGGCCTGGACCCGGCCGGGCTCATCTTCTGCTCGTTCCCGTTGCACATGCCGAAAAAGCCCGCGACCAAACGGGCGGACCATCTCGACGAAGTCGGCGCGCCCATGCTGTTCCTGTCCGGCACGCGCGACGGCATGGCCGATGCCGACCTCTTGAACGAAGTGGCCGCGCGCATCGGCGCAACGGTGAACTGGCTCGAGACCGCGGACCACGGCTACAAGGTCCTGAAACGCACGCGCCAACGAACGGATACCGTGTTCGAGGAAATGGCCGGCCACGCCGAGGCGTGGCTGGCGACGATCTAAGGGGGTACCCATGAAGCTCTGCACGTTCACGCATGGACAACGCACGCGCATCGGCGTCGTCGTCGGCGAACTGGTCATCGACCTGCCCGCCGTGGTCCCGGAACTGCCGTCGGACATGATCGCGTTCCTTCAAGCCGGCGACGAGGCCATGGCCCTCGCCGAGGAAGCGCAGACCAACCCCGACGTCTCATTTCCAGTGGCCGACGTCGTCCTTGAAGCGCCCGTGCCGAGACCTGGCAAGATCCTCGCGATCGGCCTCAACTACGCCGACCACGTTGCGGAAACGGGCGGCACCGCGCCGAGCGTTCAAATGTGGTTCAACAAGCAGACCACGGCGACCAACCGGCCCTACGGATCGATCAACAAGCCGGCGGTGTCGGATACGCTCGACTACGAGGGCGAACTGACCTTCGTGATCGGCAAGCGCGCAAAGCACGTACCCAAGGACCGTGCCCACGAGGTGATCGCCGGCTACTGCTGCGGCAACGATGTGAGCGTTCGCGACTGGCAGGCGGCGTCCCGCACCATGCAGATCGGCAAGTCCTTCGATACCCACGCCCCGTTCGGACCATGGATCGTGACGGCCGACGAGGTCGAGGATCCACACAACCTCGGAATCCGTACCGTCGTGAACGACGAGGTGCGCCAGAACTCGAACACCGAGCACCTGATCTTCAACTGTTTCCAGCAGGTGGAGCACCTGACCAAATCGTTCACGCTGGAGCCGGGCGACGTGATCTTCACTGGCACCTCGTCCGGCGTCGCCGCCGCCATGAGGCCGCCGCCGTGGCTCAAGGTGGGCGACGAGGTGCGCATCGAGATCGAGAAGGTCGGCTACATCGAGCACACGGTCGTCGAGGAAGACGCGCAGACCGTGATCGGCGACCCAGGTTAGGCCGCCGAACAGGCTTAAGTCACCAACGGCTTACGCTGCCGTGCGCCGGGCGCGGGCTCCGTGGATCACCGCGAGCGCCATGCGTTCGGCGATCTCATGGGTCGGCTCACCCGTCGCCGCGGACTCGCGGAAGATCGTATCGAGGCGCGTGCCAATGGCGTCGATCTTGATCTCCGCACCCAGCCAACCGAGATACTCGTAGCCGGCGCTGATGATACCGCCGGCGTTGATCACGTAGTCGGGGGCGTAGCGGATGCCGCGTTCGTGCAGGATGCGTCCGGCCTCGTCGCTCGCGAGTTGGTTGTTGGCCGAACCAGCGACGTTCCGTGCCCTCAGGCCCCGTGCCACCTCCGGTGTCAGGATCTGTCCGAGAGCACAGGGCGCGACCACGTCGACATCGCTTAGCAGCACGTCCTCCAAGGCACAGCGTTCGGCACCGAGGCGTTCGGCGACCTCGACCCGGCCGGCATCGAGATCCGAGACGACCAACCGCGCGCCAGCGGTGGCCAGCATTTCCACCAGGGCCATACCGACCGCGCCGAGCCCCTGAACGGCCACCCGGGCACCGTTCACCGAACCGCCGAGGGCGACCTCAATGCCCCGGAAGACGCCGCGCGCGGTCTTCGGTCCGGGGTGGCCGCCCAAGCCTCGGTCGCCGATGCCGGTGACGAAGCGCGTTTCCTTGCGCACCTCGACCATGTGCTCGACGCGCATGCCGACGTCCTCGGCCGAGATGTACTCGCCACCGAGCTCGTCGATCCAGCGGCCGAAGACGTGGAGCTGCGCCTTGGTCACCGGTGCGCCGTCGCTCATGATCACCGCCTTGCCGCCACCGAACGGCAGTCCGGCCAGGGCGTTCTTGCGGGTCATGCCGCGCGCCAAGCGCATGGCGTCCACGACCGCATCGTCCTCGGTGGCGTAGTGCCAGCGGCGCACACCGCCGGTCGCCGGACCGAGCGTCAGGTCGTGCAGGGCAAAGACCGCACGCAGTCCCGTGCGCCGGTCCGCGCGCGACTCGATGCGATGGAATTCGCTGAAATCCGATTCCGTCATCGTTCAATACCTCGTCATAGACTTACAGACATCGATGAGGGCATCGTATTCTGCATTCAATGAATCTGGATTGCTTTTTCTCGCACTCGCACTCGAATAACGAATGTCTTATTCTCCAAATGCTGTAAGTGGAGGTAAATCATGTCCATTGACGCCATGGACGTCAGGATCCTCGACCTGCTGCAGAGCGATGCGTCGCTCACCGCCGCCGAGATCGGCGAGCGGATCGGCCTTTCCCAGTCCCCGTGCTGGCGACGCATCAACCGGCTGCAGGCGGACGGTTACATCAAACGCCGCGTCGCGCTCCTCGACCGGCACAAGCTCGGGCTGGACGTGCTCGTGTTCGCCATGGTCAAGCTCGACGCCAATGGTCGGCGCTCCGTGCCCCGCTTCGCCGACGCCATCCGCGAGTATCCCGAGGTGCAGGCCTGCCATACGCTGATGGGGGAGATGGACTTCCTCGTGCAGATCGTGGCCGAGGACGTGCCGGCCTACGAACGGTTCTTCTTCGACCACCTGTCGCAGATTCCCGGCGTGCAGGAGGTGCACTCGAACATCGCGATGTCGGAAATCAAGGCCACCACGGCCTATGGCATCCCGCCCGCGGCTCGGGGCCGATAGCTAGCCCCGCGCCAACTCCACCAGCGATCGAACGTGGGGCTCGGTCACGCCGAGCGTCGCCAGTGCCGAATCGAGTTCCAGGAGGTAGTCGATGTTGTGGCCGCTCGGGCCTTGCGAGCGGATGATCTGCGCGGCGATGTCCGCAAGCGGCGCAGGGCCCAGGTAGGCGAAGTTGCCTTCGGCACCGATGTAAGTGACGCCAGGAACGTCCCGGCCAGCCAGCCTAATGTGGACGTCGACCCGCTCGTAGCCGTTCTTCTCGCGGTGGTCGAGGTGCTCGAAGACATCCTCGTCGACTAGGTAGGCCATGCCGACGCATCGTGCGTCATGTTCTGGAATCAGCGTCAATACGCGGCCGGGCGCGTCCGGCGTGCCGCGATGGTCGTGGGAGCCTTGCCAGAAGCGCCGCGACCAGCCGACGATGGCGGCCTTCTCACGCTCGTGGTAGGGAAAGTCGACGCGCCAGATGAGCGAGCCGTAGCCGAAGATCCAGTGCTGCAAGGCCGGTCAACCGTCTGGTTTCTTGGAACTATCGCACAACGGCGTTCTTGCGGTGCCAAGCGCCCGCCACCGGTAAACTCTTGACGCCGTGGACCTTCGTCACGTCGCCCTCATCATCTGGCCCCTGAGTTGGGCCGGCGTCATCGGTGCCTACGTGGCCTCGGCGGCCGGCGGCTATCTGCCGGACTGCGTGCCGCACCTGACCGGCTGCACCAGCGTCAGCGCCAGCGGCCGCTACGGGGCCGGGTTCTTCATCTTCAAGGCGACGATCATCCCCGTCGCCGTGTTGCTCATGCTCTACTGGTTCCTGTGCGAGCGTTGGTTGCTCGCCCTGGGCGACGCCCCCGGCAAATGGCGCAACGGGATGCTAGCGATCGGAGTCGTCGGCGCCGTGGCCCTCATTCTCTATGCGACGTTCCTCGGCTCGGAAGGCGATTTCGAGCGCGCGATGCGCCGATACGGGACGGTCGTGTACTTCGGCTTCACGTATCTCGCCCAACTGCTGCTCCTCTACCGCGCCCGGGCGGTACTCGGCATGACCCCGCTCGTCCGGATCAAGCTGATCCTCTGCCTCGCCATGCTCGTCGAAGGGCTGGCCCTCGAAGCGTTCACTTACTTCATCCCGGACGATGCGTGGCTCGAGAACCTCACCGAGTGGCACGTCGCCTCGGCCTTGACCCTCTATCCCACGTTGACCTGGCTGTTATGGCGCCGAGCTGGCTTCACGATCGACTTCCGCGTCCACAGATAGGACCGAATGCATGACGGATTTTCGCGGTGTCTTCCCGATCCTGCCGACGCCTTTCCTGCCCGACGAATCCATCGACGTCCGCAGTTTCCAGCACATGATCGAGCGAATGGTCTGCTTAGGTGTGGATGGCGTGACGATCCTCGGCGTCCTCGGCGAAGCCAGCCGGTTGACGGACGGGGAACGCACAGATCTGGTCGATGCCGCCGTTCAGACCACCGCTGGCCGCATTCCCGTTGTCGTGGGCACCAGTCACAGCGGAACACGTGCCGCCGCCGAGTTGGCGGCGAGCGCCAAGCGGCAAGGCGCGGACGCGGTGATGGTCACGCCGCACAAGGAACCCGTGCCGTCGGAGCGGCGCATCTTCGATCACTTCCGAGCCGTCGCCGCGGCCACCGACCTGCCCATCGTGCTCCAGGACCACCCCGGCTCCACGGACGTGCACATGTCCGTGGACCTCGTCCTGGACATGGTGAAGGACATTCCGACGATCGCGTGTATCAAGCAGGAGGCGGTGCCTTCGCCGCCACGGATCGCCGCGCTCAAGGCATCCCTGGACCGCGATGTGCCGATCCTGACGGGCTTGGGCGCGCTCTATGGCGGCTTCGAACTCCTGGCCGGGGCCGACGGGTTCATGACCGGCTTCGCCTTCCCCGAGATCCTCAAGGCGATGGTGGCGGCGAGCGCCGACGACGCATGGCGGATCTACTCGGAGTACCTACCGCTCATCGTTTTCGAGAACCAGCCGGGCGTGGCCATCCGCAAGGAGATCTTCCGGCGTCGCGGCCTAATCGCGCATAGCGTCGTGAGAGCCCCCGGCGCCGGCATCTCGCCGCTTGCGGCGCAGCAACTCGACGAGCTGCTCGAGCGGACGTTCGGTGCACGAGACCTGAGCGAGCGACAAGCGCCGAGCGAGTTCCTAGCCCGAAGGGCCGCGAAGGCAAAGCCTGGAGACTTGGAGCGCTATGTCAACGACGCTCCCGATGTGCCGCCCGTGCCAGGCGATGAACTGCAGCCGGACTGATCCGATGCCTGCGTATCGCGTTCCAATGCGTTGCTGAGGTCGTCCACGGCACACGTCCGCGCAATCGTCACGATACCGGTGGGAAATCCCGTCGCGTCACTCTCCGCAGCGGGTGCAGCTTCCCGCCCTCGCCGATGACGTAGTCCGGGAACTCCACGTCGCGGTTGCCGAAGCCTCCGGGTTCGACTCTGGTCCGCGTGCCGTATACGCCGCCTAGCGTGCCGTAGGTCCGCATGCCCAGCCGGGCGCGCAGTTTCGGACTGGCTTCGTCGAGCACTTCCTGCAGGCACGACACGCCCCAGTTCTCCTGCTGGCGCATCCACGGCAGGCAGAAGTAGGTGGTGATGCTGCGCCTGGGTTCGCCGTTGGTGTTGACGCCGAGTCCGTGCCAGATGCGCCCTTCCCACGCGAACACGCTGCCCGCGGGCACTTCGACCTGCACGGACATCTCGCGTGGCGGCGGCTTGATCTGGTATTCCGGCCGCCAGCGGTGGCTGCCGGGGACGACGTGCGTGCTGCCGCTGGCGGGCGTGAAGTCGTCGATCAGCCAGAACAGGTTGCAGGCGGCCGGGAACGTAGCCATCGCCGGGACGTAACCTTGGTCGCGGTGCAACAGCTGCGGCTCGGTGGTCGGTGCGTGGAACATCCCGCCGGTCATGCTGGAGATCAGGAACGAGCGTCCGAGCATGAAGCCCGCGAGCTCGTCGGTCTCGGGTCGCTCGATGAGATCGAGGAAGACACGGCCCTTGTTGACCATGTTGGCGACGTGCTGCTTATTGCCGAGCGCCCCGGGCGGCGCCAAGTCGCCCAAGTTCCGCTCCGCTGCCGCCTGCTCGTCAAGCGCGATGCGCAGGCGCTCGATCTCCCCGGCGCTCAGCACGTCGGGTACGAAACACATCCCATACTCCGACAGGTGCTGCTTGGCGACGTCGAAGTCGCGCGTCAGCGGTGGCAGGGGAAGCGCATCGGGCGGATCCAGGATCGGCGACGGCACGTAGCCGGTCTGTCGATGCTCGACGGGTTCCGGGCGCAAGGTCATGGGTGACGACCCCCTCGTCTGTGCTCGCTCTAGCCACCCAACATACCATGCACCGGCATGGTCGACCCTTAGTGCTCCATGATCGCGCCGCCATCCTGGTTGATGGACTGGCCGTGGATCCACGACGCCGCCTCGGTGCACAGGTACGCGACGAAGTCGCCCACCTCGTCGTCGCTGCCCCACCGGCTCACCGGGTCACCCGGGCGTTCGCGCCTCGGTCGATTGTCGGGGCTCACGTCATCCATGCGCGAGGTCGCGACGGCGCCCGGACAAACGCAATTGACGTTCACCCCGTGAGGCCCGAACTCCCGTGCCATCGACTGCGTCATGCCGATCATCGCGAAATTGGCGGCGTTGTACGCGAGGGTATTGGGGCTGCCCCGCTTCCCGGCGACCGAGGCGATGTTGACGATCTTGCCGCCTTCGCCCTGCGCATAGACGTGGCGGATGACCGCCTGCGTGCAGAGAAACGTGCCGCGAACCTTGACATCCACCACGCGCTGGAAAAGGTCCGGGTCCAGATCCGGGACGGGCGTCCGGTCGTCGCCCCGGGCGATAGCGGCGTTGTTGATCAGGATGTCGATGCGTCCCAACTCGCTCACGATCCGCTCGACGGCCGCTTCCGCCTGCTCACGGTCGGCGACGTCGAAGCGCAGTGCCAGCCCGCGACGGCCCTCGGCGCGAATCTGCTCCACGACGCTGTCGACGTCCCGCCAGCCCACGGCCTTCTCGTCGTCAGGGAACGTCGCCGGATCGCGGCCGGTACCGCTCACCGCAACATCGGCGCCAAGGCGCGCCAGCGCTACGGCGGCTGCGCGACCGATGCCGCGGAGCCGGCCGGCCCCGGTGACCAGCGCAACCCTGCCTTCAAGTTCCTTCGTTGCCGCCCCATCTGTCATTCGTTCGATCTCCCTCGAATGGTCGAAGCCGAGAATGTTATCTCGACGTGTTGACGCCAGCCTTAACGGGCGGACGTTCTAGACTCCGCCGCCCGGGATTCAAGCGCGTCGGTGACGGAACCCAACTAGGCGACCGGCTTGGGCCTTATCAGACGATCCGGCTGCCCGTCTTCCCCCAGTACTCGTCCTTCAGCAACCGCTTGTAGAGCTTGCCTGTCGGCAGCCGGGGTAGTTCGTCGCGGAAGTCCACGGTCTTCGGGCACTTGTAGTGGGCGATGTGCTCGCGCGCATAGGCCACAAGCTCCGCCGCGAGCGCCTCGTCCGGCGTCACCCCTTCGATCGGTTGCACCACGGCCTTCACCTCCTCCCCCATCTCCGGGTTCGGGACGCCGATCACCGCCACGTCGGCCACTTTCGGATGCATCACCATCGCGTCTTCGATCTCCTGCGGGTAGATGTTGACGCCGCCGGAGATGATCATGAACGTGGCGCGGTCGGTGAGGTAGAGGTAGCCCTCCTCGTCCAGGTAGCCGACGTCGCCCAAGGCCGACCAGTTGGTGTGCTCCGGATGCTGGGCGTCCCGGGTCTTCTCCGGATCCTTGAGGTACTCGAAGGCGACCATCGGCAGCTCGAAGTAGACGATGCCCGGCTCGCCGGCCGGCAACTCGTTCCCGTCCTCGTCGCAGATGTGGATGACGCCGAGGATCGACTTCCCCACCGTACCCGGATGCGCGAGCCACTCCTCCGGCCCGCAGTGGGTGAATCCGTTCAACTCGGTGCCGGCGTAGTACTCGTACAGGATCGGCCCCCACCAATCGAGCATCTGTCGCTTGACCTCGGGCGGGCACGGCGCCGCGGCATGGATGGCAACCTTGTGCGATGAGAGGTCGAAACCGGAGCGTTCCCCCTCGGGGAGCTTCAGCATGCGGGTGAACATGGTCGGCACCCACTGGCTGTGGGTCACCTTGTGCTGCTCGATCGCCTCGAGCGCCTGCACGGGGTCGAAGCGGCGCATCATCACGACGGTCCCGCCGACCGCCTGCATGCCTTGGCAGAAACCCACGGGCGCCGAGTGGTAGAGCGGTGCCGGCGACAGGTAGACGGTGTTCTCGTCGACGCCCCACAGCGCCCGCAACAGGCCCGCGATGGCCGGATTGTCGTCGGCGATCATCTGACCTTCGACCATCGGACGCAGGATGCCCTTGGGCCGCCCCGTGGTGCCTGAACTGTAGAGCATGAAAGAGCCGGCGGGTTCCTCGGCCAACGGTTCCGCCGGATGCGCATCCATCGCCGCCTCGAAGTCCTCGAAGCCGTCGACGGCACCGTCCACCATCAGGTAGGTCGCGCACTGGGGTGCGTGCAGCTTGATCTCGGATGCAACTTCGGCAAGAGCCCGTGACGTGACCAGCACCTGCGACTCCGAGTTGTCGACGATGTAACCCGCCTCCTCCCCGGTGAGATAGCGGTTGACCGTCGTCAGGTACAGCCCGGAGCGCATCGCCGCCCACACGACGTCGAAGTAAGCGAGGTTGTTCTCCATCAGGATCGAGACGTGGTCGCCGCGGCGCAATCCGCGCGCCCACATCAGTTGCGCGAGCCGGTTGGAACGGTCATTGAGTTCGCCGTAGGTGCGCACCGCGCCGGTGGCCGCATCGATGACCGCCGGCTTGTCCGGGAATACCGTTGCCCAATGTCCTGGATACATGCCTGGCCTCGCTGGTCGGTAGGGCCGCTGACGCTATCGAAAACACGGTGCAAATGCGACAAACTTGGCTCGCAAAGCGCACGAGAATCGACGCGAAGGAGACCTCGAATGAAAACGGTTGGCGACGTCATGCAGCACAAGGCGCGTCTGCAGCGCGAACGCCTCGAGAGCGAGGGGTTGACTGGCGACGAGGTCTACTCGATCCCGCCCATCGCGAGCGTTTTCGAAGCCATTCAAATGATGTCCGACCACCATGTCGGCGCGCTGCCGGTGATGATCGAAGGCAAGCTCGTCGGCATCGTTTCCGAGCGCGACTACGCCCGCAAAGTCATCCTGAAGGACAAGTCGTCGAAGACCACGCGCGTATCCGAAATCATGACCCGCGATGTCATCAGCGTCAGCACGCAGGACCGCATGTCCGACTGCGTTGACCTGATGACCAGTCACCACATCCGCCACCTAGTCGTCGTCGACCAAGGCGAAGTCTCAGGCATGCTGTCCCTGCGCGACCTTTTCATGGAGATCATCGACGAGCAGTCGGAGACCATCGACCAGCTCGAGGGCTACATCCGCGGCGGCCACTGACGCGACCGCTGCGCGACGCGACCGCTGCGCGGTCGCCCCGAGAATTCGCGTAGCGAATTCTCCCATTGGAAACCGAAGCCACGTCAGGTCAAGGCGTTGAACGCCTCGTCCGTCGTTCCAAATACGTCGCCGGTCAACCAGTCCGCGGGCGCGATGTGGGCCAACTGGTCGCGCACCGGCCCTTTCGCTTCGCACAGGTGTAGGGCCACGCCCGCCCTGTCCAGACGATCATTGAGGCGGTGCAGCATCTCTAGGCCGGTCGTGTCGATGAAGTTCACCGCCGTCATTACCAGCACCAAGTGCTGCGTCTCGGCCCGGCCTTCCCCGCACAATGCCCATAACCGACCCTCGACCTGGTTCGCATTGGCGAAATAGAGGCTTTCGTCCACTCGCGCGGCTACGAGGTGCGGCCATGTCCGCACCTCGTAGCGCTCGACGTTGCGGAAATGGGTGCTGTCGCCGAGCCTGCCGACCACGGCGATGTGCGGTCGGCTTGAGCCGCGCATGAACTGAACCACCGAGACGGATACGCCGAGCACCAGCCCCGCCTCGACACCAGCCAAGAGCACGCCCGCCAAGGTCGCGAAGTGGGTCACCACGTCGGGCCTGTAGAAGCGCCAATGCTCTCGGATTGCGCGGAAGTCGATCAACCCCCACACCGATGCGATCACGATGGCCGCGAGCGCGGCGTGGGGCAGGTGCTCGAATGCCGGCGTCAGCCAAAGCAGGGTCACGAGGATCACGGCGGCGCATGAGAGAACGCTGACCGGAGTTCGACCGCCCGCCGCGACGTTGACGCTGGAGCGCGTGAAGCTGCCAGCCACGGGATAGGCGCCCGAGAACGCCGCGCCGATATTGGCCGCACCGAGCGCTACGAGTTCACGGTGGCTGTCGAGCCGTTCCTTCCTGCGCGCCGCCAGGGTCGTGCCTACCGTGTAGCTCTCGACATAGGCAACGAGGCCGATCAGGAGCGCGTTGGGCGCGAGATCCCACCAGAGCGCGGGATCGACCCAGGGGATGGTCACAACCGGCAATCCCGCGGGTACGAAGCCAACGGTCTCGACATCCAGGCCCATCACGACCACCGCCGCGGTCGCAACCACAGCGACCAATACGGGACCCGCTCGCGCGATCGGATGATCCGTGGACTTGGCCCGAACGATGGCGGGCGCATACCGGGCCACGAGGATCAGCACGACCAGACTTGCCAAGCCCAAGGCGAGGGCGGCACCGTCGAGCGTGCCCAGGGAACCGGCCAGTGCGGCCAATTGGGCAGCCGCGCCATTCTCGGTCGGGACGTCAATGCCGGTGAATGCGCCAAGCTGGCTCACGATGATGAGAATGGCCGCCGCATTGACGAAGCCCGAGATCACGGGGTGGCTGAGCAGGTTGACGATGCCGCCGAGTTGCATCGCCCGCAGCACCCAGAGCAGGATGCCGACCTGCAGGCTGAGCACCGTGACGATGGCCAGGTACTGGTCAGAGTAGGCTGCGGCGTGCTCACCCACGGCAGCCGCCACCATCAGCGCAGCGATGGCCACCGGTCCGACGACGAGCTGCTTAGACGATCCGAGCGCCGCGTAGATCACCATCGGCGCCAAGCAGGCGTACAGTCCGGCCTGCGCCGGCAACCCGGCCAGGAAGGCGTAGGCGATCGCTTGCGGGATCGTGACGATGCCGAGCACCAAGCCAGCCACGAGATCGTGCGGGAGGTCTTCACGCCGGTACGAACCCAACACCCCCACGATGGGAACGTGCCGTGCGGCTAGTTCTAGGAGTCCAGCTTTAGGTTCCGGCAAGCGAAGTGGCTGTGCGGGCAGTTTGCCGACGGGCGAATCCGCATTGTAGCCTTGCCCGCGCACATGCAACGGGTCGTTCAATGAATGCGCAAACAATCGCCGCGGCGGCCCTGCTCGCCGGGACTGCCACTTTCGGCGCGGAGTATCCCGACCCCGAACGATTCCGCGGTGCCATCGACGCGTTCCAAGCGGCCGAAGCCGAGTCGATGCCGGCGCGCGGTGCGGTGGTCGCCACGGGCAGTTCGAGTATGCGCGGCTGGCATGGACGAATCGCGGACGATCTGGCCCCGCTCACGATCATTCCGCGCGGTTTCGGCGGCAGCAATATGCACGATGTCCGGCACTTCCTCACCGAACTCGTGCTGCGCCACGAACCGCCGGCGGTTCTGCTCTACGAAGGCGACAACGACGTCGCGGCCGGCCTCACGCCCGAGCAGATCCTTGCCGAGTTCGACGCCATCGACGCCGCAATCGCCGAGCGGCTGCCCGAGACGCGCATCTACATCCTCGCCGTGAAGCCGAGCATCGCCCGTTGGCAGCTCTGGCCCACCATGGCCGCGACGAACGACCTGCTCAAGGCCCGGGCCGACAACGACCCGCGACTCACCTTCATCGACATCGCAACGCCGATGCTCGGCGACGACGGTAAGCCGTTGCCCGAGATCTTCGTCGCCGACATGCTGCACATGAACGGCTTGGGTTACGACATCTGGCGCGACGTCGTGCGAGGTGTGCTTGTCGAAGCCGAACGGGCCTACGAATAACGCAAACCGTTCGCGCTCAGGGCGGCAACAGCGAACCCGCTTCGCCCACGGAAACCACCCGGACGGTGGTGAACGCCGCGGGGTCGAGAAACCGGCGGACGAACGCGTTGACCTCCGCCAAGCCAAGTTCCGACGCGCGGTCCGCCACGCGATCGAAGAACCCGTCGGGCAGGCCGTCGCGGCGCTCTTGGAGCAGCCAGCCCAGTTCGTCGGCCGGGGTCTGGCGCGCGAATAGTCGCCGCCCCGCCAGATAGCCGACCGCGTCGTCGAACTCGGCGTCCGTGATGCCTTCGCGATGCAAGCGCGCTATGACGGTGCGCATCTTCCGCTCGACCTCCGCGGCGTTCGCCGTGCGTGTGAAGGTCGTGACTCGGAACATGCCGGACACGGGCGAGCCGGGGGCCGTCGCCGAGGCGTCGTAGGTATCCCCTTCGTCGTGGCGCAACGCCGAGGCGAGACGGGAGTACGGATGACCTCCCAAGACATGCGCGGTCACCTGGTAAGCCGGGTAGTCCTCGTCGTGGTACGGAATCGAGTGGCGGACCATCGCGAGGTACACCTGGGTCAGGCGCGGCATCTCCACAGTCACCGTGCGGCCGTCCGACGCCGTCAACGGCAAGTAGTCCGGAGTTAGCAGCACTTCCGACGCCGGTTCGGCGGCCGGCACGAGCCCAGCCAAGGCCCGTTCCGCCTCGGTGCGGGCTACGCGACCGGCGATCGCGATGGTCCGCCCCGGCAAGCGCACGATCGCATCGCGCACATCGAGTAGGCGCGCCGGATCGGTTACCACCCGGCGAGGCGGCTCGTAGCTGATTCGGCGCGGGTCACCCGTCGCGAACAGGGACCGGAGCCCGGCTTGGTGGCGCATGAAGGCGGGTTCTCGAGTGGACCGATCCCACTCGAGATTGCTCAAGGTTCGCCATCTTTGGAGTTCGGCCCGGTCGAAGTCGCGATTGGCCAGCACGGACCGCATCAGGTCGGCAAGGCTCGCGAAGTCTTCCGCGAGCCCCGACCCGTAAATCCGAGCGTTGCGGTTGTACATCTCGACGGTCAGGGCCACGCCTAGGGCGTCCGCCCGCCGCCGCAGCGCGCCCGACGGATCGAACAACTGGATCTCGAACGCTTCGCGCGCCGGGTTCTCACGCGCCCACGGCGACCACGTGCCAATCGGGAAGTCGACGGCAAGGTAGGCCCACGACGCGCGCCGGTCCTCGACCAGGACGACCCCGGTGCCGTCGTCGAGACGCCACTCCTCGGGGCTTGTGGCCGCGAGTGCCGGTGCCCATGCCAATCCCGCGGCTGCCAGAATGCCGGCGAGAACGGCACGTCCACGGTACACGCTCAAGGTGCGATTCCCAGTCGGCTGGCGAGTGGATAGAGCCAGCCGAACCACGCGACGTACCACGGAACTCGATCCGGGTAGACGTAGACGCGAACGGGCCTTGCGTCCGCGATGTAGCGTCGGTAGGCATGCGCCACATCGGCGGTGGTCACGGCCTCGAGCCGTTCCCTCGTGTCGAGGGCCAGACGGCCATCGCCGCGCCACCAGTGCGCCTCGCCGATGGCTGCGGCCATTTCGCCGGACCGGTACGGGCGCGCCCACTCGCCCAAGAGCCGCTTGCGCTTGGCAGCGGCCAAGTTCTCTTCGCTGAGCCAGGACAGCGAAGCGAGATCCTCAAGCGCTTCGTCGATGTAGCGGAACGCTGTTTCCTTGCGTCGGTACGGCAGGGCCGCGGTGGCCAGGAGCACGCCACCGCCGCGACGCCCCGGCATCACGATGTGTTGCGCGAAGAGCGCCTGGCGCCGCTCACGCACCAGCAGGTCCTCGAAGTCGCCGAAGTCCCGGAGCATGTCGAGCATCAGCAGCACCGCGTCGGTGTCCGAGGCCGTTGCAGGCGGCAGGGCGAACGCCAAGGCGGCCGCCTCGGCGGGCGGGATGTCCTCGGTCAGCTCGATCTCCTCCGGGAAGGTCCAGTCCAACAGAGCCGGCACGTCCTCCGGCTTCTCGCCTCTCGCTGGCAAGGCACCGAACAGTGCTTTCACATCGCCCAGCAGGGGCTCGGGGTCGACCGGACCAGCGACGATCAGGTGCGCGTTCGGCGGGCCGTAGTAGCGTGCGTAGAAACGCCGGCATTGGTCGAGGGTCGCGCGGGCAATGTCCTCCCGGGTCCCGGCCGGGGGACTCGCATAGGGATGTCCCGCGAGGCCCGCCGCCATGCCGGCCACCAGTGCGCGGCGCTCCGGGTTGTTTTCCAGCCGCAGGCGGAGTTCCTCCGTGACGATCTTCTTCTCGTTATCGAGCGCATCCTGCGTGAGTGCGAGGTTGACCATGCGGTCCGCCTCCATCTCGAGGATCCGACGGTGGTGTTGCGGCGCAATCCGCGATACGTAGACGGTCTGGTCCCAGTTGACGTAGGCGTTGCGGTAGCCGCCGTTCCGGGTGACGTACCGGGCATAGTCGCCGCGCGGAAACGTCGGCGTGCCGGCGAACATCAGGTGCTCGAACAGGTGGGCGAAACCGCGGCTGTCCGGGTCTTCGTTGGCCGCGCCAACGTGGTACCAGACCTCCGTCGAGACCACGGGCATCCTCGGGTCCGCATAGATCGTCACCAGGAGGCCATTGTCCAGACGCTCCGTGACATATTGCGGTGTCGACTCGGTCGTCCTCTCAGCAGCAACCGACCAGGCCGCCGCGCCGGCGCAGGCGACCAGAACACCGGCCACGATGGGATGCGAACTACCGATGCGCATACTCACAACAAACTCCCGCAACTGCGCCTGGAAAGTGTCCAGTTCGCGCCAAGACACCGCCGGGCGCCATGCCGCGGACGGAACGTACCACTGCCGCCTGTACCACGCGAACGGTCACGAGCCGAATCCTGCACCATGCTTGATGCGCCGCGGCGAAGCCCTGTACGCTGATCCCCACGTTCTTCTCGCCATTGGGGTTAAGTGATGGACACCAAAGCCGCCGTCGCCTACGCAGCGGGCGAGCCGCTCGCCATCGAAACCGTGCAACTCGACGGGCCAAAGGACGGCGAAGTCATGGTGGAGATCAAGGCCACCGGCATCTGCCACACGGACGCCTACACCTTGTCGGGCGCCGACCCGGAGGGTCTCTTCCCCGCGATCCTCGGGCATGAGGGCGCGGGCGTCGTTGTGGATGTTGGACCCGGCGTCACGAGCCTCGCGGTTGGCGACCACGTGATTCCGCTGTACACACCGGAATGCCGGCAGTGCAAGTTCTGTCGGTCGGGCAAGACGAACCTCTGCGGTGCGATCCGCGACACGCAGGGCCAGGGCCTGATGCCCGATGGCACGTCGCGGTTCTCGCGCGGCAGCGAGACGCTCCTGCACTACATGGGCACGTCCACGTTCTCCAACTTCACCGTGCTGCCCGAGATCGCAGTCGCGAAGATCCGCGAGGATGCCCCGTTCGACAAGGTCTGCTACATCGGCTGCGGGGTGACCACCGGGCTCGGCGCGGTGATGAACACCGCCAAGGTCGAGACCGGGGCCAACGTCGCCGTCTTCGGCTTGGGCGGCATCGGTCTGAACGTCATCCAGGGTGCGCGCATCGTGGGCGCCGACCGCATTATCGGCATCGACACCAATCCCGCCAAGCGTCCCTTGGCGGAGAAGTTCGGGATGACCGATTTCATCAATCCCAACGAGGTGGACGATGTCGTCGGCGCCATCGTCGACATGACCGACGGTGGCGTGGACTACTCGTTCGAGTGCATCGGCAACGTCAACGTGATGCGCCAGGCGCTCGAGTGCTGCCACAAGGGTTGGGGCGAGAGCATCATCATCGGCGTTGCGGGGGCGGGCCAGGAGATCGCCACCCGTCCGTTCCAGTTGGTCACCGGGCGCGTCTGGCGCGGAACCGCCTTCGGCGGCGCCAAGGGGCGGACCGACGTGCCCCGGATCGTCGACTGGTACATGAACGGCAAGGTCAACATCGACGACCTGATCACGCACACCATGCCGCTCGAGGATATCAACAGCGCGTTCGACCTGATGCACGCCGGCGAGTCCATTCGCTCCGTGGTCGTCTACTGAGCGTGGCCGAAACCCCAGGATTCGTACCCATGGACCGAGACGCATGGCTCGCCCAAGTCACCGAGGAGGTGCTCGAGCCGGATCTGCCAATCTGCGACCCCCACCACCACCTGTGGGACTACCCGGAGAGCCGCTACCTGCTCGATGAACTGCTGGCCGACATCGGCAGCGGCCACAACGTCACCTCGACCGTTTTCATGGAGTGCGGATCGATGTACCGCGCCGACGGTCCCGAGGCGCTGAAACCCGTCGGCGAGACCGAGTTCGTGAACGGCATCGCCGCAATGAGCGCCAGCGGCGGCTACGGCGGCGCGCGGGCGTGCGCGGCAATCGTCGGCTACGCGGACCTGAACCTCGGGCCGGCGGCCGGCCATGTGCTCGATGCGCACGCCGCGGCCAGTCCCCGGTTTCGCGGCATCCGGCATGCGGCGGGCTGGGATGCCAGCGACGAGGTGCGCAATTCCCACACCGCTCCGGTCCAAGGCATGATGGCGAGCCCGACGTTTCGCGCAGGCTTCGCGGAACTCGGCAAGCGAGGGATGACGTTCGACGGCTGGTTGTACCACCCGCAGATTCCCGACCTGACCGACTTGGCGCGCGCGTTTCCGGATCAGCCGATCATCTTCGATCACTTCGGGGGACCGCTTGGCATCGGTCCGTACGCAGGCAAGCGGTCCGAGATCTTCGAGTATTGGAAGGGAGCGGTCAGCGACCTGGCCAAGTGCACGAACGTCGTCGCCAAGCTCGGCGGTCTGGTCATGGCGATCAACGGCTTTGGGTTCCACAAGCGCGAGCGACCGGCCACCTCGGACGAACTCGTCGCCGCCACGCGCGACTACTACCAGCACATGATCGACTGCTTCGGCGTCGACCGCTGCATGTTCGAGAGCAACTTCCCCGTCGACAAGGTGAGTTGCAGCTACCGCGTGCTGTACAACGCGTTCAAGAAGATCGCCGCGGGGTTCTCGGCGACCGAAAAGGCGGCGGTGTTCCACGACACGGCCGTGCGCGCCTATCACGTCGGCTGATACGCAGGCCAGCGAGGCGCCATCGTTCGTCGCGCTATTGCGCGCACTAAGCGACCGGCGGCTGCGGCGGATCTTCCTGCTCGGAACCGCAAGCGGCTTCCCCTGGCTGTTGATCGGCTCGGCCATGACGGCCTGGCTCACGGACGTCGGCCTGTCCCGCACCGGCGTCGGCCTTTTCGGGGCCGTCTTCGTCCTTTACACCATCAACTTCCTGTGGGCACCCCTTGTCGACCACGTTCGCTTGCCGGTACTCGGACATCTGGGGCAGCGCCGCTCATGGATCATAGGATGCCAAGGTCTCCTGATCGTCTTCGCCGTGCTGCTGGCGGTCACCGGGCCCGCGGTCAGCCTGACCGCGACCGCGCTCATCGCGATCGGCATCGCGGCCGCGTCAGCGACGCAAGACTTGGCGATCGACGCCTACCGGATCACGGTCATCGGCGAAGACGAACCCGAGCTACTCGGGCTCGCCGCGGCGATGGCCACCTGCGGCTGGTGGACGGGACTCAGCCTCCCGGGCGCCGTTGCGTTCTGGCTGGCTGATCCGATCGGTTGGCCGAACGTCTACCTCGGCATGGCGGTGCTCGTGGTACCGGTCACGGTGATTGTCTGGCGGGTGTTCCAGGAACCGCCCCGCCCCGGCCCCATGCACTTCGACTCGGCCCGCCTGGACCGTTGGGTGCGGGACGCGTATGTCGACGCCGTTGCCGAGTTCTTCCGCCGCAACGGCGTGCAATTGGCGCTGGGCCTGTTGGCATTCATCTTCCTGTTCAAGATCGGCGAGGCCTTCCTAGGCCGCATGGTGATCCGCTTCTACATCGAAGTCGGCTTCAGTCATGCGGACATCGGCACGTATTCGAAAGGCCTCGGCTGGCTCGTCACCATGGTCTGCGCGGTGGCCGCCGGGCTTTTGACCGGCCGTTTCGGCGTCATCCGGGGATTGCTCCTGGCGGGCATCGGCATGGCCACCACCAACCTGCTGTTTGCCTGGATTGCGATCGTGGGGCCGGACACCCGCGTGCTAGCTTTCGCCGTCGTCGCCGACGGCATCACGTCCGCCTTCTCGACCGTCGCATTCGTGGCATTCATCTCCTACTACACCAGCCGCCTGCACGCGGCCGCCCAATACGGGGCGCTGGCATCCCTCGGCAATTCCGGCCGCGTCATGGTGGCCTCGGCCAGCGGCGTCGTGGTCGACCACGTACTGGGCGGATCCTGGGCGTCGTTCTTCGTCATCACCGCGTTGATGGTGACGCCGTCGCTCGGCATCCTGGTATGGATTGGCCGCTGGATCGCGGTCAAGGACACGGCCGAGGACGCTCAAATGAACCAACCAAGGAAATCTCATGGCATCAACTGAATCGACCAAGAACGTCGCCTTGATCGTCGGCGGCGGTCCAGGCATCAGCGCAAGCTGTGCGCGGCTGTTCTGCGGCAACGGCATGCGCGTCGCCATCGCCGCGCGGACGCCCGACAAGCCCGCGCTCGTGGAACTCGCAGCCGAATACGACGTCACCAATTACGGCTGCGACGCCGCTGATCCGGACGCGGTGAGTGCGCTTTTCGACGCGGTCGAGGCCGACCTCGGCAACCCCACGCTCGTCGTTCACAACATCGACGGCCGGATGCGCGACATCTTCCGCAAGGGCGTCGCCGAAGCGGAGCCCAAGCTGGTTCACGAGGTGCTGATGAACTCGCCCTACAGCGCATTCCTGGTGGCGCAGCAAGCCACGCAGAGGATGCTTGCCGGCCCGGCGGATGCCGCCGGAGACGGCCATCGCGGCACGATCATCTTCACCAACGCCAGCGCCGCGAAGAAAGGCTACGCGCGCAGCGGGGCATTCGCCATGGCCTGCCAGGCGAAGTCGGGGCTGGCCGAGAGCATGGCGAGGGAGTTGATGCCGCAAGGCATCCACATCGCCAGCGTGCCGATCGATGCGGCCATCGGTTGGACGCAGCCGGATGGCACCCGGGCGCATCGCATGGCCGGTACGTCAGTGGACGACAACATGGCCGATCCCGATCGAATCGCAGACCTCTACCTGCAGTTGCACAAGCAGCACCGGTCGACCTGGGCGTTCGAGGTCGTCCTGCGGCCGTGGGTGGAGAACTGGTAGAGGCCTACTCCCCAAACGCTGCCAACACCTTCGGCGGCGACATGGGCAACTCCCGCAGGCGTAGACCAACCGCGTCGTGGATGGCGTTGGCCACCGCCGCCATCGGGGGCGCGATCGGCACTTCGCCGACGCCTCTGACACCGTGGGGATGGGCATCGTTGGGGACCTCGACGACCACCGTGTCGATCATCGGCAGATCGGAAGCGACCGGCATGCGATAGTCCAGGAAGCCCGGATTGTCGAGCCGACCCGCATCGTCGAAGATGTACTCCTCGTTGAGCGCCCAGCCGATGCCTTGGGCGACCCCGCCCTGCATCTGACCTTCAACGTAGCCCGGGTGGATAGCGCGGCCGGCATCCTGCACTGCTGTGTAGCGAACCACCTCGACGCGGCCGGTCTCTTCGTCGACCTCGACGTCGCACACGTGGGTTGCGAACGCGGGGGCCGCCCCTTGGGCGTTCACCGACACCTGCGCGGCGATCGGGCCG
Source organism: Gammaproteobacteria bacterium (assembly GCA_026706385.1). Taxonomy (GTDB): domain Bacteria; phylum Pseudomonadota; class Gammaproteobacteria; order Pseudomonadales; family Azotimanducaceae; genus VXYL01. The sequence continues at coordinate 40,138 of JAPOYV010000087.1, forward strand.
CCGGTCTGTGCCGCCTTTGCGGCGAGATCCGCGAGCGACAGCGGCTCGAAATCCCCGGCGTTCGCGCCCGCCGGATGGGCATGGCCGTTTTTCCAGTCGACCGCCTCCGGGTCGATGTCCCATAACATCGCGGCTCGGTCGCGCAACTGCCTGACCACCCGTTCCGTAGCCTCCGACACTGCAGTACCCGCGGAGAAGGTGACCCGGCTGCCGCCCGTCGTGGCGCTGAAACCGATCGTGTTCGTGTCGCCCACCTGGGCGCTGACATTGCGGTAATGGATGCCGAGGGTCTCGGCCACGATGTTCACCATGGACGCGCGCGAGCCGCCGATGTCCGGGTGCCCGGTTGTCACCGCCACTGTCCCGTCCTCGTTGACGTTGACATGGGCACTCGACTCGCCGCCCACGTTGAACCAGAAGCCGCAGGCCACGCCGCGTCCCTGACCGTTCTTCCGCGACGCGTAGTGCGGATGGGCCTGGGCGGCCTTGAGCGTTTCCTCAAAGCCAATCCGGCGGAACGTCGGCCCGTACGCGGCACGCGTGCCTTCCCGCGCGGCGTTCCTGAGGCGGAATTCGATGGGGTCGATGTCGAGTTCCCGCGCCAACTCGTCGATCACCGATTCCACCCCGAACGCCGCGATCGGCGAGCCGGGTGCCCGGTACGCGTTGCACTTGGGCCGGTTCGCGACCACGTCGTAGCCGACCACCTTGACGTTGTCGATGGCGTAGGGCGCAAACGAGCAATTGCACGCCGCGCGCACCGGCGAACCGGGGAAGGCCCCGGCCTGAAAACGGAACGTGGCCTCGGCAGCGACGATGCGTCCGTCGCGCCGGGCGCCGATCTTGATCGTGTTCGAGGATCCCGCGGTCGGCCCGGTCGCGCGGAACACCTCCTCGCGGGTCATCACCATCTTCACCGGGGCGCCCGATTTGCGCGACAGCGTATAGGCCAGCGGTTCCAGGTAGACGATGGTCTTGCCGCCGAATCCGCCGCCGATCTCCGCTGGAATCGCGCGGATGTCGGACAGTCTCGCGCCGGTCATCTTGGCGGTGGCGTTGCGGACCATGAACTGCCCCTGGCTCGAGCTCCAGATCGTCGCGCGTCCGTCCGCCGCCACGCTGACCAGGCACGCATGCGGCTCGATGTAGCCCTGGTGGACGGGCCTCGTCTTGAAGTGCCGCTCGATGACGACATCGGCCGCAGCGAAGCCATCGTCCACGTCGCCGAGCGTGAAGGCCATACGGCTCGCCACGTTGGTCGGCGCGTCCGGCGCCGAGTCGTCGCCGTCCGTGCGCAGGAAGTCGTGCAGCACCGGTGCGTCGGAGCCCATCGCGTCGTCGACGTCGATGACCCACGGCAGCGGCTCGTAGTCGACCTCGACCAGGTCCAGAGCCGCTTCGGCCGCTTGCGCCGTGGTCGCCGCCACCGCCGCAACAGCGTGGCCCGCGTAAAGAGCCTTGTCGCGCGCCATGACATTGCGGCTGACGAAGCGCATGTCGGCAGGGCCGACCATCACGGGTTCATCGAGCGGGAAGTCGACCAGGTCGGCTCCCGACATCACGGCTTTCACGCCGCGTGCGGCGGCTGCCCGGTCCAGGTTGATCGATCGGATGCGCGCGTGCGGAAGCGGGCTGCGCAGCACCTTGCCCCAGAGCATGCCCGCCTGCGTGAAGTCCGCGCCGAATGCCGCCCGGCCGGTGACCTTGTCCTCGCCGTCAGGACGGATCGTCCGCTTGCCGATCCACTGGTTGCCGGACTCGTCGTCCACGATCATCCCTACCTCGCCAGGCTGCGCATCAGCCTTCCTTGATTTCGAACTTGATCAGGTTGCGGACGCCTGGGGAGGCAACCGCTTCACCGTCGACGAATCTCGGCGCGTAGCGGAATCCACGCACGGCTTCCAGCGCCGCGGTTTCGAAGCCGACGCCCCCGTCAGATTCGACGACCTTCGCGTCTCGCACGAAGCCACTCTCGTCGACATCGAACTCCATCTGTACCCAGCCTTCGATGCGCTGCCGCCACGCGCTGGCCGGGTACGTCGGCGCCTGCTTGTATAGCGCCTGGAGGCCTGACGTGCCGCCAGAAGATGTCAAACGGCCAATCGCCAGGCAGTGTTTCGTTGCCTCGTCGCGCAAACCGGATTCCTCAAGCACCGTCACCAGGCTCCTATGCGCCATCAGCACCAGCGACCGCACGGCCGGCCGGTCCGCCTCTCCCCGACGCGCATGCGCGAGCGTGGCCTCGAAATGCCCGGCCGCATCGCCCCACCCGTGTTTGGCGCGGATCTTGCCAAGCCAGTAGTTCCCGAGCGCCAAGCCATCGGCGTCATCGAGCCCCTCGAACGCGGTTGTCGCCTCCTCGAGCAGCCTGAGACCTTGGCGGCCACCGATCCGCATCCCGACCATCAATTGGGCGTGGGCGATGGACGCACTCTCGTCCAAGTCGTGCAGGCGGGCAATCCTCTCCGCCCGGCGGAGGTGCTTGCGGACGGCGGACAAGGGCGCCGCTGTCACCAGCGCAATCTCCACTTGAGCGAGTTCCGGGGCATCTTCGCCGTGGGCGTCGCGCATCAACTTGCGCGCATCTTTGAGAACGTCGTAGGCATCGCCGTACCGGCTCGCCTTGCTGAGCGCATGGCCGTGGTTGTATGCGAGCGTCGCAAGGCGGCGTCCATCCCCGGCGAAAAGCGTCTCGCCAAGCCGTCTGACCTGTTCCGCATGGGTGGCCGCCTCGCCATGGCGGCCGTCCGAGGAGGCGGCAAGGTACGCCTCGTAAGCTGCGCGGAAGTCGTGGCTCCTTGCAGCGAGGGGTTCCCCCTCGCGCTCCCCGGCTGAGGGCTCTCCCGCCGCGAACGACGCAACTGTTGCGGCAGCGATCCCGAGGCAAGCAAGCCTGGGAAGGAAGCGGCGCTTGGTGGAACTGGTCATGGCTGGGAACTGTCGATGAATAAGGAGTCCAAAGCGAACGGGCACCCTAAAGGACCCCCCGGAAACCGTCAACGATCCGAGCAGAGTAACCTCCATGGGCCAACTCGCAGACAGTCGCAGGATGAAGCGCGTACTCGTATGTCCACCCACCGACTTCGGCGTGGAATACGTCATCAATCCATGGATGGCGGGCAACGTCGGCGCCGTCTCGTCGGCCGTCGCCTGCCGTCAATGGGATGCGCTGATCGAGATCCTTGACGCGCGCGCGGAAGTGACTGCCATCGAGCCGGTCCCGGGGCTTCCGGACATGTGCTTCGCAGCCAACGGTGGCCTTGTCCTCGACGGAACCTTCGTGCCGTCCACGTTCAGCGTTGCGCAACGCGAGCCGGAGCGGCCCCTGTACACGCGCTGGGCCACTGAGGCGGGCTTCGAGATCGCCGATGTCGATCCCGAGCTCGCGTTCGAAGGTGAAGGCGATGCGCTCTGGTGGCCGCAAGGCGGCTCGGAGCCGCTACTCTGGGCCGGCTACGGCGTACGCACCAGCCTGGAGTCCCATCGGGCACTTGCCGAACATCTTCGCGTGCGCGTGGTCTCGCTACGGTTGGTCGATCCTCGGTTCTACCACTTGGACACCTGCTTCGTACCGCTGCCGGGCGGGCGCGTCATCTACTACGCGCCGGCTTTCGATCCCCAGTCTCAACGCCTGATCCAATCCCAGGTGCCGCCCGAGTCCCGCATCGAGGTGGAAGACGAAGACGCCTTCGGCTTCGCCTGCAACGCCGTGCGCCTGGGCAACACGCTGGTCACGAGCCACGCAAGCACCGGACTGCGGCGCCGCCTGGAAGCATGGGGGTTCGCAGTCGTCACCACACCGCTGTCCGAGTTCATCAAGGCAGGGGGCGCCGCCAAGTGTCTCACCTTGCTCCTCGACCAGGACGAGCCGGCCGGCTTCGCGAAGCGCCCGACCGTCCCCTCCCCAATCCGCTCGCAGACGGTGGAGATGGAGGGCCACTTGCTGGACGAGGGCGTGATGACCAACGCCTTCGAGGCCGTCAACCGCTCCGGCGGCAGTTTCCGTCTTGAGCGGTTCCACGCGGGCGAACGCGGCGACCAGCCCAGCCGTGTCCGGTTCACGGTCAGTGCCCCGACCCAGCGGCGCCTTGACCGGACGCTCGACCTCCTGCGACCTTTCGGCGCTGTGCCGGCCAGCGAGCAGGACCCGGCGACGCTAGTCGACGTCGAACGCGACGGCGTCGCACCGGACGACTTCTGCTGCTCGACGATCTATCCGACGGATGTCCGTGTCGGCAAAGACTGGATCCGCGTGGCCCACCAGCGGATGGATGCCGCGATCGTGGTCGACGACGACGCTGCCCGGTGCACCCTGATGCGCGACTTACTCCGCGGCGACAAGGTCGTCTGCGGAGAGACCGGCGTGCGCGTGCACGTGCCCGACCCGCGCCGCGCCCAGGACGGCTTCGCCTTCATGTCCTCCCAAGTCACCACCGAACGGCGCGCCGAGGTCCAGATCGAGGAGTTGGCCTTCGAGATGAAGAGAATCCATGCCCGAGGCGGACGCATCGTCGTGGTCGCCGGGCCCGTCGTCATCCACACCGGCGGTGGCCCGCACCTCGCGGCGCTCATTCGCGCGGGCTACGTGCAAGCGCTCCTGACCGGCAACGCACTCCCTGTGCATGACCTCGAGACGAACCTTTTCGGCACGTCGCTCGGTGTCGATCTCAACCGCGGTACGGGCGTGCAGGGCGGTCACCGGCACCACCTCAAGACCATCAATCGCATCCGTGCTGCGGGCTCCATAGCCCAGGCCGTCGCCGACGGGGTCGTCACGGGCGGCATCATGTACGAGTGCGTGAAGGCCAACGTGCCCTATGCCCTCGCCGGCTCGATCCGCGACGACGGGCCGCTCCCGGACACCTTCATGGACCTCGTCGCCGCGCAGGCGGCCTACGCCCGGCTAATCGACGGCGCCGATCTGATCCTTATGCTGTCGACGATGCTGCACGCCATCGGCACCGGCAATATGACGCCCGCCGGGGTGCGGCTCGTGTGCGTGGACATCAACCCCGCCGTAGCGACCAAGCTCGCCGACCGTGGCAGCATCGAGTCGACGGGCATCGTCACCGATGTGGGCTTGTTCCTGAATCTACTGGCGCGGGACTTAGGCGCGGATTAGCCCTCCGCCACCTTGGCGAGTTCGTCCGCCAGCTCCGGGTGCCCATGGAATCGCGCCCAACCGGCCGGCGTGCCGTTGTACAGGTCGTCGGTCGCACGGGGGTCTGCGCCCGCCCGCCGCAACCGTTCGATGATCTCCACGAGACCATCCGCAGCCGCGAGGTGGAATGCCGTGACGCCCTTCGCGTGACCGCCGAGCCACCCCGTACCGTTCGGGTCGGCGCCTTGATCTAGCAGCCAGTCGACCATTTCGATGCGATTGCGGAACGTGGCCCGAAGCAGAGGCGTCGCTTCGTAGGCACGGCCGTCGATTTCGGCGCCTCGCGCGACCAGCGCCTTGGCGGCTTCGAGGTGACCATTGGTCGCGGCGAGAACCAGGGCCTCGTCAAGCACCTCCTGGTCGTCGTCGCTCGACGCCCAGGGGAACCAGCCATAGTTCGGACGGTAATACGCGCGGGACGCCCTAGCCGCGGCGGTCAGCGTCCCCGCCGCGTCGAAGGCATCATCGATCCCATCGACGTCGTTCAACCCCGCCGCCACGCGCAGGTTGCCGGGGGCGCGGTGTCGGGCCGCGATGACGCGGGCCACATCCGGCCAGCCCCAGATGATCGCGTGCATGAGCGCCGTCCCGCCCCGCAGCATGGTCTCGATGCGCGGATCGGCGCCCCGCTCCAACAGCAATTCGGCCATCGCCGCCGTGCCGACGCTGTGCAGTGCCGACTTCTGGGTTGACGCCACGGCATTGACGAGTTCCGGTTCGGCGTCCAGGTGAGCGCCGACCGCGGCCAAATCGCCTGCTTCGACCTTGTGGAAGAAGTCGATGGAGCGTTCGTCGACCTTCCCCGATTGGATCGCGCGCAAGCGCAGTTCCATTTCGCGCCAACCGGCGAAGCCGTGCTCGGCGGCGCTCACTTCGAGGGCTTCGATGAGCGTCGCGCGCACCGGATCGAGCGCCTCAAAGCGGGGTATGCGGGAAAACCGCTCACGGGCTTCCGCAAAACCGTCGGCGGCCTCCCGGGCCAGCATCGCCAGGTACGGCGTGTGGAAAGCGATCTCGTGGCTGTAAAGGCGGAGCGGCATCGTCCCGCAACATACCATCCCCCGTGCCGGAAGTGGCTGTCTGCCCGGCTTGCGCCACAATCCAACCACGAAGTGAAGTTCTCTTACGCCCCTGCGGGTCGATGTCCACTTCCTAAAGGGCTACGAGGCCAGACACCATGTCCGCGACGCAGGAAGCTCGGTGCGACGTGGCTGTGGTACGGTGCTTGGATGAATCGAGAGCTGTGGGACAACGGTGCGCCGCGAAGGCTCGTCGCCGCGGATGGCACCCCGCGACTACCCAACGTCGCCTATGACGACGACGGCTACCCCTTCGCGGACGATCAGCCGTTGGCCCAGAACAGTCCACAGGCGGACCAGCTCTTCTACGCCTTCCCCGCGCTCAAGAGCTGGCTCCGACGACGCTTCCCGGACGCGTTCGCGGCTTCCGACATGCTCGTGTACCCGCGACAGGGCGACCTCAAGGCCTCCGTGGCGCCGGACGTTTTCGTTGCCTTCGGGGCCGGCGACCACCCACGAAACTCCTACAAGCTCTGGGAGGGTGAGCCGGTGCCGGCGTTCGTCCTCGAAGTGCTCTCAGGGACCACGGCGGACAACGACCTCGGCGAGAAGCGCGACAAGTACGCCGCAATGGGTATCACCGAGTTCTGGGTGTTCGACCCCTTCGGAGACCACATCGCGGGCCACATCTCGGGCTCCTCGCTGCGCGAAGGCGTATACGAGCCCGTCGCGCCGCTACCCGGTACCGCCATCTACCCGTCCGACGTACTTGGCCTCGAGTTTCGAACCGAAGGCGGCGATCTTCGCATCCACGATCCAATCGCCCACGAGGATCTGATGAGCCTTGACGAGGAGCGAGCCGGACGACTGGCCGCCGAGGCCGAACTCGCGCGACTCCGACGCATGACCCAGTTGTAGCCGCGGTTCGAGCCGTTGCCGCGCAACATCCTGTTCATCACCGCCGACCAATGGCGCGCTGACTGCCTCTCCGGACTCGGCCACCTGGTCCAGACCCCGAACCTCGACGCGCTCGCCCAGGACGGCGTTCTGTTCACCAACCATTTCGCCAACTCGGCACCGTGCGGGCCCTCGCGAGCCAGCATCCACACCGGCATGCGCCAGCATCGTCACGGGGTGACCGCCAACGGCGTGCCGCTCAAATCGAGATACACGAACTGGGCCCTGGAGGTCCGGAAACTCGGCTACGAGCCAGCGCTCTTCGGCTACACGGACACCACGCCCGAAGGCGCCGACCCGGCTGATGCGGCGAGGAACATCTCGGACGGCGTCCTGCCGGGGCTCGACACCATCGTTCTCCACGGCAAGTCGATCTGGCGACCAACGGCGTGGGCAGCATGGCTACGCGAGGCGGGCTATCCGGTTCCTGACAAGGCGATGGAGCTTTTCACCGCGACGAGCGACATGAACGACGACAAGCGCCCTGCCCCGCTTCGTGTCCCGGCCGAGTTGCACGACACGCGGTTTCTGGTCGACCAGACAATCGAATACATCGAACAGCGTTCACAGTGGTGCGTGCACCTGTCGATCTTCCGGCCCCATCCCCCCTGGGTCGCACCGGCCCCATACCACGCGCTCTACCCGCCCGACGACCTGCCCCCGTTCAATCGCTCCCCGAGCGCCGAGGCAGAAGGCAGGCTGCATCCGTGGCTGGCCCACGCACTCGAGCAGAAGTTTGGGCCAGCACCCAACGACGAGGCGGTTGTACGCCGCTGGCAAGCCAGCTACTTCGGGCTGATCACCGAGGTCGACCACAACCTCGGTCGCTTGTTCGACGCCATGAAAGCCGTCGGTGCTTGGCAGGACACGCTGATCGTCTTCACCTCCGACCACGGTGAACAGATGGGCGATCACTGGCTCATCGGCAAGCTCGGCTTCTTCGACGAGTCCTACGCCGTGCCGCTCATCATCCGCAACCCAGACGAAGCTGCTGCCCGAGGCGCTCGGGTGGACGCATTCACCGAGAGCATCGATCTCATGCCGACGCTGCTCGACTGGCTCGGCGCGCCGGTCCCAGGGCAGCAGTGCGATGGCGCGTCGCTACTGCCCGCGACGCTTTATGGGTCGTTGGGAGACGGCTGGCGAGAGACGGCGTCCTGGGAGTACCACTTCGCTCACGCCGCGCAAACGCTGGGCCTTCCACCGGACCAGTGTCGACTTCACGTGACGCGAGGGGCCGATTTCAAGGAGGTCACGTTTCCCGGATTCCCGAGTCTGCAGTTCGACCTGCGGGAAGAGCCCGGCGAGAGACGCGCTACCGCCGTGCCGTGAACGGGCGACGTCGGGACAATCCGGCGTATCAGAAATCCAACGGAAGGTCGCGCTCGGCAAGGATCCGGTCGCGGTGCTCAACCAGGATGGGGTCCACCTCCCCCAACGCTTGCGCAGCCGCTTCGTAGACGCGCCGCATCCCGGGTGGCGTTTCGCAAACCGCTTCCGGGAACGTCCTCACGGCTTGAGAGAAGTACACCCAGTAGATGTCCGCCGCGCTGAGCGCCTCCCCCACGATGTAGCGACGGCCGACCTCTCGCTGCGCGAGGAGTTGGGCGGTCAGCCGATCCGCCACCACCCTGGCGCGGTCGACGGCCGAGCGCGCCGCCTCTTCACTGTACCCGTATTGGTCGTACATCGGGTTCCGGAGACGCTCTCGGGCCGCCCGCTCCGGGCCACCGAACCCGAGCATGATGAGCCGAAGCGCCCAGATGAAACTGTTCTCGCCGATCAGTTCGTTCGAGAGACCCACCATCAAGACGCGATCGTTGATGTCGGACGGAAAGAGGCTAGGTCCGGAACCGAGCCGTTCTGCGAGATTCAGGATCTCGAGCCAGCCCACGCGCGGCGCCTCGTCGTTGTAAATCGCCACGGGAGCGTTGCGGTGTCCGGTCCACGCCACGAGGTCCTCGTTCTCGCCGGCCACGACCTGCCGCACGGGGACGTAGGCCACGCCGTGGTGGTCGAGGATCGCGCGGGCCGACATGCCGTAGGGTGCCGGCACGTGCGCGCTCAACGCGAGGCGCAGGCCGTCCATCTGTCGCGCCACGGCCGGCTCGATGTAGTCCATCTAAGGCGCCCGCGGCACTCCCAGTGCTTCGAGATTCGCGACCAACTGCTCTCCGGCCTCGGCGGGACTCACTTCCTTGTCGATCTTGCGGATGACGCCCTCCGGATCGATGTAGAAGGTCCACCGCCGTGCGTACCCCCTCTCGGACAACACGCCATACGCCTGGCTGAGCGTCTTCTCCGGATCCGCGAGGATGGGGAACGTCGCCGCGTTCTGCTCCGCGAACGCCGTGTTGTCCTCCAACGTGTCGGTACTGGCCATGAAGTAGGCCACGTCGTAGTCCCTGATTTCTTGGTCACTGTCACGCAGCGCCTTGCACTCCATCGTTCACCCGCCGGTGAACGCCTTGGGGAAGAAGGCGATCACCACGGACTGCTTGCCGCGGAACTGCTCAAGCGTATAGGTCGCGCCGTCCGATGCCGATAGCTCGAACTCGGGGGCCGGCTCGCCTTCCTGCGGCGCCGCCCAGGCGGTCCCACAGGCGACCAGGAACGCGGCCGCCATGCTCGTTGTGCGAATCCGCATCGGGTCTCTCCTTGAATGCTCGATCGGGCGAAGGATTCTTTCAGATCAAGGGCGGCGGCGTAAATACGTCATTGCCGGTAAGAGCCTAGTTCCGATGCTTCTTGGGCGTTACCAACCCGGATATGCTGTGCCGCACCTTGGCCACGACAAGGCGACCACAATGAGCAAAATCGACCGAATCACTATTCGGACCTATGAGTACGCGCTCGACAACCGGCCGGGCAGCAACCGGAAACTGACCCGGTTCCTTGTCACCATCGACACGGACGATGGGCTGTCGGGCTGCTACGCGCCGCATTTCGGGGGCACACCCCATGCCCAGGCACAGGTCCAGGAGATGGCTCGGGATCTCATCGGCATGGATCCGGAGCAACGCGAACGTGTTTTCGAACGCTTGAAGCTCAGCCACCGTCACTACGACAAGTCCGGGATCGCTGTCATCGACACCGCGCTGTGGGATCTCGCGGGCAAGAAGTACGGTGCCCCGATCGCGCAACTGCTCGGTGGATTCCGTGAACGGCTACCCGTCTACGCGAGCACCGCATCGGGACAGCTCGGAAGCAACGGGCTCGGCAGCGTGGAGAGTTACGCCGACTTTGCCGAGTCATGCCAGGCGGCGGGGATCCCAGGTTTCAAGATCCACAGTTTCTTCGACGCCAATCCCAAGACCGAGATCGCCATCATGTCCGCGGTACGCGACCGGGTCGGCGCGGACATGAAGCTCATGAACGACCCCGCGTCCTCGCTCAAGTCGTTCATGGATGCCGTGGAAGTGGGCCGAGCCTGCGACGACCTCGGCTTCTTCTGGTACGAGGATCCCTACCGCGATGCTTCATCAAGCGCGGTCGCCCACAAGCGCCTGCGCGACTTCATTCGCACACCGATGCTCATCGCGGAGCACATTCGCGGTTTCGAGCAGAAGGCGGACTTCGTACTCGCCGGCGGCACGGACATCATGCACATCGATCCAGAGCTGGACGGTGGCATCACCGGCACCATGAAGCTCGCACACTTCTGCGACGCGATCGGCATGGAGGTCCAGCTACACACGGCCGGACCCATGCACCGTCACTGCATGGCCGCGATCCCCAATACGCATTTCTATGAACTCGGCCTCGTCCGGCCGGACATCCCCACCAACAGCCTGCAGCCACCGATCTACGCCGACGACTACGGCGACGAGGTCGGCAACGTGGGGGCGGACGGCTGCGTCCCGGTGCCCACCGGTCCTGGGCTGGGGGTGACCTACGACATGGACCGCATCAATAGCGGCGAGGTTGGTCGGTTGGAGATTCGCTAAGGGCCAGCCTATTCGTTCGCACGACGCCGCACACCGTCAATGAGCCGCCGAGACAGACGATAGCCAACGCCGTTCAAGTCCGCGAGCACAGGACTCACGGTAGGCAGCAGACCTTTTGACTTCGCCACGAGCAAAACCCCGGCAACCCCTACCAAGGGTATACCCACACGTCGGGCTACCTTCCTGCCCTTCTCGTCGTCGATCAGTAGGAACCGCGTCGGCTGTTGGAGGCACAACGCCATCGCTTCGGCTTCGCCGTCGTCCACGATGCGGAGGAGATCCGCTAGGCGACCATCCTCCAGCACCGGCGCGACCCGCAACCATCCCGCCGACAGCGCTTGGCCAATCCGATTGGCCCCGGGCCGACCCGATTCCGTTCTACATTCCCGGTGGACGGCCGGCGGATTGAGGCCGTTTACGAATAGGCGGCGAAGCAGTAGCAGCCTCTCCACCCTGGCAAGTGCAATCAACGGCCCCGCGTCGGCGACGAAAGGTGGCGGGGTGTCCTGACCAGGTTCGCCGCGTTCAGGAGGCTGCGCTGCGCTCATCATCGAGTTCCGACGGTTCGTAGTCCACCGCGGCCACGCCTGTCTTGCCGAGTAGGTCCATGAAATCCTCCACGCCCAGATCGGCCACTTTGGCTGCTTGCGCCAGTGTCAAGTGCCGTTGCTCGAAGAGCTGCAGCGCGAGCGCACGATGTACGCCTACGTCGAGCAGGCGATCATCGAAAGGGATGGCCAGGATCATCGGTCGCCCATGCTTCGTGACGATTGCGATGCGACCGTCCTCTGCGTTTCGGAGCAGTTCGGCGGAACGTTGCCTCAGGTCGCGCACGCTGAAGGAAGTGGGTTGACTCACGGGATCGCCCTCATCTTTGTGTACTCAAATCGTAGTACAACCAAAGGTTCGTAATCCGAAAAGAGGTTTTTTGACGCGATCAAGAGGCGCGAACGAGGGCTTTTTTTGGCAATCACATCACACCGACCCTCAACCCTGAGGTCCCGTCTACTTCAGGTAGCCCTCCATGTAGAGCATCAGTTCCCGCACACGGCCGAGTAGCTCTTGGGGCGATGCGCCCGGGAAGTTCGTGAGCACAAGCTCCTTGACGGCCGCGCGATGTAACGCAGTTGCGACGCCCGCGACTGCGAGGCGTAGACGAAGTCGCGGTGACCGCTGTTTATGACGATCAACTCCTGGTCCACGTCGTAGCGCGAACGCCACAACTGGCCTGGTTCGTTCTCGTACGTGTACCCGGGCAACCCCTGCCGCGCTGGTGCGCCGTCGCGATCCGCGACCAGCGAGTCCGTGACGGTGACCAGCGCCTTGGCCTCGCAGACGACGTCGCGGTAGGTGGCGACGAGTTTGAGCGTGACCAGACCGGGCTCGCCGGGGGCTTCGAAGTCGACGATCTCGGCGTGCGGATCGCCAAGCGAGCCATCTCCGCCGGCCAAGGTCCACGCGAAGATCACCCCCTCGTCCACTTGCCTGCCGGAACGGTCCCGGCAAACGGCACGGAACGCCCGGCTTGTGCCCACCTTAACGACCGACGACGCCGGCGAGATACGGACGCTGTGCAAAGGACCGGCGATCTCGAAGAACGCTTGGGGCGGGGCCTGCTGCTCGCCTGGGTCTGCCACGGGTTCCCGCGATGCAGCGTCGGGCGAAGGCGGTTGCGGCTCCAGGGCTGGTCCGGTGGCTGCTCCCGGCCGCCGACCGGGTACGTCTCGATGCACCTCGAACCAATCGTATTCCTCGGCTGGCAAAGCGAGCAGGGCCTCGCGGAATGCCCGCCGGATCGACTTCAAGGTCCGCTCGCTGGCCCGTTCCTCCTCGGCCCGTCTCAAGTCGCCGATCAACGCCTCGAGTTTGATCTCGCCGAAGCTCGTCACGGGATTGCTGAGCTCGTGAATCAGCCGCCCGTCGAACTCTCGCGGCGCGACGTTGTAGCTCTTACGAGCCGTGCGGTCGCTGATTCGCACCTGAACGCCGGTATGCCGGATGCGATCGCGCAGCTCGGATGCAAGTACCAGTTGAGCTTCTCGCCGCTGAACTGGCGAACGCCCGGCAGCAGGGGCGGATGTCGAGCGTGGTGCCCGGTCCTGGCTCGACGGCCAAGTACGCAATCGCTCAAGACCAGCGAACGCAACGCGGGTCTTCTGCAGGGAAACACCCCGTTTGTCCTGCCCGGCCTAAGGTCCCTTCTCGTCGCTCAAGGAATGGTTGCCCACGGATCCACGAGTTCAATCCCTAAGGCCTCGAAGTCCGCAATGTTCCGGGTGGCTACCGCCATGCCGCGTGACCGGGCGATCGCCGCTATCTGGCCGTCGGCCAAAGCGAGGGGACGACCGGTCGCCCTGCGAACCGAGTACATCTCCGCGTAGACGCGAGCTGCCGGACTGTCGAAGGGAAGTACGCGGCCCGCGAACAGGTCTGCGAACATGCGCTCCACGGCGTCGGCCAGAGCTCGTCGCCGGGCGCCCGGCGGAAGGACCGCCACGCCAGCGCGAATCTCCGCTTCCGTCACGCTGCTTACAAAAAGACCCCTCGTCCGCTGGCCGTCTACCCACCCACGCACTTCGTCACGAGGATTGCCGCGCATCAATTCTGAAACGACGTTCGTGTCGAGCACCACCATCCTACCGGCACGCCTCTAGTCGAAACGGGGCGGCTCGCGCGTCCTCTCGCGCGGCGGCAGGTCCAGTTCTGCCCCACCGATTGGCACGAACAACTCGTGGATCGCCGTGCCCAATCCCCTCGTCGGTGCAGCCTCCCGTTCAACAGCTTCCGCCAAGATCACGCGGACCTCTTCCTCCATGGAGCGTCCATGCCCGGCCGCCCGTCGGCGCAGCCGCGTCTTCACGTCGTCTTCAAGATTACGGATCGTGATGCTGGCCACTTTCCTCTCCAGCGTCTCGTCACGCCACCTTACGATGTGATTGCGTTGCAATCAAGAGGATCTGGGTGGTCAATCTCAATAACCCGCGACCGTCAACCCTCTACTGCACCGCCAGCTCGGAATACGGCAGGACGCTGGCGTCGCCCGGCCAATCGCCCTCGTTGACCGCTCGACGCCAATTGAAGCCGAGGACTCCCAGAGGGCGGACGGCGTGTCGCCAGTCCGGTACTTCGACGACGCGCACTGGCCCCGGCAGGTCATCCGCAAACCCGCCAAGCCGAGTCCGCGCCCGTGCCGCCATAGCACCCAAGGCTAAGGCGTGGGAAGGATGGTAGTAGATCTCGACCGGGGTGCCACCGATGTCGTCGTACGCGACGGCGAAGCGCCCGGAGTGGAACGTCACCACTGGCCGGATCCGCACCTATCGTCCTGTACTCGAAGAACCGGGCCCCGTTCTCTTTCCATTCGCGTTCAAGCGCGCCCGGCGCCACGGCGATCTGATCCAGCGATGTAGCCAACCGGACACCGAATGCCGCCGGCGGCGCTCGCGCGAAGAACGTCGCCCGATCCATGCCGCCCAGGGCCGGCAAGACATTCCAGATCCGCAGGATCGTGCCGTTGGCGACTACTCCGTCGGCCCTTGCACCTTCTTGACTCTGGAAGTCGAATGTCACCTTCAGCGTTTCGCGGGGTTCCAACGGGCGGTTCAGGCGGAAACCCACGACGGCACTCTCAGCAGCATCGGCAAGCTGTTCGCCGGTCAGCGAGAGGGAGTCAACAGCGAGGCCGGGCGGCACGGTGAAATGGATGTCCGGGATCGCAACATCGTGGCTGTTGACGACAACGGCCGAGCCCCGGGAGCGCAGCCAGCCGTCCGCAGGCTGCATCTCGACCTGGAGATCGATGCGCGAATACACCGGCTGCGGGATGTCGGGCAGCGACGGGGGCACCTCCGCCATGGCCACCGGCCTGAACGCAATCCAACAACCGCTAGCGATCCCGATAACCAGCCCGCCCCAGCCCCATGCCACGGCGGTCGAGGTCAGCCGGCGGCCCGCGGGCGCATTCACGAGATGCACGCCGACCAAGAGCGCCGCGCAAAGCCCGGTCCAATAGATGCCGAGCGCCAGGTGGGGTGCGAAGCGAATCCCGTAACCGCCGATATCGGAGAAGGGATCGATCGGTGCGCCGAACCGCGCGAGTTCCGTATCGAGCGCCAGGTTGACCGTGGCGTATGCCGCGACGGTCACCGCCGCAGCCAGCCAGCGGCGACCGATCACGGCGTGGAAGACGATCGCGAGGAGCGCCAGGTGCGCGGCATTCCAACCCAGGTTGAAAAACAGACCGTGAGCGTAGACGTCCCATTCGATCCCGTGACCGCGCAGCCACTGGTAGGCAGCGCCGACCAAGCCGGCGAGCAGAAACGCGATCAACGTCGCCACTACGACGGCCGCGGCCCTTGCCGCCAAGTGCCAACCATGGCGACCGGGCACTTCGCCGCTGGCGGCAATCGACAACGCCCAAGCCGCCATCGCGAAATTGGCGTAGATCAGATCCACGACAACGCGCGTCGTCGGAACGATCTGGCCAAGGCCGAAAACGAGGCCGCCGGCGAGGTTGACGAGGCCCGCCCCCAGGAGGAGCTGACACAGCCGAGATGCGCCTAGGCGGCGGAGCGCCGCCCAGATGAGCGTCAGGAATCGAGCCGCGTCCGCAAGGACCGGCTCGGCGACCGGGATCGCGTCAGTGGGCGCCTGGCATGGGCCCGCGGGCCGGATAGGGATCATCGCCGAAGTACACGACGCGCGTCAGCCACGTGTAGTCCGCTTCCGTCGCCATCAGGTACACCAGGATCAGGATCACCAGCGGCGGCAGCAGCAGCGCGTAGATGAGGGCCCAGCGTTCGTACTTGAGGTGCATGAAGATGGCGACGATATAGCCCGCCTTGATCAGCATGAAGGCGAGGATCAGGAACCAGCGCAGGTATCCGGCTTCCATGTAGTCCGTGGCATAGGACGCCGCGCTGACGACGAACAGCAGCCCCCAGATCCAGAAATACAGGGTGAGCGGATGTTGTTGGCCTACTTCGGATGCCACGTTGTACGTCCCTCCGTCACCACAGGTAGAAGAAAGCGAAAATGAAGACCCAAACGAGGTCCACGAAGTGCCAGTAGAGGCCGACGATCTCGACGATCTCGAAGTTCGTCTTGTCGTAGACGCCCTTGTGCAGGCGATACGCGATGATGAGCAGGTAGACCACGCCGGCCGATACGTGCAGGCCGTGGAAGCCCGTGATCATGAAGAAGCAGGATCCGAACTGCGCGGCACCCCACGGGTTGCCCCAGGGTCGGACACCCTCCGATATGAGCTTGTACCACTCGAACATCTGCATGCCGACGAAGACGGCACCGAAGAACGCCGTGGCGCAGATGAAGAAGATCGCCTTGCGCTTATCGCGCCGATAGCCGTAGTTCACCGCGAGCGCCATGGTGCCGCTCGACGTGATCAGGTCGAAGGTCATGATGGCGATCAGGAGCAGCGGCACCGAGTGTCCGAACGCCATCAGCGAGAACACCTCGGAGGCATTCGGCCACGGCTCGGCCGTGGTCGCCCGCACGGTCATGTAGCTCGTCAGGAAGATCGAGAAGATGAACGTGTCCGAGAGCAGGAAGATCCACATCATGGCCTTCCCCCACGGCACGCCCTTGAACGTGGTGACGTCCGAGGCCCAGTCCTGGATGATCGTGGCGTGGCCCGCCGATGCTTCCGCCATCAGGTGGTTTCCTTAATCGAATGTGCCTAGGTCATGCCTGGCGCGGCACGTCCTGCGGGATGAAGTCCTCTTTCTCGCCCGGCACACTGAAGTCGTAGGCCCAGCGGTGCACCGTCGGAAGCTGGTCGCCCCAGTTGCCGTGGATCGGCGGCGTCTGTGGCGTGCGCCACTCCAGCGACGTCGCACCCCACGGATTGGGGCCCGCCTCCCTGCCGCGCCAATAGCTCACGACGAGGTTGTAGATGAACAGGAACTGGAACGCGCCGACGACGAAGGCGGTAATCGAAATGCCAGCGTTCAGGAGCGCCGCGCTTTCCGGATAGAAGGCCGACTCGCCGCCCGAAGCGAGGACGTTGTCGTAGTAGCGACGCGGTGTGCCCACGAAGCCCAAGTAGTGCATCGGGAAGTAGATCAGGTACGTGCCGATGGCCGTGACCCAGAAATGCCACTTGCCGATCGTGTCGTTCAGCATGCGGCCAGTGATCTTCGGATACCAGTGGTAGATGCCCCCGAAGATCACCAGGATCGGCGAGACGCCCATCACCATGTGGAAGTGTGCCACCACGAAGTAGGTGTCCGAGAGCGGCACGTCGACGATCACGTTGCCAAGGAAGAGCCCGGTGAGACCACCCACCACGAAGGTGATGACGAAGGAGATGGCGAACAGCATCGGGACCGTGAACTTGATGTTCGCCCGCCACAGGGTGATGGTCCAGTTGTAGACCTTGATCGCTGTCGGCACGGCGATGATCAGCGTCGTGGTGGCGAAGAAGAAGCCGAAGTACGGGTGCATGCCCGCCACGTACATGTGGTGCGCCCAGACGATGAACGACAACACGCCGATGGCGACGATGGCCCAGACCATCATCCGGTAGCCGAAGATGTTCTTGCGCGCGTGCACCGAGAGGAGGTCGGAGACGACGCCGAACGCGGGCAGCGCGACGATGTACACCTCGGGGTGGCCGAAGAACCAGAACAGGTGCTGGAACAGGAGCGGGCTGCCGCCGTCGTACTGAGTTGCCGCGGCGTCGAAAGCCGAGGCGATGGCCGGCATGAAGAAGCTCGTGTGGATGAGCTTGTCGAGCAGCATCATGACCGCGCTGACGAAGAGCGCCGGGAACGCCAGGAGGCCGAGCACGGTGGCCGCGAAGATGCCCCACACCGACAGCGGCATGCGCATCAGCGTCATCCCTCGCGTGCGCGCCTGGAGAATCGTCGTGACGTAGTTCAGGCCGCCCATGGTGAACGCGACGATGAAGATCGCGAGCGACCCGAGCATCGTGATGATCCCCCAGTCGACACCCGGCGTGCCGGAGAGGATCGCTTGGGGCGGGTACAAGGTCCATCCCGCGCCGGTTGGACCGCCGGGTAGGACGTATCCCAAGAGCAGCACGATCACCGACAGCAGGTAGACGTGGTAGCTGATCATGTTGACGAACGGGAACACCATGTCCCGCGCACCCAACATCAAGGGAATCAGGTAGTTGCCGAAGCTGCCGAGCAGGAACGCCGTCAGCAGGTAGATCACCATGATCATGCCGTGCATGGTGATGGACTGGTAGTAGATGTCCGGCGTGATGCCCCAGGCGGCACCGGTTTCCGGGAACCCGATCTGCATGCGCATGATCCACGACAGGACGAGCGCCACGAGACCGACCGCCATCGCCGTGATGCCGTACTGAATGGCGATGACCTTGTGGTCCTGGCTGTACCAGTACTTCGTCACCCAGCTATGCGGGTGGTGAAGCTCCATCGACTCCTGATACGGGATTTCAGCCTGTGCCATGAAAGAATTCCCTCGCGTCCGGGTCCGTAGTGTAAGCGAATAGGTGCGCCCGCTGGCGTCCCATCACTCCTCGGCGGCTTCCTCTTCGGGAGACGTTTCCTCTCTCAAATACGCCACCAGCGCCTCGACGTCGTCGTCCGAAATCAGGTCGGCGCCGTAAGGGATCATCACCGGCGCGAAGCCTTCGACCAACTGCACCGCGGGCTCGCGGATCGACTCGATGATGTAGGGCTCGTCGACCGTCACGCTCGAACCGTCGGTCAGTTGCCGCTCACTGCCCCAGAGGCCTTGCCAGGTCGGCCCGACCACCTGGCTGCCGTCCAGCGAATGGCAAGCGAAGCAACCCTGGGTGTCGGCGACTTCGCGGCCACGGCGCGCCAATGCGCTGTAAACCTTGGGGCTAATGCCCGCCTGCATCTGTTCCCAGGTCGGCTGTGCGGCGAGCCATGAATCGAAGTCCTCCTGGGTGTCGATGAAGAACTCGCCTCGCATCGTATAGTGGCCGCGGCCACAGAGTTCGGCGCACAGAATGTCGTACTTGCCGACCTTGGTCGGTTCGAACCAGAAGTAGGTGATCATCCCCGGCACCGCGTCCATCTTGGCGCGGATCTCCGGCACCCAGAAGTCGTGCAGCACGTCGTTCGAGCGCAGCAGCGCCTTGAACGGCTGGTTGATGGGCAGATGCACTTCGTTGCGGTTGATCAAGACGTCGTCGGCGCCGTTGGGGTCGTCCGGGTTCATGCCGAACGGGTTGTCGACATTGATGTTGCGGACATGGACTGTCCCGAACTTGCCGTCTTCGCCGGGGAAGCGGAAGGCCCAGGTCCACTGCTTGGCGAGCACCTCGAACTCCTGCGCGTCGTCCGGGACGTTCACGTAGTCCTCCCAGACGATCAGGCCGGGTGCCAGCATCAGCGCCACGCCGATCGTGGTAACGATGGTGAGTGCCCATTCCAGCCGCGAGTTCTCGGGCTCGTACTCCGCCCGGGAATCCTCCTGGTGGCGAAACTTCCACGTCGAGTACGCCATGAACAGACCGACGGCCACGAAGACCACGCCGCAGACCCAGAACGTGATCAGAACCGTCGTGTCGATGGTGCCCCAGTTGGAGGCGATGTCCGTGAACCACCACGGGCTCACGAAGGTGAACACCACCGATCCGACCACGAGGACCAGAAGGAAGATCGCTACCGCCATGCGTTTACCGTCTCTTTAACCTGTACTCGGCTGCCAAGGGTGCCGCACAAGAACAACCCGCCGATGAAGGATCGACGTGGTCTATTGGCACCGTGGTGGGAATCCTTCCCCCCGGCCTACTCCCGTTAACCAGAAGGGATCGGGAAAGACGGCGCGGATTGTCTGACAAAGCCGAGGCGCGTTTCAAGCGCGATTTCGCGCAGTACACTCACGAGGTTGTGTGCCCGACGTAGCCTGATCTTGCTGAGGAAACTCGCCGCCGAGGCGCTCGGCACGCTATTCCTGCTCGCCACCGTGGTCGGCTCCGGGATCATGGCCGAGAATCTCGCCGGCGGAAACGACGCCGTGGCGCTGATCGGCAACACGTTGGCGACCGGCGCCATCCTCGCCGTGCTGATCACCATGCTCGCGCCCATTTCCGGGGCTCACTTCAACCCCGCGGTCACGCTCGCCTTCCTGCTACGTCGCGAGATCTCCCCAGGCGCAGCCAGCGCGTACGTCGCCGTCCAGGTCGTCGCCGGGCTCGCCGGCGTCGCGTTGGCGCACCTCATGTTCGACCTCGACGTCCTGCAAGCGTCCACCAAGGCGCGAACCGGCACCGGGCAATGGCTGGCCGAGGGCGTGGCCACCTTTGGACTCGTGGCAACCATCCTCGCAACGCTGAAGGCCCGGCCGAGCGCCGTGGCAGCCATGGTCGGCCTCTACATCAGCGCCGGCTACTGGTTCACCGCCTCGACGTCGTTCGCCAATCCCGCCGTCACCGTCGCCCGCGCGTTCACCGACACGTTCTCCGGGATCGCTCCCGCGCACATGCCGGCGTTCATCGCCGCGCAGTTGGTCGGCGCGGTGCTCGCCACCGGTTTGTTTGCGTGGCTGTTGCGGGAAGAGTAGGTCCCGGCCCGCGCCGACTTACCCGCATAGCCTGCTAGCATCACCGCCAAGTCCGCACAGGCAGCTAAGGAGCGCAGCATGAAGGCCATCACGGTCATGTACGACTCGCTGAACCGGCACATGCTGCCGAATTACGGCTGCGACTGGACGTTGGCGCCGAACTTCCGGCGCTTGGGCGAACGGGCGGTCACCTTCGACAACCACTACGTGGGGTCCATGCCGTGCATGCCCGCCCGTCGCGAACTGCACACCGGACGGCACAACTTCCTGCACAGGTCCTGGGGTCCGTTCGAACCGTTCGACGACTCGACGTTCACGATCCTGAAGGAGAACGGCGTCTACACGCACCTCGTGTCCGACCACTACCACTACTGGGAAGACGGCGGCGCGACCTACCACCATCGCTACTCGAGCTGGGTCAACGTGCGCGGCCAGGAGGGTGACGCCTGGAAGGGCGAAGTCGCCGACCCGGAGATTCCCGAACACCTCGGCCGCGTCGTCCGGCAGGACTGGGTGAACCGCAAGTACATGCAGGAGGAGCGCCTGACGCCGCAGGCGCAGACCTTCGCGGCCGGGCTCGAATTCCTCAAGACCAACCGCGAGCAGGACAACTGGTACCTGCAGATCGAGACCTTCGATCCGCACGAGCCGTTCTTCACGCTGAAGCAGTGGAAGGATCGCTACAACTACGACTGGGACGGGCCGCATTTCGACTGGCCGAAGTATGAACGGGTCACTGAAGACCCCGATGCCGCCGAGTACCTGCGCTACCAGTACGCCGCCCTCCTGACGCAATGCGACCACTACCTCGGCACGGTGATCGACTTCATGGACCGTCACGACATGTGGAAGGACACCATGCTGATCGTCTGCACCGACCACGGCTTCCTGCTCGGCGAGCACGACTGGTGGGGCAAGGCGCGGATGCCCTGGTACAACGAGACCGCCCACATTCCGTTCTTCGCCTGGGATCCACGCACCGGCGTCGCCGACCAGCGCCGACGCAGCCTGACCACGACCATCGACATCGGCCCGACGATCCTCGACTACTTCGGCATGGATCGACCGCCCGACATGGACGGCCGCGCGTTGCGCGAGACGATCGAGAACGACACGCCGGTCCGGGAGGCTGCGATCTACGGCATGTTCGGTGCCCACGTGAACATCACCGACGGGCGCTACGTCTACATGCGCGGGCCCGTCGGCGACAACGCGCCGCTCAACCACTACACGCTGATGCCGACCCATATGCGCAGCCCGTTCTCAACCCGCGAGTTGGCGCATATGCAGTGGAACGAGCCACTGGCCTTCACCAAGGGCTGCCCGGTGATGCGCATCCCCTCCACCGGGATGGGGCGGTTCGCCGAGGCGTTCCAGACCCAGTTGTTCGACCTCGCGACGGACCCCGGACAGGTCAACCCGATCGATGACGCCACGGCCGAAGCGGCGATGGTCGCCCGCCTCGAGACGGCACTCGCCGCGCACCTGGCACCCTCGGAACAGTACGAGCGGCTCGGCCTCGCCCGCCCTTAAGGCGCAAAGATGTGGCGCGACGTCCTGATCGGCACGTACACGTGGCGGGACGCGGAAGGCGTCTACCGCGGGCGCTTCGACGACGAGACCGGCGCATTCGAGACGCTTGAGCTGGCCGTCGCCGCTGACAATCCAGCGTTCCTCGCGGCACGCGGCGACATGCTCTACGCCGTCAACGAACAGCGGGAAGGCGGCGTCTCGGCGTTTCACCGCGACGGTGTCGACCTCGAGTTCGTCAACGCCCAGCCGAGCGGTGGCTCGCTGCCGTGCCACTTGAGCGGCGGGCCGGATTGGGTCGCGGTGGCCAACTACGGCTCCGGCACTGTGGCGCTGTTTCCGACGGCAGCCGAGGACGGCAGGCTGTTGCCGATCGCGGACTCGCGACAGCATCGCGGCAACGGCCCGAACGCCGACCGCCAGGAAAGCGCCCATGCGCACGAGGTGTACGTGCTCGGATCAACGCTGGTCGTCCCCGACCTAGGGACGGACAAGATCCATCGCTACAGTGTCGACAACCACCGGCTTCACGATGACGGTCTCGCGATCCTGCAGGCGGGCTCCGGCCCGCGCCATGTCGAGATGCACGCGTCGCTACCGCGTCTTTACGTGCTGAACGAACTGGGCAACACCGTCGATGTCCTGTCGTGGCCGGACCTCGCAGGCGTCCAACAGGTCAACACCTTGCCAAGGGACTTCGCCGCCTCCAGCACGACCGCAGAAATCCAGATCGCCCAGAACGGCCGGTGGTTGTACGCCTCCAACCGGGGCCACGACAGCATCGTGTCCTTCGCCATCGACTCCGGCGGTCGCCTGCACAGCCCGGAGTGGGTGCCGACGCGGGGCGAGCACCCCCGCTACTTCTGCCACGATCCGTCGAACAACTGGCTTATCGTCCTGAACCAGGATTCCGACAACGTCGTGGTCTACCGACTCAATGCGGGCCGACCCACGGATATCGCCTGCGAAAGCGCGGCACCAACGCCGGTCTGTTTGCTGTTCGCATAAGTCGTCCGAACGTCCTTTGCCCGTTCAGCCGCCGACCGACACGCCGATGCGCGTACTCAGGAACTCCCGGAAGCTGCGGTTGAATGCCATTGTGGTGGCTACGCCCGCCACGGCGACGGCGGCGACGATGAACAGCACCGGAACGTTCTGATCCACCGCGTCCGCGGCGATGCCCGCGAGCCCCATGGCCAGCGGCATCGTGCCCCCCATGACGGTCATCATGACGCTCGACACCCGTCCGCGCAGGGCGTCCGGCGTCGTGGCCTGCATCAGGGTCGGGAACGTGATCATCATCACGCCGTTGAACATGCCGCTGACGGCGTTGGCCGCGAGGAAGAAGATCGGGTTGGTGGCCACTCCCAGCACCAGCGTCGACGCGCCGATGCCCAGCAGGGTGGCGATGCCGAACACGAAGCGCGACGGACCGTCGATGCGCATCGCGCCCGCCAAACCCATGCCCACGAGATTCCCGGCCGCCATCGCGGCCATCAGGTAGCCGTACCAGTCCGACGTCAGTCCGCGGTGGACGTCGAGCAGAATGGGCAGCAGCACGGCGAGGGGTGCGGTGACGAAGTTCAGAACGGCGAACGCGATGACCATGTTGCGCAGACCCGCACGCTGCCAGACGTAACGCAACCCGACGACGATGTCGCCACCGAAGGCGCGGACCAGCGAACGCAGCGTCGGCGATGCTTCGGGCAGCTTCTGCGGCATGCGGATGAAAGCCTCCGAGAGCGACGAGAGGAGGTAGGTGACGCCATTGACCAGGAACATCACCGGAGCGCCGAGAATCCTGAACAGCACGCCGCCGATCGCCTGACCGATGGTCATGCTGGTCATCATCGAGAAGCTGTTGAGCGCATTGGCCGTGTTCAGCCGTCGGATGGGCACGAGGTTGGGGATCGAGGCCATCACCGCTGGTCGGAAGAAGGCGTTCACCACGCCACTCAAGACCCCGGCGGCGACGAGGCAGCCCACCTTGAATGCCACCGCGTCCTCGATCACGAAGAAGGCGACCCCGAGGAGCAGCATCGCCAAGCCGAGCAGGGCATCGCCGATAACGATCAGCCGCCGACGCGAGAACCGATCCGCAATGGCCCCGCCGATCGGCCCGAGCAGAACGCCCGGGATCGCACCGGCCATCGATACCAAGCCCATAGTCGTCGCCGACCCGGTGGCCTGTAGGAGCCAGTAGATGGTCGCGATCTGCGACAAGGACGTGCCGACCCCGCTGACCGCCTGCCCCTGCCAAAGGAGCAGGAAGTCGCGGTTCAGCAACCGGTCGCGCGACGGTGCAGTCTCGGCCTCCTCGGTTGGTGCTCCGTGTCGGTCTCTCAAGTGCGGCGGTCCAGCGTCCAGATCACCGCATCGACCGGCTTCCTGAGCCACAATCCGCCGCCAACCGGCTCGAAATGCCGCGCCAGGCGGCGCCGGTACCAGTGCGCCGGGCGCAGGTACACGTCGGTGTCCGTGCGCGCCGGATCGCACAAGGCCAAGTCCTCCTCCGCCAGGGCGCCGAAGTACAGTGCCTTGCGCGCGATTCGGCCGAGCGTGCCGATGGCCGCGGCCGCTTCCGAGTCGTCGAGGTAGACCAGCACGTCTTGGCAGACCACCAGGTCGAACGGTCGCGGGGGCGTGTAATCCGGCAACGCGGCCGGTTCCCAACCGTAGGTCCGGCACAGGTAGTCGCTGGAGTCGACGCCGTGCACAACGGCACCCGGGAACAACTTCGACAAGCCGTTCAACATCCGCCCGAGGCCACAGCCGATGTCGACGATCTGGTGTATCTCCACGCGGAGATGGCGCAGAAATGCGGCGACGAACTGCGCTTCGATCTGGGCATCGTGCACGCTCGCCGCGCGGGTCTCGGGGTGACGATAGAAGCGATCGAAATAGGCCCTGTCGAAGCGTGCGGTGTCAGGCATCGGGAGATCCACGGGCACTGTACGCGGCCGCGTAGTCCGGGAATTCATTGAGCACCTCGACCGCCGTGCCCAGCGCCGGGCCGATCGCCTCGCGCAACGCCGCAGGGGTTGGGAAGGGTCTCCCTTCAGCACGCAGGGCCCGGACGTGTTCGCGCATGCGTTCGCGGTTCTCGGCACGGGCGGCTTCCTCGGAGGCGCTCAAGGATTGCTGGAAGTGCAGGCCGTTGCCGCACGAATCCCGAATGAAGACCGCGGGGAACTCGTACGGCGGCTCGATCGTGACCTCCACCGAGCCCGGTCTCCTGCCGTTCCACTCCGCAGCGAGCGACTCAAGGTCGTCGACCTTGAGCGTCACCGTGCACGGGGCAGGCGCGTCGTACTCGTTGAGCATGAACGCGGCACGGTCCCGCGAGATGGCCATGATGACCGGCTGGCCCCCGGCTTCGCGCCACTCCCAGTCGATGGCGAAGCCGAGCCAGTCCACGTAGTGGGCCTTGGCGTCCGTGTAGGAGTCGATACCGAACACCGGCACCATCGCTTCGATTCGACCGGCCATGGGTTTCCTTACGCATTTCGAGCAAGTCCCATATTGACAGTTGCACGGGGTTTTCCAAAGTCGGACGCGGGTCGCGTCGGACAGCGACACGCCTTGACGGTTCGCGACGGCTAGGTCGGCGCTGCGGCCCAGATTGCAAAGCGTCGGCGTGACCGGACAGTTCCGCGGGCCGAGGTCGACGTGGGTTGTCCACCGCCGCCAGAGGCCCGCGCGCACGCCGACCAACACGAGCCTGTCAACGAATCGGTCCGCTGGCGTTCAGCCTTCCTAGGCCGCGCGCCGCCTTGCGGTTTCGACGCCGTTTGACGGGCCGTTTTCGTCACCAAGGTTCGCCAGCCTTTGCCACGCAGCGCTCCCCGAACTGGCGGTCAACCCGGCGGGCTCCCGCTTTCGAAGGCTAGGCGCCCGGCACCTCCGCCGGATCCACCAGACCAACCCGACGCCAGCCCTTCGACAGCAGCCACGTCCGCGGCATAGCCACCTCGGGCGCCCGCTCCGCGTCCGCGTAGCGGCCCGGCGGCGGGCCGCGGCCCTTCCAGCCGTCGAACCACAGACCCGAACTCGCGCCGTCCAGGACCACCGGCGGAATCCGCCGGCGGCGCTGACGGTAGTGCTTGCGCGCGTTCAGCAGGACGTACGCCAGCGCACGACGAACCTCCGTCGGCGTCCGCTTCAGCACGTGGTGGAAGCGGCCCGCCAGAACGCGCCCCTTGCGGCCGAAGACGCGGTTCACGCAGCGCGCGAAACGCGCCGCCAGGCTCTTCATGCCGTTCGCCAGCCGCCGCGCACCCGCCGCCTCGATGAGGAAGTGCGCGTGGTCGTCCTGGATCGAGTAGTGCGCCACCCGGAACCCTGGGC
>JAPOYV010000003.1 GCA_026706385.1 Gammaproteobacteria bacterium
GCGGGGCTCGGACTCCCGCGTGCGCCCAAGTCCCCGGAGCTGGGCCGGACGTCGCAGTTGGCGATCGAGGGGATCTCTCCCTCGTACATGTAGAACGCGCCGAAGTAGAAGTCCGGGTCGGTTCTGTCCGGCTCCATCAGCGACACTTGCACGCTCGGCGAGCCCTTGTCCTCCGTGCGTTCGTAGCGGAGGTTCACGTCGAAGCGATCCGTC
Source organism: Gammaproteobacteria bacterium (assembly GCA_026706385.1). Taxonomy (GTDB): domain Bacteria; phylum Pseudomonadota; class Gammaproteobacteria; order Pseudomonadales; family Azotimanducaceae; genus VXYL01. The sequence continues at coordinate 214 of JAPOYV010000003.1, forward strand.
TTGAAGCGCAGTTGCGGCGCGATGTTGAGTTGGTCGGGCGCATCGTAGTCGCGCGCCGGACCGCGGTTCTTCTGCGCGCCGTCGCCTTCGAAGTAGCCACCGCTGATGCGGAAGCTGAGTTGGTCCGAGATGGGTCCCCCGAACGCCACGTTGTAGCGTTGCGTGAACTGGTCGGTGAATTCGGTGAGGATGTCGGCATCCCATTCATCGGTCGGCCTCTTGTGGAAGTAGCTGATCGATCCCGCGATGGAGTTGCGCCCGTTGAGCGTGCCTTGCGGTCCGCGGGCGACCTCGACCCGTTCCATGTCGAAAAGATTGGGCGCGATGCCGTAGGAGTCGACGGTGTAGACCCCGTTGACGTAAACGGCGACCGCGAGGTCGGCGTGCCCTTCCCGCTGAAGCTGCGAAATCATGCCCCGCATGGCGGTGCCGTGGTCGTCGCCGAATTGCAGACCGGGCACCAGTTGTTCGAGGTCGGCATTGTTGGTCATGCCGAGTTCCTCGATCATCTGACCGCTGAACGCCGACATGGTGAGCGGCACTTCGAGGATGTTCTCTTCCCGCTTCTCAGCGGTGACGATGATCTCTTCGATGAAGGTCTCCGCTTCACCGGCTGCTTCGTCTGCCGCAAGACAGGGCGATGCAATGAGTGCCGCAGCCAGCGTCGCGCCAACGCGATTGATTTGTCTGAAGGACATGGCTTTCCCCCGTATCCCGTGAATGGGACGGAGGTACGACGTAATCAGGAAGCCTCCGTCTACGCCGTAGCTTGTGCCGGGGGATCAGCGGACTAGTAGTCTGCGCCAAGCATGCACCACCGTTCGCCAGCCGCTTCTCCCGGCGGCAATGTCAAACTGCGGTAGTCGGCAATATATCCCCGCGTCATAGGTGATTCAACCTAGCCCGAGTCTGGTGTGTCGGATGGCAGCGCGGCCGGACGCCTAATGCTAAGGTTGCCGCTGGCATAGGTAGCTGGGGAGCGAACGTGGGATTCAGCAGGAGATCGATACTGGCCGTCGGTGCTGCGGCGGGGGCGTTGCCGTCGCTGCGGGGACTCTGGGCACGCGAGTCCGCCGCGCCGGGCGCAATTGCGCCCGTAGTCGACGGAACCACCGGCCTGCCGCTACTGAGGCTGCCGGCGGGATTCTCCTACCGGTCGTTCTCCTGGACGGGCGATGCGATGACGGGAGGTGGGGCCACGCCGGCGAGGCATGACGGCATGGCGGCTTTCGCGGCGCCAGGCGGTGGCGTCACGCTGGTGCGCAACCACGAATTGTCTATCGGCACGCGCTTCGGCGGTACCGCGACATCGCCGTACGACGTGTTCGAGCTTCCGCCGGGTACCGAGGGTGCCCCGGACGGCTTCCCGGGTTTCGCCGGCGGCGTGACCGCGGTCTCGTACGCCCCCGGGCGTCCTCCCGAGACGGTTGCGCTCCTCTCCGGCACGGCCGTGAATTGCGCCGGCGGACCGACCGCCTGGGGATCGTGGCTGACCTGCGAGGAGATCGTCCTGCGTGCGAGCCGCGTCGGCGCGAAAGACCACGGTTACGTCTTCGAAGTTCCCGCCACAGGCGGCGCGAGCGGCCGGCCAATCGTCGATATGGGCTTCTTTCGGCACGAAGCGGTCGCACTCGACCCGACGGGCATCGTCTATCTGACCGAGGACAACGGCCCGTACTCCGGCTTCTACCGGTATTTGCCGAGCAATACGCAGCCCAAGGCTGGCGCGCTTGAGGAAGGCGGTCGCTTGGAGGCGCTGCGTGTGCGCGGCGTTGCGAATGCCGATCTGCGCGCACCGGCGTTCGGCGACGAGCACGAAGTCGACTGGGTCCCCGTTCCGGAACCTGACGCCGACCCGGAGGGCTTCGCCCCGGAGGCGTTTGGAGGGAACGTCGCCGGCACCGGCAAGTCCGGCCCGTACCTGCAGGCCGAGGCAGCCGGTGCCGCCCGGTTCGCGCGAGGAGAGGGCGCCTGGGAGCATGGCGGGTCGATCTACTGGGTTGATACCTCGGCAGGGGCGGCGGGTGCTGGTGCCGTCTGGGTTTATGAGCCCGGCAAATCCCTGCTTCGGGCGTTGTACGTCTCGCCGGCTGAAGCGGTCGCGGACGCCCCGGACAACATCACGGTGCACGACAACGGCCTGGTGCTCGCGTGCGAAGACGGCGGCGGGTTGCAGAACGCCGCCGGCGAACTCGTGCGCGGAACGCGCCTGCTTGCCCTCGGCAGGGACGGACGCGCGGTCGAAGTCGGCGAGAACAACATCGTCCTCGACACGCCGGTCCCGGGCAGACCGGCGATCGAGCCCGCCGACTACCGCGGCTCCGAGTGGGCGGGCGCGACGTTCTCGCCGGACGGCACGACGCTCTTCGTCAACATCCAGTCTCCGGGCATCACGCTCGCCATTACTGGACCGTGGGAGGCGCTGGCGGCGTGATCGCCGCCATTCGATGGCGCGGCGGACGGTTCTTCAAGGAGCCGCTTCGCTGAGCCGTCCACCCGAGCTAGAACGTCCCTTACGCTGGAGGCAGGTGCGCATCCGACGGCTCAGGCGGCCTGCCGGCGCCGCTCCTGGGCCAATGCGTAGGCCGCCTGCAACCGCATCCAAAAGCTCGCATTGCTCCAGCCGATACGTTCGAGTGCCAGGGCCATCGCCGGCGAGATCCCGGCCTTGCCGTTCAACAGGCGGGATTGGGCCTGCCGGGTGCAGCCCAGGCGCGAAGCCGCCTCGGTTACGGAGAGAGCCGACGCCTCCAGGTTGTCCCGCAGGATCTCGCCGGGGTGGCAGGGGTTCTGCATCGCCATGTGATTCCTAACCTCGTAGTTCAGTGGTAGTCAATCAAGTCCACGTCTACCGGCTCGTTGTCTTCGAAGCGGAACAATACGCGTTGCTGATCGGGAGGCAAGCAGCGTCGCGACCTCCCGGTACGCCCAAGCGTTGCTATTGTCCGTGCCACTTGCGATTCCCGGCCACGTTAGGCGACAGTTCGCGGGGACGGAAGTGGACATCGCCCAGGCGTGGCGTAAGACATCGGCGTTCGGCGGGCTTCGCAAGCAAGCTACTCACTCCGTCATGATTACTTAACATGATGATTTAAAGGAATATTTATATAGTGAGCCGTCTCTCGGAATCGCTAAGTCGCAACGCGGTCACGGTTACGGCCGAATTGAACCCTCCAAAGGGAACCGACCTAGGCGGTCTGTTCTCGGCCGCCGAGTCACTCAAGCCGCACATTGCCGCGTTCAACCTGACCGACTCTGCCGCCTCCCGTATGACGATGGCACCAATCGCCGTGGCGCACCTGTTGCGCGACCGGGGCATCGAGTCGACCCTGCAGATCGCCGGCCGCGACCGCAACCGGCTGGCGATCCAGGCCGACATGCTCGCAGCCCATGCGTTGGGGGTCGAGAACCTTGTCTGCATGACCGGCGATCCGCCCTCGGGGGGCGACCACCCCGACGCCAAGCCGGTGTTCGACCTCGGCGCCGAGGACATCCTGCGGGCGGCGAGCAGCCTTGAGTCCGGCGAAGACCTCGCCGGCAACGCGCTCAAGGACCGACCGCGCTTCTACAGGGGCGCCGTGACCAATGTCGCGGTCCCCGACCTCGACAAGGAAGTCGCCCGCATGGAGGCCAAGATCGCCTCGGGCGCCCAGTTCTTCCAGACCAACGCCGTGTACGAGCCCGCGGCTTTCGAGCGCTTCATGGCGCGGTGCGAGTCGTTCGGGGTCCCGATCTTGGCCGGTATCATCCTGTTGAAGTCGGCGCGCCAAGCACGCTACATGACCGAGCGGATCCCCGGCGTCGTCGTCCCGGATCACCTAATCGACGAACTCGAGCGTGCGTCGAGCCCCGCTGAGACCAGCGTCCGTATGGCGGCCCACATCGTCCGCGAGGTCGCACCTATGTGCCACGGCGTGCACGTCATGGCGATTGGGTGGGAGCGGTACATTCCAGATGTTCTGGAAGCTGCGGGGTTATAGGACCGCCGCGTCACAGGGGTGAAGTTCGGTCAGGCAGCGAGTCATGACGGTGCGCGGACGTCCACGTCCGCATCTTGCCTAAAGACAGAAATCCAGTGCGGGCCCGGAGGCCCGCGCACCTCGTGGCCGTGCGCTCGATGATTCAGTCGCCGACTCCCTTTAGTGAAACCGGCAACCGTCTCACCACTCAATCCCGAATCGCTCCTTCATGGCCGGCGTCCGAGCCCAGGCTTGGCCCGGCAGCCGGTCGACGAGGTCCACGAAAACCCGACGGAAGTACTGCGCTCCTAACGTTGGCGAGACGGCACGATCGGCTGGCAGCAATGGACGGACGTCGAGCCACAGATTTGGGTTGGCCAGCTTCGCGAACATGCGCTCCTGCGCTTGGGCGCGGGAGATGGAAGTGCCCGATGACTCCATGTAGTAGCCAAACAGCTCGACTATCCGGTCGACGTCCAGTGGTTCGAGCGTGGTCAAGCCGTACGCCAAATCGTACAGGTCACGACCTTTGTTCCTCTGCAGCAAGGCCCGGAGCTTCGTCGCCAACATCTCCTCCCGCGAGAACGTGGGGATGTCAGCCTGGCCGGTGAACCACGGGTTCGCGATCTCAAGGCGCTTTGCCAGGGGCTGATCGAAGGCTTGGATGTCGCGGGTGTTAATCTCGACCTTTAGGCGGATCGGGACGCCGCTGTCGTCCCCGGGCTCTGCACGGAAGCGCAACTTCGGGGCCACCGGGCTAGGTTGATGGCGGTTGTGGCGGAGGGGAAGCGGGGCCGCTTGCTCGTTCTACGCCCCAATACCACCCACAAGCGGGGGGCAGTTGACTCGGCGGCGCTCAGCGCGAGCGCTGACTTGCTTGAGAACCGCGGAACCGCACCGCGCCAGCATCGCAACACGCTGGTGTTCCTGGCCGCCGACGACGAAGCAATGGACGGCCTCTCGCACGAGGTCCGTCGCTTCTTGGCGTGGCAATCGGTGGACCGCGACAAGGATGCGCTCAACCTCGACGCCAACCAGCGCAAGGAGGCGAGCGAGGGCAGGGGTACGAGCGACCGAAACGTCGGCGTACGGTTTGCCGAGGCGTGGCGCTGGCTCCTTGTGCCCACCCAGCCCGTGCGCGACGGCAACGTGGGCGAGCTTGAGTGGGAAGCCATCCAGGCCGAAGGCGACGACACGTCCATCATCGCGCGCGCCGCCCGTCGCCTATGCGCCAACGACACGATGATCCCGAAGTGGTCGCCGGCGTTGCTGAAGATGGAACTTGACCGATGGTTCTGGAACGACCGGGACCGCGCTTCGGTCAAGACGGTGTGGGATGCATTGACGGCCTATTGCTATCTGCCGCGTCTACTCGACGAGGCAGTGTTTGTCGAGGCGGTGCGCGCTGGCGTAGCGAGCGGTGACTACATCGGCTTCGCGACCAGCGTGTCGGACGACGGGCGCTACGAGGGGCTCGTGATTGGGGAAGTGGCGACGGTTCATCTCGATGCTGCCAGCGTGCTCGTGAAGCCGGATGTCGCTCGGAAGCAACTGGCGGCCGAGGTACCGGAGCCGGACTCTCCGCCCGGGGTTGAAGACGAGAGGGGCAGGTACGACGCTGGCAAAAGGAAGGAAACTCAACCACCAGTCTCACCGAAGCTGCCGCGGCGGTTTTTCGGCACCATCGCGGTCAACCCGGATCGTCCCGGGCGCGACATGGGCGATGTGGCGGAAGAGGTGCTCCAGAACCTGACCACCTTGCCCGGCGCCAAGGTCCGCGTCACCGTTGAGATCGAGGCGGAGTTCCCAGAGGGGGCACCAGCGGACACGCAGCGCGTCGTTGACGAGAATTGTCGGACGCTTGGGTTTGAGACTCATGGTTTTGAAGAGTCCTAGGAGCAACGCGGTGACGAAAAACACCGAGGCCGACCGCACAGAGTGGTGGCGCGACGGGATTCGCTGCTAGCGAGCTCGGGTGAAAAGCGGCTCATTTGCGAGCAACTGCGGCGACGGCTAACGGCAGCGCTCACACGTGCCACTGACCTGCGCTACATGTATGCCTACGCCCAGCCACAAGACGACGGACTCGGCCACCTCATCTCAGACCGGCGGTTCCCTGGGGGGGCGGATGCAATCGGTCCCTCGGTGTCACGAGACTTCAGTTCAGCTAGATCCGCTCGTGGTTGTGTTCTCTTGTTGCCTCGCCTTGGACTCATCAAACGGCACTTCGAACATCAGAGGTCGCTCTGACCTAATCCACTTGCCGAAAGCCACGGCGTGTAGGCGTGGCAAATTCGGAATCAAGTCTATGTGCTCCGGCCCGTAGATGTTCCTCAGGAACCCGAGACTAGTGTCGTCATAGCACGAAAACGTGATGATCGTATTGCATTGGGTCAACACGGTCTTGCTAACGGTCGCTGTCCGTTGAGCAAGTATGAGGAGGCCAACGCCGTATTTGCGTCCCTGAAGCGCGATCTGGGCGATCTTTCCTACTAGCCCTTTCGACTCGAAGTCGCCCAAACCCATCGTACTAGCCTCCGGCATGACCGTGTGCGCCTCCTCGACGACTATTAGTGTGCCCGAGAATTGGCCAACCCGCTCCATCGCGTAACGAAGCAAGCACGTCATGTAGGTCTCTGTAATCCACAGCGTTGCTTTCGTATTCGAGATCTCGCCTAGCTGAATTAGACCGACCATCGTCTCGGCGTGCGCCATGAAATCCGCAATTGAGTCATTGACTTCATTACGCACGGTGTCGCTGAACTCCTGTAGAGCCTTCTTCTCTGCCCCGGCACCATAGGCACCAGATTCGACCTCGAACAGCTTCTCGCCCAGCTCGCGCGCCGTCTCGTCAGAAATGGACAAGTCGGACGGTCTCAAGTCCCGCAGTCGGTCGGCGTATTGCGCGGTGAGATCTATGCAGACTACTTTCAGTCCGTTCTGGGCCGCGTGTCGGATCACGTCGAATGCGAGCTCTGTCTTTCCTGAGCCTGTCACACCGAGAATGGCGGTGTGATGGTCGTACCCCTCCATGAAGTCACCACCAACTTTTATGCCGGTGCGGGGAACCTGCCCGAGGACCAGGTCGGCATCAGTGACAGCGTTTTCCGAGATCGAGGCTTCACCAATGGTCGAGAAAACCGGCGAGTTCATCGCAGGCAACCAATCAACCTTCGTGAACCCCTGCTCGACACTCAGTCTCCCGAGCTGTGTCGCTGTGGCGACTTGGAACCCGTGCTTGTCAGCGGAGAACGATTCCTCGAGTGTTTCACCGGAGACGATTTGGTAGTACACCCTAGAACCTGACACGTTTGACCAAACGAGCATGCCGTCGTAGCAGGAGTGTGCGTCGAGCGTCTCGAATCTGATTGCCCCAATGGTCGAGTGTTCGACCACAAAGCCTTTGAGTACTGAGCCTTTACCGCCTTCAAGGACATCGCTGATATTTTCGGGTAGAGGTGCATCGACGCCGTCACTTGGACTGACCACGCAGTTTCTGGTTGTCGGAAGTGCTTCGGCTTCAAGGCCCGTGAGTAGACCGGTCGCTAGTAGTCGTCCGTCCTGGAACTGTGAGAAGAGCGGCTGAACCCACTGGGCTTTCCGGTTGGGGAGTACCGCAATCTGTGGGGAGTCGTAGCTCCAGCGCGCCTCCCCGTGAAGGGCGACGCGTAGGATGTTTGGGCTGTCGACTCGTACGATCTGTCCAGTCACAGAATGCCCGGGTTCGTCGCGCGAGAACCAGGCGGTTAGGAGCTCGGGGATACGGAGTGGCCAGATTGCTAGAAACAGGCCCCAGAAGATGACCAAGGCCAGAGTAATCGCCTCCTGGATGTCGTAGAAGAACCAAAGTGCTCCCAAAAAGACGACAGAAAACAGCGTCCGGGAGCTGCCAAACACGACAGACGGCCTGTACGTCAGCTTCGCCACTGTGCCGCGCCATCCCGCGATGTTGTCGCGGGAGCTGACTGAAACACAGACGATGCTCAGCACAAATACGATCACACAGTATCCAGTTACTACATACCAGGGTATTTCAGGTGCGGTGCCGTGCACAGAGAGCAAGCTGATTAGCCCCATCAACGAGTTCATTACAGAGTCAGCGGGCTTGGTGTAGAAGCGCTCAAGGACAGCGGAACCGAGGACTATGAGCAGCAGTGTGTGCTGAAAGACAATCGCTTCACGGGGGTTGTCGGGTAGGTAGTCACCGGTGAAAACCCTAGCAATGATTGCCGCGATTGACGTAGCCAATGCGAGCACGAGGATTCGCACCCAGGGTGCAATTGTGTCAGGCATGTTTGGGTTCCCGCGGGTCACGGCCCGGAAATTCGGGGCTGAGGATGGATTGCCGAAGACAGGTGATGCCTAGAGCGCGAAGAACCTCGCCAAGCTTTGGCGTTGAGGATAGACAGAACGGACGCGTGACTAGGGATGGTGCGACGACACGCGAAAGAGACCGCTTCTCGTGCGAGTCAGCAAAGCGCCGTTGCGAGTGCACACTTGCCCGGATGGGTGTGCGGTTATCGTCTTCCGCCGTCTGCCCGGCGTGCCGCTGGCCGTCAGTCGACGGCACGGAGCAACTCCTCAAACCGACCAAGCAGGGCCGAGTAGTCATGCACCCACTTCCTGATTGACTCGGTGTTGGCGGGCGTCAACGCCAGGCGCTCTGCTAGCTCTTCCAGTCGCCGCCCTTCAAGTCCAGACACCTCCCCATCGGCCATGGCAAGCATGTACGCATCCCGGTACACCAGAACGCGAGTGGCCGCAGGCAGGTCCGAGAGATCGCTTGGCAACGCCGGCAATCGGTCCAGGTCGACGCCGAACCGCCCGGCATGTTCTTCGAGGATCGCCAACTCGGCGGCATGCAACCCGTCCGAGTGCGCCACCTCGGCCAACGCCGCGACATACAGTCCGGGCGAAAACCCCTCAAGTGGATCGGGCATTACCATCAGCTACTCCTAAGCATGAAACTGTCTAGGTCGGCTTGCGTACGGACGATGTCTTCATCGGGTACGCCGAGCACCTCCGCCACCTCGATGCTCGCGTGCAACCGCAGTTCGACATTGACGCCTTCGTCGAAAGCGAGCCTAGTGAGATCGGCCAGTCGCGCGCAGTACGCATCGAGCTCTTCAATTGCCTGGCGAAGCGACTCGTCCAACCTGGCGATTGACTGAGCGGCGTATTCCTCGAGCAGCGCAACGAGTTCGGAGTCGCCTTCCAGGCAATCGCGGACAGCCAAGGCGACGAACTTGCCCGCAACGCTGCCGATGAACGCACCCAGCATCGGCACAGGGATGAGGGTCTGGCCGGCTGCCGCGGCTATGCCAACGATCGCCGACTCGGACGTCACCATGAGCGATAGGTCGACGAAGTCCTCACCGTCGATTTGGCCGTTTTGATACTGGCCGATGAGGTCCCCAATGCCCATCAGGCCACTCACCAATGATCCAGCGAATGGCGCGGCCAGGTCGGTGGCGTTTGTCAGCAGGTAGACCGAGCCCCCGGCCAGTGCGCCGTCGGCGCCGCCCTTTGCGGCCTTCAGTCCAACGTCCTGCCAATCGGCAGCGGCGAAGTCTCCTTGGAACGGGTTCTTGCCTTCCGCCCGATACTTCAGCCAAACCGCTTGCGCGAAGCCGACCCCGGCGCCGGCTACCCCACCCATTCCCACCGCCGTCACGGCGCCACTCAATGAAGGCCCGTGCCCCCCTTGGGCTTGCCGTCGGAGTTCGTCGTCCCTGGCGGCCAGGTCATCTTCCCGGCTATTGATCGTCTCGTGGACGCGACCTTGCTGGACCTCCGCGTACGACACTTCGCTAGGTGCGACAAGGTCGTCGAACGAGCGACCGGTTCGTTGCTCCATGGATTCGACCAGAGCTTGAAGTGGTTCGACGCTTCGTTCGGAAAGGCCATCGACTGCCCCGGTTTCCCGGAGTTGTAGCAACTGTTCGTACTGGTCCTTCGGGATGTGGTAGCGAGCGCCACTGGTGACGAACTCGCTATATCGCTCGGCGTGGTCCTCTACGCCTGCGAGCGTGTTGCGTAGTCCGTTATAGAACTTGGATTGGATATCCACGCCGTCGATGTAATCCACCGGGCCGGTTCGGTCGACCCCCTCGAAGGTCGCCATGGGCGTCCGGTCGTACAGAAAGTCAATCGCGCGCCGGAATCCGACGTGACACTCCTCTGCGATTTCGCCGTGCTTCGTTTCGGTGCTGCCAAGGATGTTCTCGGGGGAGCCGACGAAGTCCTTGACGTGTTCCATCGCCGCGGACGCTTCGGCGAAAGCGCGGTCCCGCGCATCAAGCGTTGCCGCCAACGCTTCGTCCCGCACAGTCTTGTCGAACGCTGTCCATGCCGCTGCCAATTGAGCGGCGATGTGCGGGGGCGAGCCACGTTGGGAGTCCGCGTCACTCACTGGACACTTCTTTCCGCAGCAACGCGCTGAGGGACTGGACCTGGTTGATGATTACTTGAAGCCGCTGCTTGTGGTTCTCCTCGAATTCGGCATAGTCGACCGGTGCGTTCTCGGCCAGCCAAGCGAGTTCGGCTAGCACGCCCCGCATGAAAGTGGCTGTTTGCTCGGCCGTCGCATCCACGGCTTGGGCCGCCAACTCCAGCGTGCGTATCTCGCCTTCGACTTCGAGTCGGTGCTCCGTTGCCTCCCTTGCGGCTTCGCCGTTCTTCGCGTGGAGGTACACGGCAGATCCAGCCAGCGCCACACCGGCAATGGTCCAACCGACCGGGCCGGCCAACGCGAGAAGCGCGTTTCCCGCCGCCATCCCGCCCCCACCGGCCGCGATTGCACCACCGCCTAGCCACGCGAGTGGCGCGTTCGTCGCGGCCGCCCCCGACAGAGCGGAGATCGCCGTACCTGTAGACGCGGTGCCGAACGCTGTAGCCACCGCGACTGCGGCCGATGGTCCGAGGGCGGCCACGCCGACACCAG
>JAPOYV010000016.1 GCA_026706385.1 Gammaproteobacteria bacterium
GCGCGTAGCGGCACCGAGGCTCTGTTCGAGGCCATGGGTATGCCGGACGTCGATGGCGGGTTGTGTGCCGACGTACTCTTCACCAGCGACCTGCGCGGCTGCGAGAGCCACGGCATCTCCAACATGGTCCGGCGCTACCTCGAGATGTACGCCGCCGGTCGCTTGAACCCCACTCCCGACGTCAAGACGCTCCACGAATCCCCGGTCAGCGCGACGCTCGACGCCGACAACGGGATCGGTCTGCAGGTCGGCCCCAAGGCCATGGAGATCGCCATGGACAAGGCCGCCGAGTTTGGCATGGGCGCGGTCGGGGTGCAGAACTGCGGCCACGTGGGGATGCTCGCCTACTACCCGCTGATGGCTATCGAGCGCGACATGATCGGCGTGTGCATGGTCTCGGCCGGCGGCGGGATCATGGTGCCGACGTTCGGCTCCGAGCCCGCTTTCGGCACGCACCCCATCGCCTGGGCCGCGCCCGCCGACTCGATGCCGCCGTTCGTCTTCGATGTGGCGACGACGCAGGTGGCTGCGAACAAGCTCGGCCTGACGCGGCGGATCGGGTCGAAGCTGGAGCCGGGCTGGATCTGCGACTTGGACGGCCGGCCGGTGATGGAACCGGTCGATACGCCGGACTACGGCCAGTTCCACATGCTGCCGTTCGGCGGCACGCGCGAGAACGGCAGCCACAAGGGCTACGGCTTCGCCGCGATTGCCGACATCATGTCCGGCATCCTCTCCGGCAACGGACCTGGTTTCCTAGCCGGAGGGATCAGCACGTCGCAGTTCGTGATGGCCTTTCGGATCGATGCGTTCATCGACTTGGCGCAATTCAAGCGCGACATGGATGCGCTTCTGAAGAAACTGTCCGGCATGACTCCCGCACCCGGCCATGAGCGCGTGTACTACGCCGGCCTTATCGAGCACGAGGAAGCCGAGCGGCGGGCGGCGTACGGGATTCCCTACCACCGTGAAGTCGTCGACTGGTTCAATGGCGCCAGCGAGCAGTTGAACCTCAACCTGCGCTGGCCGGCTTGAGTTGATCGCGTCGGAGTCCAACCAGGCGACCGGCTGATGTCCGACAAGCCGCACAAGAGAATCTCGGTGGCCACCTCGGGCCTATGGGCGGGCCTGCACCCGGGCATGGCATTGGCCGCCAAGGGCATGGTCTTGGCATTCGTCGTATTCACCGTCCTGAACGTGGACCTGGCCGGAGACGTGTACGGCACGGTCCGGCGGTGGATCGAGGCTACGCTGAGTTGGTACTACGTGCTGGTCGTCTCCAGCATGGTGTTTGTCTGCGCCTACCTGGTGTGTTCTCGTCACGGCAAGGTCCGACTCGGCGAGGACGCTGCGCGCCCTGAGTTCAGCACGTTCTCATGGCTCGCGATGCTCTTTTCCGCGGGTGTGGGCATCGGGTTGCTGTTCTTTTCGATCGCGGAGCCGATGGTCTATTTCGACAATTCCGGCGCGGTCGGCTATCCGAACAATCCCCACGCGGACCATGCGGGGGCGACACTGCTCGACGAGCGCCGCGCGGTCCACGCCTTGAGCACCACCTACTTCCACTGGGGCTTCCACGGGTGGGCGGTCTACGTGGTGGTCGGACTGTGCCTGGCCTACTTCGGGTACAGGAAGAAGCTGCCGTTCACGTTGCGCTCCGCGCTGTACCCGGTGATCGGCGATCGGATCTACGGTCCCGTCGGGCACGCCGCGGACCTGCTGGCGGTCTTCGGCGCGGTTTTCGGCGTTGCGACGTCCTTGGGCCTGGGCGTCAAACAGATGGCAGCGGGACTGGACGTGATGTTCGGCATAGACCCCGGCGTTGTGACGCAGATCGTGCTGATCGTGGTGATCGCGGCCGTGGCGACCTTGTCGGCCGTGTCCGGCGTGGGGCGGGGTATCCGCATCATCTCCGAGTGGAATATATACATCAGCATCGTCCTGCTCGGCTTTTTCCTCTTCTTCGGACCCTTCGAGTGGCTGATGGGGTTGTTCGTGACCTCGGTCGGCGAGTACGTGTCGAACCTTGTGCCGATGGGTTTCTGGACCGCGGCCGAGGGCGGCGGCGCGGCCTGGCAGGGGAACTGGACAGTTTTCTACTGGGGCTGGTGGATCGCGTGGTCACCGTTCGTGGGCCTTTTCATTGCCCGCATCTCGCGAGGACGTACGATTCGCGAGTTCATCCTTGGCGCCATGCTCGTGCCGACGGTTGTGGGTATGGGCTGGATCTGCATTTTCGGCGGCAACGCCCTTTACATGGAACTCTACGCCGATGGCGGTCCGGGCACCGCGGGGCTCATGGACCTCGCGCGGGAGTGGCAACTCGAGGCTATGCTCTACGGCACCATCGAACGCATGACCGACGTCCGATGGCTGACGTTGGCGATGTCGGGGCTCGCCACCATTCTGCTCGCCACCTGGTTCATCACGTCCTCGGACTCCGGCACCTTGGTGATCGCCACGCTCCTGAGCCTCGGCGACGATCACCCGCCGCAGCGGTTCCGCGTCGTATGGGGCGCGGCACAAGGGTTCGTCGCCGCCGTCCTCCTTGTCGCCGGCGGGCTGGAAGCGCTGCAGGCGGCGTCGATCGCGGCCGCGCTGCCGGTGAGTTTCGTGATGGTGCTGATGACCATCGGGGTCATCAAGTCGCTGGCGGAGGACCCCTCCGCTGTAGCGGAATGACCGAATGAGAATTGGGATCTTTGGGAAAAACGCCCGGCGCGGCGCATCGCTCGCGAGTCTCGTGGACGAGGTTGTCGACTACGAAGAGCAAGGTTTCGCAAGTTACTGGATGCAGCAAGCGAGCACGTTCGATGCGCTAATCATGATGGGCGTGCTTGCCCACAGCACGTCCAAGATTGAACTCGGGATTGCCACGATACCGACCTATCCTCGTTATCCTGGTGCGTTGGTGCATCAAGCCTGGACAGCGAACGTCTTGGCCGGTGGCCGCTTTGTGCTAGGGGTTGGACCCACCGCTGAACCGGAATACGAGGAACTGGGTTCGAGTTACGACGAGTCCGTTCGACACCTTCGCGACTATACGAGCACGGTGGACGAAAGCGCAGAAGCCGAGTCGGATTTCCCGGAACCCCAACCGTACAAGGTGGTTGTCTCCGCCCTCACCCCCGAGATGCGAAAGGCAGCAGGTCATGTCGCAGACGGCGTGGTGACTTGGATGGTTAGTCGAGAAACTATCCGCGACCACACGGCACCAGAGATCACGAAAGCTGCGAGAGAGGCCGACAGGGACGCGCCTCGGATAGCGGTAGGACTGCCCGTTTGCGTCCACGACGACAAGGATCAAGCCGTGGCGCGAGCCAACGAGGTCTACGGCATTTACGGCCAGCTACCGACGTATCGTCGTCAACTGGATTTGCAGGGAATCGAGAATCCAGGTGACCTCGCCGTGGTAGGCAATGAAAGCGAGGTCGAGGCCCAGTTGCGGACTTTCTTCGACGCTGGCGCCACGGAGGTCGTTGCCAGCGTCTTTGCTGCAGGAGATGACCGTCGTGGATCGTTCGCAAGGTCCACGGCGTGTTTGCGAGGCCTCCTTTAGGAACTCACCGAGCTAGCGGGGCTCCGGACCCAGTCGGATCATCACCTCGTTGCGGCGCAGGAAGGGCGGCGTCCAGGGCCCGTTGTAGACCGCGGCCACGGGCTCGCCGACCGTCTCTATGCCGTCGCTTTCGAGGGCCGCGCGCAGCAGCTCCACGTGCTCCAGGAAGCGCGCCTCGGTAATCCGCCCGCGGTAGCGCAGCACCGCGAACCGACCTCCCGGGACTTCGGCGATCGCGACGTTGTCGTCGTCCGGTACGGGCAGCGAGTCGCGATCGTAGGCCCGCTCCATGGCGAACCGGTACACCGTGGACTCGGTATCCGAGGCGTCGTCGCGGTGGCGGGTGACGGGCACGGTCATATTCATGCGCACCGGCTCGGCCCTGCTTGCGTCCCGACCCGTATTGCCGCCGAAGATGTACCCGGCGAGCCGCCGGAACGCGACATTGCCGGTGCGGTCGAAGCCGCCGGCGACAATGGTCTCCGCCACGAGGTACGGCGCGTAGTCGCGGACCTCGTAGCGATCGGTCTCCCGAACGACTTCGTAGGCGGGTTCTTCATAGCCAAGTGCGACGTTGGCCATGAAGAGCAACGGTATCAGACGCAGGTTCTTCATCGTTCAATCCAACAAACCATTGGACTGACGGGCCGAGATAACGTTCCCGGCGGGGGGCTCGTGTGCGGTTAGACCGTGGCTAACGCTTCGGGGATGGGGGTCGGCCCTTCGAGCAAGCTGAAACACTTGCCGATCGTATTGTCCAGATCAAGACATCGGACCAGGACTTCGGCCAGGTTCTCGCGCGAGGTCAATCCGCGACCGTTGCAATCCGCGCTCACCTGGACCGTACCGGTCCCGGCTTCGTCGGTCAGACCGCCGGGACACACGATCGTGTAGTCGAGGTCGGTCTCGCGCAGGTGATTGTCGGCGTGTGCCTTCGCCTTGTGGTAGTGGGCGATGGGCGAGGTGCTTCGGATGTCGTTGTTGATCGAACTCAGCATGATGTAGCGCGCCGCGCCGTTGACCTGTGCGGCGACCATGGACCGGATCGCGCCAATGTGATCGACGAGGACCGTCTTGTCCTTGCCGGTGTGGCCGCCGGAGCCGGCTGCGAAGATGACGGCATCGCAGCCGGCAACGGCGTGGTCGATCGGGTATTCGAGGTCGGCCAGGACCGTGGGCACGCCCAGCGCGTCGAACTTCGCACGCTGGTCCGAATTGCGGATCATGGCAACGGGGTCGTGTGAACTACCCGCGAGGCGTCGCAGTACGCGCGTCGCCGTATTGCCGTTGGCGCCGATGACGAGAACGCGCATCAGATGGCTTCCGCGAACTTCGCCTCGGTACGGTGGTAGTTCTCCTGCCCGGGATTGGCTGACATGATCTCCCGCCACGCGTCGCTGCCGAACACGTCCCCCATGACACGGTGGCGCGTCTCGACATCCGGCCAGCGGATGATCCAGGTCACCGTGGCGGAACCCAACTCGTCGAGCGGCTTGCCGCCGACCTGCGCGGGTTCGTCGACGTTGACCCAGAAACCCACGAGGTCGAGGTGCTCCTTGATGTAAGGCACGGCGCGATCCGTCGCCCAGGCCCGGTACTCGTTGATCAGGCTGGGTTCGTAGTGGTAGTTGCGGATCTCGTAGATCATGGGGTGCTCGTCGACGGGACCGCGGGACTCTAACACATGCGTGAGCAAGCTCTTGGTCAGGCCGCTCGGCGCAAGAGTTTCTTGAAAATCCTATCTTGAAAAGAGGATTTTCAAGGATTATTGTTGCGATGTGCTGATTCCCCGCGCCAATGCCGCCGACCGGATCGCGCGTTCCTTCCGGGTACACCCCGCGGTTGCGCTGACCGGACCACGTCAGTGCGGGAAGACAACGCTTGCCCAACAGCTTGGCGCAGACCACGCGGAAAAACACGGGTCTGACAGCATCGCGCACTTCGACTTGGAGCGCGCGACGGATCGCCGTCGGCTACAGACGCCCGAACAGACCCTGTCTCCACTAACGGGCCTCGTTGTCATCGACGAGATCCAGAGACAGCCGGAGTTGTTCGAGACGTTGCGCGTGCTTCTCGACCGACGCGACGAGCCCGCACGGTTCCTGCTCTTGGGGAGCGCCTCGCCGGCGCTGGTCCGAGGCGCGTCCGAGACGCTGGCTGGCCGCGTCGGCCTTGTCGACTTGTTCGGATTCGACTTGACGGAGACGCCGCGAGCGGCGTGGCGGTCGCTCTGGCAGCGCGGCGGGTTTCCGCGCAGTTACCTTGCTCCGGACGAGGGTGGCTCGGCGCTTTGGCGTGAGACGTTCGTAGAGACCTTCCTAATGCGCGACGTCGCGGAACAGGGCTTCAATATGGCGGCCGAGGCCCTCCGTCGCTTCTGGACCATGGTTGCCCACTACCATGGCCAAGTCTGGAACGCGGCGGAGTTCGCCCGTGCGATCGGTGCCGGGGAAGCGGTCGCTCGCCGTCATCTCGACATCCTGGCTGCGGCCCGGATGGTCCGTGTGTTGCCACCGTGGTTCGAGAACCTCAAGAAACGGCAGGTGCGCGCACCGAAGATCTACGTCCGTGACCCCGGCCTTTTGCATAGCCTCTTGGGTCTTGCCAAGGCGGACGACTTGCACGGTCATCCCAAGGTGGGCGCCTCTTTCGAGGGCTTCGGGATCGAGCAAGTCCTGTCGTGTACCGCGCTCCGCGACGCCTACTTCTGGGCGACGCACGCGGGGGCGGAACTTGACCTCATGGTCAGCGTCGGTGGTCGTCGGTACGGGTTCGAGTTCAAGTACAGCGATGCGCCGGGACCGACCAAGTCCATGCGAGCCGCCTTGCGGGACCTAGGCCTGAAGCACCTCTGGGTGGTCTACCCCGGCGACGAGAGCTATGCCCTTGATGAGCAGATCACCGTTTTGCCGATACGCGATGTGCCGGATTTGAGCTTCGAGTGATGTGCGTTGTTCGCACGGTGCGAGGCGTCCTCGCCCGCATCCGGTGCTGCGGACCTCCCGTCCTCAGAACGCCTTTACGCGCCCCATGAGCGTGTCGTCCCAGCGGCGTTCAGCGAGAAAGCGGATGGCGCTTGCGTTCGCGCTCGGCGTGCCGATGCGGGTCAGGGCCTCGGTGGCGATGGCCGACACGTAGCCGTTCTTGTCGCCCAGGGCCGCGCTCGCGATGCGCTCGATGTCGTCGAGGTTCTCGCCGACGTTCACGGCGTTCAGGAGCGCCGCGGCGGCGTTCATGCGGACCTGGTCCTCCGCCGTCCAGCCGCGCATGACCTGGGCTTCCAGCCACTCGACGTTGGTCGTGGTCAGGAGGCGCTCGATCTTCGGTAGGGCCGGGGCGAGATCGCGGCCGATGGCACCCAGCGTGTCGAGGGTCTGGCGCACGACCTGGCTCACCGCACTGTCGAGCAGCGTCGCGATCTTGGGTACCGCGCCGCAGGCGAGCGGTCCCATTTCCCCGAGCGCGAATACGGCGTTGATCTGGATCCACGGATCGTCGTGGTCGAGCAGTTCTTCGAGGGCGGGAATGGCACGCTCGCCGCAGGCCGAGAGGGCGTAGGCGGCGTCCTCCATGACCACGGCGCGTTCGTTCCACCGCCGCGGGTAGCCGGCGATGTGGTCGCGCGGGATCGATTGGCCCTTGTCGTCCTTGGCCAGGATTCGTTCGTGCTTGTCGCCGCCGGCGCAAGCGGTCAGGGCATCGGCGAGGCGCGAGACCTCGGCGTCGGCGGCGAGCGCGTAGATGCTGCGCAGGCGGGCCGGTTGGTCCTGGCCGTTGAGGTTCTGCAAGTGGTCCTCGGTGGACGGACCGTTGGCGATGGCGGCCGGCGAGCCGCGCATCCAGTTCCAGATGTACGTCCAGGTCTCAGGGAGGTCGTAGCCAGGGATGCAGCCGTCGGGGCGTCGCCAGGCGGGATCGACGTTGTCCCAACTCGGCGCGGTCGGATGGCGGGTCCGCGCGAACACGAACTTGACGACGTAGCGGGTGTCGTCCGAGCGGTTCGGGAAGCCCGCATGCACCATGTCGAAGTGCACCAGCAGGAACGTGCCTGCGGCTACGTCGTCGAGGACCACGCTGTCCGGCTCGACCGGGTTCGAATACAGGTGGCTGCCGGCTTGGATGCGCGTCGGACCCATCTCGAGCGGCGTCTCGTGGGGAAAGTAGAACCCGATCACGTAGCGTGGCAGGTGATGGCGCGCGCGTGACAAGGGGCTCTGCGCGTCCTGGTGCCAGCCCGAACCCGAGATGGACCCCTTGCCCATCCTGGGGGCATTGACCTCGGGCGTCAGCTCGACGTTGCGGTCCTCGACGGGTCTGTTGACGTGCACGGCGCGGTGCGGGTGCACGCTGTAATCCGGCCCGGCGATGGAGGTCAGTGCGCCGTGCACCACCGGGCAGTCGAGGACCCGGTACATCTTCGGAACCCGCGACAGGATGTTGTTGCCGTACCAGCTCTCCTTCTCGATCGCGAACTTGAGCAGCGCCGAGACCTCGACGTGGGTGCTCGGATCGACGTCCGGCGTCAGGTGGAGGAAGCCGTTGGTGATGAATTGACGAACCTGGTCATCGGTCAGGAGCTTGGCAGCGTTCATGGCGAAACCGATAGGGCTTGTTGGAAGGGGAGGTCCACGGACGCGAGTATGCGCGCCTTGGTCTCGGCGTAGGCTGAGGCGTCGATCGTCGCAAGCTGCTGGAGAAACCCCCGCGCCGCCACGCGAAGGTCGGCGCCCGCCGGGTACACGCGATGGACGAGGCCGCGCGCGTAGGCGGTTGAGCCGTCCATCGCCTGACCGAGGTAGGCGATCGGGGTCACCAGCGACTGGTTGGTCAGCTTCGGCAGCTTGTAGGACCAGCCCTCGGCCGCCCACAGCGCGCGATGGATGCGCGGATCGCCGTAGTTCACGTCTTCCGTGGCGAGGCGAAAGTCGCACGAGAGGCTGTAGTCGTAGCCGGACCCCAGGGCATGGCCATGCAGCAGGACGACGGTCGGCTTCGGGCATGCGCGCAGGACGCCGGCAGACTCGAGCAGGAAAGCGGGGCCTGCCCCTAGGTCGAGGTCCACGCGACGGCCGGCCATCGGGTCGTCGCCGACGGGAGCGCCGGCGCGCAGGTCGTCGCCGGCGCAGAACGCCCGGCCGTTGCCCGACAGCACGAGTACGCGAACCGCGGCGTCGTCCTGGGCCGTCTCGACCGCGTGCTTGATGCGCACGTGCTGATCGAGGTCGAGGGCGTTCAGCTTGTCCGGCCGATTGAGGACCAGGTGGCGGACCGGGCCGTCATCCTCCACCGCGAACGCGTCGGCTTCGCTCACCGGCCCTTGAACTCCGGATCACGGCGTTCCCGCCACGCCTTCATGCCTTCCGCCCGATCCTCGATGACGTGCGTCTGGCGCACGCCCAGGGAGTGGACCATGGCGGCGTCAAAGGGCAGGTCGAGCTGCGGCAGGACCTGGAGCTTGTGCACTTCCCACGCCCGCGTGGGCATCGCCGCGAGTTCTGCGGCCAGCGCGGCTGCACGGGACTCGAAACCGGCAGCGTCGACCACTTCGTGGACGAGGTGAATCCGCTCGGCTTCGAGCGCGTCGATGGTCTCGCCGAGCAGCAGCAGTCGCATGGCTTGGGATTGGCCGATCAGCTTGGGAAGCAGGTAAGTGATCCCGGTGGCGGCCGCTCGACCCTGATGGATGCGCGGATCGCCGATCAGCGCGTCGGACGAAGCCAGGCGGATGTCGCAGACGCAGGCCAGGTCGAGGGCGAGGCCGAACACCTCGCCGCGCAGGATCGCCAGGGATGGCTTCATGAATCCGCGCAGCGCCTTGATGGCGTCCTGCTCCGGCAAAGGCCCGGGACCGTGCGAACCGCCGGGACGGCGATGCGCGAGCCGCGCGGGCCACTCGCCCATGTCCGGGTTGTCACCTGCGCTCTCGCAGTCGAGTACGAGGGCGCGCACGGATGGGTCGGTCGTTGCAGCCACGACCGTGGCCTGCAACGCCTCCAGGGAAGGGTAGTCGATCAATCCCCCGCCGAAGCCGATGTAAGCGATGCCGCTATCCGTGCGGGTTTCGATCATGGGAGCCGGATTGCTTGTTGTTCGGAGCATCTTAACCGACCGCGGCCCGGTCTCGGCGGATCGTGGAAGACGACCACGGCGTGCACGAGCCCGTCTCGGCGGGCCAGGGACGCCTGCGCGAAGCGGTCGCGTCGCGTCTTGACTTGGCCGAAGGCTACCGCTCCAATCCCCCCATGCGGGCTGTGGATCGCCAATCCGTTGCAATCATCGGCACCGGCGCTGTCGGGTGCTACTACGGCGCCCGGCTCGCCGAGGCGGGTCACGATGTGCGGTTCCTGATGCAGCGGGGCTACGACGCCGTGCGCGCCAACGGACTGCGCGTGGCGAGCCACCTCGGCGACATCCACCTGCCGACGCCGACGTTGGCTAGATCCGCGGAGGAATTGGCCGCGCTCGGTGCACCGGACTGGCTGCTCGTGGCCCTGAAATCGTGCGATCTCGACCAGCTTGCGCCGCTTGCAGGTCCGTTGGTCACCGCCGAAACGCGGATACTCGCGATCGTCGACGGCATAGGCATCGAGGACGACATCGTCGACATCCTGCGCCGCTACCGCGTGTTCGGGGGTTTGGGCTTCATCGGCGTCGGGTTGCCGACTCCGGGCAACGTGCTGCACCGGGAGTTCGGGGCGCTGGAGATCGGCCACCGCGACGACGACGGGGAGGCCCTGGAAGACGCGCTCGCGCTGTGGGAACCGACGGTCGTAGGCGTTCGCCCCGCTGGCTGCCTGGTCCGCGCGCGTTGGGTCAAGATGTTGTGGGATGTACCGTTCAATGGCTTGAGCGTCGTGGCGGGAGGTGCCAACGCGGAGACCATCATCGAGACGCCCGCACTCGGAGCGTTCGCCAGGAACTTGATGGCCGAGATCGCGAGAATCGCGAATGCCGATCTCGCGTCGCGAGGGATGCCACCCATCGAGGATCCGGACGCGGCGTGCGAACGCGCCATGCGGCTGATGGGGACGACCGAGCACTACATCCCGCCCGCCGGCGTGGACTTCGTGCGCCGTCGCCCGTTGGAGGCGGAAGCGATGTTCGAGCGCCCCGCCGCACGTGCGGCGCAACTCGGCATCGATGCGCCGCTGACGGCCTTCCTAGCGGCGCTGATACACCGGCTGAATCCGGTCTCGATGATTTGAAGCTAGGCGCGTTTCTACCGCGACCGCTCCGCGCAGCGTCTCCCTTCAGCGCTGGGAACGCAACCTTCGATGCAGATTTCCGACGATCTCTAGGTGCGTAGCTAACTGATTCGCCGCTGGTGTAGGGTTGCGCCGGGGTCGCGCCCAAACCGCGGAACATCGCCCTTTTCAAATGCCGGCGTGGGGTTGCCCACCCTTTAATGGAATGGTCCGCCCCGCTTCATTCCGACGGCCTCGGAGGGCCAGAATGAC
>JAPOYV010000032.1 GCA_026706385.1 Gammaproteobacteria bacterium
AAGTTCGTGCCAATGATTGGGAGTGCCAAGGCGGCTCGGCAAGGCGGGATGCCTCACAAAGCGTTGTCCAATGAGTATCCGTGTTGTCAAAGGCAGGTTTTCAATCCATGGCCACTGCCGGCTGGTTCGCGTATTCCGAAGGGCCACTGCGGTGTTCGAAGATTCGAAGGCGGGGAGTTGGGGACAGACGCCCTCGGCGTCCTACAGCAGCGCGACACGAGGTGGTAGTCGCAGGCGTTGACGGGGTCGACGAGCAGTCGTCTGGGGGTGGCCATGGGGGCATCGTCGCGGTCCGGGCCGGCCGCGTCTTTGGTCGATGTCTCGGATTCGGGTGCGACATCGGCCCGGCGTGTCCGCGGCTCAGCGGAAACGCCGCGTGCGAGATGTCCTACACGGTGTAGGACGCGGAACGCGTGTGTCCCTAATCCCTGGCCGGTCACCGCCCGGGCACAGACCCCGTGCGCGGGCCGCGCGGGAGACGCGAGTCAGGGCCGGCGGTTCTGGCCGTTCTCCAGGCGTTCGACCAGTTCCTCGACCGTTGCGCAGTCGATGATCCATTCGCCGGCGCGGCGGAGACCCTCGGTGTCACCAATTTCAGCCAACAGGTCGACCGCACGGGCCGCCGAGCCGGGACCGAACTTGCGCGCCGCCTGACTGGCGAGTAGATCGCGGGTGTCGCGCGCTCCTTGCTCTCTGCCGCGTTGCACACCGACTGCTTCGCTGTCCCGGCGCTCGCGCCTGAGTCGCCGCTGCAGCCGCTCCTCCAAAACCGTTACTGCCATGGTTTCCTCCTCAAACGTCGGCAGGGTGAATCGTTCGACCAGCGCTGCCACATCGTCACCCGGGAACAAAGTCGGCATGGTCGTCGCCAGCCACTCGGCATACGCCGCCCTGACAGGCTCCAGCAGAACGCCCAGGCCCGGCAGCCAAGTCCCGAGCACCGACAAGGGCGCCGCCGCGTCGCCGACGGCTTCGATGCCGTTGAGCTCAAACAGCGTCGAAACCAAGTTGCGTCGGGGCAGATGTTCACGACGGTGCCGCCGCGCGTCAAGCGCCGCGTAGGGTTCCGACAGGGACGACAGCACTTCGCCGTCCGCCGAGACCGCCACGCGCCGGGCCATACCGGCGTCGACCGTGGACTGGAACTCCAGGAAGACCATCAGCGAACGCGCAGTGCCGTGCATTCTTGTAGGAAATCGCCCCTTCGTGCGGGCCGTGGCGGAATGGGCACACCGCGCAAGTGTTTCGATCTGCTCCCCATGCGTGTCCCCTCCGCCCGGACACCCGCATGCAACCGCCTTTGCTCAGCCTGGTCAGCAGGCCGCTTAGCGAATTGATCGACCCAATGAGTCTTGGCCGGGGTTTTGCTCCCCCCGAGGAGCATGGCGCGCGCGATATGGTAGACGGTTAGGCCGCAGCGGCTAATCCGTGAAACAGTCGACGTCCGTATCGACACGGTGCTCCCATCGCGCGGCCAGCACGGTTCCACCACAAGGACGAAGCTGTCCGGACCCAGCCACTCGGCTAGCGCTGGAGCGACCCCTTGCGAGGGCGATGCCAGGGTTGCCGCGATGACGATCTGCGGCCCCGGCACCGCCGTCTCGCCTTAGAAGGTCGCGCGTACCCTCAACCCGAAGGTCCGCGGCGGATTCGTCCACGTGTGCCAGCTTCCCGCCTGGAACACCGAGTCGAACACCAGCGTGTTCAGCCGCCGATCCGCGAGGTTGCGGCCCCAAGCGAGGACCTCGTAGCGGCCGTCGACACTCCGCACGCCGGCCTGGGCATTGAAGAGGCCGAAGCCCTCCCGGAACTTCTCCGGATCGAGGTCCGAGCCCGTGTTCACTTCGCCGATGTAGAACCAGTTCGCGTTCGCGAGGAAGCGCCAGCCGGTGCCCGGCAGATCACGCTCGAAGAACGCCGACACGCTGCTCTGCCACAGCGGCGACTGGGTCAGGCGCTTGCCCGCCAAGTGCGCGTTGGCGGCCGCTAGATCGTCGCCGTAGCGGGTGTCGGCGTATGTGACGCCCGCGGTGAGATACAGATCGGCGCTCGGCGCGAAGCTCGACTCGATCTCGACGCCCCGTGCGACCGCTTCCTTCACGTTGCCAACCGTGAAGCCGAGCCCGGTGAAGGTGTTGAGCTGGAAATCCGTGAACGTGGTGTGGAACAGAGCGCTGTTGATCGTCAGCCGTCGGTCCAGGAACTGCCCCTTGAGTCCAAACTCCAACGAGTCGGAGGTCTCGGGGCCGAAGTGGCTCTGATCGACCAGGTTGCCGGCCGCGTCGCGGTTGCCCACCGCCTCCTGGTCCAGGTTGAAGCCGCCGGCCTTGTAGCCGCGGGCGTAGCTGGCATACAGGCGCACGTCGTCGTCGAGAGACCACGCGGCCTTGAGCGTGCCGGTCAGCTTCGACTCGTCCGCGACGTTGTTGTAGCTGGCGTTGTCGCAGAGCGAACCGATGGGCACGAAGGCGCAGAACGGGTCGCTGATCGACTCGCCGTAGGGCGCGCCGTTGATGATGGCGCCCGCGTCCTTCTCCTCGGTGGAATAGCGCAGTCCGAGCACGAGTTCCGCGCTCTCGCCGACCTTCCAGGCCTCGTGGGAGAACAACGACCAGCCCGTGGTGTCGGAGAAGTAGACGGCGTCGTAGCCTTGGCCCGGGATGCCCCGGCCCGCGGGGTCCCCGCCGAGCAGCGGTGCGACCTGGGGGGCGCCGATGATCGTCGCCAGGTAGGTGGCGCCGTCCGCCGCGAATCCGATGACCTCGTCGGACTCCAGCTTCTCGGTGTAGAAGTAGGCCCCGACGAGCCACGCGAACCGGTCGTTCTCGCCGTAGAGCTGGAACTCCTGCGACAGGTTCCGGAACGACTCGTCGGTGTCGGTGGGTGCCGCGATGTCCGCGTTGGTGAAGTCGACGTCCTGGTCCCGCGCCACCTCGAAGTTGCGCAGCGCCGAGATGGACCTGAAGGTCGCGCCCTGCGGGGTGCGCCAGGTCACGTCGACGGACTGGCCCGAGTCGTCGACGACTTCGAACGGTTCCGAGTTGACGCCCACGTTCTGCGCGCCGTCGACCTCGAACGGCGTGATGTCGCCGCCGAGGGCGGCAACGACGGGGCTGGTCGGGCCGGTGATCCAGAACGCCGCGGGGCAGCAGCTCTCGTCCTTGTCCGTCTTGTCCAGGATGACGCGTACGTCCACGTCCGCACTCGGCGTCCAAAGAAGCTGGGCGCGAACCGAGGAGCGGTCGCGGTTGTCGTAGGCGGCATCGGTGTCGATGTTCTCGTAGAAACCGTCGCGCTGGCGATGCGCGAAGCTCAGGCGCCCGGCAAGGACGTCTTCGGAGAGCACGGCGTTCGCCACAAGACCCAACTCCCTCGATTCGAGGTTGCCCAAACCGGCGCTGGCCGAGAAGGAATTGTCGAACTCCGGCTTGCGGGTGATGACGTTGACGGCACCCGCCACCGTGTTCTTGCCGAACAGGGTGCCCTGGGGACCGCGCAGGATCTCCACGCGGTCGAGGTCCGTCAGGTCGTTGAAGGCGAGGCCTGCTCGGGACCGGTAGATGCCGTCGATGAAGGTGCCCACGGCGGCTTCGAGACCCGGGTTGTTGCCCGTCGTGCCGACGCCGCGGATGCGCAGCGTGCCGCCGTTGGACGTGCTGTTCGAGTTGTAGACGACGATGGACGGCGCGACTTCCATGAGACCGTAGATGTCCTGGACTCCCCGCGCCGCCAGGTCCTCGCCGGCGATCGCCGAGACGGCGATGGGCACGTCCTGGATCGACTCCTCGCGCTTGGTCGCGGTCACGATGATCGTCTCGATGGCGTCGGTTGTCTCCGTCGTCTGCGCGAATGTATCGCCTGGCCAGGCAACCAGTGCCAGTGCGACGAGCACAAGATGGCCCCATGAGTGACGGCATCTGTGGCCCGGCATGGATGCCCTACGGCCGGCGGATGGCCAGCGCGATGGGCACTGGGATGCTGATCCCGAGGTATGCGGACGCGGTTTGGCGGTTTGTTCCATTTCGCTCTCCATACATGTGTTCGACTGCGGTGGCGGCATGGCGAGGCGCGACGTGCACTGCCGCCGGATTCGAAGTGTCGCGACCGTACCAGGCCGCACTTGACCTCGCCGTTTCATCGCTCGGTGACGACCCGGCCGGCGGTGAACGGCGGTGAGTAGCCCCACGCCTTCACCGCGAATCCCCAGTCCCTGTCGACGACGCGAACGACGCGCTGGTCGATCCGGTAACGGTTCTTCCGGTACCCGGCCAGGCTCGCCGCGTACGCGGCTATGGGTTGCCGCGCCCGCTCCCAGCCGGGCAGTCGCAGACGTCGGTAGATTCGCTCCAGTTCGCCTAGCGGATCGGCCTCGACGTCCTCGAACCGCACCTCCACGAGATTGCCCGGCGGGATCGACTCGCGGTCGCGCAGGTAGCGCTGCATCATGACCGCGAAGTTGCGACGCACCGCCGCCGCGATCGAGTCCCAGTCGTAGTCCGTCATGGCGTAGGCCGGCAGAAGACTCCTGTAAAGCCTTAAGTTGGACAGGTAAACGACGTAAGGGTTGCGCATGAGAAACACGAACTTCGCATCCGGGAACAGGCTCCGCAGCAGCGCCGTGCGCCCGAGGTTCGCCGGACTCTTCAGGACCAGCCGCCGCCCCTCCGCCGCCAGCGTTGCCTTGCGTAGCACGCGCAGGTACGCGCGTTTCCACTGGGCGAGCTCCGCGGCCGTCAGCCGCATCGATCCGAACCGATCCGTGATCTCGCGCATCCGGTTCGGGAACGACACGCCGTGGACGGGAGAAAGGTGCGATGTACAGGCGAGCGCGGCCTCTTCCTCCTGCGGCAGCGCCAGCGACACCGCCACGTCGTCCATCGGCCGGGTGCTCGGCAGCCGTTTCGCGATGAACGGGTCGAGCCACCCGCGCGCGAAGAGGAACATCGGCGCGGTGTTCGCCTGCAACGTGGTCACGAACCCGAGACCCGGATCGTGGGCCAGCAGGTTGTGCAGGTGGGTGGTCCCCGTCCGGGCGAAGCCATGAACGTAGACGGGCGACGGATGCACTTCCGTGCGCGCGACCCTGCGCCCGAACCGGACGCGCTCCGCCGCACGCAGCGGCGACAACGCCGCGCTGGTCAGCATCACGCGCGCCAACCGGCCCCAATAAGGCGGCGCCACGCCCCCGTTTTCGCGGATCAGGCGCAACCAGACGCCAAGCGGCGCGGCGGCGGCGAGGTGGATGGGGGAGATTCCCTGCGACGGCTGTATTCGCGCCACTGCGCTACCTGCGCGCCGTCGCCCGCATGCGCAAGCGCCCGTCCGGTATCACGGTCGGGAACTGCCTCACGCGCAGCCTGTAGTTCGCGGGGTACGGCTCAAGCCGCGCGTGGCGCACGATCCCCGCGACCGTCGCCACGACCAGCGACTCCGCCAGGTTGCCGCCGAGGCACCGGTGCATGCCGAGCCCGAACGGCGCGTACGCCCCCGGCCTCCTGTGCTCGGCGCGACTGTCGCTGAAGCGACCGATGTCGAATCGCAGCGGATCGGGGAAGACCTCGGCGAGCCGATGCGGCAGGGTGAATGCGATCATGAGGTCCTGCCCCGCCGGTATCACGTGTCCCGCGAACTCGAACGCGTTCACGGCCCGGCGCAGGGCGACCGGCGACACCGGGTAGAGGCGCAGCGCCTCCATCACCACCCGGCGCGTCACGTCGAGCGCGTCGAACTGCTCCGCCGTGGGCGTCCCGCCCGCGAACGCCTCGTCGGCTTCCCGCGTCGCCTCGCGCATCAGGTCGGGATGGCCCAGCAGACCGTGCAGCGAGAACGATACGGCGGCCGTCACGGTGTCCAGCCCGGCGAAGAACGGCCCGAGCATGGCCACCGAGAGGTCGGTCTCGGGCAGGAACTGCGGGTCCTCCGCGTGCATTTCGAGCAGGTCGTCGACGAGGTCGCGCCGCAGGTGCTCCGGGCGCTCCAGGTGGGCGTTCCACACGCGCTCGACAAGCTCGCGCACGCGGCCATGGGCGCGCCGGTACGACCGGGACCAGAGCCACGCCCGCGGCACCGCGCCGAGCATCTTGGTCATAAGCAGGCCGCGCAAGACCCGGCCGAGGTCGTCCGCGTAGTCCCGCGGCGAGAATCCCGCCACGATTGTCCCAAGCTGCTCCGTCACCATGCGGCGCACGCTGGCGACGACCGGAACGGGTTCGCCGTTCCAGCCTTGGATCTCCGCGCGCACGATACGCATCAGGTCGGGAGTCCTGCCGGTCAGCGCGGCCCGGGCGTACCCGCTCCGGTGTGCGCGCCGCAGCCGGACGTGTTCGCGCCCGTCCATACCGATCATCATGCGCGACGCGCCGAACCCGGCGGCGAAGCCGTGCCATCCGTAGCTCGAGTGGAACAGCTCTCTGCCGCGGCGCAAAACCAGGAGGTTGGCATCCACCCCGGCCATGACGACGTACCGCCTTCCGGGCAGCCGCACGCCGAACACCGGACCCAGACGCCGATACTGCCGCATCAGGAAGCCGCCGAGGTCCTTCGCCACGCCGATGCCGCTGCCGATCAGCGGTAGGCCGGGCGCCTCCGGGATCGGCTTGCCGGCCCGCGGGCGCCGCGTCGGTACGGGCGGATCCAACTCCCATATGGCCTCGGTGATGGTCCGGCCGATCTGGTCCATCCGCCGCATCAGCGCGATGCGGGGGCGCACGCCCTCGAGCTCGCCACGCGGCAGGATGCCGTGCAACACCCCGCAGGCGTCCGCGAGGCACACGGTCATGACGTCCCGCGCGTCCGGGATCTCCGCTGTCAGCAGGCACTTGAGAATCCGCAGGCGCAGATCCCTCCGCGCGCCATCCACGTCGACAACCGCCGCGCCCCTGCGCTCAGCGTCCAGGGCGATCGGGTCGAGCACTTCCTCAAATCCGGCCAGGGCGAAGCCCCGCTCCGAGAGTTTCCGGAGATAGCCTTCCCTCGCGTCGTCGAAGCGCCGCGCCAGGAACTCGAGCCAATGGCGCGTCGTGCGGGATCCCGTCGCGGCGATCTCCGCCAGCGCCGAGTCCAGCGGCTCGCAACCCGTGGGTGTCTTGTCCAGCAGCGTCAGATCATGCCGGTCGGTGTCGACGCGACCCTGCATGGACAGCTCCATCAAGGTGGCTCCCGCCAGCGCGCATGCCATCGACCAGGGTGGAACCGGCCGGAGATCGGCCGTGTCTTCCTCCACCAGCAGCAGGAGTATCTCTTCGCCCAGGGTCAGGTCTGTGGCGGGCTCGATCTCCCTGCGCTCGGTCGCCGTCACGATGCTCGTCTCGATGGCCCGCCGGGGCTCTCCATGCGGATGTCCTACCTTCCGGACGCGTCCCCGTCCGCCTCGATCACCAGGATCGGCGCCCGGTCGCCGGCGCGGGACGCTCCGGCGTCGAGCCCGAGCCAGCGCAAGGCGGTCAGCCGTCCGAGCGGGGATAACTCCGCGATCGGATTCCCGGGGAGACCCAGCCAGACGAGGTTGGACAGATCGCCGAGGACCGAGACGTCGCGCAACCGGTTGCCCGCGAGATCCAGGCGCCGCAGCGACCGCGCCTCCCGGAGCAGGGCGGCGTCCGCCACGCGGTTGTCCGCCAGCGAGAGGTGGGCCAGTTCCTGCAAGCCCCAAAGCGGCACCAGGTCGGCGACCCGGTTGCCGTCGAGGAGCAGGACTTCCAGCCCGCGCAGTTCCGACAGCGGCCGGAGGTCGGCCACGCGGTTGCCCGAGAGGTCCAGGCGGCGCAGCCGCGTCAGTCCGGCGAGCGGCGAGATGTCCGAGACGGCGTTGCCCGAGAGATCCAGCACGCGCAGGTGCGGGAGACTGGCGAGCGCCGAGAGGTCGTCCACGGCGTTGTCGCCGAGGTCGAGCACCGCGAGGCCCGCCATGCCGGTGAGCGGCCAGAGATCGCCGACGCGGTTGCCGCCGAGGTCGAGAACCTCCACGTCCGTGTGGCCTGCCAGCGAGGACAACTCGGACAATCCGCTTGCCGAGAGGTCGAGAACTTCCACCTTCGCCCCGCTCCAGGATCCGGTGCCCGGCAACGCGCCGGGGCGGACGACGGCCCGTACCGCAACGTCCGCCCGCTCCGTGTGTCGAACCGGCCGGCCGGTCAGCGTGGGTACCGGGTTGTACGAGGTGTCCTGCAGGGGGTGCATGGGCGCCGGCAGGTAGCTCACGGTCACGGGCTCGGAAGCATCGACCGCCCGCGACAGCGTCAGCACCGCCTCGCCGGCGGGCACGGCGACCGATGCGACCGGGACCGCCGCCTGCGGCGTGCCCGCCGCGACCACGAAATCGCCCGGCGACGGCACCGAGCCGCCGTCCAGCGGCCGGTCGAAGCCCAAGGTCAGCACCGCGCCCGACACCGCCGCGTTCGCGAGCGCGTTGCCCGACGCCGCCCCGCACGACACGCCGACGTCCTCCGAGTGGCGGCAGTTGTGCAGGCCCCAGCCGGAAAACGGGCAGTCCGCCAGCCGCGACTCCGTGCCGGCGCAACTCACGTCGTCCATCCAGATCGTCCCCGTCCCCGCGCCGAACGCCGCCCGCGTGTGCGCCTGGCCGCCCGTGTAGCCGAGCTGCCGGCAGACCACCTCGGCGTCGTCCGAGACGAAGCGGTCGTCGCACACCGTGCCCCACTCGCCGTCGTGGAAGATCTCCACGCGGCCCTCCTGCGCCGTCGTGCCGCCCACCAGGCGCACGTCGCCCTCCGCCGTGCTTGCCGGCGCGTCCGTGCGGCCCGACGTGGACGGCGACCAGTCGCCCGCGCCCTCGGCGTTCGACGCCCGCACGCGCACCTCGTAGGCCGTGTCCGTCGTGAGATCGCCTATCCGTTTGGTGGTCGAAGTGCCCGCGTGGCTCGCGTCCGTCCAGTTGCCGCCCGTCTCCCGGTAGTGCACGTCGTAGCCCGTGATCGCCGCGCCGTTGTCCGCCGGCGCCGTCCACGACGCCTCGAGCCACGTCGTTCCCGCCGTCAGCGTCGGCGCGGACGGGGCGTCGGGCGCCTGGGCCGCCGCGTCCGTGCGCCCCGACGCGGACGCCGACCAGTCGCCCGCGCCTTCGGCGTTCGACGCCCGCACGCGCACCTCGTAGGCCGTGTCCGCCGTGAGATCGCCTATCCGTTTGGTGGTCGAAGTGCCCGCGTGGCTCGCGTCCGTCCAGTTGCCGCCCGTCTCCCGGTAGTGCACGTCGTAGCCCGTGATCGCCGCGCCGTTGTCCGCGGGCGCCGTCCACGACGCCGCAAGCCACGTCGCTCCCGCCGTGAGCGTCGGCGCGGCCGGCGCATCGGGCACCTCCGGCGCGGGGTCATCGTCCTCGATCGTTCCGATCGCCTCGCCGTTCTCGATCCACGCGCCCGACGCATTCGAAAGCGCGAACTTGAGCGTCTCGTCTCCTTCGTGGACCGAGTCGTCGAGTACGGGCACGGAAACGGTCTTCGCGCTATCGCCCACGGCGAAGGCCAGCGTGCCGCTGGTTGGCGTGTAGTCCGACCCCGCCGTGGCCGAGTCGTCCGCGGCCGAATACTGGACGCTCGCCGCCGCGGACGCCGCCCGGCCGAGGGTCACCACGAAGCCGAGCGACGCGCCCGGGCCCTCCTCGACCTCGGCGTCCGCTACCGACAGCGCCGGCGGACCCAGGATCGTCGTCGAGGCCGGGGACGACAACGGGCGCCCGTCCGGCGTGCAGACCGCCCCGGCGGAACCGCAGGCGGCGGTCGTCGCCGGGAGCTCGACCGTCACGTCGCCGTTGCCGGAGGGACGGATCCGGAGCAGCCATCGGTCGTAGGCCCCGGGGGCGACCCGGCGCCTGCCCGCCACGGTCCCGCCGGTCACCTCCAGGGCGTCCTGGATCGCCTGGTTCTTGTCGAACGACTCGGTGCCGTCGAACACAGGCTCGGAGAACGCCAGCTCGAGCGTGAACACGCTCGAGGCGTCGTGCTCGTCGGGCCCGTTCTGGAACCAGGCGCGGAGCACCGCCACGGTGTTGTTGGTCGCGGCCTGGTCCGCGAAGTCGGCGACCTCGTTGCCGGCGGCGTCCTCGAGGGCGTTCGCCGTGCCCGAGGCCGGCCTGGTGTAGCTCACCGTCACCGCGTCGGTCGACGCCACCGCCGCGGCGAGGGTCAACGTCACCGTGGCGCTGCTGATCGAGGGCGAACCGCTGAGCGCGACCGACACCTCGGAGCCGCCGGACGGGGTCTTCTTCACAGCGAAGGCGCCGTTCGCCAGGTTCGCAGCGGCAGCGAGAGTCTCGTCGAAGGCGATTGCCAGCGTCGTGCCGTTCACGGTGGCGCCGGTGACTGACGGCGCGGTGGTGTCGCCCGCCGCCCGGGTCACCACGACCGTGTAGGTCCGGGTGGTCTCGCCGTCGCTGGCCGCCACCTTCGCCTTGACCGTGTTCGCGCCGACGTCGAGGTCCACCTGGAAGCCGGCGGCGTTGCCGTCGGCGTCGGTCAGCGCCGAATCCGCGCCGTCGAAGTAGTCCACCCGGGCGCCGCTGTCGCCCTTGGTCTCCTTGATCGTGATGCGCCCGACGCCGTTGGCCACGGCCGCGGTGTAGGCGGTCTTCGATGCATCGAAGACCGGGTTGAGCGCGATGTCGGTCTCGGTGCCGCCGTCGTCCCAGGTCAGGCCAAGGGCGCTCAAGGTCGCGTCGCTGGACGGCACCACCGCATGGCCGGCGACGTCCACGAACGGCACGTCGTCAGACGTTGTCCAGACACCCGAATCCCGGATCCCCGTATGCCGATAGTTGTTCAAAGTCCAGCCGTCCGCGACCTTGCTGATAACGTCCGACTTCGTCCCCCAGACCTTGTAGAACCTGTAGAGTTGCGAGGCTCTTGAATCAAGCACCACGAAGTACCGGGTGTTGCTCTCTAGGGTAGCGTTCGCCGGCGCCTCGAACGTACTGGCGGGGGAGTC
>JAPOYV010000074.1 GCA_026706385.1 Gammaproteobacteria bacterium
GCCGCCGGGCGCGTCCACACCCGCTTCGTCGACGAGAACAT
This sequence comes from Gammaproteobacteria bacterium, assembly GCA_026706385.1. Classification (GTDB taxonomy): domain Bacteria; phylum Pseudomonadota; class Gammaproteobacteria; order Pseudomonadales; family Azotimanducaceae; genus VXYL01. The sequence continues at coordinate 42 of JAPOYV010000074.1, forward strand.
CACCGAACTCGCCAACACCGCCGCCAGCCGGCGCTTCGTCACCCCACCGGGATTCGAAGGCACTGCGGTCGCAACCGAGCAAGAGCAACAGGCCGTCGGCCCGGAAGGCTCCTATGGCCTGGTCGCCCCGATGCAGGGAACCATCGTGGAGATCGGCGTCGCGGACGGCGACGAGGTGCGCATCGGCCAGGCCGTCGCCGTGGTCGAAGCCATGAAACTGCAGCACGACATTCGCGCGGACCGCAATGGCGTCGTCTGCGCCGTCTCGATGGCGGAAGGCGACGTCGTGCGCGAGGGCTACCCGATCGTGTTCATCCATGAGACGGACGTCGAAGGGGACGCCATCGAGGGCGCAGGTGGCGTCGACCTCGGCCATATCCGAGACGACCTCCAGGAAGTCAACGACTGGATCGAGAGAACCTTGGACCCAGCGCAGGCCGAAGCGGTTGCCGCCTTGCACGAGAAGGGCCGACGGACACCCCGCGACAACCTCGACGACCTGGTGGACGCGGGGTCGTTCCGCGAATTCGGCCCCCCCGCAGCCGGATCGGCGGCCGGCGGCACGATCATGGGATTCGGCAGCGTCAACGCCGACCTCGTCGGCGACGAACGCTCGCGCGTCGCGGTGGTGCACGGCGACTACGCGGCGGCTTCGTACTCCCACGGCCACTATCGGCAGGAGCAGGTCCACGAGATGGCGCATGACTGGCGCGTGCCGCTGGTGCTGTTCTCCGAGGGCGAGGGGCGACCTCTCGGCAACGTCGGGACCGTGGGGGTGGACGCGAGCGTCTTCACGGACTTCGCCAAGCTGTCGGGCCTCGTGCCGCTCGTCGGCGTGAGCTTAGGCGACTGCTTCGCCGGCAACGCCGCGCTGCTGTCCTGTTGCGACGTCATCATCGGCACCGAGGGCTCCAACATCGGCATGACCGGGCCCGCCGTGGTCGAAGCGAGCGGCTTGGGCACGCATTCGGCGCAGGATCTGGGGGCAATGTCGTTTCGTAGCGCCAACGGCGACGTCGACATCGTCGTCGAGGACGATGCCGCGGCCGTCCAAGCGGTCAAGCAGTACCTCTCCTATTTCCAAGGTCCGGTGGCCGAATGGGAGGCACCTGACCAAAGGCGCATGCGGCACATCATTCCGGAGAACCGGGTGCGTACCTACGAGATGCGCGACATCATCGACACGCTCGCCGACGAGGGCTCCGTGCTCGAGATCCGCAAGGACTTCGGCTTCGGCGTCATCACGTCCTTCATACGCGTCGAGGGACAGCCTATGGGCGTGGTCGCCAACAACCCTGCCCATCTCGCCGGCGCCGTGGACAGCCCCGGTGCCGACAAGGGCGCGCGGTTCTTCCAACTGTGCGACGCCTTCGACATCCCGGTCGTCGTGTTCATGGACTGTCCCGGGATCATGGTGGGTCCCGACCATGAGCGCACGGCGCTCGTCCGCCACGCCGTCCGGCTGTTCAACATCGGGGCGAACTGCACGGCGCCGATGTTCGGCATCATGGTGCGCAAGGCCTACGGTCTTGGCGTCCAAGCGATGATCGGCGGTGCCTCGTCCGTGCCCTTCCTGACCGTGGCGTGGCCGACCGCCGAGTTCGCGGGCATGAACATCGACGGCGCGGTGAAACTCTCCGCACGCCGCGAACTGGCGGCGATCGAGGACGCGGAGGAGCGCAAGGACGCGTACGACCGACGCGTGGCCCAGGGCTACGAGACCGCGCGCGCCATCAACTCGGGCGCGAGATACGTCATCGATCCGGCGGACACCCGCGCATTCATCACGCGCGGCATGAAGAGCCTGCCACCGACGCCGCCACGAACGGCCAAGAAGCGCCCTTACGTCGACACTTGGTAGCCAGGGCGCGCCGCACGCCTAACGGTGACGCCTTGGTCCGGACTCTATAATGCGTCCATGTCGAAGCTGGCCCGCCGAAGGCTTGTGTAGATGGCCGTCGTCCCGCACCCGGAAGCAACCTTAAGCGACCGCCTTCTCCGCTACATTGCGCTGCCCCTAGCCATCGGCACCGCCGTCGGCTTTGCCCTGCTGTGGTACAACGCCACGTATCGGGATGCCGGCGCGGAGCAGGAAGCGGATAGCTTCGCGGACGCGGTCACGCGCGCGGCGCCCGCGGTGGTCAGCGTGTTCTCCCTTGCGGCGCACAACCCGTTGTGCGATCTGCCGCAATTCCGCGCCATGTGCGAGCGGTTCTTCCGCGCAAGACCCTCGCAAAATTCGCTCGGCTCCGGCGTCATCGTCCGCGACGACGGCTACATCCTCACCAATCGGCACGTGATCGCCGCCGGCGAAGACATCGTCGTGGCGTTCAACGACGGCAGTCAGATCCTCGCCGAACTGGTCGGCGCGGACAGCGGCACCGACCTCGCCGTGCTCAAAGTGCCGAGAACCGGATTGCCGTCGATCGAGCGGGCCTCCACCGACGACGCGCGTGTTGGCGACTTCGTGCTGGCGATCGGCAACCCGTTCGGGATCGGTGTGCAGGCGGTGTCGCTCGGCATCGTGAGCGCCAAGGGGAACTACCAGGTCGACCAAACGCCGTACAACGACGACTTCATTCAAACCGATGCCGCGATCAACCCGGGCAACAGCGGCGGCGCGCTGATCGATCAATACGGACGCCTGCTCGGCATCAACACCCTGTTCTACAGCGGTAGCGGCCGCGGATCCGATGGCGTCGGGCTCGCCATTCCGGTCGAGCGCGCCGTCGCCGTACTGGACCAGATCATCGAGCACGGCCAAGTCCTGCGGGCTTGGCTGGGCGTCCTTCTTGACGACCCGCCCCGCGGGGAGGCGGGGTTGTTCATCGTGCGCGTCTACCCACGAACGCCCGCCGCCGACGCGGGGTTGCAGCGCGGCGACCTGCTCCTGACCATCAACGACGAACCGGTCGGCACCGCCCGGGAGGCCACTCTGCAGTTGCGCAACACCGATCCGGGTTCGGAGCTCAAGATTCGGTTCAAGCGCAACGGAGCCGTCCGCCAAGTCACGGTCACCACGGCGCTATTCCCGCTGTCCGGCAGCTAGCGGCGGCGCGCCTTACGTTCGAACGTTGCCGTCGTAACCCCGGATTCGCGCCCGCGCCGCCGCCGCGTGCGCCGCGAGCCCCTCGGCATCCGCCATGTTGGCCGCCGCGCGGGCCAGCGGGGCGACGGCCGCGCCCGCGCCGCGGACGACGGATGTGCGCTTCTGGAAGTCCGGCACGCCGAGCACGGAGGCGTAGCGCGCCGTGCCGAACGTCGGCAGCACGTGGCTCGGGCCCGCACTGTAATCGCCGAGCACCTCGGCGGCCCAGGCGCCGAGGAAGACGGCGCCCGCATGCTTGATGCGCGGCAGGAGCGACTCCGGGTCGCGCACCGCCAATTCGAGGTGTTCCGGCGCGAAGCGGTCCGCGACCGCGCAGGCCTCACTCAGGTCGCGAACCGCGATGAGCGCTCCGCGGCTCGCAAGCGAGCGGCGGATGACGTCCGCCCGCGGCATGTCCGGCAGCAACGCCTCCATTTCCGCCTCGACGCGGTCCAGGTAGTCGCGGTCGGGCGACAGCAGGACGGCCTGCGCGTCCGCGTCGTGCTCGGCTTGCGCGAACAGATCGAGGGCGATCCAGCCGGGCTCGACGCTGCCGTCGGCGATCACCAGGATCTCGCTCGGCCCGGCGATGAGGTCGATGCCGACCGGCCCGAAGACCAGCCGCTTGGCCGCCGTGACGAAGGCACCACCGGGACCGACGATCTTGTCGACGCGCGGGACCGTCGCCGTGCCGTAGGCCAACGCTGCGATAGCCTGTGCGCCGCCGATGGCGAACACGCGGTCGACGCCCGCCAAGCGCATGGCGGCGAGCACGTGGCCGTTGCGTTGACCGTTCGGCGTCGGCACCGTGGCGACGATCTCGGCAACGCCGGCCACCCGCGCCGGCACCGCGGTCATCAGCACGGTGGACGGGTAGGACGCCTGCCCGCCAGGTACGTAGACGCCAACCCGCTCGAGGGGCGTGACGCGCGAGCCGAGCAGGTTGCCGAACTCATCGGTGTACTCGAACGCAGCGGTGGGCTGGCGCTCGTGGTAGGCGCGAATACGCGCGGCGGCCGTCTCCAGCGCCTCGCGATCCGCCTCCGGCAGGCTCTCGAGGGCGTCGTCGAGCGCCTGGGGAGCGATCTCGAGGTCCGCCATCCGCCGTGCTTGCACGCCGTCGAAGCGCCGCGACAAACGCAGCAATGCCGCATCGCCGTCCGCGCGCACTTCCGCGATCAACTCGGCCGCAATCGTGGCGACCTCGGGCGACTCGCGCGCCTCCCAGGCCAGCAATGCGTCCAGCGCGCCGCCGAATGCCGCCTCGGCGGTATCCATGCGCCTGATCATCACGTCGTGGCGGACCCGCTCGCCTCGTCCGGAGTCAGGGCCCGGATCGTGACCGCATGGATCGTCCCGGCGGCAATCAAGTCGCCGATGGCTGCGTACACGACCTGCTGACGCTTGACGCGGCTCAAGCCCGCGAAGACATCGGAGACGACGCGCACCTCGCAACGGTTGCCTTCGCCGGCAACGGCGATCTCGGCACCGTCGAATGCGGCCTCCAAGCGGCTCTTCGCTTCCTCAACCATGACGGTAAGCCCGACGAGACGAGCGTGCACCCTACCACGGAAAACCGCGACCAAGCGCCGCGTGTGCTACTTAACGTAACATCGGTCCCGCAGCCCCTACTCGTCGCACGGCAACAAGAACCATGCTCGCAACATGATCGACCAACTCTACGGCCTGGTTCACGAGTACCCCTTCTTCGCGCTCATCGTCGGCTTCAGCGCTTTGATCTGGAGCGCGGACCGATTCGTGCACGCATCGGCAGCGGCAGCCAAGAACCTGGGCGTCTCGAAGATCGTGATCGGCCTGACGTTCGTCGCCGTCGGGACGTCCGCCCCGGAGATCGTGGTCGGCTTGCAGGACAGCCTCGGCGGCCGCGGCCAATTGGCGATCGGCAACGCCATCGGGTCCAATATCGCCAACATCGGCCTGGTTCTCGGGATCACGGCGCTGGTCAGGCCGCTGCTTTTTGCCACGACCACACTCAAACGCGAGATTCCATGGCTCATCGGTGCCACCGCGTTGGCCCTGTTCTGCCTCGTCAACCGCTATCTCGGCCCTCTCGACGGCTTGGCCCTCCTGGGCGGGCTCGCCTTCCTCCTCTACCGACTCGCGCGGATCGGCCGCCGCGCTGGCGAATTGCCCGACAACATCCAGAGCGAACTCGATGAACTGCCCGACATGACGATGGTCATCGCCGGACTGTGGTTCCTGGCGGCGTTGGTGGTGCTGCTCGTGTCCTCGCACCTGGTGGTCGAGGGCGCCCGGGAGGTCGCACTGCGCTTCGGCGTCAGCGAGTTCGTGGTCGGCCTGACCGTGGTCGCCGTTGGTACGAGCCTGCCGGAGCTATCCGTCACGGTGACGGCGGTTCTGCGCGGCCACGCCGACATGGCGATCGGCAACGTGGTCGGCTCCAACATCCTGAACATCCTCGCCGTGCTCGCCGTCCCCGCGCTCTTGGCGCCGCAGATGATCGAAGTCGCCGTACTCTGGCGCGACTACGGCTTGATGGTCGCCTTGACGGCGCTGTTGATCCTGTTCGCCTACGGGATCGGCTCGCGCAAGATCATCACGCGCTTCGAGGGTGCCGTGCTGGTCACCGGCTGGGTCGGCTACACGTACCTGATCTACCACCAGTGACTGCGGTCCCCGAAGACGTCCTGGCCCGAGCGGCCGCGGTGCGCCTGCTCATCCTAGACGTCGACGGCGTACTCACCGATGGGCGGCTCTACTACGGCGCCGACGGGTCCGAATACAAGGCATTCCACGCCCGCGACGGCAGCGCGATGAAGGGTTTGATTGCGAGCGGTGTCCCGATCGCGATCATCACCGGGCGCACGTCCGCCGCCGTCGACCGCCGCGCCGCGGAACTCGGGGTGCCGCATCTGTTCACCGGTGTCGAGGACAAGACGGCGGCCCTGGCCGTGCTCGCCGAGCGCAGCGGCGTCGACCCGGCACACATGGGACACGCCGGGGACGACTTGGCCGACCTCGCCTTGTTCGCGCGCACGGGCATGGCGTTCACCGTGCCCGATGCGCACCCCGCGGTGCTCGCCCGTGCGGACTACGTGACGACCACCGCCGGCGGCGCCGGCGCGGTGCGCGAAATCTGCGACCTGATTCGCCTCGCCCAAGGCACATGGACGGTGCCCGGGACCTAGGGCGGCTTACGCCCGGTTGGCGCCCACCGCGGCTGCCGTTGTGGACGGGCATCCTGATCGCCGTGGCGGTCTTTGCCGCACTGGCCCTGATGGTCGGCCCCGGCGACATTCGCACGCCGTCGCTGCCCGCGGAACTCGCAAGGCAACCCGATGCCTACCTCGAGGACGGCACGATCTCCCAGTTCCGCGCAGACGGCGCGCTCCATTACCGCATGCATGTCGAGCGCGCCACCTACTTCGACCAAGGGCGGACAGCCGAGGTGACCGCCCCGGTGGTGGAGTTCTTCACGCCGTCCGCTGCGCCCTGGCGAATCGAGGCCGCATCCGGCGAGGTCCGCAACGTCACCGCACCGGGCGGGGCCACCGAGGAACGCGCCGATCTCGCAGGCGACGTCGTCCTGTCCCAGCACGCCGCCGAGGGCACGAGACTCGCGCTGCACACCCAGGCGTTGACCCTCTATCCGGCGCGCGAAATCGTCCGCGGCGACCAACCTGTTATGATCGAACGCGGAGTCGGCAGTCGCACCGTCGCGGCCGGTTTCGAGGCTGATCTCGCCACCAGCCGCATCCAACTCTTCTCCGACGCCGACCGCCGGGTGCACATTGTTCTTCAACCAACCGAGTTCCAGTAAGCCCGTCCACGCATGGGTTGTTGCGCTCGCATGGGTGTTGCCCGCGACCGTGCACGCGCTGCCCGAGGACAGCGAACAGCCGATCGAGATCCGGGCGGATCAGGCCCGGTCGGAGCCGGACGGCACGTCCGTGCTCACGGGAGCCGTGCAGATCGATCAGGGAACGCTCTCGCTCGCCGCGGAACGCGTCACGGTCGCCACGCGCGAAAAGCGCTTGCACAAGATCGTGGCCGAGGGCGACAGCGAAACGCCGGTGCGCTTTCGCCAGCAGATCCAGGTCGATGAGCCGTTCGCCAACGGCCACGCCAACCACATCGACTACGCGGTCACCGAGCAACGCCTCGCGCTCAAGGGCGACGCCTTCCTGTCCGTTGGCGACCGCGAGTTCGCCGGGGATTTGATCACCTGGGACATCGAAGACGGTCGCGTCGACGCCCGATCCGACGATCCACGCCGCACCACCCTGAAATGGCAGCCGAAAGCGAAGCCCGAGGACTGAGCGCGACCGTGGGAGGCCGCCGCCTGGTCGCCCGGGACCTGATCAAGCGCTATCGCGGACGGCCCGTCGTCAACAACGTGAGCCTGGCACTCGACGGCGGCGAAATCGTCGGGCTGCTCGGCCCGAACGGTGCCGGCAAGACCACCTGCTTCTACGTGATCCTCGGCCTCACCAAGGCGGACGGCGGCACGATCCGCCTCGGCGATCGAGACCTGTCCAAGGCACCGATGCATGCGCGCGCCCGGGCCGGCCTCGGCTACCTCCCCCAGGAAGCGAGCGTATTCCGCAAGCTGACGGTGGCGGACAATCTTCGCGCCATCGCGGAGTTTCGTCATGAACTCGGCCGCACGGAGCAGCGCGCCCTGGTCGAGGACCTGCTGCGCGACTTCCGGCTGACGGGCATCCGCGACACCATCGGCGAGCGGCTCTCCGGCGGCGAGCGGCGCCGGGTCGAGATCGCCCGCGCATTGGCGAGCGAGCCCCGGTTCATGTTCCTCGACGAGCCGTTCGCCGGCGTCGACCCGATCTCCATCGGCGAGCTCAAAGACGAGATTCGCGACCTCGCGGCACGCGGCATCGGGGTACTCGTTACCGACCACAACGTCCGGGAGACGCTGGACATCTGCGACCGCGCCTACATCGTCAGCGAAGGCCGCGTCATTGCCGCGGGCGACCCGGCCACCATACTATCCGACGAGACCGTCAGACGAGTGTACCTCGGCGAACAGTTCGAGCTGTGATGAAGCAGACGCTAGCGCTGCGTATGGGTACGCAGCTTTCCATGACGCCGCAGTTGCAGCAGGCGATACGCCTCATGCAGCTCTCCGCCGTGGAACTCAACCTCGAGATCCGCCAAGCCATCGAGAGCAACCCGATGCTCGAACTCGTCGAAGACGACGGCGCCGACGGGATCGAAGGGGACGAGATGGCAGCCGAAGAGTCTGTCGACGAGGTCGGCGGTGAAGACGACGGCGCGGCGGAATCCCCCGACGAAGAGCCCGACTATGCCGATGCGGGCGATGATGCGCTGGCCGACACGGCTGACGAATGGGACAACCTCGACGCCGAGGCCGACGACGTCGAGTCCGAAGCGCCGGACGACGCGCCACAGGACATCCCGGACGACCTGCCCGTGGACGTCTCCTGGGACGATGTCTACCAGCCTGCGACGCCCACCGATGCGGGGCTCGCCGGCGGCGCCGACGACGACGGTTTCGAGGAACGCAACGGCACCGGCGAGAGCCTCACCAGCCACCTGCTCTGGCAGTTGAACCTGACGTCGATGTCGGATCGTGACCGGCTTGCAGCGCTCGCCATCATCGACAGCATCGACGACGACGGCATGCTCAGGGCGAGCATCGACGACCTGCTCGACGCCCTGGATCCAGCCCTGGCGTTCGAGGCGGACGAGATGGAAGCCGTCCTCCGACGCGTGCAGAGCTTCGACCCGCCCGGCGTCGGCGCGCGGGACTTGCCCGAGTGCCTGGTGCGGCAGCTCGAGCAGATGCCGAGCGATGTGACGTGGCGCGACGAGGCCTTAGCTCTAGTCCGCGACCACTTCCCCACCCTCGCCAGTCGCGACTTCGCGACGCTGGCCCGACGCGCCAAGCTGGGCGCCGACGAACTCGTCGCGGTGATCGCGCTAATCCAGTCTCTCAATCCCCGGCCGGGCGCGACCATCGGCGACCCGGCGACCGAGTACGTGGAGCCGGACGTCATCGTGTCGAAGAGGCGGGGCCGGTGGACCGTGGACCTGAACCGCGAGAACACGCCCAAGATCCGCGTCAACGGGCTGTATGCAGGTTTCATCAAGCCCGCCGACTCGAGCGCCGACAATCAGTTCCTGAAGGACAACCTGCAGGAAGCCCGGTGGTTCCTCAAGAACCTCGAGTACCGCAACGAGACCTTGCTGCGCGTCGCCAGCGAGATCGTCAAGCGCCAGCGCGGCTTCCTCGAGCACGGCGAGGAAGCCATGCAGCCACTGATCCTGGCCGACATCGCCAGCGCCGTGGACCGCCACGAGTCGACCATCTCGCGGGTCACCACGCGCAAGTACATGGACACGCCCCGCGGCATTTTCGAGCTCAAGTACTTCTTCTCGAGCCACGTCAACACCGCCAACGGCGGCGAGGTCTCAAGCACTGCCATCCGGGCAGTCATCAGGAAGCTGACGGCCGAGGAGGATCCCAAGAAGCCCCTGTCCGACTCGAAAATCGCGGACATCTTGCGGGCCCGCGAGATCAAGGTGGCACGGCGGACCGTGGCGAAATACCGCGAGTCGCTAGCGATCCCGCCGTCGAACGAGCGTCGACGACTGCTGTAAGTTGGCCAGGCACCCGCACGCTCGAGACCGTCCGCCCAGCGGGCCCTAAGCATGAGCAGTGAATCTCGGCAGCTTGTCTGTCGATCGCGGGTGACGAGGCTGCGCGAATGGAGGGCCGGCGCGGCAGCCGAGCCGGTCCGCCGAGCGTTCCCCGGCGGGCGGCGGCTAGCAGGTAGCCGGAGCGCGCGTTGAGTGGGGAGGCCCGGTCCGTTTCAACAGGCCTAGCCGTGAACGGGCAGTTCCACGGGCCGAGGTCGACGTGGGGTTGCCCACCCCTTGCCCACCGCGCCTCTTGGTTCGAAAGGGATCGGCACCATGGACAAGGCGTGGACAACCCCCGCCTGCGCCAGAGGCACGCGCGGCCGCTTGCCACCGCGAACAACTGGCACCGATGACGCGCCGGGGTTCGGCTATCCAGGGTCGCTGTGGTGTTACGTCTCGACGCCGCTTGGCCGGCCGTTTGGTCGAATCAAACTCGCCATCCCTTCCCACGCTGGCTGCTCGAACGGTGGGCTCGTAGGTTCGAAGCCTAGCCCCCCGGCACCTCCGACGGATCAACCAGCCCGATGCGCCGCCAGCCCTTCGACAGCAGCCACGTCCGCGGCGACGCGACCTCGGGCGCGCGGTCCGCGTCCGCGTAGCGCCCCGGCGGCGGACCGCGGCCCTTCCAGCCGTCGAACCACAGACCCGAACTCGCGCCGTCAAGGACCACCGGCGGAATCCGGCGGCGCCGCTGACGGTAGTGCTTGCGCGCGTTCAGCCTCCCGGCGATCCGCCCTGCGTCGGCCTGCGCCCGCCTGCACTCGGCGGTATCCAAGTAAATAGCGCATTATCAGCATGATAAAGACACCCCCATGCGTGCAAGGCGGTGCCTTCCCGTGTCATCCCGTGCCAACGGATGCCAGTTCATGTTGTGGGACTTGTTGTAGTTGGTTCTCCGATCGTGTAGCCTTGCGTCCTCTCCGCCAGAACGGATGGCGCGCATGCCCAGGCTCAAGCGCAACGCACTCTCCGCACGCATGGTGCGCCATGCCGGTCCCGGAAGCCACGTCGACGGCAACGGGCTCATGCTGCGCGTCCGCGCCGGCGGCGCGCGGTCCTGGGTCCAGCGCCTCATGGTCCACGGAC
>JAPOYV010000054.1 GCA_026706385.1 Gammaproteobacteria bacterium
GGCGGCCGGCACCAACCACACGCCGCTGGTGCGTCCGCCGACCTCGGTGACGGCGGCGGCGGGCAACGCGCGGGTGGACGTCGCGTGGCGCGCGCACGCGGACGCGGCGCCGGACGTGCTGTGGCAGACGCGGCATGCGGCGGAGGCCGCGACGCCGGATGCGCGGCAGTGGAGCGGGTGGGTCGAGGCGCCGGGCGGTGCGGCCGCGCGGAGCGCCGCGGTGGAGGGTCTGGTGCATGGCACGACGTACGTGTTCGAGGTGCGCGCGGCGTCGTCGGCGGGGGTGACCTCCAGGCACGACGCGAGCACGGCGGTGGCGGTGACGGCGACGCTGGGACTGCCGACGCTGTCGATCGCGGCGGGAGACGCGGCGACGGAGGGCGGCACCGCGGAGTTCACGATCACCGCGGACCAGGCGCCGCAGGCGGAGCTCGAAGTGGCGGTGTCGGTGACGCAGGGGCCCGACGACGACTACCTGCCGGACACGCTGCCGGAGTCGGTGGCGCTGGCGTCCGGCGCCACGCAGGCAGTGCTGTCCATCGGCCTCCCTGACGACGACGCGGACGAGCCGGACGGCGTTGTCACGGCGACCCTCGTCGCACGTGCGGGCAGCTACGAGGTGGCGACGGCGAGCGCCAGCCTGACGGTGCACGACGACGACCGGCCGCCGCTGACGGCGCGGCTCCACGACGTGCCGCGCGAGCACGGCGGCACGGACCGGGAGTTCAGCTTCGGGCTCGAGTTCAGCGAGGCGCTGGCGCCGCTGCCGGCGGCGAGGTTGCGGGACGAGGCGCTGCGGGCGACGAACGCGACGGTGCGCCAGGCGAAGCGCGTGGTGAAGGGCGAGACCGGCCGCTGGACGATCACGGTGGCGCCCGACGCCGTGGCGGACGTGACGGTGACGCTGGCGGCGACGACGGACTGCGGCGCGGCGGGCGCGCTGTGCACGGAGGACGGACGGGGGCTGTCGAACAGCGTGTCGGCGACGGTGGCGGGGCCGCCGAACCGGCCGGCCACCGGCGCGCCGGCGATCGCGGGCCCGGCGCGCGTGGGCGAGACGCTGACGGCGTCGACGTCGGACATCGAGGACGCGGACGGCCTGACGGACGCGACGTTCGCCTACCAGTGGCTGTCGGACGACGCCGACATCGGCGGCGCGACGGCGGCGAGCTACACGCTTGCCGACACGGACGAGGGCGCGGCGGTCAAGGTGCGGGTGGGGTTCACGGACGACGTCGGCCACGACGAGACGCTGACCAGCGCGGCGACCGCGCCGGTGGCGGCGGTGCCGCCGCTGACGGCGGAGTTCGTGGACGTGCCGGAGTCGCACGACGGCCGGGGCCTGTTCGAGTTCGAGTTGCGCTTCAGCGAGGACTTTCCGGGGCGTTTGCCGTACACGCTGCTGCGTGACGCGGCGTTCGCGGTGGACAACGGTTCGGTGCGCGAGGCAGGCCGGATCGAGCAGGGGCGGAACCAACGCTGGCGGATCGCGGTGCGGCCGGACTCGCATCGGGAGGTGACGATCGAACTGCCGGCGACGACGGACTGCGCGGCGCCGGGCGCGGTATGCACGGAGGCGGGCCGGCCGCTGTCGAACACGGTGACGGCGACGGTGGCGGGTCCGGCGCCGCTGACGGCGGAGTTCGTCGGCATGCCGGCGTCGCACGACGGGACGAACGCGTTCGAGTTCGAGCTGCGCTTCAGCGAGGACTTTCCGGGGCGTCTGTCGTACACGCTGCTGCGCGACGCGGCGTTCGAGGTGGAGAACGGCGCGGTGCAGCGGGCGGGCCGGGTCGAGCAGGAGCAGAACCGGAGGTGGACGATCGCGGTGCAGCCGGACTCGCACGACCCCGTGACGATCACGCTGCCGGCGGCGACGGACTGCGGCGCGCCGGGCGCGGTGTGCACGGAGGCGGGGCGGCCGCTGTCGAACGCGCCGTCGGCGACGGTGGCGGGTCCGCGGCCGGGCGCACGGGTGGACGGACCGCTGCTGACGCTGGCGTGGCCGACGCCGCGCGACGGCTTCGCGGCGCCGGGCGGTGCGGACTTCGCGGTGCGCGTCGACGGCGGCCTGCGGGCGGTGGCCTCCACTTCCCTGTGGATGCGCGGCGTGGCGCTGACGCTGGACGAGCCGGTGCGCGCGGGGCAGGCGGTGGCGGTGGACTACCTGGGCTCGGCGATGCACCCGCTGCGCGACGCGGCGGGCGTCGCCGCGCCGGCGTGGCGCGACCTGCCGGCCGTCAACGTGACGGGCCTGGCCGCAGACGGACTCGCGCTGGCGGACGCGGTCTGGCCGCCCGCGGCGGACGGGCTGTCGCTGAGTCTCGCCGGCCTGGGCCTCGGCGACGCCGGCCTCGCGGGCGCCGACATTGACGCGGACGTGCGGCGCCTGGACCTGTCGGACAACGGGCTCGCGGACCTCGCGGCGCTGGCGCGCCTGCGGGCGCTGGAGAGCCTGGACCTGTCGGACAACGCGATCGCCGACGTGTCGGCCCTGCGGGGTCTGACGGCGCTGCGGCGGCTCGACCTCGGCGGCAACGACGTCGCGGAGGTGTGGCCGCTTGCGGACCTGCCGGAGCTCAACGTGCTGGTGCTGGACGGCAACCGCGTGGCGGACGTCGGCGCGCTGACGCACCTGGCGCGGCTGGAGCAGCTGGGGCTCTCGGGCAACGCGGTGTCGGACCTGTCGCCGCTGGCGGACCTGTGGTCGCTGCGGCGGCTGGACCTGGGCGGCAACCCCGCACGGGACCTGTCGCCGGTGGGCGACCTGCAGCGACTGGTGTGGCTGCGGCTGCCGGCGGCGGACGGCGCCGCGCCGACGCACCGGCTGGTGCGGCTGCGCTGGCTGCTGGCGCCCGACACGCCCGGGAGATGCCTCGCGTGCGAGGTACTCCGAGCCCCGGCGGCGTCCGGCCGTTGAGGCGTCGAAGAAGGCCCTGAGGTTGCCTTGCACCAAGGATGGAGAACGGTCCGCGGGACGCGCGGGGTCGCGCCGTCACTACCGACCGAAGTGGGTGGGCGGCGCGAATCCAGTGCTGACGCGGCGCCGAACGGGCCTGGTTGCGCGTGGGTGGGCAGACCTGGTGAGCGTATTGAGCGGGCTTTGGCGGTCTCCGCGACAGGGATCGTCACCCGCCAGGGACAAGACCCCGTAGGGGGCTTGGTCGCCGAAGGCGATAGAGCGCGGCCCCCGGAGGGGGGTCGCCAAACTCCGGCTGTTGCCGACGGAAATGCCCCTTGGGTCGAATGGCTCATCCGACCGCAGGGATCAGGGGTCCGGGGCAGGTGTGGGCAGACGTTGAACCCAGTCTTGGGCGCCGCCGAGGAAGAAGCTCTCGTCGGGGATGGGGCCGAGCACGTCCCGATACCTGGTTTTGAATGCCTCGATCTCGACCTCGTCGGTTTCGAAGCCAACCACGGTGACAGCCTCCGGCGGCAGATCGGCCAGCGCTTCGGCGAAGAGTGCGCGGGCCGCCGTATCGGTAGCGGGAAACGAGTAGCCGATGAACGTGACGGCCTCGGCTGTGGACAGGTGCTCGAAGGCCAAGGACCAGACGAGGCGGAGTTACCGGCTGCGCGACGAGGTCCGACTTGGAGAGCACCGGAGGGACGATGACCGGCTCTGGCTCGAGATGGCGGGCGACCACATCACGGGGAAACAGGCGTCGAGACACCCTCCCAGCCATGGTGATGGACTATGGCGTCGAGCGCGTAGGGTTTAGCGTAACCGAGGCGCGCCCACCAGTTGACGGACCCGTGCAGCTTGAGCAGGAGCTGGTCCGAAGCGTGCGGACCTTGGGAGAACGTGGAAACCGTGTTGGCCGACGGCTGGCAGAAGAAGCCGTAACCCCAGTACGGGTTCCAGTTGCCTGCGGCCGAAAGGGCCGCATCGAGGAGGTCGTCGTAGTTGAAGGTGATGCAGGTGGCGTTCGTATCGGCGCAATGGCGGGCGAACGCGAGGACGTCGCTCTCGGGTTGGATCTCGACGTCGTCGAGGGCATGTTGGATCGTCCGCAGGAAGGCGTCCTTAAGTTCGGCGAGCAGGAAGGCGAACTGGTCCGCCGAGCCGTGGCGGTGGTCGTAGGGCATGAGCTCGTGGAGGCGGGTCATCAGCCGCTCGATGTCGATGAAGCCGTCCGGGTGCGGAGTGCGCTCGGCTTCGAGCACCCGACTCGCTGCGGGGAGACTCCGCACGGCGTCGACTAGACGGTCGTTCTCGAAATCGCCGACGAGCAGCGGGGCTCGCGAGACGAAGGCTCGCGTGAAGCCGGCGCCGGTGACATACACGCGGCGGGGCCTATCTGGCGAGGTCACGAGGCCGGCGGACTGCGAAGCCGGGCGCTACCCAGAGTGGGCCGATCGACCGCTGGCGACCTGCTGTCGTTCCCACTTCCATGCTTCGGCGTGGGAGGTGGGTTCGCCGACAGGCTCGATACGCCCTTCCGGCCATCGGCGCTGGTGTTCGCGCTCGCGGCGCGTGAGGTCTGTGGTGATGCCGATGTGCACGACACGGGAGCCGACCAGAAAACGGTATTTGAACGTCGCGGCTGTCGGAGTAGCGGAAGCCATCGGCGGGAGTATGGTGGGTCGAAGTGGCGCGGTCAATTTAGGATGGCTGATCGGGATCAGATGGAGTGATCTCAGGTGTCCAACATGTCCCAGTCGTCTCCAAGAACCCAGCGGAGCGCAGACAGCTTCCCGTTCAGCATTCCCCACTCGAAATCGCTCCATGGGCCGAGACGCTCTCTGCCTACTTCGTCTTCGGTGGCGCTCGCGGCCGCGAGCGCCATCTCCCAGACGTCACTCAGGACGATGTCTGGACGATATTGATTGGTGTCTACGTGCTGGTCGCGTGGGACTACCTTGACTTCTCCACTTTCAACCTGGGTGCGAAAAAAACGATGGCGGTTATACCAGATCTGCTTGAACAGAAGTTGCTCGGCTCCGAGCAGCTCGGCAAGTTCGCGTGGCTCGGGATGGTAAGCGAAGTCGTGCTCGAACTCCGCGAGCAGGTCTGGATCAATGGCTCGAACAACATCGGCTGTTGAAGTCGAGTAGTGGCGGTTGTCGGGAGCGAAGATGTGCGCGAGGTCTGGGTGGGGCAATCGGTTGTCACCGTCTCGTTGGGAGAAGTCTCGTGTATTACGGGTCACGAAGTAGTAGTGGACGCCCGGCTGTTTGTCGGCTTCTTCGGCTTCTGCGAACATCTCGATGAGGAGCGCATCTACAGCGGAGTTCTTGGCAAGGTGAAACGGAGCGAGTTTCGCTATTCCGCGCTCCACTGCCTTGATCTTGGCACTGTCACTGGCAGAGATGGGCGAGGTGGTTGCCATAAGCTGTTCAACGGTCTCGATGATGTGGTGCGCCACGTCTCCCTTGGTGGCGATTTTGAGCTGGAGCTCGTCGAGTTGAGCGACTGCTTCAGGCTTTGCGTCGTCGTCGACTAGCTGTTCGACCGCTTGGCGAACGTGTCTGAGGTGGGTGGAGAGGCTACGTCTCTTTTGCTCTGCGACTTGGTCTCGGTGACGCGCGAATTCGTCCAAGACGAGTTGAGGAACGAGCAGCTCGACAGCTTGGTCGCGAACCAGTTGTCGAATCGCCGTGAGCACAGGGGTCAGGGTCGGGTCGCTTGCCAAGTCCAACCAGAGGTTCGTATCGAGGAGGATGCGGTTTAAGGGCATGGGAACGGGTTATCAACGTACTCTGGTTCTAGGTATCGTGTCGTCCGAACGTGCGGGCTTTCCGGTTTGGGACGAAGGCGCAGTTTGCCGGGATTGCGCCGGGCCATAGACCGGATGATCCTTCATGCGCGATGTTCGCACGCTAATCAGCAGGGTACGAGCCAGTCCGTCTGTGGCCGGTGCCCGTCGCGAGTCGCCTCGCGATAGAAGAGGGTGAGGTCGAGCAACGCGTTGGCGACCGCACTGGGCCGGTCATCGCCAAAGGTAACGCTGGTCCTGTACGGGTGCCCCTGTATGGGTGTGTGAATGATGTGACTGGTGGTGTACTCCACTCTGCCGCGGATGGTGGCGCGCTTCTTCAAGCGGATTGTGACAACGGTGGGTAACTCGCCGATTCGGACTCGGAACACGCCGTCGCGGTCATGCCGGAAGACGACATGAACTAACTCATCGTCAAAAACGTCGTCGAGGGCAGACATGGATTCGAGGCTGCGTGAAGAACTGCCATAGATCATAACAGTGGAGGCGCGATGACCGAACGGATGGTTGTCGGGATAACGGACGTTGTCAGCACACTGTGCCGGTCGAGGCCGGCGAGGCGCAGGGAGTCGTAGGGCAGGGCGAAAGTTCCTTGAACGGCGTTCCGGCATCAGCGCGTGCGTCTCTCTGCCAGCGCGCGACACGCTGCGGCAACCGACACTGAACGCTCGACCACTAGGATCCGACCGGGACGGCCCGGGTCGCCGTGTGGGGTGCGCGGCAAGTGGGCTTGCCACGCCCTGCCGTTGGGTTTGACTAAGGCACCGGTCGGCGCCGGCCGAGCAGATCGTGGCGCTGGATCAGCTTCGGAGGAAGTTGAGCTTACCTGTGAGGAACAGAAAGACTATGTGTCCAATCCACGAAAAGGTGACCCCGCACCATGAGGATCAGAAAGAACGCAGCGCATTTGAACGACAGCGAGTGGGAGGGCTTTTGCGACGCCGTGGTGGCGCTCAAGCACACGTTTCCGCCCGGCTCCAGCGTGAACGTCTACGACCAGTTCGTCGCGATGCACCGCTACGCCTCGCGAGCACATGGAACCTCCGACTTCCTGCCCTGGCACCGCGAGTTCATTCGACGGTTCGAAGCCGCACTCGGGACTGTTGATCCGAGCGTTTCGCTGCCGTACTGGAACTGGGGACTTGGCGAGGCTTACGAAACCCGGGTCTTGTTCGAGGACGGCCGCATGGGGCCGAGGCCCGAGACAGAAGGGCCGGTCGAGTCCGGGTACTTCTCCGAGCAGGGACTGCACGAATTGGCGTGGGCCCCTGTGCTCCACCGCGGCGTGGCTCAATCGTCCAACGGCGCACCGGAACGGAGGGTCGAGCTACCGACACGAGAGGTCGTGCTCGATCTGTTGAAGAGGCCCGCTCATCAACCGCTGCGCGACAGCAACCTGGAGAACGTGCATGGCACACCGCATACGTGGGTCGGCGGCGCGATGGGGGATTCCACGATCTCTCCGAGCGACCCGATCTTCTTCCTGCATCATGCCCAGGTCGACCGCATTTGGGCGCTCTGGCAGCGGTTTCATCCTCAGGCCCGGTGGACGGCTTCGAACGCGGCGATGTGGCCATGGGACGGCACCGAGCTCGGCGCCGCTGCCGCGGCGAGCGTGCCGAATCTGTCTCCGCGTGACCTGGTGAGGCCGACGGACGTGTGGCAAACGGAGGCCCTCGGCTACGTGTATGACGGCGTCGAGGCATCGTTCGAGTTCGCTGAAAGGCAGAACGTCACGGATGCCTGGGCGAACGTGGATTTCGTTTCGAACTACGACAAGCCCGCAGTGGTGGCCTGTCTGTCCACGTTCGCCGGTCCGGATACCGCGGGCGTGCGTATGCAGAACGTCGGGGGAGGCCGAGCAGAGTTCCGGGTCGAGGAAGAGAAGTCCCTCGACGCCGAAGTGACCCACCACGCCCCGGAGTCAATCGCCTGGATCGCCGGCGACGAAGGTCTGATCTACGACGTCTCGGGGCGGATCGTGGGTGAGATGGGCCGTATCCGCATGGGACTTGGACCCAAAGTCGCATTCGAGCAGGCACCCCTGCGCGACGGGTACCGCGAGGAGTACGGGGCGGATCCGGTAGTGATCGCGTCGATCAGTTCGAGCAACGGTGGGCATCCATCGCACATGCGCGTCGTCGACACCCCTTCAGGGCCGTTCCTGCAATTGGAGGAGTGGGAGTATCTGGACCAGCTCCACTACATGGAAGATGTCAGCTTTGTGGCGGTCGCGCCCGGCAGCCACACACTGCGGAACGGTGTCACGCTTCAGGCGGGCAGGCTCCGGGTCAACCACGAATGGAAGAGGGTCGACGGCCTGTCGGCCGAGCTCGACATCCTGCTGACGCAGTGCATGTCTGTGGATGGCCCGGACCCGGTAGTTACGCGGCAGCGCAAACGCGTCGACGGCTCCGGGTTCGAAGTTCGCCTGCAGGAGGAAGAAGCACGCGACGGGACGCACGTTTACGAGACGGTGGGCTACGTCGCCCTGCGTCGGGCCTAGTTCGTGCTGTAGACGCACAGCGCGGTTTGGCGACCGCGCAGCGAACCGGGACGCATGATCCGGCCGGGCACAACCGGCGGAACCGCCAGCTGCATCGGGACACCCTTCGAGCGCGATGGGAAGTACCGGGCCTTAAGATGGTCGTCCTGATCTGGAGTGAGGCACGGATCGTGGCGGTGTCGACGACCGCAGGGCAGCTTGTGCTCGGCGGAGCGTAGTTCGCTGCAAGGCTGTTCGCGCAACGGGCGGCAAACGGACGATTGGCACACCTCCGGCCGCGTCCGTGTTGGGCGACGCCCTGAACTCAGGCGACCGCATGGCGGAGGTACCGAAACCGCGTGCGGGTTTCATAATCCGAGCTTGCCCGTTCGCCGAATCAGCCGGAGCGACCTTGATTCAGTGGTCGCTCCGCCGCCGTCCGCGCGATATTTTTTCGCGCGGACGGCGCCTGTACCTTCACTTTTGAAGGATGGCGGGGTCTCCGGGTTTCGCGTAGGTTGTGGCCAGGTGGTCGGCAATCGCGGGGCGTCCGGGGGCCTGCCCGGACGTGCGGTCCGCGCGGTTGGCGGCCGATCGGTCAACTGCAAGGAGAGTCGCAGGCACAGGCCCGGTGGTTCCGGAGTCCGCTTCGCGCTTCGGACGGGCCGCGACCCGTGGTCGGGAGGCGGCGTGAGACCGGACGATGCCTTCGAGCGGTGCCTGGCGTCGCTGTACGGTGCCGCCCTGGACGACGCCCGCTGGCCCGCGGCCACGTCCCTGCTCGAGGAGACCGTCGGGACCGGCGGGAGCACGTTGGCCGTCGCCGAAGGGTTCGACGACGACGCGCGCCTCCACTTCGTGCGCGTCTTTCAGCGCGGCCGCGGCCGCGAGGACTTGGCGCGCGAGTTCTTCGACGTCTACCTGCCGCACGACGAAGGGATTCCGCGGCTCCGGCTCCGGCGCCACGGGGAGCTGGTTCGCGTCCCCGACCTCTATACCGAGGCCGAGTTGAAGACCTCGCCGGTCTACAACGAGGGGTTGCGGCGCATGGGCAGCCGCGACGGCCTGGTGGCGCGCTTCGACGGGCCGGAGGGCTTGCGCATCGTCTGGGGCATGGGGGACCCCGTCGGCGGCGGCTGGCGGGCCGGCGGTCTGGGTCTGCTCCGGCGTTTGCTGCCGCACGTGCACCGGTCGGTGCTCATCCGGCAGGCGCTTGCCGCGGCCGAAGCGCTGGGCGTCGGCCTGGCGGGGCTGCTGGACAACGACCGCATCGGCGTGGTGCAGCTCGACCGCGGCGGGCGGGTGCTGGTGGCCAACGCGCCGGCGCTGGAGATCCTGCGCCGCGGCGACGGGCTGGTCGACCGGGACGGCGCCCTGGAGGCGTGGCTGCCGGCGGACCGCAGCCGCCTGCGGAGACTCGTGGGGGGCGCCTTGCCGGGCTGGTTGGGCGAGGCGCCGGGCGGCGGCTCGATGACGGTGCAGCGCGCCTCCGGCCGGGCGCGGCTGGGCGTGCACGTCAGCCCGGTGGGCGACGCGGCGGCCGATTTCGGGGGTCGCCGGGTGGCGGCGCTGGTGCTCGTGGTGGACCCGGCACGGCGTCCGCGCATCGACGCGGCGCGGGTCGAGAAGATGCTCGGCCTGACACCCTCCGAGGCCCGCCTGGCGGCGCTTCTGGCCGAGGGGCTGAAGGTGCGCGAGATCGCCGCGACCACGGGCTGGCGGGAGAACTACGTGCGCTGGCTGGTCCGCCAGGTGTACCGGAAGCTCGGCGCCTCCGGGCAGGTCGACGTGGTCCGGCAGGTGCTGGCGGTGGACATCCTGCCCCGACGCTGACGGTCGCCGCGGCGGCCGGCGACGTGCGTGTCCGGCCGCTTCCCTCCCCGAACCCCTCGGGCTGCGGCGCCTGCCCGCAGCCACCTTCGCGTGACATCCAATACCTTCAAAATTGAAGGAATTCAAAACGTTAGCGGTCGGAACTACGCTTGATAGGTAGTTCGACGCGGCGGCCTTGGCCGGCGTCGGTGTGGTTGTAGAGCGACGCGGGAGTGGGGGGTGTCTTCTCGATTCGTGCGATGGAACGCG
Organism: Gammaproteobacteria bacterium; assembly: GCA_026706385.1. Lineage (GTDB taxonomy): Bacteria > Pseudomonadota > Gammaproteobacteria > Pseudomonadales > Azotimanducaceae > VXYL01. The sequence continues at coordinate 10,288 of JAPOYV010000054.1, forward strand.
GTGTTGACGGCGCCGACGCGATTGACAAAACAGAGCCGAGCCGAGCCGAGCCGAGCCGAGCCGAGCCGAGCCGAGCCGAGCCGAGC
>JAPOYV010000082.1 GCA_026706385.1 Gammaproteobacteria bacterium
GAACGACGAGCGGTCGCCGCGGCCATCGACGTCGATGGCGATCATGAAGTCCGGCGCCAGCAGGGCGGCACGGTTTCCGCGCTCGAAGAACACGCCGAGGTCGGAAGCGACGCAGACGTCGGCTTGGTGCCGATAGCGTGCGCGCATGACACTGCCGAGATAGATGGCGGTGCGGTCGTGCTTGGTGCTCTCCACGGTCTTGCTGTCGCTGAACGGGTACCCGTCGTCGTCACAGTCGACCGGCGGGACGGGTCGGTACAGGGCTTCGGCGTGCAGGGCGGCGAGGCCCGGCGCCGGTAGCGGAGGACGCGCGGTGGCGGTGCTTGGTGCGGGTCTCGTCTGCATCATGGCACAGTACCATAGGTGTTCTCGGGAGCACGTTCGCGCCCAATTCTGCCGACGCGAAAACGGGAATCGTTAGAGACATCGGCCCGTCAATTTGTAAGAGATCGACGTTTCGTCACTCTGCCCGGTCTTTCCGGGGGCGCTACAATCGACAGTTCGCCCGGGGCGTCACTTGAGAGGAGCGCTGTGGAGATCGAAGACTGGAAATCCGTCGGGTCGGTGGCACCCCTGCTCCGCGAACTGCGGCAACTGGGTCTCGAGACCAACCTGGTGGAACTTGAGGCGTTCGGGTTCACCGTCGTACCACCCGAGAAGGTCGCTCCGCCGCAGTTCTGTCGCGAGGTGCGCGAAGCCCTGGAACGGACGATGCTGCGCCGCTACGGGGCCGACGGACTGTCGGAGGAGCGCTGGAGCAACGTCAACGATATCCAGCGCTTCATGCTGTGGGAGGATCCGATCTTCGAGAAGCTCAGCTACAACCCGGCCGGCTTGGGGTTGGCTGAGTGGCTGCTGGGCACCGACTGTGTATTGAGCCTCTGCGCGGCCTGGGTGAAAGGCCCGGGCGAGGTGCGCACCGGCATCCACGGCGACTACCTGGATCCGGCGTTGGTGGCGCAGCCGGAGCAGATGAACAACTGCAATATGCACTACATGCTCACCGACTACACGAAGGATGACGGGTCCATCTCGTTCGTGCCGGGCAGCCACAAGTGGCGTCGCCAGGTGACGCCCGACGACTCGCGCTACTGGGCCGACCGCGCCGTGGCGGTGGAGGCGCCGGCCGGATCCATGGTGATCTGGGGCAATCACACCTGGCACGGCTCGTATCCGAAGAAGACGCCGGGCCTGCGCATGACGCTGCAGTGCGAGTACATGCGCCGCCGTCGGCAGACGGAGGAGGCGTATCGGGAAACGGTGACCCAGGAGGCGCTGGACCGCAATCCCGTCCGTTTCGCAGGACTGATGGACGTCTACAGCCTGTTCCCCTTCGGCAAGAACGACTGGGACCTCGACCGCATGGGGGGTGCCGAGCCGGGCACGAAGAACGGCCAGACCATCGACCAGTACCGCAGCCTTCTCGATACCGAACCCGCGAACGGCCGCACGACCTTGCGCCCGAAGTACGACTACCACTTCCACGACGGCAAGATGACCTCGGAGCGCAACGTCGAACGTGCCGAACGGATGAAGGCGGAGCGCGAAGGCGGAGATACGAAGAACGACAAGGTCGCCGCCGGGTGAATGCAGCGGCCCCAACGGCGGACGCCAGCGGCGATCTGATCGTCGACGGGCTGAACGTCACCCAACGCGTCGCCCAAATCGAGGATCAGGGCTACACGATCATCCCGGACTTCATCACGCCGACGGAGGTGGCGCGCATCCGGCACGCGTTCGACACCGAGGTCCTGATCACCGAGATGCGCGCCATCGGCACGAACACCGGCAAGACCCTGCGCGCCCACAACCTGCTGGCCAAGACGCGCGCCGTCGACTACCTGTTCCTCGATGCGCGCCTACGCGCCGTGGTGGAGGGCGTGCTCGGCGAGCGCACCCAGGTCAATGTCACCACGCTCTTCAACCTCTTGCCGGGTGAGACTCGCCAGTTCCTTCACCAGGACGACGGCCTTTGGCCGATCCCGCGCCCGCATCCGCACTTCGTGTGCAATGCACTGATCGCCCTGGACGACTTCGACATCGAAAACGGTGCGACGCATATCGTCCCCTACAGCCACACGTGGTATGACCGGCCGGTGGATCAGGACGTGGAGACGATGCGCGTGGTCATGCCCTCCGGCACCATGCTCATGTGGGAAGGCGGTCTGTGGCACGGCGGCGGCGCCAACATCTCGAAGGACCGCGAGCGATTGGGATTTTTCATGAGCCACAACGTCGCCTATCTGCGACCGCAGGAGATACAGCTCCTGTCCGTGCCGCGCGACGAGGTCCGCAAGATGCCGAAGAAGCTGCAGCGTCTGCTGGGCTACCACCGCTTCGGCCTTGGCGTCGATGGCCGCGACCCGGTCGACGTCCTCTACGACGGCGTCGTCGCGCATCCGACCGCACGAACGGCGTGGTGGCGCGACGAGTCGGAGGAGGCGACTTAAGCTCGCGACATCGCGGGTACACTGCGGCCTTTTGAGCAGATAAAGGCACCCCATGGCCTACGTGACCTATGAGAAGCGCGGCCACGTCGCGATCATCACCCTGAACCGGCCCGAGCGGATGAACGCCTTAGGAGCCGCCTTGAGCGCGGAGCTGCGCGAAGCCGAGGCGCAGTTCATCGGCGACGACGATGTCTGGATCGGCATCTACACCGGCGCCGGCGACCGGGCCTTCTGCGCCGGACGGGACCTCAAGGAAGCGGCGGAAGCGGAGGCCGGCGCGAAAACGAGCCCCAGTGCGGCTACGACGGGTCCAATCTCGCGCTTCGAGAGGATCGCGGCGGACCACGGCAAGCCGACGATCGCCGCGATCAACGGCGCAGCGTATGGCGGCGGCCTTGAGAAGGCCCTCACCTGCGACATCCGCATCTGCTCGGAGAACGCCCGCATGGCCCTGGCCGAAGTCAAGGTGGGCCTTTGTCCGCCCGGCGGGTCGTTCAACCTGCCCCGCTTGGTGGGTTTGTCCAACGCCATGTGGCTTTTGCTTTCCGGCGAACCTGTCGGTGCCGAGGAAGCGCTGCGCATGGGCTTGGTTACGCGCGTCGTGCCGTATCCGGAGCTCTTGGATAACGCGGTCGAAATGGCGGAGACCATTGCCGGAAACGCGCCACTGGCGGTGCGAGCGACGCGGAAGCTCGCGCACCTGGGCCTGGAAATGCCTCTCGACTACGCGCGGCGTATGGGCGCGATGCTGATCGAGTCGGTATGGTCGTCGGAGGATGCCGTGGAAGGCGCCCGGGCGTTTGCGGAGAAGCGCCCGCCCGAGTGGAACCTGCGCTGATCGGCTACTCGCGTCCGAGCAGAGCGCACCGGCGCTAAACCGCAACCTGCTATGGTGCGTGCATGGAGATGAAATCGCGGTTTCGCGGCTTCCTGCCCGTGGTGTTGGACCTCGAGACAGGGGGCTTCGAGTGTGCGAAACACGCGGTGCTAGAGATCGCTGCTCTGACGCTCGACTTCGAAGGGGAGCGATTGGGGATCGTCGGTCGCCATCGCTGGGCGGTGGTGCCCCATCCGGCGACCGTGGTGGAGACGGCATCGTTGCAGGTCACGGGCATCGATCTCGAGGATCCGGACCGGTGCGCCGTTGCCGAGGATGTCGCCTTGCGCGAGCTATTCCGCGTAGTACGGCGGGAGATCAAGCGCCATGGTTGCCAGCGCGCCATCCTCACCGGCCACAATGCGCATTTCGATCTCGGCTTCGTTCACGCTGCGGCCCTGCGCAACGGCGTCAAGCGCAACCCCTTCCACCCGTTCTCGGTGATGGATACGGTTGGGCTGGCGGCGGTGGCGTACGGCCATACCGTGCTGAGCGAAGCCTGTACCCGGGCCGGCGTTGTCTACGACGCGGACCGCGCGCATGCGGCCGCTTACGATGCGGAGGTCACGGCGCGGTTGTTCTGCGCCGTCGTGAATGCCGCTGGCCCTGTGTGATTCGCGCCCGAAGAAAGACGGTGCGCGCGGACCCAGTAGGTCCGCCACGTCCACGTCCGCGGTGGAGCGCCCCTAGGCCTCTTCGCTGGCCTGGCCAGCCGCAGCCTTGACGAGTGGCTCGAGTTCCCCCGATTGGTACATCTCTGTGACGATGTCGCAGCCGCCGATCAGTTCACCCTCGACGTAGAGCTGCGGGAAGGTCGGCCAGTCGGCGTAGCTTGGCAGGGTCGCGCGGATCGCGGGATTGGCGAGGATGTCGACGTAGGCAAACCGCTCGCCGCAGGCCATCAGACATTGCACGGTCTGGGCGGAGAAGCCGCATTGCGGCGCTTGCGGCGAACCCTTCATGTAGAGGAGCACGGGGTTGTTGGCGATCTGTTCGCGGATCGTGTCCAGCACTTCCTGGGTCATGAGTACCTCGCGTGTTTTCTTCGGAACGGAAGTGTAGCCGAAGGGGCAAGGTTTACAATGCCGCGTCTCTTGCCGCGGACGGCGCCATGGATGCGGAGCGCTTCGCTGCCGTCGACCGTAGCGGCACCTACAGTGAGAAGTGGCAGAAGTACGCAGGCCGGGACGTGCTTCCGTTCTGGGTCGCCGACATGGACCTGCCCACCGCTCCGTTCGTGATTGACGCGGTGCGCGAGCGCCTTCAACACCCGATCCTGGGCTACACCCGAACACCCGAGCCGGCCGCGCGTGCGTTCGTCGAATGGACGCGCCGCAGCTACGGCTGGCAGGTTCGCGAGGAATGGCTGATCTGGATTCCCGGTGTCGTACCGGGGTTCAACATTGCCGCGCGAGCCCTCCGGGATCTCGGTCGTGACATCGTGATACCAGCACCGGTCTACCCGCCGTTTCTGCGGGTGCCGCGCCAAGCGGAGTTGCGCGGCGTCGTGTCACCGCTCGTCCGGGAGGCGGGCCGCTGGGTGATGGACTTTGACCACTTGGATTCCAACATGACGCCCGCCACGGCAGCGGTCTTGTTCTGCAACCCGCACAACCCGACCGGCCGCGTCTACGAGCGGGCCGAACTCGACCGGCTGGCCGCACTTGTGCTTGCCCGAGACACGGTTCTCATCAGCGACGAGATCCATTGCCCGCTGATCCTGGATGCGTCGTGCCGGCACATCCCCGTCGCGAGTCTCGACAGCGCGATCGAGGAGCGCACGATCTCCCTCTTTGCGCCCACCAAGGCCTACAACTTTCCGGGCGTGGGTGTCGCCGTGGCCGTGATTCCGGACGCCATTCTTCGCGAGCGCTTCGAGGCAGTCGGCAAGGGCTTGCTGGGCGGTGTCTCGCCGCTGGCGTACGCCGCGGCCACAGCGGCGTTCGACGACCGTTCGGACTGGCTGCATGAGCAGAACGCCTTTCTCGCGGGTAACGCGGACACCTTCGCCCGGGCGGTGGCGGCCGTGGAAGGGGTTGCGACGACCCACGTAGAAGGCACCTACTTGGCCTGGCTCGACGTGCGCGCCTTGGATTTGCCGAATCCCGCCGACTGGTTCGAGGCGTTCGGCCTGGGCCTTTCCGACGGGGTGGAATTCGGCGCACCCGGTTTTCTGCGGTTCAACCTCGGGTGTTCAGGTTCGATGTTGGACGCGGGAATCGAGCGGCTGCGACGCGCGGTCGGAGCCGCGTGAGCACGCGTTGTGGTGGCGCCGAAAGTACGGTCGCGTGCGCATTGACTCGCCGCCGGGCCGCGATAGTATTGGCGGTTTTTTTCGACCCAATGCGTCTTGAGGCTCCGCCCTTTACGCACTGAGGATCGTCAAGTCCAAGGGGGCGTGATCGATGGCCACCGAGAGTACCCAAGACATTCCTGCCGCCGTGATGCCGACCTATGGTCGCATTCCCGTGTCGTTCGTCCGCGGCGAGGGCAGCTACGTCTACGACGACACCGGCAAACGGTATCTCGACGGCTTGACGGGGATCGCCGTTTGCGGCTTGGGACACGCGCACCCCAAGGTGGCCGCGGCGCTTGCCGAGCAGGCTTCGACCCTGCTGCACACCTCGAACCTCTACCGGATTCCGGCACAGGAACGCCTCGCGGTGAGACTCACCGAAATCGCCGGGATGGACAACGTCTTCTTCTGCAACTCCGGTGCGGAAGCGAACGAGGCGGCGATCAAGATCGCTCGCCTCTACGGCCACAGCCGCGACGTCGATGCGCCCGCCGTCGTGGTGGTCGACAACAGTTTCCACGGTCGCACCATGGCCACGCTGACGGCCACCGGGAATCGCAAGGCCCAGGCCGGGTTCGAACCGTTGTTGGCCGGCTTTGTCCGCGCGCCCTACGACGACATCGCGTCGTTGGAGAAGATCGCCGCCAACAACAAGAACGTCGTCGCGGTCCTCGTGGAGCCGATCCTTGGCGAGGGCGGCATTCGGATTCCCGACGCCGGATACCTCGATGGTCTGCGCGCCGTATGCGACGCCAACGACTGGCTGATGATGCTCGACGAAGTCCAGACGGGCAACGGTCGCACGGGGCGCTACTTCGCCTACCAGCATACGAACATCGTTCCGGACGTGGTGGCGACAGCCAAGGGGCTCGGGAACGGCATGCCGATCGGGGCCTGTCTGGCGCGGGGCGTGGCCTCGGAGATGCTCGTCGCCGGGACGCACGGCTCTACCTTCGGCGGCAATTTCCTCGCCTGCGCCGCAGCCAATGTGGTCGTTGACGAGTTGACCGAAGGGGGATTGATCGAGCGTGCCGCCGAACTCGGCGAGCGGATGCAGGCCAGGTTTCGCACCGCTCTACGCGGCAACAACCGCGTCAAGGATATTCGTGGCGTCGGCCTGATGCAGGCCGTCGAACTCGTCGAACCGTGCACGCAACTCATCGGCGAGGCCGTCGAGCAGGGCCTGCTGCTCAACGTTGCGGCCGATTCGGTGATCCGCCTGCTGCCGCCGCTGACCATGTCGGATGCCGAGGCCGATACGCTCGTGGACATGGTCGTCGGCCTGATCGAGTCCTTGGATTCCTAGCGGCGCTGCGCCGTAGCGAGTAGCACGAACGCCTAACGGCTAGGAGAGACGGATCTGACTGTGAGCAATCAACCGCGGTCATGAGAATAGAACCGTGATGTCCGCGCGACACTTCATCACGCTCGACGACTTCGCGCCGGATGAACTGAAGCGCATCGTCGCGCGCGGCGCTGCGCTCAAGGAAATGCACCAGGTCGGCACGCGCTACCAGCCCTTGGTGGGCAAGACCCTGGCCATGATCTTCGGACTTCGTTCGACGCGCACGCGGGTGGCGTTCGAGGCCGGCATGAGCCAGCTCGGCGGGCACGCGCTCTTCATCGGCCCCGCCGACTCGCAACTCGATCGCGGGGAACCGCTCGAGGACACCGCCAAGGTGCTCGCGGAGATGGTCGATGCCGTGATGATCCGCACACTCGAGCATGCCCACGTGGAGCGTTTCGCAGCCGCGTCGGGCATCCCGGTGATCAATGGCATGTCAAACACGTCGCACCCGTGCCAATTGCTGGCCGACGTGCAGACGTTCAACGAATACCGGGGCGACATCGCCGGCGCGCAGGTGGCCTTCGTCGGCGACGGCTACAACATGTGCAATTCCTACGTCCGGGCCGCGCGCTTGTTCGGCTTCGACCTCAGGGTCGCGACGCCGCCCTGTCATCAACCGGATCTCGAGCTTCTCGGCGGCGCGAACAATGTGCATCTCGTCGACTCGCCGCGCGAAGCGGTGGACGGTGCCGACCTCGTGGTCACCGACGTCTGGTCGTCCATGGGTCATGAGGGGCAGGAAGATGATCGGCTGCGGGCGTTCGCGGGCTTCCAGGTGACCCGGGCACTGCTCGACGTTGCCGATCAGGATGTGCTGTTCATGCATTGCCTGCCGGCGCATCGCGGCGAGGAGATCAGCGGCGATCTGCTCGACGACCCGCGTTCGGTGGCTTGGACGGAAGCCGGCAACCGGTTGCATTCGCAAAAGGCGTTGCTGGAGTTTCTGCTCTGCTGATCAAAACTGGCGCTTTAGGAGGATTGTGGTGCCCCGACTGGTGATGCAAACGAGCCTGAATCTGCCCAATAGGCGCAGTGGCAAGGTTCGCGACTTGTACGACGTGGAGATGGCCGACGGCAGCCAGGCCCTGTTGATTGTTGCGACCGACCGTGTCAGCGCCTTCGACGTGGTTCTCGGCAACGGTCCGGCGGGCAAGGGTGTCGTGCTGACGCAGATATCGAAGTTCTGGTTCGACCACTTCGCGGGCGTCGTCGACCACCACCTGATTTCCACGGACCCGGCGGACATCCCGGGCATCAGCGATGCCGAACGCGAGCAGCTTGCCGGGCGTATCATGCTGTGCCGAGCGGCCACGGTGATTCCCGTGGAGTGCATCGCGCGCGGCTACCTGGCCGGCAGCGGCTGGAAGGACTACCAGGCCAGTGGGCAGGTGTGCGGGATCGAACTCCCCAAGGGGTTGACCAACGGCGATCGTCTGCCGCAGCCGCTGTTCACGCCGTCCACCAAGGCGGAAACCGGCCACGACGAAAACATCAGCTTCGATGAGGGCGCGGCCATCGTGGGCTCGGAGACCATGTTGTGGCTCAAGGACGCGACCTTGCGCTTGTACGGCCTGGCGCGCGACTACGCGTTTGATCGCGGCATCGTGTTGGCGGACACGAAGTTCGAGTTCGGCATCGTCGAGGGCGTGGCCGAGCCCGTCCTGATCGATGAGATCTTCACCCCGGACAGCTCGCGATTCTGGCCGGCCGAAGAGTGGAAGCCGGGCGGTGAACAGCCGAGTTTCGACAAGCAGTATGTGCGCAACCACTTGGAGACCGTCGTCTCTGCCGGCAACTGGGACAAGACGCCGCCAGGGCCGTCGTTGCCGGAAGACGTTCTCGCAAACACCATAGCGCGGTATCTCGAGGCCCACCGACTCCTCACCGGGTCGGAGCTGGTATTCCCTTAGGTCCGCGGGTCGGGTACGCGAGGTGCGCAGGAGCCTGAGATACGGGTGCAACCCGCACCAGGACCGGGCCGCCTTCGCGTGCGACGACGACGGTCCCGTGCGCGTGCTCGCAGGCCACCCGGGCATGATCAACATGCTCGATGCGCTCAACGCCTGGCAGCTTGTCGCCGAGCTCCGTAGCGCGCTCGACCTTCCCGCGGCGGCGTCGTTCAAGCATGTCTCGCCCGCGGGGGCCGCGGTGGCGACGCCGTTGCCGGAGGACTTGCGTACGGCCTATGAGGTCAGTAATCGCTCACTCACTCCCTTGGCCACCGCGTATGTCCGGGCGCGCGGGGCCGACCCGAAGTGTTCCTTCGGCGACTTCGTGGCGTTGTCCGATCGCGTGGACGAGGACACCGCCGACTACCTGCGCGGTGTCGTTAGCGACGGCGTGATCGCACCGGGGTACGAGCCTCGGGCGCTCGAAGTGCTGAGCCGGAAGAAGGGCGGCAGTTTCCTGGTCGTCGAAGCCGACGCGCGGTATCGGCCGCCAGCCGAGGAGTCGAGGGAGGTCTTCGGCGTCAAGCTGACCCAGAAGCGCAACGACCGGTCGATTACGTCGCGGGATCTTGATCGGGTCGTCTGCGGCACGCTCACCGACGACGCGCGACGGGACCTGCTACTTGGTCTGATCACCATGAAGTACACGCAGTCGAATTCCATCGGCTATGCCTTGGACGGCCAGATGATCGGCATCGGCGCCGGCCAGCAGTCGCGCGTGGATTGCACCAAGCTCGCCGGCGCGAAGGCGGACATCTGGCACCTTGGCCGGCATCCGAGCGTGCTGAACTTGAGCTTTGTGCGAGGCGTGCGGCGCCAGGACCGCGTGAATTGGCGCGTGCGCTACATCGAGGGGGATATGACCCCGTCGGAGACGGCGGCGTTTGCCGCGGCGACCGGGTCGTCCGCCGCGCCGCTCAGTACCCGTGATCGGTCCGAATGGACGGCTCGGCTGGCGGGCGTCTCTTTGGTCAGCGACGGCTTCATCCCGTTCCGGGACAACGTCGACCATGCGCAGAAGCACGGCGTCGCGTTCATCGCCCAGCCGGGCGGCTCGGCCCGAGACGACGAAGTGGTCGCGGCTTGTGAGGAGTATGGCATCGCCATGGTGCACACGGGCCTACGCCTTTTCCACCACTAAACCGTCGCGCGTGGACTGGCAGCGCTACAAGGCCCTGTGCGACCGTCCGGACGTGATGTCGCGCTGGGTGCTCGCCGAGACCGCATGCCTCGTGCCGGCGGCATTGCGACCGCCGCTCTGTGCCGCCATGGCGCAGACGCCGCTGCCTAAGCCGCCCGACCACAAGGGCGGCGACCAGACGGACATGTTCGAGGTGGTCTTGCACGAATTCGTCGACGGGATCCTGGCCGCCGTGGAGGCGGCCGAGGCGCGTGGCCAGACGACGACCCAAGGGCGCACCCTCGGGGGCTTCGTGGCCGCGTGGCGCGAGCTCAAGGAACGCGGTGTTTAGCCGCGTCTTCGTGGCGAACCGCGCGACCGTCGCACGGCGCGTGGTCCGTGCATGCAATGATCTGGGCCTCGAAAGCGTCGCCGGCTATGCGGACATAGACGCCTCGTCGCCACACCTGGCGGAGGCCACCGGCACGGCGCGCCTACCTGGCTACACGGCCGCGGCCACCTACTTGAACGCCGACAGGGTGATCGCCGCGGCGAAGGCGAGCGGCGCCGACGCCCTGCATCCGGGATACGGGTTCCTAGCCGAGGACGCGGACTTCGCCCGGGCCGTTGCGTCCGCCGGCATGTGCTTCATCGGACCGGGTCCGCAGTGGATTGAAGGCCTGGGTGAAAAGACAAGGGCGCGCGCGACGATGGCGGCCGCGGGTTTCCCCGTCCGCGAAGGCAGCGACGTCTTGACGGACTCAGACGCCGCCTTGGCGGCCGCGCGCCGCATCGGCTACCCCGTGCTGCTGAAGCCGGCCGCTGGCGGGGGCGGTATCGGCATGCTGAAGGCGGATGACGAGGCGGGTTTGTCATCCGCGTTTGCCACGGGTCGGGCTTTGGCCGCGAGCGCATTCGGGGATGGGGCGGTGTACCTGGAGAAGTGGCTCGCCGAGCCGCGCCACATCGAGTTCCAGATCATCGGCGACGGTGAGAGCACGGTCGGCGTCTTCGAACGCGAGTGTTCCGTGCAGAGGCGCCATCAGAAGGTTATCGAGGAAGCGCCGGCGCCGCTGGCCGATCGGGACCGCTTGGCGGGTGTCGAAGCGGCGGCCGTGGCGGCGCTCGCCGGCTACGACAGCCTCGGCACCGTCGAAACCTTGTACGCCGACGGGGACTTCGGATTTCTCGAGGTCAACACACGCCTGCAGGTGGAGCACGGGGTCACGGAAGAGGTCACCGGCATCGATCTGGTGGCGGCGCAGATCCGCATCGCGGCGGGCAACGCCCTAGCCGACATCCTGCCCGAGTCGATCGAGGCTCGAGGCCATGCGGTCGAAGCGCGCATCTACGCCGAGGACTCCGAGCGCATGCTGCCGTCCACCGGCCGGCTTGCCGTCTTCCGGCCGCCGACGCTGACCGGTGTCCGCGTCGACACCGGCTACGCGGAGGGTCAATGGGTCACGCCGTATTTCGATCCGCTGCTCGGCAAGGTGATCGGCACGGGCGCCACGCGCGAGCAGGCGATCGGTCGGGCGCTCGTCGGCGTCAAGGCGTTCGAGATTCGCGGCGTGGCCACGAATCGGGCGTTGCTCGAAACGACGCTCGGCGGCGAGGCCTTCATTGCGGGTCGGCTTCATACCGGCATGTTGGCGCGTCAGTTTTCTTGACCGCGGTTAGCGCTCGCAGTGAGGCTGCATTTCCTCTCTTGCGAGGGGCAAGCCCCTCGCGGTCCCCGGCTGAGGGCTCTGGCCGTTGGGCGTCCATGCCTTTCGCTTAGGCGTCGTGGCGCTAGGGGCATACAATGCGGCCATGACCGCCGTGCTCAAGCTCCTTTTCGGCATCTGCCTGTTGCGCAACGGGCCGGAATCCGTGCCCACGCAGGCGTGGTTCCTTGTCGCGCTGGTCGCCGCGAACCTGGCATTGGCCGTGTTTGTCCTTGGCGCTGTCCCGCCCGGACTGTCGGCAGGTCTCGCGCTCAACGTCGCGCTGATCGGGGTCACGACCACGGCGGCGCTGACCTGGTTCGCGCTCTATGTGCGCAACCTCGAACCGCGTTTCCCTGCGACCTTGGGCGCGACGTTGGGAACGCAACTGATCATTGCCGCAGCCATGTGGGTCGGCATCTACATCGTCGGGCCGGAACGGGTGGGTGGCGCAGCGGTCGCATTCCTGATCTGGGCCGTCGTCGTGGCCGGGTTCATCCTGCACCGGGCACTCGGATGCAAACTCATGGTGGGCATCTTGGTGGCGCTCGGCATTCGTGCCGTCGGGGAAATCATCACCGTCGCCGCATTGGGGGCCGCAATCACCGCGGCCGTTGGCGTGCGGGTGGGGTGACCACGAAGCACGTCTACTTCCTGGGCATCGGCGGTACGCTGATGGGCAGCTTGGCGTTGCTCGCCAAGGAACTCGGCTGGCGCGTCAGCGGTTTCGACCGCAAGCTCTACCCGCCGATGAGCGATCAACTCGCCGACGCGGGCATCGAAGTCCACGAAGGCTTCACCCCGGACCAGCTTCGGCCTGAACCGGACCTGGTCGTCATCGGCAATGCGCAGTTGCCCCGCGGTCACGATGCCGTGGAGTACGTCCTGGATCGCGGCTTGCCTTACACGTCCGGCGCCGAGTGGCTGGGGGACACGGTGCTCCCCGGTCGCTGGACCATCGCAGCGGCGGGCACGCACGGCAAGACCACGACGGCGAGCATGGTCGCGCACATCCTCGACCGTGCGGGGCTGGAACCGGGATTCCTCATCGGCGGGGTCCCGGGCAATTTCCGCTTCTCGTCGCGCCTAGGGCGAGGCGTGCACTTCGTCGTGGAAGCGGACGAGTACGACACGTCCTACTTCGACCGGCGCTCGAAGTTCGTCCACTACCGGCCGAAGACGCTGATCGTCAACAACCTGGAGCTCGACCATGCCGACATCTTCGACGACGTGGCGCAGATCCAGGCGCAGTTTCACCAACTCGTGAGAACGGTCCCGTCGGTTGGCTTGATCGTGGCGCCGGCGCGGGACCGCAACGTGGACGACATGCTCAACAGGGGCTGCTGGACGCCGGTCTCACGGTTCCGCGTCGATCGGTCTGAGGCCGAGGGCACGGATTCGAGCGATGCGTCGGGCGATCTTTGGCAGGCGGTGGACGTGACACCCGACGGCAGCGCGTTCACGGTCACCCTGAACGGGCAGTTCGCCGGCACGGTGCGCTGGCCGTTGATGGGCGATCACAATGTCGCCAACGCACTCGCCGCGATGGTTGCGGCCCGTCATGCCGGTGTCCCGCCGGAAGAGTCGGCAACGGCACTCGGCACATTCGAGGCGCCTAAGCGGCGCATGGAAGTCATCGCCGATGGGCCGCAGTACAGGATCTACGACGATTTCGCCCATCACCCCACGGCGATCCGCGCGACGTTGCAGGGGCTGCGCGCGCGTGTCGGCAATGATCGGATCGTGGCGGTCGTCGAACCCGGCACGCACACCATGTCGCTCGGTACGTTGCGCGCCGACCTCGCGACCTGCTGCGCCCCGGCCGACGAAGCGATCTGGTTCCAGGGCAAGAACATTGGCTGGGACGTCCGCGACGTCACGCGCCGGAGCCCGGTGCCGGCGGTTGTCGCGCACGACGTCGACCGACTGGCCGAGCGATTGGCCTCGGTGGCGACGTCGCAGTCGCCCGGGGCGGGCAAGTGCCATATCGTGTTGATGAGCAACGGCGCTTTTGGCGGAATCTACAGCAGGCTCAAAGGCCGGTTGTGAGCCGCCCCGAACCAAGCCCATGCGTGGACGCCATTTCCTGTCCACGGGTCCCGGATCCCCGTATCACGATCTCATCACAGAAGCAGATCACCATTGCTCATATACCTGATCATCGGAAGCTGGTAGCTGCATGCTGACCACTATCGACATCGACAACCTTAAGCCTTGGTGCTCAGCTGGCCCAGGAAATCCAGCTTGCCAACTGGCACACCCTTTGTTCGTAAGATGTCGTAGGCCGTGGTGGCATGAAAGTAGAAACTGGGTAGCGAGAACGACATCAGAAAGCCTTCAGCGGTAAAGGTCCACCAGGGCGTGAGTACTTCCTTGCCTGCCCATCGACTCACCACCTCGGCGGTGAGTTGCCGCAAACCCGATCGCGCCTCGGCCACAAGATCCTGCAGTGCCTGGTAGTCAAGATCCTCCGGCGCTGGCGGCGGCGAATACTCCCCTGCCCGCACGCCGTTGATCGCACCGAGGGAGTGACTTGCAACCTGGATCACCTGAAAGCGAAACGGCAGCATATCCGGATAGAGGCGAGTCTCGACGATCTCGTTCAGGTCCAAGTCGTTTTCCTCGCAATGAGATCGACCCTTGTCGAGGTAACCCGATACGGCGCCGAGGGTCTGCAGAAAACGACCGACGCTGGCTTCATATAGTGAAACAGACAAATCTGAACTCCTTTTTCCGGGGCGGCGACAGTCTAGCTGAGCTAGAACTCCGACTCGGCCAACGCCATCACAGGATCGGCGCCGTTGACGATGTTCTGCGCCAGCGCTTGGGTTTTCGGTAGCAGCTTGGCGTAGAAGAATCGGGCCACGGCCAGTTTCGACGCCTCGTGATCGCCACTCGGTGCGGCACCTGCCATCTTCGCCCAGAGCCACGCGTAGATACCTAAGCCCGTCAGCTCGAGGAAGTCCGTGGAACTGGCGCCCGGCAGGTCCGGGTTCTTTCCTGCGCTGGCAAGCAGGTACCGCGCAACGCGCTCAATCGTGTCCAACGCGTTGCGCAAGGGCTCCTGGAACTCGTCTGGTCCGTCATCCGCCCGACACCGGTCGAGGAATAGCTTGAGCGTCTGCGCGCCGTCGCGCAGGACCTTGCGGCCCGCGAAATCCAACGCTTGGATGCCGTTGGCACCCTCGTAGATCTGCGTGATGCGCACGTCGCGCACGATCTGCTCCACGCCGTGGTCGACGATGTAGCCATGGCCGCCGAACACCTGCTGCGCCAGCAAGGCACACTCGGTAGCGCGGTCGGTCAGGAACGCCTTCACCACCGGCGTCAGCAGGTCCACGAACCGCTGTGCGGTTTCGCGGTCGGCTGGCTCCGCGGCAGATTCCGCCTCGTCCAGCAGCAGTCCCACCAGGGCGGCGAAGGCTCGACCGCCCTCCGCGAAGGCGCGCTGCGTCAGCAGCATGCGCCTCACGTCGGGATGTACGAGGATGGAGTCCGCCGCCGCAGCGGGGTTGCTGGGGCCGGTGGGTGCCCGCCCCTGCAGGCGTTCGCGCGCATAGGTCGCGGCGTTCTGGTAGGCGAGGTCCGCCAAGCCTAAGCCTTGGATGCCGACCGAAACCCGGGCGTGGTTCATCATCGTGAACATGCAACGCAAGCCTTTGTGCGGCTCGCCGACCAGATAGCCCGTGGCGCCGTCGTAGTTGATCACCGACGTCGCGCTGCCGCGGATGCCCATCTTGTGCTCGATGGAACCGCTCGAGAACCGGTTGCGGTCACCGTTGGGCAGGAACTTCGGCACGATGAACAGGGAGATGCCGCCGGTGCCGGCCGGCGCATCCGGCAGCTTGGCGAGCACCAGGTGCACGATGTTCTCGGCGAGGTCGTGTTCGCCACTGGTGATGAAAACCTTGGTGCCGGTGAGCGCGTAGTGCTCCCCATCGGGTACGGCGCGTGTGCGCATCAGCCCGAGGTCGGTACCCGCATGCGCTTCGGTCAAGGCCATGGCGCCGGTCCACTTGCCGGCGTAGAGCGATGGCAGGTAGCGCGCCTTGGCGTCGGGGTCGGCATGGGCGTTGATGCAAGTCGCTGCACCGGTGGTCAGCGCGCCGTAGAGGTACAGGTTGCTGTTGGCCGCCCAGAACATCTCCTCCACAAGTCCGGTCAGCGCCTTGGGCAAGCCTTGGCCGCCGAATCTGGGGTTGCCGGAGACGCCGAACCAGCCGCCTTCGGCGAGCGCGCGGAACGCGTCCTTGAAGCCGCTCGGTGCGCGTACCGCGCCATCGTGCCAATGTGCCCCTTCGGCATCGGCGCTTTGGTACAGCGGTGCCATGGCCTCGCTCGCAAGCTTGCCGGCTTCGCGAAGCACAGCCAGCGCGAGGGACCGGTCGACGTTGCCGAAGGCCGGCATTCGCGCCCACTCGGCCTCGACGTCGAAGACGTCGAACAGGATGAACGCCATGTCGTCGACTGGGGGCGAATAGCGCAGCATGGCTTGCTCGGGCTTTGTGACCCGTCGAAGTCTGGCCAATTGCGCCACCCCCGGCAAGCGCGCCCCCTTGAGCCGGCGCGGTTATGATTCGTGCATGTCTCGATTGCGACCTTCGGTGCTTTTCGGGTTGGTGGCGAGCATGGCGTGCGGTGTCATGCTCGGCACGTTGGCTTTCTGGAAACTCACCGACTACATGGACAAGGTTCGCGACGAGTTCATGCTGCTCTCGGTGGTGCGCGAAATCCGGGACGCCTACATCGACGAAGTTCCGCGCTCGGTCCTGGTCGACAACGCGATCCGCGGCGTCGTCGCCGGATTGGACAACCACTCGAGCTACCTCGACGAAGACGCGCTGGCGCTGATGGAGGAGGACACGCTCGGGCATTTCGGCGGCATCGGCGTGGAACTTGAACTGGTGGACGGCTACTTCACGATCGTGAGCCCCTATGACGGGGGCCCGGCTGCGCGGGCGGGGATCCGCGCCGGAGACCGGTTGGTCGAAGTGGACCACGAGTCCTTGCGTGGACGTTCTTTGACGGAAACCATCAACGGCCTGCGCGGCGAACCGGGCACCGCAGTACACGTCCGAGTCCGCCGGAGGGCCGCCACGTCCCTGGACTTCGACCTCAAGCGTGACACCATCACCGTGCCCAGCGTGCACGGTCGTGCCCTTGGCGGCGGGATCGGCTACGTGCGCGTGTCGCAGTTCAACGACACCACGGGCGACGATCTGGCCGTCGTCGTCGCGGGTCTACGCGCTGGCGACGGCCTGACCGGCTTGATCCTTGACCTGCGCAACAACCCGGGCGGATTGCTGAACGCGGCTGTGGACGTTGCCGATGCGTTCTTAGGCCGCGGCGTCATCGTGTCCACCACGGGTCGGCAACCGGTTAGCGAACGCCGTTACGACGCCAACCCCGGCGATCTGCTCGAAGGCGCGCCGATGGCGGTGCTCATCAACGGCGGATCCGCGTCGGCGTCGGAGATCGTGGCGGCGGCCCTCAAGGACCACGACCGCGCTACCGTGCTCGGCACCAAGAGCTACGGCAAGGGTTCCGTGCAGTCGGTGATGTACTTCCGGGACACGCGCGCGATCAAGCTCACCACTGCACGCTATCTCACCCCGGATGGGCATTCGCTGCAGGCCGAGGGCGTCGCGCCGGATGTCGCCGTGACGCCGCGGGACGACGAAGCTTCGGGCGCCTACGACGAACGTCTGCTTGCGGCGGCGACCACCGCCGTGATGGGCGGCTGACGAGGCTGGTCGCGACGCCGAAGGGCGAATCTCCCTTTGTTGTGTAGGACATCGGCCCGGCGGCACCAAAGCGCGGCCCGCGACGCCTATCGTCTCCCTTGCCGTTTCATCGGACCACAAGAGGAGACTTAAGATGAAGAGACGACTACTGGCTGCGGGCATCGCCGCTGCCGTCATGGGTGTTGCATTGGCTCCGCAGGCTGAAATCGCGCCGCCGGGTGCCTCGGTGGCGCTGTTTCTGGCGGGCGGGCCTGTCTGCGCTTTCGCGACACCGCCTGCGGATGAGCGCATCCCGGATCGCTGCGACTTTCTCCTGCCGCCGGGCACGGTGTTGCCGATACCGTTCCAGCAGGGCGCATCAGCATTCGCGACGGCTTCGGCCTTGTAACGCCAGCGTGGCGTCCGGGTCCCTTTCGATGAGGCGGCCCGGACGCGACTCGCCTCGATCAGCTAGCTGTCGTCGAGCAGCCGCTGTCCGCGCGTGAAGTCCAGCGTGCCCTCGTACAGCGCAGAGCCGCTGATCGCACCGAGGAGCCGCTTGGCATCGAGGTCGAGTGCCCTCAGGGCGCGGAGGTCGTCGAGATTCCTCACACCGCCGGAGGCGATGACCGGTGCTCCCGCGACTTCGGCAAGTTGCTGCGTCGCCGTGGCGTTGATGCCGCTCAGCATCCCGTCCCGGGCGACGTCGGTGTAGACGATCGCGAACAGGTCCAGTTCGCGAATGCCCTCGGCGAACGCCAGGACGTCGACGCCGCTCGTCGTCGTCCACCCGCGCGTCGCGGCTCTGCCATCCTTGGCGTCGAGGCCGAGGATGGCGCGCCCGGGGAACTCGGCTGCCAGCGCGCGCAGGAAACCAGGGTCTTCCGTGGCCCGCGTGCCCGCGATCACTTGCGACGCACCGGCCTCGATGTATCCCTGTGCCGTTTCGATGCTGCGAATGCCGCCGCCGATCTGGACGGGCACGTCGCCGGCGGCCTCGACGATGCCCTCGACGAGCCGACGGTTCACGGGTTCGCCAGCGAAGGCGCCGTCGAGGTCCACGACGTGCAGACGGCGCGCGCCGAGAGCGCACCAGTGCCTGGCCATTGCGGGCGGATCGTCGGAATAGACCGAGGCGGACGCCATGACGCCTTGCTGCAATTGCACGCAGCGACCGTCCTTGAGGTCGATGGCCGGGATCAGCAGCAACTACAGCGTGCCCTTGGTGGAGGGCGTGTCGCTGGTGCGGGGATCCCTCGCGAGCGCCATGCGCAGCGCGCGGCCGAATGCCTTGAAGATGGTCTCGGCCTGGTGGTGGGCGTTGGCGCCCTTAAGGTTGTCTACGTGGAGCGTCGCCAGCGCATGGTTCGTGAATCCCTGGAAGAACTCGCGCAGCAGGTCGACGTCGAAATCCCCGACCCGCGCGCGGGTGTAGTTCACGTTGTAGTGCAGGCCCGGTCGGCCCGAGAAGTCCACGACCACGCGCGACAGGGCCTCGTCCAACGGCACGTACGCATGGCCGTAGCGGTAGATGCCTTTCTTGTCGCCGACCGCCTCGGCGATCGTCTGGCCCAGCACGATGCCCACGTCCTCCACCGTGTGATGCGCGTCGACTGCGAGATCGCCGCGGGCCTCGACGGAAAGGTCGAGGCGGCCGTGGCGGGCGACCTGGTCGAGCATGTGCTCGAAGAAGGGCAGGCCGGTGGCGATCTGGGCCGTGCCGCTGCCGTCGACGTTCACGGTCACCTCGATGGAGGTTTCGAGCGTCTCGCGGCTCCGCGACGCCGTGCGGTTGGTGGTGGCGGGCATGGGCGATGCAATGCCAATGGAAGACGCAGTATACCCGCGCGCCGCTCACGGCCCGTGTCGAGGCGGCAGGCGCGCTTCGCGCCAACTTGCCGTGGGCGTGGCAATTCGACAGACTCGACCGGGTTCGCCTGAACTCCAAGGATCGCGCTATGCGCACGCTTGCCGTTCGACGCGGCATCGGGATCGCGGCCTCGTTGGCCGCCGGGTTGTCGATGGCCGACGGCGTGACGCCGGAGACCGTCTCGGAGACGGTGCTGGACTCGCCCGCGCCCACGTGGTTCATCGCCAAGGGCGGTCTCGGTTCCGCCTACGTGTTCGACGCGGCCGACGGCGAGATGCGCGGCACGCTGTCGCTCACGCCGTGGACGCCGACTGTGCGTCGGCACCCCGGACGCAACGAGATCTATGCGGCCGAGACCCACTACTCCCGTCGGTTTGGCGGCGAGCGCGACGACGTGCTGCGGATCTACGAGCACGCGACGCTCAACCCGGTCGCCGAGATCGACGTGCCGGACAAGATCACGGCGCTGCATCGGCACTACCTCGCGATCCTGTCCGGCGGTCGCTTCGTCACCGTGTTCAACATGACGCCTGCCCAGTCGGTAAGCGTGGTGGACGTCGCGGACCGCCGGTTTGTTGGCGAAATATCGACGCCCGGTTGCGCGCTGACGCTGCCGGCGGGCGAGCGCGGCTTCCTGATGATGTGCGGCGACGGCACGCTGCAATGGATCGGCCTGGACGAGGCGGGCGCAGAGGCGGCGCGTGTCCGCAGCGAACCGTTCTTCTCCGTCGACGAGGATCCGCTGTTCGACGAGCCTGTGCAGACACCCGCTGGTTGGCAATTCTTGAGTTTCGCGGGCCTTGCCCTCGAAGCGTCGGTCGAGGACGGGCAGATCGCCGTTGGCGATTCGTGGTCCATCCTCGGTGATGACGACGAGGGTTGGCGACCAGGCGGTGGTCAGCCGATTGCGTTCCATGCTGGCCACGACCTGATGGTCGTGCTCATGCACGAGGGCAAGGAGGACACGCAGGATCAGGACGGCACCGAGGCGTGGGTGTTCCATCGCGAGGCGGAACGCCGGATCGGCCGGATCAAGTTCGAGGAGGGCATGACGGCCGGTTCCCTGCTCGTCGTGGAGACGGATGAACCGGCGGATGAACCCTTGCTTCTCGCGGCCATCGCCGGCGGCGTGCGGGTCTTCGGGCTGCGCACCGGGAAGCGCGAACGGATCATCGAAAGCACGGGCGGCGGCTCGCTGCTGCGTTATTGAGGCGATGGGGGCGTCGCCAATGCTCGGTGCCGCGTTGGGGTTCGCGTTGCTCCTCGGCGCGGCGGCTTGGCGGAAGTTCGGTGACTTACCCGCCTTTACCGTCGTGGTCGCCGACTATCGGATCGTGCCGCGGGCGTTGCTGCCTCACGCGGGCGCTTTCGTGCCCGCGGTCGAGGCCACTCTTGCCTTGCTGTGGCTCACGGCGCCGTGGTACGCCAATGGGGCCGCGGTCGCCGGTTTCGGTACGGCGGCGCTGATGGTCGGCTACGCCGCGGCAATCGCCGCGAACTTGGTGCGTGGGCGTTCCTGGATTGACTGCGGCTGCGGAGGCGGCGACCAGTTGACGTGGGGGCTCGTGGCGCGCAATGCGGTCCTCGCTGGCCTAGCCGTCGCCACGTTGGCGTTTCGCAGCCCAGGAGCGCCGGACTGGGGCGACGTTGCCGTGTCTGTACCGGTGCTTGCCGTCGCGACGCTGCTATATCTCACCACCGGTGCCTTGCTGGCCAATAGTGCGGCGATGCGCACGTGGCGCGAGGCTTGACCGGTGGCACTTGCGCTCGACATCGTGCTCTGGGTATTCGTCGGCGTGTTGACCTTGGCCGTGCTGGCTCTCGCACGCCAGGTCGGCGTGCTCAATCAGCGCGTGGCACCCGCCGGTGCGCTCATGCCGACGACCGGGCCCAAGGTCGGCGAATTGACCGAGGCCGTCGAAGCGGACGATCTTGCCGGGACGGCTCACCGCTTGGGCGGTCCGTCGCCAGACGACACGCTGGTGCTGTTCATCTCGCCCACGTGTCCCATGTGCAAGGCGCTGCTGCCGGCCGCGCGGTCGCTGGCGGCGGCGGAGAGCCTGCGACTGGTGTTCGCAAGTGACGGGTTCGACGCCGCGCGGCACCGGGCGTTCGCGAGCGACGTGGGACTCGAGCGTTTCCCCTATGTGCTCTCGCAGGCGCTCGGGATGCGTTACGGCGTCAGCCGGTTGCCGTTCGCGGTGCTCATCGGCGCGGACGGCGTGTTGCGCGGGCGGGGACTCGTGAACTCCCGGGAACACCTCGAGAGCTTGGTCGAATCGTGGCGCACCGGCGTCGCGACGCTGCAGGACTATTTCGCTTGACCGCGGTTCATGGTTTCGGTTGGATCAAGTCGTTCTGGCCGTTTGGCGTCCGTGCTTCTTGCGTCGGCGGAGCGCCGCTAGGTACAGGAGATAGGCGGGGTCGGCGTCTTCGACCCACGCGCGAGTAAGGAGAGCGGATGATGAAGGCAGGGGCACGGCGATCGCAGGTGCACGGCCAAGGCGGTGGCCCATTGGCGCGCATGTTTGATGCGGTCGCACGAAAATCCACGACGGGCCTCGCCGAACGCACGTCGCGTCGCGGCTTCCTCGGCCGTGTCGGCGTGTTGCTGGCCGGGACCGGCGCCTTGCCGTTGCTGCCTGTCGCACGATCATTCGGTGCCGAAGCGCCGGCCGAGGCCGGAACCGCGGGAGACGCGCCAGGCGTCACGGCGTTGCGCGAGTTCGGCGATCCGCAGAGTTGCGACTATTGGCGCTACTGCGCCTTGGGCGGCTCGCTTTGCGCCTGTTGCGGCGGTAGCGCCAGCGCGTGCCCGCCGGGTGCGGAACCGTCGCCGATCACCTGGGTTGGCACGTGCCGGAATCCCGCGGACGGCAAGCAGTACCTGATCTCCTACAACGACTGCTGCGGCAAAGCCTTCTGCCCGCGCTGCTTCTGCCACCGGACCGAGGGCGCCAAACCCGTCTACTTCCCGAGCAAGAGCAACAACGTGCTGTGGTGCTTTGGCGTCGAGAGCAACGCCTACCACTGCACCGTCTCGGCGGTGCTCGGCGAAGCGCCGGACGAAGCCGCGGAAGCGCCGGCCACGGAATGACCACACCGAGGGCGCGACCGCTCGTTGGTCTGCTCCTCGTAGCGACCATCGGCTTCGCCGCTGGAAGCGAGGGCGACGACGACGGATTGTCCGACGTGGCGCGTGCTGCGGCGCGTTTCGACTACCTGCTGCACTGTTCCGGGTGCCACCTGCCGGACGGCAGCGGGGCGCCGCCCGAGGTGCCGTCGTTGCGAGGCCCGATGGGGGCGCTGGTGGCGACGCCCGAGGGACGGGACTACATCGCCCGCGTGCCGGAAGTGGCACAAGCGCCGTTGGCCGACGACGCCTTGGCGCGCGTGCTGAACTGGGTGCTGCTCGAGTTCAATGGCGAGACGCTGCCAAGCGGCTTTCGGCCCATGGGCACCGCCGAGGTCGGTGTCGCTCGGGCCAAGGTCCTGGCCGACCCGTTGCGTGCCCGCGAGGCGCTCGTCGGCGGCTACGCGGACAAGACTCCAACCGACTAGCTTTGCAGGCGGTCCATCAGGCTGCCGTACGGCAGGAAACGATTGCTGCTGACGCGCCTGATCCACGGCGTGAGATCGTGCGGATAGTCGCCGCGGGCGCGCAGTATTCGGGCAAGCGCGATGACCGGCGACTTGGCGCCCGCTTCGCACCCTGGGATGGTCTCTTCGGCCAGTGTCAGGGCACGTGCCCAGCCGACAAGGCGGCGCGACCGCTCACCATCGAAGAGGCCGGCACGCTCGTCCGGCGTGGCCGTGAATACCTGTCGCAGGCAAGCGGCGACGTCACTGTCGACGGCAAGGGTATCGTTCGTCGCCTCGGCGGCCGCGACGTCGAGGGCCTGCGCGTGAAGGGGTCCGAGTTTCGGCGCCGGCTCCCAAGCGCCCACATCGCTCATCGCTCGATCCGGTCTCAACCCGACGTGGCAGTGTAATGCACATGGCGGCGTCGAGCCCGGGCGAGCCCATCTATCCTCATTCGACGGAGACCGCAGACGACTTCGCGAGGCGTCTGCTGGCGTGGTGGGACGAACACGGTCGCAAGGACCTGCCCTGGCAGCGGCACCGAACACCCTACCGGGTGTGGGTGTCCGAGATCATGCTCCAACAGACCACGGTTGCCGCGGTAGTGCCGTATTTCGAACGCTTCATTGCGCGCTTCCCCGACATCGAGACACTAGCCGGTGCCGACCTCGATGAGGTCCTGCACCTGTGGAGCGGACTTGGCTACTACGCTCGCGCGCGCAGCCTGCATCGCGCCGCAGGCGTGGTCATGACGGACTTCGGCGGAAGTCTGCCCGACTCGCAGGAGGCGTTGACGGGTTTGCCCGGGATCGGTCGTTCAACGGCGGCGGCGATCGCCGCACAGGCCTTTGGCCGACGCGGCGCCATCCTGGACGGCAACGTGAAGCGGGTGCTGGCGAGGGTTCACCGCGTCGCCGGGCCGCCGTCGTCGTCCGCAACGCGACGGACGTTGTGGGACTTGGCGGAGTCCCACACACCGGCGAAGCGCGTAGCCGACTACACGCAGGCCATCATGGACCTCGGTGCGACGCTGTGTCGGCGCAAGGAGCCGTCATGTCCTGAGTGCCCGGTGCAGGACATGTGCGGTGCGTTCGCACATGGCGATGTCACGCGCTTCCCGGAACGAGCGGTGCGGCGCGAACGCCGCACGGAACGGTGCCGCTTCTTTGTGCTCACCGCGCCGGATCGGACGTGCTACGTCGAGCAACGACCTGCCAGCGGCATTTGGGGCGGCCTCTGGTCACCGCCGGAGAGGGATGCCGACGAATCCGCGACGCGGTTCCTCAAGATTCTTGGCGTGGACTCGGTCCTGGTCCTGGGATACAACGCCGCGCCGACGATTCACCACGGCTTCACCCACTTCGATCTCGACGTCGAGCCGGTTTACATTCGCTTAGCGGCGAAACCGCCGGGCCTTCCGGGACGTTGGATCGGCCCGGATCACCGCCTTGGCGTTTCGGCGGTGGCGGCTAGAATCTTGCACGCGATGCAACCGATCGAACTCCAACCATGAGCCGGACCGTGTTTTGCCGAAAGTACCGCGAGGAGTTGCCGGGTCTCGCGGCGCCGCCGCTGCCGGGTGCGACCGGCGAGGACATCTTCGAGAACGTCTCCGCCAAGGCGTGGCAGGAGTGGCAGCATGTGCAGACGATGCTGATCAACGAGCATCACCTGTCGATGGCCGACCGCGAGGCGCGCAGCTACTTGAGCGAGCAGATGCGGCGGTTCCTGGCCAACGAGGACTATGACCGGCCGGCGGGCTACGTTCCGGAGTAGCCCGCGGCCCGACGATTTCTTTACGCGCCCGAACTCGGTCGTGCCTTGACGGCGGCGTACCAGCGCTGCAGGTGCGGATGCTCGTCGCCGGCCCGGATCTGCACCCACTTGGCGAAGTCGACCACGCAGAACGCCGTGATGTCTGCAATGGAGAAGCTGTCGCCGGCCACGTACTCGGATTCGCCGAGCGTTGAGTTCAGCGAGTCGTAGAACCGCCCAGCGAGACTCTTGCCGCGATCGACCAGGTCCGCGATCACAGGCACGCCTTCGGTGCCGGAGACTGCGCGGTCGGCGAATGCGGGGTTGCCGTTGCGGAAGGCGTCGGCGACAGGCATCAATCCGTCCCACTCCATGTGTCGCTGCGCGGATTCGATCACCGCCTTGGACTTGGCGTCGGTGCCCATCAACGGCGGCTCCGGGTGCAGTTCCTCGAAGTAGCGGCAGATCGCCACGGACTCGTCGATCACCGTGCCGTCGTCCAGGACCAGCGTCGGCAACAGGGCGCGCGGGTTGATGGCGCGAAAGGCGGGGGCGATGTTCTCGCCGGACGGGATGTCCACCTGTTCCGTTTCCACCTCGATGCCTTTCTCGGCGAGGAAAATCCGCACGCGCCGGGGGTTCGGCGCCATGCTGAAATCGTAGAGCTTCATTCGCTTATGCCAGTTGCGGTGAGGGCGCGTAGCATAACGCGCATAGCTTGAAGGAACGCCGGCCTGGGAGGTGTGCGATGCGCAGGAGATTCTGCAAGTCGTCTCGGTTGGTTTTATGACGATCAATATCGGCGCCGTGGCGATCACGTTCATCGGCCTTGTCGTCGGTCTTTGCGGCTTGGGCCTCGCATGGCGTTTGGTACGCGGGCTGCCGATGGACGAACATCCCAAGGCGACGGATGCGTCGGACGCCGCCGACACGGCGGATACGTCGGAGGACGACGATTGAGCGCCGTCGATCGCCACAAGTGGAATCGTCGCTACCGCGACGGCGCATACCACGGACGGACACATCCGAGCGCCTTCCTCGCGGAGTGCGCCGCCGCGCTGCCGGCGCCGGGGCGTGCCCTGGACCTCGCCTGCGGAACCGGGCGCAACGCGGTCTATCTTGCGGATCTCGGCTTTGCGGTGGATGCCGTGGACATCTCCACCGAAGCGCTCGCCATCGGTCGAGCGCGCACACCGGCGTTGCCCATCCGCTGGCTCGAGCACGACCTGGACTCGGGCTTTGTCCCCGAGGGCGGCTGCGATGTCATCGTCAACATCCGCTTCGTGAACCTGCCGCTGCTCGAATCCCTGGTGCCGTGGCTGCGCCCCGACGGCGTGATGATCGTCGAGCAGCACTTGGCCACGGCGCGCGAGGACGTCATCGGTCCACGGAACCCGGCATTCCGCGTGGCGCCCGGCGAACTCGCCCGGCTGGCTTCGACGCTCGCCATCGAGCGCATCCAAGAGGACGTCTTGACGGATCCGGATGGACGCAAAGCGGCCCTTTCCCGCCTCCTTGCGCGTCGGTCGCCGCTGGTTGACGGACGCCACGCTTCTGCCGCTTAATACGCGCCGCCCGCGCGTCGGGCGCCCCTTTCGGCCAGGTAGCTCAGTCGGTAGAGCAGTGGACTGAAAATCCACGTGTCGGCAGTTCGATTCTGCCCCTGGCCACCATTCCACGTCTCGACCCGTCTCTCCGTCGCTTCGTCAGAGGCATAACTGACTGATTTGACTAGGCTGTCCCGCCGCCGGGCGCCCGGTGGTGAGCTCGGGCGGCAAGACCGCCACCGCCGAGCCGAAGGCATCCGCCGAGCCCAACGCATACCACGCTGCTTGCAGAATCCATCGCTAGTACAATCTTCGCCATGACCGCTGTTGACGAACCGGGTTCAATACACTTCCCCGGGCCCCGGCTGTAGGTCCCATCGATGTACAGCCTGCTGATCACGTTCTTTCTGCTCGCCCTGGTTTTCTCGTTCTTCTGCTCGTTGTGGGAGGCTGTGCTGCTCAGCATCACGCCGGCCCACGCGCGCCTGGAATTCCAGCAGGGCACCCGCGTGGGCCGCTATCTCGAGGACTTCAAGGCCAACGTGGACCGGCCGCTGGCCGCGATCCTGACGCTCAACACCATTGCACACACCGTCGGGGCCATAGGCGTCGGTGACCAGGCGGCGACGATCTGGGCACAGGCGAATGTCTGGATCACCAGGATCGTGGTCCCGGCCAGCATGACCATCGCGATACTGGTCTTCTCGGAGATCGTGCCCAAGACGATCGGCGCGCTGTACTGGCAGTACTTCGTCACGTTCACCGCGCACTCGCTGCGACTGCTGACGGTGGGCCTGGCGCCGTTCGTCTGGCTGAGCCAGTACATCACCCGCCAGCTCAAACGCGGTACGACCCAGCCCGTCCTGACGCGCACGGACTTCGTGGCGATGGCCGAACTCGGTGCCCAGGAGGGCGTATTCGAGGAAGAGGAAAGCGAGATGATCGGCCACCTGATCCGCTTCAAGGCGATTCAGGCCGGGGACGTGATGACCCCCCGCACGGTCGTCGAGGTGGCAGCGGAAGACGACAGCATTGCCGAGTACTACAAGGAGGCGACAAGCCTGCCGTTCTCGCGGATACCGGTCTACGGCGAATCCAAGGACCACATCACGGGCTACGTCTTGCGAACGGAACTGCTCCTTGCCCTGCTGGAGGGACGTGCCGACCAGAAGATCGCCACGTTGCGCCGCGAGATCGTGGCCGTGGACGAGTCGTACGCCATCACGGACCTGTTGACCGCCCTGCGCGCGCGCCAGGAGCACTTGGCGGTGGTGCTCGACGAGTTTGGCGGCATGGCCGGAATCGTGTCCATGGAGGACGTCATCGAGACCCTGGTGGGCTTCGAGATCGTCGATGAAACGGACGCGACGACGGATATGCGGGAGTTGGCCCGGCGCCACCGCGTTCAGCGCGCCAAGGCACTCGGTGCGCTGGAAGGACCGGTTGATCCGGTCGACGAGGACGCGTAGCGGAAGGGGTTGATCCGGTCGACGAGGACGCGTAGCGGAAGGAGCCGTTCCTTTGCTCAAGAAAACTGTCGGCATCCTGTTCCTGGTGATTGGCGCCGCGGTAGCGCTGCACACGATCATCGAGCCGCTCTACCACATCTCGACGGAGTCCCAGCCCTACAGCCCGGCGTGGGACGTCCTGAATCCGTTGATGGCGCTCGCCGTCGCGTTCGGGATTGTCTATGCCGCGTTGTGCAAACGGGCGGTCGACGCCGACGCCGAGCCGGCGGTCACGCGGGCCTACCTCGCTGCCAATACGCTGTTCTACGGCTTCCTGTTCGTCGGCATCCTGTTCTTCTGGAGCTGGGCCAACTACCGGAGCCCGGGTTTCACGGCAGTGGGGGCCGACGCTGCCTCGGTGGTCTGGGGCATTGTGGATGCCCTGCTCCCGCTGCTTTGTGGGGCGATGGGCGTGGCGCTGATCAGGACACGCGCGCCCTAGGTCATTTCCTCAAGCCACCTGGAAGCCATGCTGCTTGACATGGTACGGCCCGTCCATGCGTTGCGTCGTCTTGTATAGCTCGTAGCGCCCGTCGCCCGCGACATCCTTGACGCTTGCGAGCAGCGCCGCTTGGTCGGCGTCGGGCATTGGCGCGAAATCGCGCGCGGTCGCCGCGTTCTGTAGCAACTCGTCCATCGAGGTGATCCCGACCACGATGGACGACACCGGTTGGCTGAGCGCGTAGCGGATGCAGGTGTCGGCGCTGATGCCCGCTTGGCCGGTGATCACGCCGCCGCCCAAGGTCTTCATGCCGATGACGCCGGCACCCCGGTCGACGCACTGCGGCACGATCTCGGTCAGGAAGCTTCGGAACTGGGCATCCATCATGTTGATGGGCAACTGGACGGTCTCCCAGTCGAACGGCTTATCGAGCATGGCCTGGTGGATGCGGGGGTCGCGGTGGCCGGTGAAGCCGATGTGACGGATTTTGCCGGCGGCCTTGGCGTCGATGGCCGCCTGGATGCCGTTTTGATCGAAGACCCAGTCCGGGTCGTTGTCGTAGACGATCTCGTGGAACTGCCAGAGGTCGATGTGGTCGGTCTGCAGGCGCTTGAGGCTCTCGTCGATGCAGCGCATGGCGCCGTCGTAGTCGCGGTCGCAGCCCTTGGTCATGAGGAAGACCTTGTCGCGCTTGGCGGGCGAGGCGAGCGCCTTGCCCATGACGATCTCGCTGCCGCCGTCGTGGTAGTCCCAGGCGTTGTCGAAGAAGGTCATGCCCTCGTCGATGGCGGCATGCATGATGCGGATCGCCTCGGCCTCGTCCTGCTGGGCCGCAAAGCCGATGTGCCAGCCGCCGAGGCAAAGCACGGAGACATCTGCCCCCGTCTTGCCGAGCGCGCGCATGGGCAGTCCGCCGCCTTGGGCGTGGGCCGGTTGCGTCAGGATCGGTGCGGCGAGTGCCACCGCCGCCGCGCCCTTGACCGAGTTGCCGACGAAATCTCGCCGGGACAGTTCGCCCTCGGCGCTGCTCGCGTCTCGTTGTGCCATGGTTCCCCTCCACGTCGCCACGTCGCCTGCGTCTACTATAGCGGCAACGGAACATCGAGGAATGACCATGCCGGACCCGCAACGGGACAATGCGGACACCATCATCCCCATGGACGGCCTGCACAACCTGCGCGCGGTTGAAGGCTACGCGACCGCCGGTGGGGGTCGGATGCGCGCCGGGAGGCTGTACCGCTCCGGCGCGTGGGAGCGGATGTCGCCGCGCGACCGGACCTGGTTCCGCGCGCACGTGCGAACGGTCCTCGACCTCCGTCACCCGGACGAGGTCACCGCCGCAGCCCCGGCCCGGTCGGGAGAGCCTCCGGACATCGTGGTACACCGGTCCGTGTTCCGCCCCGACGTCCCCATGGCGGAGTTCGTCGCGGAACTCAACGCTGTGCGAGGCCCGGGCATCACGTCGGAACGCTACATCGACTACCTCAAGGTCGGCGCCGCGGACCGGTTCGCGCGCTGCGTGGAACTGTTGGCGGAGGAGGCGCACTACCCGGTGCTCGTCAACTGCACGGCGGGAAAGGACCGCACCGGGATTCTCGTGGCGATCGTCATGGATCTGCTCGGCGTGGACGATGCGTGCATCGGCGAGGAATACGACCGCAGCAATGCGGCCATCGACGGACTGATCGCCTATCTCAACGCCATTGGTCGAACGCTCGAGGGCGACCTCGACGAGATTCGAGCCCGCATGGCGACGCCGGCGGACCGGATTCTCGGGTTCCTCGAGGGCGTGCGCGCGGAATACGGTTCGGTTCGCGCCTTGTTGTCGCGGGAGGGGGTTGCCGATGCGACGTTCGACGCCTTGGAGCAGCGCCTCGTTGCCTAAACGCGTCTCCCCATGGACTTGAGCCAACTGATGTAGCCCCAGACCGCCATCGGGATGTAGAGCGTGTACAGGAACGCGTACCCGTAGAGGTCCTGGGAGAAGTACAGGGCGACGGAGATCACGTTCACCACGAACCAGACCAGCCAGTTCTCGATGTACTTGCGGGCCGTCAGCCACATCGCCGCCAGGCTCATGGCGAATACGGCGTTGTCCCAGTACGGGAACGCGGCGTCGGTGTTGGTGGCGAAATACCAGCCCAGGGCAAGGGCGGCCACCATGCACAGCGCCGCCAGCAGGATCGCCGTGCCGCTGCCGACGCGGGTGACGGGCAGATCGTCGCGCTCTTCGCCGCCGAACAGCCAGTGGTACCAGCCGTACAGGTTCAAGGGCAGGAATCCGACGAGGTGCAATGCGAGGTTGGCATACAGCCTCGCCTCTAGGAGCGGGGTGATGGACACCAGCACGTAGGCGACGCCCAGCGGCCAGGCGTAGAGCTTCTCGCGAATCAGGCACAGCACCACCAAGACGCCGAGCGCGGCACCGATCCACTCGTCCACGAGGAGCCATGTGTTGACGATCGAATCCATCGGGCAAGTGTAAGCGCCGTTGGCGGTGTGGCGTAACATGCCGCCATGGACGACGCGGACACCCGACGGAGCAGGCTGCAGCCGGTGATCCTGGCGGGCGGGTCGGGCACCCGGCTATGGCCGTTGTCGCGGGAACTCTATCCGAAGCAGTTCCTGAAACTGAGCGGCGACAAGACCATGCTGCAGCATACGCTGGCGCGACTCGACGGGCTGCCGTGCGAACCGCCGGTGATCGTCGCCAACGAGGAGCACCGGTTCGTGGTCGCCGAGCAATGCCGCCTAGAGGGGATCGAGCCCGCGGCCATCGTGCTCGAACCGGCGCGGCGCAGTACCGCCCCGGCGGTCGCGTTGGCGGCTTTGCGAGGGATGCGAGGCGTGGCGAATCCGCTCCTTCTGGTGTTGGCCGCGGACGCCCATGTCGGCAACGAGGACGCGTTCCGAGCGGCGGTCCGCCGTGCCATGCCGTTTGCGGATGACGGGCGGCTCATGGTCTTCGGCGCGCTCCCGACGTACGCCGAGCCGGGCTACGGCTACATTCGACGAGGGGCGGCGAGCGCGGATCCCTGCGTCGCCGAGGTGGCGGCATTCACGGAGAAACCGTCGAAGACGCTTGCCGAGCAGTATGTGGCCGAGGGTGGCTACATCTGGAACTGCGGGATGTTCCTGTTTCGCGCGAGCACGTATCTCGACGAGTTGGGGACGTTTTGTCCCGACATCCTTAAGGCGTGCACCGCCGCCGTGGCGGCCGAAACCCAGGATCTTGGGTTCGTTCGGCCGGGGAGGGCATTCCTCGACTGCCCGGCGGACTCGGTGGACTACGCGGTCATGGAGCGGACCGGCAAGGCCATGGTGGTCGCCACCGACATGGGCTGGGCCGATATCGGCTCCTGGGATGCGCTCGCGGCGGTCGCGCCCCGGGACGATGCGGGCAACGCCGTGCGCGGCGACGTGATCGCCCTGGATACGCACAACTCGGTCCTCCTGTCGAGCGACCGCTTGGTTGCCGCTTTGGGATTGAAGGACGTCGTGCTGGTGGAGACCCCGGACGCGATCCTGGCTGCCGATCGAACGAGGGCGCAGGACGTGAAAGCGCTCGTCGATGCCATGGACGCCGGCTCTCGTACGGAACATCGGCTACACACCACGGCGTATCGACCGTGGGGTCACGCGGAGACCATCAAGGGCGGCAACGGTTTCCTGGTCAAGCGGATCACTGTGTCGCCGGGCGAGTCGCTGTCGTTGCAGTTGCACCGGCACCGGGCTGAACACTGGGTTGTGGTCCGCGGGCAGGCTGAGGTGACGCGTGGCGACGAGCGGTTCACCTTGCGCCCGGACGAGTCGACCTACATTCCCGTCGGTATCCGGCATCGTCTCGGCAACCCGGGACCGGAGCCGCTCGTGGTCATCGAGGTGCAAGTCGGCGAGACGTTGTCGGAGGACGACATCGTGCGTTTCGACGACCGCTACGGCCGCGCAAAGCGGGACGGGCACGGCGGAGCCGAGTAGCCGCTGTGATAGGGTGGTTTCCCAGCAAGGGGCAGCCATGACAGATCATCTCCCAGAACCGACCACGGACCTCGCAGATGCCAAGCGGGACATCGACGCCTGGGGCTACTGCATGCTCAAGGATGCGCTTGACCCCGGACAGCTCGCCGCCCTGCGGGCGCGCCTCAGCGAACAGCTCGAGGCGGAACGGCAGCGCGGGCTCACCCGTCGATACCCGGATGGCAAGCAGCTTGTCGTATTCCTGCTCAACAAGGGACAGGTGTTCCGCGACATGATCTTCCATCCGGGCCTGCATGCCGTGGTCGAGCATGTCCTCGGCAAGGAGTACCTCCTGAGTTCCTACCATGCGCATTTCGCGCACTCGGGCAGCAGAACGGCATTCCACACCGACCAATTCTGGATGCCGCCGCCGACGAACGAAGCCAAGGAAACACGGCTGAAGCCGGGCTCGGTGACCCGCGCGGGCAACCGGGGCCACCACGTCGGCGGGCATGCCACCATGCAGCCGAAAACCATCGCGCCGGCGGTTGTCTGCAACGCCATGTGGATGCTCACCGATTTCACGGCCGAGAACGGTGCCACCTTGCTCGTCCCTGGCAGCCATCTCAGTGGACGACAGCCCGACCATGACCTCGACGGCGACGCGCCTTGGATCCCGGCGATCGGCACCGCCGGCACCGTGGCGATCTTCGAGGGTCGGACGTGGCATTCGACGGGGGAGAACCGGACGGGGGAACCGCGCATCGGTCTCACGACCAATTTCTGCGCGCCGCAGTTCCGCCAGCAGGAGAACTACCTGCTCGGCACCCGCCCGGAAGTGCTTGAGGCGGCGTCGCCGGAGTTGCTGAAGCTTATCGGCTTCAAGCCCTGGCAAGGCTACGGCGGCTACGAGAACGGCGCCGAATGGAACAAGCGCGGCGTCTACGCGCTTGGCGAACTGGTGCCGGAAAAGGGAGCGGGCCATGAATGAACTGAACGGCAGGATCGCCGTGGTGACCGGTGCCAGCCGCGGCATCGGCGAGGCAAGCGCCCGCGCCCTAGACGCGGCCGGTGCGCGGGTCGTGCTGACCGGCCGCACCGTCGCGGACCTCGAGCGCGTGGCGGCGGAACTGACGCACGTGCCGATCGTCCTGGCGGCGGACCTGGCACCACCCGGAGCGGGTACCGAGTTGGCGAACCGCATTCTTGCGGCGGTGGGCGGCGTCGACATCCTGGTCAACAACGCGGGCATCCCGATGCGCCGCAAGCCGGACGAACTCTCCGAAGAGGATTTCGATCTCGTTTTCTCGATCAACGTTCGCTCGCTCCTGATGCTGACCCTCGGTCTCGGCCCGAGCATGGCCGAACGCGGCGGGGGTTCGGTGATCAACATCTCGTCCATCGCGAGCCTGCGCGGTCCGCTGGGGCGGGTGGCCTATGCGGGCACGAAGGGAGCCGTCGATGCGATGACGCGTGCGCTAGCGGCCGATTGGGGCGCGCACGGGATTCGCGTCAACGCCATCTGCCCGGGGCTTATCGCGACGGCGATCTGGGAGGGTGACCGGCAGAACATCCCCGGTTTGATCGAGCGACTCGAAGACGGGATCGCCCTCAAACGCTGGGGATACGGCGACGACGTGGCCGACGTGGTGCTGTTCTTCGCGAGCGATGCGTCGCGCTACGTCACCGGCGAAGTCGTGGCCGTGGACGGCGGCATGGCGCGGGTGGGCGCAGCGCCGCGGCGCAGGGATTGAGTCGCCTACCAGGCCACGTCGAAACCGATCGCCGCGCTTCGGCCCTTGTTCGGACGTGCGCCGTAGGGGTGTCGGCCGACGATGTCGTAGGCGTCCGCGAGGTTCTCGACGCGCGCGAAAAGGCTTACGACATCCGACAGGGCAAAACGGCCGGCGAGGTCCACGGTGAGCGAGTCGTCCGTGGTCTCAAATGCCCCGCACGAGGCGCGCGCGCAGACGCCGTCGACATAGTTCGCCGACACATGAGCCGACCAGCGTCCCTTGGCGGCACCAAGCAACACATGCAGTTGATGCTTGGGGATGTACGGTAGGGGATCGCCTGCTTGGACATCGCCGAAGAAATCGGTGTCCGCGATGTCGGTGTCGAAGGTGCCATCCATCCACGTGTAGACGATTTCCACGGGCATGATGAAACCACCGGCGGCCAGTTCGGTGCCGCCTGAGAACTCCAGGCCGCGGACGGTTGCGGCATCGCCATTGAAGGCGTCTCCGACTTCGCAGTCGACGCCTGAAGAGGACGTGCACTCGCCGAGCAGGTTGTCGTAGTCGCTGGAGAACGCCATCGCCTCGAGACGCACATGCGCCGTGTTCGCCCGTACGCCGAGTTCGTAGTTGATCGCTTCTTCGGGTTCGACGCCCGGCGCGTTCGAGGGCGCCGTGAATCCCTTGTGGGCGCCCGCAACGAGCGTAGCGATGTCGTTGATCCGATAGACGGCACCAAGGCCTGGCAACAGGACGCGGGTATCGTTCGCGCGCGTGCTACGCAGATTGTTCGGCGCTCGCGAGGCCGGGTCGGCGGTGCGGCCGGACCGCGTCTCGAAACGTCGTCGGCTTTGCTGGATGTGCTCGTAACGTAGGCCCGGCGTGAGTGCGAGCCGGCCGATTTCCATGCGGTCCTGCACGTACAGGGCTAGCGCCCGGGCGCTCTGGATGCGGTTGCCCGCGTTGCCGTGCAACCCGGGATCGTCCAGGTACAGCTGGCCTCCGCGTTGGCTATAGGTACTGTTGCGCTGCAGACGGTCTTCTTGGTCCTCGTGATAGCGAGCGCCCACTTTCACCGAGTGGGCGATCGATCCGTCGCTCAAGTCCCAAGACACCGTGCCCTGCAGGCCGCGCGAGAAATAGTCCCGGTCGTTGGCGCGGATCTGGATGCTGCCGGGCGGCGTGTCCCTTGTGCCGTCGAGCACACTCTGCAGTTGCGCGGCGGACATGGCGCCTAGCGTCGCGCCGCGATTGACCGCCTGCACGACGCTCGCCCAACTGGTCCGGCGGAACCCTTGAGCGTCGGGACTGCCGTCGGGGTCGAGTCCTTCGGTCTTGAACCAGTTGCGCGCGTGACCGTTGTAGTAGCCCGCGAACGTGATCTTGAGGGAGGCCGACGGCGCGTACTCGTAGCGGGCGATCGCCTGCTCGTGGTAGGTCTCGATTCGATCCAGCCGCGAGAGGCCGTAGCGACGCGAAGCATTGGCCCGGAAATCGGTGTCGGTGAGGCCGAGGTAGCTCTGGTTGGACCGCTGCGTGGCGGTCTGCAGCTTCAACTCGACAGCGTGTGCGTGGCCTGGGGCGTAGGAGAGCTTGAGCATCCCATCGCGAACGTCCAAGCCCGTGTGGTCATCGCTGCGGTCGACGCGCTGGAAACCGTCGGACCGCCATTGGTGGCTCTCCGCAAGGAACCCCAACCCGTTGTCGGCGGTTGCACCGTACGAGGCATGCACCCGATGGGTCGCGTTCTCGCCGGTCTCCGCGAACACGCGACCCCGACGCCCAGTGGGAATGGGCGTGGAGATCATGTTGAACGCGCCGCCGATGGTGTACGGGCCCTGGATGATGGCGGCCGGGCCCTTCAGGACCTCGAATGCCGCCATGCGCCCCACCGTGGGAAAGTAGTAGGCGGACGGCGCGGAGTACGGTGCCGGTGCAATCAGTACGCCGTCTTCGAGCAGGGTGATCCGCCCGCTCCGTTCGGTGGCCACCCCGCGGATGCTGATGTTGGGCCGTAGGCCGAAGCCGTCCTCCACTTGGATCGACACACCCGGTATCTGGCGTACGATGCGCTGTACGTCCGTGTGCGAGAACCGGTCAATCTCCTCGGCACCGATGAAGTGCGCGGATCCTGCCACCCGTTGGACGTTGTCGCGTGTGCCCACGATAGTCACCTCTTCGAGGTAGAGCGGCTCGCGGGGGCCGTCCTCGGCCGCCGAGGACATCATCGAGGCAAACGCCAATGCGCCGAACAGAATGGATCGTGTCATGGTTTGCGTTCCGCGAGCCCTAGTGCTTGCACCAGGGCAAAACTTAGTGCAAATGAAAACGATTTGCAACTGTAGTTATGGGACTCTACGAATTCAAGGCTCCAACGCCACTGGCTTTCTTGAGGGGCCCCATCTCTACGGTTTGAGCGAAGTTCCCGCAATGCGGCTGGGAGAACGCGGAGTGTTCTCCATCGAGTCGCCGCCAGGCGGTTCGCCTCGTCTTCTGGTAGAACGACCGAACAGGCTTGGGTGTTACCTAGCCAGCGGTCGTTAGGAGGAAACGATGTTCATTGCCATGAACCGATTCAAGATCGCACCGGGCTCATGCGACGGGTTCGAGCGTGTGTGGCGCGAGCGCGAGTCGTACTTGGCCGACGTACCCGGATTCCGCTCATTCCACCTGTTGCGCGGGCCAGTGGCGGAGGACCACGTGCTGTACGCATCCCACACCGTCTGGGAGTCGCGCACCGCCTTTGATGCGTGGACGCGGTCGGAGCACTTCCGCAAGGCGCATGCCCAGACCAGCGCGCCGAAGGGAACCTACCTGGGCCATCCGGAGTTGGAATTGTTCGAGGCGGTCCTTTAGATGAGCCGGCCGCGACCGGGCCAGTTCGTGGGTGCGCTGATCGGCTGCGCAGTGGCTGACGCCCTCGGTGCGCCGTTGGAAGGCTGGTTCCGCGAACGCATCGCGAAATTGCCGAGCGTCACTGATCGCTATCGTCCGTTGTCTAGGGGTAAAGACGCGGTCGTCCGCTACCCCGTAGGCCAGTACACCGATGACACCCAGCTCACCGTCGCCATCGCGAGGAGCATTGTTGCGCGGGGCGCCGTGGACGGTGCAGAGATTGCCGACGAGTTCGCTGCCCTCTGGCGCTCGGGTGAAATCGTCGGCGCGGGCCCCGTTGCCCATCGGGCCGTCCAGCGACTGATCGAAGGCGTTCCCTGGCAGGATGCTGCCATGCCCGATGACTTGCCGCTCAACGGCGCGGCGATGCGGATCGCGCCCGTCGGTTTGTGGAACTGTGACCGGCCGGACCGACTCGCCGACGATGTCGCCACGGCAAGCGTCGTCACGCACCGCCACCCCGTCGCGATCGACGCCGCTATGGCGGTGGCGACGGCCGTCGCGCATGCCGTCACCGCGAGCGTGATCGAGACGCCGGTCTTCCTGGACGCGGTTGCCGCTTCGGTTCAGAACCCTGGCTTCGCCGGGCACATCCAGAGACTCGGCGATTGGCTTCGATCAGCGGAGCAGACAGCGCTGGAAGCGATCGCCGATACTGGCCAGCGTCGGGGAGATCGGGGCTTCGGCATTCCGGCGTTGGCAGAACCGACCGTGCTGGCCGCACTGTATGCCTTCCTCCGCTCGCCAGGCGACTACGTGGCCACCATCGATTGCGCACTCCGCATAGGGGGTGACGTCGATACGATCGCCGCGATCGCCGGTGCCTTGAGTGGCGCGCACAACGGCGTGGATGCGATTCCGGGACACCTCGTGAGAGGCGTCAAGGACAGCGCCGAGATCATGGACCTTGGCCGGCGCCTTTTCGCCCGTCGATTCGATACGTAGGGCACCGCGACAGGGACGCCCGTGGGCGTCCCGACGTCGAGGCCCTTAGTCGAGATCGAATCGATCGAGGTCCATGAGCTTGGTCCAAGCGGCCACGAAGTCGTGCACGAACTTCTCCTCGGCATCTGAGGATCCGTAGACCTCCGCAAGCGCGCGAAGCTCGGAGTTCGACCCGAAGATGAGATCGACCCGGGTGGCAGTCCACCTGGGTTCGCCCGTGGCGCGGTCGCGACCCTCGAACACGTCGCCAGCATCGGAGACGGCCTCCCAAGTCGTGCCCCTGTCGAGCAGGTTCACGAAGAAGTCGTTCGTCAGCGCGGCGGGTCGCTTGGTGAATACGCCGTGTTGCGAGTGCCCGAAATTCGCATCGAGGACGCGCAAGCCGCCGACCAAAACCGTCATCTCCGGCGCCGTCAGCGTGAGCAGTTGCGCGCGGTCGACCAGGAGTTCCTCGGGCGATACCGCGAAACGCTTCTCCTGGTAGTTGCGAAAGCCGTCCGCTGCGGGCCTGAGCACGGCAAACGAGTGCACGTCGGTCTGCTCTTGGGTTGCATCCGTCCGGCCTGGCGAGAATGGCACCGTCAGGTCGTGTCCCGCGTTCGTGGCCGCCTGCTCGACACCCGCGCAACCACCGAGGACGATCAGGTCCGCCATCGACACGCGCTTGGCGCCAGGAGCCGACTCGTTGAATTCCGCTCGGATGCCTTCAAGAACGCCGAGAACCTTGGCCAGCTTGGCGGGCTCGTTGACGGGCCAGTCCTTCTGCGGCGCGAGGTGGATGCGCGCACCGTTGGCACCGCCGCGGAGGTCGGAGCCGCGAAAGGTCGAGGCAGAAGCCCACGCGGTCGACACCAGTTGCGACACCGTGAGGCCGGAACCGAGCACCTTGGCTTTGAGTGTCGCCACGTCCTGATGGTCGATCAGGTCATGGTCGACGACCGGGACCGGATCCTGCCAGATGAGTTCCTCCGTCGGCACCATCGAGCCGAGGTATCGCGAGCGGGGTCCCATGTCGCGGTGCGTCAGCTTGAACCATGCCCGGCCGAAGGCATCCGCGAACGCGTCCGGATCCTCGTGGAAGCGCCGGGAGATCGGCTCGTAGACGGGGTCCATCCGCAAGGCGAGGTCCGCTGTTGTCATGATCGGCGCATTCCGGCGCGTGGGGTCGTGTGCATCCGGGACGGTGTCCGCCCCGGCCCCGTCCTTCGGCACCCATTGGTAGGCGCCGGCGGGACTGGTCACGCACTCCCATTCGTAGCCGAACAGCGCGTCGAAGTAGCCGTTGTCCCACTTCACCGGTTTCGTCGTCCACGCGCCTTCGATGCCGCTGGTGATCGTGTCCCCGGCCTTCCCCGTGCCGTGGCCATTGGCCCAGCCTAGGCCTTGGCTTGCGATGCCTGCCGCTTCCGGCTCAGGGCCGACGAGGGCGTCATCGCCGGCACCGTGGCATTTGCCGAACGTGTGACCCCCGGCGACCAACGCTACCGTCTCTTCGTCGTTCATAGCCATGCGGGCGAAGGTCTCGCGGATGTCCTGCCCAGAAGCAACCGGGTCGGGGTGGCCGTTCGGGCCTTGGGGGTTGACGTAGATCAAGCCCATTTGCACGGCACCGAGCGGGTTCTCCAGTTCACGGTCGCCGCTGTAGCGCTCATCGCCGAGCCATTCATCCTCAGGCCCCCAGTAGATGTCCTCTTCGGGGGACCAGATGTCCGGGCGTCCACCGCCGAAGCCGAACGTCTTGAGCCCCATCGACTCCAGCGCGCAGTTGCCGGCGAAGATCATCAGATCGGCCCATGAGAGCTTGCGGCCGTACTTCTGCTTGATCGGCCACAGCAGCATGCGCGCCTTGTCGAGGTTGGCGTTGTCGGGCCAACTGTTGAGTGGCGCGAAACGCTGGTTGCCGGTACCACCGCCTCCACGGCCGTCGGCGACCCTGTAGGTGCCAGCGCTGTGCCATGCCATCCGGATGAAGAGCGGTCCGTAGTGGCCGTAATCGGCGGGCCACCAGTCCTGGGACGTGGTCATCAGCTCGAAGACGTCCTTTTTCAGGGTCTCGAGGTCGAGGGTCTTGAACGCTTCGGCGTAGTTGAAGCCCTCGCCCATGGGATTAGCGGCGGGTGGGTGCTGGCGCAGGATGTCGAGTCGCAGCCGGTTCGGCCACCAGTCCTGGTTCGATGTCTGCCCGCGGGCGCTGACGGCATGGCCCGTCACCGGGCATTTCCCTTCGCTCATGATTCTCTCCTTCGCAGCGTGTGCATTTGCTTGGAGCCGTCGTAGCTTGCGACGGTTCACCTGGGTTGC
This sequence comes from Gammaproteobacteria bacterium, assembly GCA_026706385.1. Lineage (GTDB taxonomy): Bacteria > Pseudomonadota > Gammaproteobacteria > Pseudomonadales > Azotimanducaceae > VXYL01. The sequence goes on from JAPOYV010000082.1 coordinate 40,008, forward strand.
GTTTGAGAGTAGATCGAGTCGCTTTTCGTTCAAAGCGATCAATTCTTGATGTATTAATCGTTTTTTTAGATCAATATAGTTGTCGTGGAGGTGGGCGAATGAGACGTGTGCCAACCATGAAGCAACTCCAATACCTGATCGCGCTTGCCGATGCGCGTCACTTCGGTCGTGCCGCCGAGGTTTGCGCGGTCACCCAGTCGACGCTGAGCGCTGGGATCCGCGATCTCGAGTCCGTGCTCGGAACGGAGGTCGCGGAGCGGTCCAAGCGACGGGTCGTGATGACCCGTCTCGGCGGCCGGGTTGCCGAGATGGCCGACGAGATCTTGCGTGAGGCAGAAGCGATCATGGCGCTCGCCAGGGCGGATCCGGAACCGATGACGGGGGAGATACGCCTCGGCGTCATACCGACGATCAGCCCGTTCCTCTTGCCTCGCGTGCTGCCGGTGCTCCGGGAGAGGTTCCCGAGGCTTCTGATCTACCTCAGGGAGGAGCGGACGGCCGGCCTTCTCGCCGGGTTGGAGCACGGCGATCTGGACCTTGTCCTGATCGCGTTGCCGTACGAGACCGGGGATCTGACCGTCGACGTCGTGGGCGAGGACGAATTCCTGTTCGCCTGCCGACGGGACCATGCCCTTGCGGGCACAAGCGTGGTCACCCGCGAAGCCCTCGCGGGCGCGGAACTCTTGCTGCTTGAGGAAGGGCACTGTCTACGCGGCCACACGCTCGACGTCTGTCGCATTGGCGATGTGAGGGCGCGGGCGCAGTTCGAAGCCAGCAGCCTGCACACCCTGGTACAGATGGTCGCTGCTGGCATCGGCGTCACGCTCATCCCACGTTTGGCTGTCGATGCCGACATCAGCCGGGGCGCGGACATCTCGCTCACCCCGCTCGCGGTTCCGGCTTCGCGCCAGCTTGGACTGGCGTGGCGCCAGACGTCGACGCGGGTCGCGGATTACCGACTGCTGGCGGAGACGCTGCGTGGAGTGCTTGGCACGTGACGAGAGTCCAGCGAACGGTCCAACGACTAGCGTTCGGTAGTAAAGTGCCGACAGCGAGGGCCGAAGGGGGCTGCATGGAGAAGATCGAGACCGAGCAGGAATTGCGCGCCGTAATCGGCGAGGAAATCCCGGGACTCAGCGAGAAGGTGGAGGCGCGGCTCAATGACTTCGCCGTGGACTTCATTGCCCGGGCACCGTTCCTCGTGCTTTCTACCGCGGACGGCGCGGGCCGCCTGGATGCCTCTCCGAAGGGCGACGCGCCAGGTTTCGTCGCGGTCGAGGACGACAGAACGTTGCTGATCCCCGACCGGCTCGGCAACCGCCTCGCCTATGGGCACCGCAACATCCTCGTCAACCCTCACGTCGGCGTGCTGTTCATGATTCCGGGGACGTCCGAGACGCTCCGCGTCAACGGTCGTGCGACGCTCACCGCCGACGGCAGCCTTGTTGAACAGCTCGCCGCCCGCGGCCGTCCCGCCGTGCTGGTGATCCGTGTCGACGTCGAGGAGGTCTTCTTCCACTGCGCCAAGGCGTTCCTGCGCTCGCGGCTCTGGCAGCCGGACGCCTGGGGCGAGCCGCACAAGGTCTCGTTTGGCAAGATGTACGCTAGGCGGAAAAACGCGCCTGCCGAGACCGCGGCAGCGGTGGATCAGGCGATAGAACGGGACTATCACGATAACCTGTAAGCCCTGCGCTTGTCGCCGGCGCGCCGCAGGGACCGGGTCGACGCGCCATCGGAATCCGCTGGGACGACCGTGCCATGAGATCCGTGGGAGAATCCGCGCAAGCGAATTCTCTTACGCGACTGCGCAGAGGTCGCGTCGCGTATGTCCACGATCATCTGCAGGCACCTGACCTTCGGCTACCCGGGTGCCGAAGGCACCATCTTCGAAGACCTCGATCTCGTCATCGACACCCAATGGCGGTCGGCCCTTACTGGCCGCAACGGTCGCGGCAAGACGACGCTTCTTCGCTTGATCCAAGGCGAACTTGAGCCCGACCGCGGCGCCATCGAGCGGGGCCAGCGGACGGCGTACTTCCCACGGGCGGTCGTTGATCCCGACCAGGAAGTCCGCAATGTGGTCAAGGACGCCGTCGGTCCGTTCCGCCAATGGGAGGCCGAGATGGACGACCTGCTCGCCGATGGCAGCGAAGACGCGCTGACCGAGTACGGTGAGGTACTCGAGGCCTACCAGGAGGCCGGCGGCTACGCGGTCGAAGCAGGGATCGAAGCGGAACTCGGCGCCCTCGGGATCGGCGAGACGTACTGGGGCCGGCCGTTCTCGGGTCTCTCCGGCGGCGAACAGACGCGGTGTCTCCTCGCGAGCTTGTTCGTGCCAGGCAGTTCGAGTGGGCCCGACACAGGCACGTTTGCGCTGATCGACGAGCCGACCAATCACTTGGACCGGGACGGACGGAATCTTCTGGCTGACTATCTGGGCTCGAAGGCAGGCTTCCTTCTGGTATCGCACGACCGCGCCTTCCTCGATGCCTGCTGCGATCACGTCGTCGCGCTGAACCGGGACACGGTGGAGGTCGAGCGCACGTCGTTCTCCGCATGGCGCGAGCGCTTCCACCAGCGCTTGGCGCGGCAGCGAGCCGACAACGCGGCGTTGAAGCAGGAGATCGCGAGGCTCGGGCAAGTGGCGACGGACCGCCGCGCCGGTGCGCTCAAGCGCGAGAGCGAGAAAGGCGCGCACGTCGACAAGGGATTCATCTCCGCCCGCGCCAAGCGTCAGATGAGGAAAGCTGTCAGCGCAGAGCGGCGCGCCGAGAGCGCCGCCGAAGAACGGCGCCTGACGCTTGTGGACGTGGAGAAGGACAGGCGCTTGGCCCTGCCGGACTCCGGGCGCAAGGCTGGCTCGTTGGTGGTCGCGAACGACTTGAGCCTTTGGCGTGGCGACAAGGCGGTGTTCGCTAAGGTGTCCTTCACGGTCGCGCCGGGCGACCGTGTGGCCGTCATCGGACCCAATGGCTGCGGCAAGACGAGCCTGCTCGACCAGATCGAGGGGCAGAATCACCGGCACACCGGTACGCTCCTTAGGCCCCGCCACGTAGCCGTGGCCCGGACGTTTCAGCACCCCCAGTGGACCGACGGACTACTCCGCGAGCACCTCCAGGATGCGGGCATCGAGGAGTCCCGATTCCGTCAGGTGATGGCCGTGCTTGGGGTACGCGGCGGCGTGCTGGACGGACGCATCGAGGATCTGAGCCACGGACAGCAGAAGAAGATCGACCTGGCGCGGTCGTTTCTCGCAAACGCCGATCTCCTGCTTTGGGACGAACCCCTGAACTTCATCGATATCGACGCGCGGGAACAGATCGAAGACGTGCTGCTCGCCGACCAGCCGACGGTGGTGTTTGTCGAGCACGACGCGGCGTTCGTGGAACGGGTGGCGACCGAGGTCATCGACCTCTCCCGTTGATTGGCCGTCGCGCGTGCCGGAACTGTGACCAGGCTGTTACATTAGGAACAGCGGTATGTGCGGAGGAACGACGTGGGCATTCTGAGTTGGATCGTGCTCGGATTGGTTGCCGGTGCCATCGCGCGCTGGGTGATGCCGGGCAAGGGACCCAGGGGCATCCTGGTGACGATGGTCATCGGCATCATCGGCGCGTTTCTCGGCGGATTCATCGGTACGGCGTTAGGGATGGGTTCGGTGGATGGATTCGATCTGCGCAGCCTGTTTCTTTCGGTGATCGGCGCAGTGGGGTTGCTGCTCGGTTACCGTGCCTTGGCGTCGCGCGACTCAGGCTAGGCCTGCCGCGCACCCAAGGTCAGCCCCAGAGTTTCGTGTACCGAGTGCCGCTGCGATCGACCGTGCGGGCATCCATGTAACAGACGCTGAACGCGCGGCGTGGCTTGTCGGTTTCGTTCACCCCCGAGCGATGCAGCAGCCAGTTGTGGAGCAACCAGACCTCACCGCTCGGGATGTCGAGCGCGGCACGGCCGATGTCCTGGTCGCATTGAGCCTGTTGTCGATCGTCCAGGAATGCACTTGGGTGCGACGGGTTGAGTACGCCGCGGCGATGGCTCCCGGGAATGACCTCCAAGCCGCCGCTCTCCGCGTTGGCGTCGTCGAGCGACGTCCAGATCGTCACTAGCGGGTCTCGATCCAGCGCGCGCCACCGATCCTGGTGCCAGGGCAGCTTGGTCCCTGCGCCCGCCGGCTTGATCATGGCCATGGCGCGGAAGCAGACGATGGGGATGTCGCCATAGACGTGTCGGCAGATGGTCCGGAAAGACGGATCCTCCAAATAGCTCCGGAACGTGCCGACGAGCTCCAGGTCCTGGATTTTCCGATAGTTCAGCGTGGCACCCTTGAAGCCCTTGGTCTGGCGTCCGAGGTCGTCGTAGTGGCCGCTCGACGAGTCAAGCTGCATGAGCAGCCGGTCGTAGGGAGCGTCCGCACGGCCGAGCATGATGTCGTCGAGACCGGCGCGTAGAAGGGAGAGGGTCGCCGCGTTGAGTCGTCCGACCTGGACTAGGCCCTCGGCTTCGAACCTGCGCCAGTCGGCATCGCCAAGCGTGGCGGGCAGGCCGTTATCAGCCCGAACTGGCGCCATCGGCAGCCCGGCGCCGGACATTGAGCTTCTCGAGAACCTCGGCGTGCCGTTCCTTGGTCAGGTCGTAGCGCGTATAGCACCACAGGGCGATCACCGAGAACCCCGCGACGATGGGTCCGTAGAGCAGGCCAAGGTTGAAAAGGGTCTCCGGAGGAACGTCGGCCGCCGTCTGGATGTCCGTACCACGCGGCCAGGAGATGATGTCGAGTCCGATGCCGCCGATGAAGTTGCCGAAGCCCGCCGTGGCCTTGCTCGAGAACGCGATCGCGCCGAAGAAGATGCCTTCCTGGCGCGCATTGGACTGGAGTTCGTGCTCGTCTGCGATGTCCGCCATCATCGAGCCGAACGCGATGAACGCCTGCTGCAGGATCAGGCCCTGGAAGAAGCGGAAGCCGAGCAAGGTGTAGAACAGGGCGTCGGTGCCGTTTTCAGGAAACGTCTCGTTCAGGCGTAGCACGACCGGGATCACCTGGCAGACGGCCCAAGCCGCTGTCCCGAGTATCACGCCGAAGATCTTGCTGGTGCGACGCAGCAGTGGCGTGGTGATGAACACGCCGAGGATCAAGCCGCCAATGGAGGCCATAAGCAGCGCGAACATCTCGTCGCTGGTCAACTCCCAGAAGTACTGGAACATGTAAAGGTCGAGTGCCCCGTTGACGCCGGCCATGATGAAAACGATCAGCACGCCGGAGAAGAGCCATCGGAAGGATCGGTTGGTGAATCCCTCGCGCAGGTCGAGGAACACCTGGATGATCGGGTTGCGTTTCGGCTTTGCTGGCGGCTCCGAGAGGTACGGAATCTCCTTTTGCGTGCCGAAGGCCGAGTACCAGATGGTCACGAGCATCAACACACCCATGGTGAGCGCGAAAGGGGTGTAGTTGTCGATCACGAGGCGGCCGCCGCGGTCGTCGGCAAAGAAGTACCCGAGGCCAATGGCATAGACCCCCGCGCTGCCGAGCGTGCCGAAGAACTGTCGGTACGCGACGATGCGCGTGCGCTCGTCGAAGTGCTCCGTGAGTTCCGCGCCAAGGGCGAGGTGCGGGACGTGGTACAGCGTCATGGCGCCCCGGGTGAGGATGGCGAACACGGTGAGCCAAGCAAACAGCCCCCACTCACCCAATCCTGCGGGGGGCGAGAATAGTCCGATGAAGGCGAGCGCCAAAGGCAGTGCCGAGGCGTACATGAACGGGTGACGACGGCCGAGTCTGGACTTGGTGTTGTCGGACAACGAGCCCGCCAACGGGTCCGTCACGGCGTCGAACATCAGGGCGATGAAGAGCGCAAGCGGGCCAGCGTGCCTGGGAGTTCGAGTACCTGGTTGTAGTAGAAGAGGATGAAGAAGCCGAAGCCCGTGTTCTTGAGCCCCTCCGCGAACTGGCCGACGCCGAACGCCAGCTTGCTGGAGAACGGGACGAGCCGGTTCCGGGGATTCGCTTCGGCCATGGCGGGCGAGCATACCAAGTGGCCACCCTTTACATCGCGCCACCATCGCCGCAGTCTCTTCGCTCGAGGGAAGAGGTCTGGAGGAGGTCATGAACGTCCGTTACATCGCAGTCATTGCGCTTGCCGTTGTCGGGGCCGGTTGTGCAGCAGAGGAAACCGACCCTCTCGAGGAGGTTTCCGCCGAGCAGTTCGAAGCCTGGATGGAGCAGATCTCCAACTGGGGCCGCTGGGGCGCGGACGACGAACTCGGCACGCTCAACCTGGTCACGCCGGAGAAGAGCAAGGCGGCGGCCGCGCTGGTGCAGGAAGGCGTGACCGTGTCGATGGCGCATGACCTCAACACCGTGCAGGACGAGTTCAACGCCAACCCGTTCCAGCATGTTGTGACCACGGGCGAGTTCGGTGGACACCAGGTGGCCGGCGATGCTTACAGCGTCCAGTACCACGGCTTCGCCCATTCGCACATCGACGGCCTGCCGCACTTCGCCCACAAGGGCAAGCTCTACAACGGCTACGGCTTCGACACGATTCAGCCGACCGGGGCCACCAAGCTCGGCATTCACAACCTCAAGAACGGCATCATCACCCGAGGCGTCCTGGTGGACATGGCCTGGTTCAAAGGCGTCGACTACCTGGAGCCGGGAACAGTCATCACGGTAGACGACTTCAAAGCCTGGGAAGAAAAGACCGGCATCACCGTGGGCAGCGGCGACGTCCTGCTCGTTCGGACGGGACGCTGGGTGCGCGTCAAAGAGAAGGGCGTGTGGAACTTCGTCATGGCCGCGGCGGGGATGCATGCCTCCGTGGCCCTGTGGCTGAAGGAGCGCGACGTCGCCCTGATCGGCTGCGACGGGGTCAGCGACGTGATGCCTTCGGGCGTCGAAGGCCTCGCCAACCCGCTGCACGAACTGGTGCTGGTCGGGTTGGGCATGCGCATTCTCGACAACCTGAACCTGGACGATGTCGCGGCCGCTGCGAAGAGCCGCGACCGCTGGGCGTTCATGTTCGTGGGTGCACCGCTGCGCGTGGTGGGCGGGACCGGGTCGCCGCTCAACCCGTTGGCGGTCTTCTAGGTCGCGGCTCCTGCTTGCTTTTGCGCCCGGCAACGAGACGTCGGGTGAAAAACTGACAAGAATCGTGGGCGTTGTCCTCTTCGTTTCCTGACGACAGGCGCTTACTTTTGGTGGGTATAGTCGTCGCTGCAGGGGATGAAGACGGTGGGCATGACACACGTCGACGTGACGGTGATTAATCCGCGGGACTTGGCGCGCAGTTGGGTCGGACGCTTTCTTGTTGACACGGGCGCCTTCCATACGCTGGTGCCGAGGCGGCATCTCGAGGCGATCGGCATCAGGCCGGACAGACAGCGAACCTTCGAGATGGCCGACGGAACCCCCATCACGCTCGACATCGCTATCGCGCGGCTCGACTTCCTGGGTGAGTATGGCGCGGACGTTGTCGTGTTCGGCGAGGGCGACGTCGAACCGCTGCTCGGCGTGACTGCGCTGGAGTCGGCCGGGATGGTGGTCGATCCGAGAACGCAGCAATTGAGACGGCTGCCGATACTTCCCCTCAAAGCAATCGTCTTCCCGGAACTCGCTGGGGTTGCCGCATGACCTTCGCGGTGGACGCTTGCGAATGTCACCGCGTTGAATCACAGTAGCCGACTTTTGCGAATGACGGAGCGATCTTCATGAGGCTTGGGGTTCTGGCGGGCGCAGGTGCCGATTGGCGCGAGTCGCTCGAGAAGGTCCGCATTGCGGAGTCGCTCGGCTACGAACTGGTGGCCACCGGCGAGGCTTGGGGACCGTCCACCGTGCCGTGGATGACGCTCTTGGCGGCGCATACCGAGAAGATCCAGATCGGCACGTCCATCCTCAACGTCTACTCGCGCTCGCCGGGGGCGATCGCCCAGGAGTTCGCCGCCCTGGAGACGATCTCCGGCGGTCGCATGGTGTGTGGCTTGGGATCCTCCGGCCATCGCGTCATCGAGCATTTCCACGGCGTGCCGTTCAAGAAGCCCTTGCGCCGCATCCGGGAATACGTCGAGATCATCAATACGCTCATCAAGGGCGAGCGCCTCGAGTACGAAGGCGAACTCTTCTCACTGCAGCGTGGATTCCGCCTGGACTACGACCGCCCGCGCGACCACGTGCCGATCTACATCGCCGCCATCACGCCGAAGTCCATCGTGCAGACTGGCGAGATCGCCGACGGGATCTTTCCGATCCATTGGCCGAAAGGCCGCTTCGCCTCGTTGCGCCAAGCCTTGAGCGAAGCCTCCACCGCAGCGGGGCGACCGGGGGATTCGGTGACGATCGCACCGTTTACCAACGTCTACGTCCAGGACGGCACGAACGACGAGGCGCTCTGGCAGGCCGCGCGGCAGCCGCTCTTCCACTACGTCAACCGCATGGGCGATTTCTACTGGAACATGCTCGCCGACAACGGCTTCGAACCGGAAGTCTCTGCGTCCAGGGAGGCGTGGCGCGCCCGCGATCGGGACGGTGCCATGGCGGCCATCTCCACGGACATGGTGCGCGAAATCCAGGTCATCGGCCCCATGGATTCGGTTGCCGAGCAGCTCGCCGAACGGGCGGATGCCGGTGCCGAACTGCAGATGGTGCAGATGCCGGGCGGCTCGGCTGCCGACGCCGGCAAACGCCTCGAGGCATTGCTCGGCGGCTAGCTGAGCTAGATTGGCGCCCGGCCATCGAGGCGCGCCATGGGGACGTGGCAGTCCGCGCACGAAGCTGCGCGGCCGTGCGTCTTGGACGCTTGTTCAGCGTCGTTCGGGGCCGTAGTGGAAGCGACACGACACGATGGTGATGACGCCTCCATCGACGGAGTACACCAGCCTATTGGCCTTGTCGATTCGCCTTGACCAGTAGCCTGCCAGATTGGCTCGAAGTGCCTCCAGCTTACCGATTCCCTCGAACGGTGTCCGCGTGGTGGCCTCGATGAGGCTGTTGATGCGCCGCAGAGTCTTTCGATCCTCGCGTTGCCACCGCAGGTAGTCCTCCCACGCGGCTTCGGTCCAGGCCAACAGCGCGGTGCCGCCTCCGTTGTTGGCCATGGATGATCAGGCGCTTTTCGGCCGTGGCGAGCGGCCGTCCTCAAGCAAGGCGCGCTTGACGATCCGGCCTTCCCGGTGCTGTTTGATGGACTCTGCCAAGTGCGCTGCATTGGCGGGCACTCCCAGCAGGTGGACGGTCTCCATCAAGCTAGAGTAATGGTCGAGCGACATCACGACGGCATCGTCAGCATCTCGGCGCGTGATGATCGTCACGTCCGAGTCACTGGCGACGCGGTCGATGACCGACTTGAGCCGACGACGAGCTTCAGTGAAAGAGACGACTTGCATGTGTGTGACACCTAGTCCGGACTCTTGCAGAGCTTAAGCCGAGACCAACTACATGTACAGCTAATTGTGCATGTAGTGCGCGGTTGCGCTCAAGTCTCCTTGCGCGGATCGAAGGCGTCCCGGACGGCCTCGCCCGTGAAGATCAGCAGCGTCAGCATCACGGCCAGCGTGAAGAAGGTGGTCAGTCCGAGCCACGGTGCGTGGATGTTGGTGCGGCCCTGAGCCAAAAGCCGCCCGAGGGAGGGTGAGTCCGTTGGCAGACCGAAGCCGAGGAAGTCCAGCGAGGTGAGCAGCGTAATCGATCCCGTCAGGATGAACGGCAGGAACGTGATCGTCGCGACCATGGCGTTCGGCAGGACGTGGCGGACCATGATCGCGGCGTTGGGCACCCCCAACGCCCGTGCGGCGGTGACGAATGGCAGGGTCCGGGCGCGCAGGAACTCCGCGCGCACCACGCCCACCAGCGACATCCAGCTAAACGCCACCAGGATGCCGAGCAGCCAGAAGACGTTGGACTCGACCACGCTCGCCAGGATGATGAGGATGAACAGCATCGGCAGGCCGGCCCAGATCTCGACCAGGCGCTGGCCGAAGAGGTCGATCTTGCCGCCGAAGTAGCCCTGCAGGCCGCCGACGAGCACGCCGATGACGGAACTCGCCAGCGTCAGCACGATGGCGAACAGGAACGACAACCGCGTGCCGTAGAGGAGCGCGGCCAGGACGTCCTTGCCGTAGTTGTCGGTGCCGAAGAGGTGCTGGCGGGAAGGCGCGTGGGGTGTCGGCCCCGGGATGTCGTAGTCGATGGTGTCGTGGCTGAACGGGATCGGCGGCCAGACCATCCAACCCCCGGCGGCCTCGATCAGGTGCGCCACCTCGGCCTCGCGGTAGTCGGCTTCGACCTCGAAAACGCCGCCGAACTCAACCTCGGCGTAGCGCTTGAAGATGGGGAAGTACAGTTGTCCATCGTAGGCGACCACGAGCGGCTTGTCGTTGGCGATGAACTCCGCGAACAGGCTGAGCGTGAACAAGGCGGCGAACAGGACCAGGGAATAGAACCCGCGGCCGTTGCGGCGGAAGTTCAGTAAGCGCCGGCGGGTGACGGGGCTCATGCGGTCCGGCTTTCGAAGTCGATCCGGGGATCGACCAGGGTGTAGACGATGTCGGTGATCAACTGGGCGACTAGCCCTAAGAGCGTGAACACGAAAAGCGTGCCGAATACGACCGGGTAGTCGCGCGTCAGCACGGCCTCGAAGCCGAGCAGGCCGATGCCGTGCAGGGAGAAGATCACTTCGATCAGGACCGCGCCCGTGAACAGGATGCCGAGCAGCGCGGCGGGGAATCCGCTGATGATGATCAGCATGGCGTTGCGGAAGACGTGGCCGTAGAGCACGCGCACCGGACGCAAGCCCTTCGCCCGCGCCGTCATTACGTACTGCTTATTGATCTCGTCGAGAAACGAATTCTTGGCGAGCAGCGTCAGCGTCGCGAAGCTGCCCACCGCCATGGCGGTGACCGGCATGGCGAGATGCTCGATCCGATCGAGGATCTGCCCGCCGAGTCCGAGTTCCGCGTGGTTCTCCGAGACCAGTCCGCGCAGCGGGAACCAGTCGAAGTACTCGCCGCCGCAGAAGAGGACGACTAGGAGCATGGCGAGCACGAACGCGGGGATCGCGTAGCCGACGAGGATGACGAGGCTCGTCAGGACGTCGAAGCGGCTACCGTCGCGGACCGCCTTGCCGATGCCCAAGGGGAGCGAGATCAGGTAGACGATCAGTAGCGTCGCGCCACCGAGGGACAGCGACACAGGGAGCCGGTCGATCACCAGGTCGACCACCGGCACGTCCTGGTAGAAGCTCTCGCCGAAATCGAACGTGAAATAGTCGCCGAGCATCTTGAGGAAGCGCTCGTGGGCGGGCTTGTCGAAGCCGAACTGCCGCTCGATCTCCGCCAGGAGGTCGGGGTCGATGCCGCGGGAGAACTCGTAGCTGCTGCGTGCGCCCGGGTCCGTATCGACGGGGCCGCCGGCGCCGCCGATGGTTTGGGTGACGGCCACGCCTTCGCCGGTGACGCGGGCGATCGCCTGGTCCACGGGACCTCCGGGGGCGACCTGCACGATCGCGAAGTTGATCAGCATGATGCCGATCAAGGTCGGGAAGATGAGCAGGATGCGGCGGGCGATGTACGAGCCGGTGAGCCAGCCGAAAAAGCTCCGGAGCGCTTCCATGGTCGGGGTGCTAGCCGCCCTTCAACGCCGCCATTCCCGCATCGACCCGGGCGCTCTTGGCCTCGTCGATCCACCAGAGCCTGGGGAAACCGGTCCAGTTCATGTGCGGCAGACCCAGCGGCGGGTGCCCGAACCGGTCCCAGTAGACTAGGTGGCGGCCGCGCGGATGGCCGTCGGGAATCATGTAGAAGCTCCACAGCAACACGCGATCCAAGGCACGCCCCGCCGTGTTCATTTCCGCTTCGGTCCTCGCCTGGGTGACCTTCTCGACCAAGGCGTCGACCACCGGGTTCTTGATCCCGGCGTAGTTCGTCATGTTCGGCAGGTCCGCGTACCGGGACGTGAACTGGCTGCGCATGCGCGCCGGGAACGGAATCCTGAACGTGTAGAACTTGCGCACGGTCACGTCGTAGTCGTAGCTGCGCAGGCGGTTGACCATCAGGTTGCTCTCGATCTTGCGCAACGGTGCGTGGATGCCGAGCCGTTTGAGATTGTCGACGAACGGCACCAGCATGCGTTCGTGGTCGCCGTAGGTGACCACGAACTCGAAGCGCAGCGGCTGGCCCGTGTCCTCGTTGACGCGCTCGAAGTCGTTGACGATCCAGCCGGCTTCCCGAAGCAGCCCGTCCGCCGCGAGCAAGGTTTCGCGGTTGCGCCCGTACGTCGGGTTCCGGGGCAGCGGAACCGGATGCGTGAACACGCGTGCGGGCAGTTGGTCGCGATACGGCGCGAGGAGTTCGATCTCGGCCTCGGACGGCTTACCCTTGGCCTGCAGGCCGGAGCGCATGAAGAACGAGTTGTTCCGTTCCATGCCGTCGTGCCAATAGACCCGGTTCGCCCACTCGAAGTTGTACGCCAGCGTCAGGGCTTCCCGGACGCGGATGTCCTGGAACAAGGGCTTGCGCGTATTGAAGACGACGGCCCAATGCATGCCGTAGGACTGGCCCATGGTGTACGTCTCCTTCTTGAACAGGCCCTCGTTGAAGGCGTCGAAATCATAGGCGGTCGCGAAGAAGCTCTCGTTCTGGTCCCGGTAGTAGTCGAGCACGCCGGCTCGCAGCGCCTGCAGCATGACGCTCGTGTCGAAGAAATAGAGCGCCTCGATACGGTCGAAGTTGAAATGGCCGACGTTGACGTTGAGGTCCCGGCCCCAGTAGTCAACCACCCGCTCGAGGGCGACCTTGTGTCCCGGGTCGGCCTGCGCGATCCGGTACGGACCGTTTCCGAGGGGCGGTTCGAGGGTTGTGGCCTCGAAATCGCGCTCCGCCCAGTAGTGTTTCGGCAGCGGCGTGAATCCGCCGGTTTGGATGACGAGGTGCGGCGTCTTCTCGATGGACTCGCGGAAATGGAAGGTGAACGACCGCGGCCCGTTGATTTCCAGGCGCACGATGTCGCTGTAGCTGCTCTTCCAGCTCGCGCCGCCGCGCGTCTTGATCGTGTCGAATGTCCACTGGACGTCGGCGACCGTAACGGGCGTGCCGTCGTGCCAATAGGCGTTGTCGCGCAAAGTGTAGGCAACGGAGCTCAAGTCGTCGGCGACCTCCACGGTTTGCGCGAGCTTTCCGTAGTAGGACGCCAACTCGTCCTCCGACTGCTCGAGGAGTGGGTCGTAGAGCAGTCCGCCCAGTCTCGGGTCGAGATACACGGCAAGGATGCCCTTGTCGATGAAGGCATGCAGGTTGTTGAAGGTGCCGATCATGGGCATCCGCGCCACGCCCCCCTTCGGTGCGTCGGGGTTCGCGTAGTCGAAGTGGGCCATGTCCTTCGGGTACTTCAGGTCGCCGAAATAGGAAAAGCCGTGCTTGGGTTCTCCGGCCGACACGACAGGGGCGACGTTAGTCGCGGCGAGCGTCGCTAAGAGGGCCCACCAAAGCGCAGTACGGTCTCTTTGCCCTTCCGAGCTTGACCGGTCTCCTGTGCACATGCTAAGCCCGGCATCGAGTCCGCCCATCAGAGAACCAGTGAGACCGAAAGCCACATTTCAAGTGGATGTTACACAAGAGCAGATCGTGAGCTTTCGTGCCAACGGGTATCTCTGCATTGAACGCATCACCACGGACGAGGAAGTCGCCTGGCTCAAGGGGATCTACGATCAGCTATTCGCTGAACGCGCCGGCGAGAAAGAGGGCCTGTATTACGACCTGGCAGCGCCACGGGCACACAAGGGACGTGAACTGCTCCCGCAAGTTCTTGGCCCGGACTTTAGGTTTCCCGAGCTCCGCGAGAGCCAGTACTACCGAAACGCCCTCAAGCTCGGTACCCGACTGCTTGGGGTCGACGAAAAGGTCACCGCGGGCGGACACATGATTTTCAAGCCCGCGCGATACGGGGCCGAAACGCCTTGGCATCAGGACGAGGCCTACTGGAATCCAGATGTCCATCTGCAGAGCTTGAGCGTCTGGATGCCTTTGGACGCAGCCACGGTCGAGAGTGGTTGCATGCAGTTCATTCCGGGCTCACACGAGGAGGAAGTTCGTTGGCACCGCCACATCGACAACAACCCGTTGATCCACGGATTGGTGACCGACGACGTCGATCCGGCGGCGGCCGTTGCCTGTCCTCTTCCCCCGGGGGGCGCGACCTTCCACCACAGTCGAACCTTGCACTACACGGCACCGAATACGACGGCGAATCCTCGGCGGGCGTACATCCTTGTCTGCTCCGGGCCAACGCGGCAACGGGCTGAACCAGCCCACCGTCCGTGGCAAGCCGACGAGCGGGAAGCGCTGGCCAAGGCCAACATCGACGTGGAAGTCTTCTGATCCGCTAGTTTCGGGTGATCTTCGCTTGGCTCCCGGACGCCATTCGTTGATCGGTCGTTGAGGCGTTCCTTATGATCGGGCGTCCTCAAAAAAGAGACGAGTAGCCATGTACGTCACGGCCCTCAATGCCGCCCCGCATCAGGCGGGCCTCGAAGTCGTCGGTGGGAAAGGACAGTCGCTCGCGAGAATGGCAAACGCGGGCTTCAACGTTCCTGGCGGGTTCGTGGTGACAGCAGCGGCGTACCGGGCTTTCGTTGCGACGAACCACATGCAGCAGCAGATCGTGTCGCTCGCCAAACCCGCCATTGAGAACGGCCGGGTGTCCTTCGAGCAGGCGTCCGAGGCCATACAGGCCCTGTTCGCCGACCACGATCCATCCGCGGAAACCACCGCGGAGATCCGTGAAGCCTATGGCTCGCTCACCGACGCGGCCGTGGCCGTGCGCTCCTCCGCCAATGCCGAAGATCTGCCCGGCCTGTCCTTCGCCGGCCAGCAGGAGACCTATCTGAACGTCCGGGGTGTCGACGAGGTCATCGCGGCGGTGCGCAACTGCTGGGCTTCGCTTTGGACGCCGCAAGCCATCAGCTACAGGCATCAGAACGGCATCGACCAGGGCTCGGTGGCCATGGCGGTGGTCGTCCAGATCATGGTGCCTTCCCAAGTGTCGGGCATTCTGTTCACCGCCAACCCCGCGACCGGGGAGCGGTCGGAGATCGTCGTCAACGCGAGCTTCGGTCTTGGCGAAGCCGTGGTCAGTGGCCAGGTGACGCCGGACACCTACATCGTCGACAAGAACACGTTGCGCGCCAAGGACACGATCATCGGTCCGAAGGCGCAGCAGATCGTCGCGGATGGCAGCCAGGGCACCCGGCTCGCCGATGTCGACGAAGTCAGTCGCGGCCGATCCTCGTTGACCGAGGACATGCTGCAGCAGTTGGCGAGGACCGCCATCGAGGTCGAAGAGCTCAATGAGGGCGTCCCCCAGGACATCGAGTGGGCCGTCGTCGGCAAGGATCTCCACCTGCTGCAGTCACGCCCCATTACCAACCTGCCGGTGCAGCCCATCGAGGTGGCTTGGGAACCCACGCCGCCCGCAAAGATCCTGTGCCGACGCCAGGTCGTCGAGAACATGCCCGACCCGATCTGTCCGCTATTCGAGGAACTCTACCTAACGGAGGGGCTCGAAGCCCCGCGCAAGGGCCAGCCCAGCTTCTTGGTCGGCGGTGGCCCGCTCTTCGTGACCTGTAACGGCTATGCCTATTGCCGGGCCGATCACCCCGACAACCACATCGACCCGAACAGTCCCGAGGAGGAGCTGAAGGCCGTCCACAAGCGAATGATCGATCAGATCTGGGAAAGCCGGGGGGATCAGTCCGTCGAAGAACGCTACGACATGGCGCTCTTTCGTTCGGCGTTGTCGGCAGAAGAGCAGGCCGAGTTCGATGCTGTCGCCGCAGCCTACGAAGGCGACAACGTGGCCCACGATCTGACCTTGCCGCCTTCGGACAACCCCACGTACGTGGCGAACAACAAGACGCAGGACAACGACGTCCGCTGGCGGGCTTGGCAGGAAGAGGCCCTGCCGCGCCTGGTGGGTACGGCCGAGAAGTGGCGCGAGGTGGATCTGCAAACCGCCACCGACGAGGAACTGCTCGCCGGCATCCGCGACATGGGCATCGCGGAGGGCTACTACTGGACGAGCAATACCAGCCACACCTTCGGAATCGCCAAGTCCACCGACGATCAGTTGCAGTGCTTCCTTCACGAGAACCTGCCGGACGACCGCTACATCAGCGGCCAGTTCCTCACAGGTTTCGAGTCCAAGACCCTGCAGGCGAATGCCATCCTGTTCGAGATCGCGAAGCTCATCCGCACAAGCGAAGCGCTGACCTATCTGGTGACTGCAACGCCCATCAGGTTCCTTCCGCGCGCCTTGCAGGAACACGCTGAAGGTGGCCCGATCGTCAAGGCGCTCCAAGACTACTTCGACGTCTACGGGCACCAGGGGTACAGCCTCGACTTCATCGAGCCGACCCAGGAAGAAGACCCATCGGCGACGTTCGCAACCCTCAAGTCCATGGTGCCCGACGAGAACTACGATCCCAAGGATCAGGAGGCCCGCGCTACTGCGGTTCGGGACCGGAAGTTCGAGGAAGTCTCGAAGAAGCTCGCGGGACTTACCTATTGGCAGTTCCGATACCGTCTGTGGTTCGCCCGCAGGTACAACCACATCCGCGAAGAGACGTCGTTCTATTTCGGCTACACCTGGCCCGTGCTGCGGCCGATGGCCTTCGAGTTGGGTCGTCGCCTGGTCGGCGCGGGGACGTTTCTCGACCCGGAAGACACGTTTTTCATGGTCACCGAGGAGCTCGAGAGAGCCATCGAGGCGCGTAAGTCGGGGGTCAGCCTTCCCGAACTGGGCAAGCTCGCCGCCGAGCGGCGAGAGCTCCGGGAAGCGCGGAAGCTTTTGCACCCGCCCGGGACGATCCCTAAGGAGGCCAGCAAGATCCCGGCCGTCAGGTTCAAGGAAACCCAAGTCAGCAACGACGAGTCCGGCGACGCCCTCAACGGCTTCGCCGTGAGCTCGGGTAGGGTTACCGCCCGGGCCAGCGTCATCCTGTCGCCGAACGACTTCGACAGGATGGAGCCCGGGTCGATCCTGGTCGCCCCGAACACCACGCCGGCTTGGACGCAGCTCTTCGCGCACGCGGTGGGGCTCGTAACCGACATGGGCAGCATCCTCGCGCACGGGTCCATCGTGGCGCGGGAGTACGGCATCCCGGCGGTGCTGGGGGTGGGCAACGGCACGGTCCGCATCGAGCACGGTCAGTCGATCACCATCGATGGCGACGCCGGATTGGTGACGCTAGGCGAGGAAGCGGACGGGGGTGTCCAAGCCGCGTGAAAAAAAGTTTGAAAAAGTCCTTGCACCGCGATTTTCTGCGCGTATAGTGCGCCGCCCTATGGTTGAGATAGCACGACATAAGGGCGTCGCCGCGCGCTGGCGGAGGGCTGGTAGACAGCCTGTCTTCGCCGCGACCGCGGCCAAGGAGCGCTGTCTCCTGACGTCCACTTAGGTTGTTGCGCCGTTGTCTCCCGGTGCAACGCCGGCGAGATGACGATCACTCTCTCCCTCCCCTCCCCTCAAGTCATCGTCGTCTCGTCGGCGTTCCCGGTTCCCCCGAAACCCACGCCGTTGTTCGTGAAGTCAGTCAGGCGGACCCATTGCGCTCATCGGCGCGAGCATGGCATCCGACCGGGCGCGCGCCTCCCGTTTCGCCTCGCCGGGCCCGCGCAAGGCGCGGCCGATGAAGTCGAAGGCCGCGAGCATGCGTTCCGGCGCAACGGGGACGTGCGCCTCGCCAAGCACCAGTCGATACTCGTGGGGAATCCGCTGTTCCGTGAGGACGCGGTGCAGGAGTTCGTTGCCGACGTGGTTGTGGAACTGATCCTCGGCGCCGCACTCGACGAGGATCGCAAGCCGGCTGTCGCGTAGCCGGCCCGGATCAGCGGCCGCGATGCTCGCCGGGTTGTTCGCTGCCCAGAACGCGGGATCGACCGGGGTGCCGAAGCGCGTGCCCAGACGTGGTCGTTTCCACCCTTCGTACCAAGCCGGGAGATCGTCGAACTCGAGCGCGGGCTCGATACCCGCCGCCATGCCAGCCACGGCGAAGAACGCGTCGGGGTTCTTGAAAGAGACCCGGAGCGCGCCGACGCCGCCCATCGAGTAGCCTGCGATTGCCACCCGCGACGGATCTCCCCCGTGCCGTTCGCCGATCTGGCGCGGGAACTCTCCTGCGAGCAACGTCGTCCATTGCTCTGACCCGTCGTGGAAGTCCATGTAGTAGCTGAGTGCCGTGGAGGACGGCGTGGCGACGACCATGGGTGGCAGGACTCCGTCGCGCCATGCCCGCTCGAACAGGTGTCGGCTGCTCTTGAGGGCGGTCCGGTCGCCGCCCCCGCCGTGGAGGAACAGTAGGATCGGCAGCTTGTGGGCGCTCGCATCGTCTACTAGAAACGCCGGTCCCGGCCGTAGCACGCTGTACTCCAGGGGGCTGGGCACAAGCCGGGTGTCGAGTGTGGCTTCGCGGTAGTCCGATGCGTCGGCGTGACGGCGCAGGAACTCGACGATCTGCGCCGTGGGCTGGTCCCCGTCGGTGCCGAGCATGTTGTTGAGTTCGCCGTGGTCCCGGCCCACGGCCTCCAGCACGGTGGCAACGTGGCCAGCGTCGTTGAGCCGGTTCGCAAATGGAATCGTCTGCGTCGCCGCCGCTGGCCGGCCTTCCGAGTAGAAGATCAGGAACGCCGGGTGCGGCGCCCCGTATTCGACGTGATGCCAGGGCGAGACGGCTTCCGCGTCCGGCTCTTCGCCGAAAACCCGTTGGTGCAGGGCCGCCTCGGTCTCGCCCAGGAGTTTTGGGAGGTCGTAGACGGCGGTGTCGAGTGAAACCACGCCGCGCACCGAGGCTGGGTGAACGCCCGCTTCCTCAAGGAACGTCCCGTTGGTTCCGAGCAGGGAGACGAGGTGGGCACCGGCCGAATGGCCCACGAGAAAGAGGGTGTGCGGGTCGCCGTCGAACTCGTCGGCGTGGCGCGTCAACCATCCGGCGGCGGAGGTCACGCTCTGTGCCATCTCCGCCACTGTCGCATCGGGCCGAAGGCGGTAGTTGGCACTGGCGTAGACGAAGCCCTCCGGAACCAGGGCGAGCGGCTGCAGGAAGGCCTGCGCCTTGCTCCCCGCTATCCAGCCGCCGCCGTGGACGTAGAGCACGATCGGCCTCCGGGCTTTCGGGCCGGCCGCGTCGCTCGGCATATAGAGATCGAGGGTCAGGCGCTCTCGGTCAACCCCAGGCAGGTCGGCGTAGACCACGTCGCGGCGAACCTCGATGCCTGCGCCTTCGATCCGCTCCGCCGCTTCCGCCGCAAGTCCTTGCGCCCGCTCTTGGGCTTGGGTGGGGGTGCCGGCCGTCCCGAGAGCTACCACCATGCACATCCTCCCGAGCGCCGTATGGCCACGTTGCATCCGCGAGTCCGGCCCGATCAGCCACGAAGCTGGCGACAATAGCACGCGGTCGGCATGGCGGTGTCGCTTGGCGGTACCGCGTGCGCGTACCTAGCGGTACTTGGGCGACATGGATTGCATTTTCGTTGGGCCGTGGCGATCCTGCGTCCCTCGATTCGAATTCGGTGCGGCCATGGACAGTCGTTTTCGCTCCTTGCTCCCGATCGCGGCCCTTGCCTGCTGTCCCGCAGGGGCCGGGATGGACGAGCCCGGCCTGACCGCGCTCCTCGAAGAGGCCCGCGCGGCGATGAAGATGCCGGGTTTTCGTGCCGCCGTCCGCTACTCCGATGGCCGGACCGTCCTTGCCGCCACCGGCCTCGCCGATGTCGAGGCCGGCGTCCCGCTCGACAGCGACGTCGGCATGCCGGGCGGCAGCACCGGCAAGACCTTCGCCGCGGCCCTGACCATGCTGCTCGTGGAAGACGGGCTGCTGTCTCTCGACGACCTGGCGGCCCATTGGCTCGGCGACGCGGATTGGTATGACGACCTGCCCAACTCTGACCAGATCCGCGTTGAACACTTGCTGTCGCACTCGGCGGGCCTCTCCGACTATCCGCAGACCATGGGCTACCGGATGGGTTCGGTCTGGCGTGTCCTGCGACGCGGGTCGGTGCAGTTCGAGCCGGAGGAACTGATCGGCTTCGCGACGATGCGCAAGCCCATCTATCCCGTCGGCGAAGGCTTCCGGTACACCGACGCTGGGTACCTCGTGCTTGGCCGCGTCATCGAGGCCGCGACGGGGCGTCGTTACTACGACCTGCTAGCCGAGCGGATCCTCAAGCCCCTCGAACTCGACGGGATCCGGCCCCAGGATCGGTCGATCCTTCCCGGCATCACGCCCGGGTACACCTTCGGCGCGCGCAATCTGCGCGACGACGGCACCATGAAGATCGACCCGTCCTCGGAGTGGACCGGCGGCGGGCTCGTCACGACGCCGGCCATGCTCGTGCAGTTCCATGCGGCCCTCGCAGCCGGCGACGTGGTCCGGCCGGAGAGTTTCAAGGCCATGCTCGAGGGCGGCTGGCGCGACCCGGCGACGCCGGGCGAGCACTACGGGTTCGGGCTGTTCGTCCACGACGACGGTGCGCAGTTCAGTCACGGCGGCCTGTGGCCGGGCTACCGCACCCACGTCGCGCACGAAATGGCGACCGGCATGACGGTCGCCGTGCAGACGAACCGCGACGGGCGCGTGGACATGGCGGCACTCGCCGCCCGGGTTGCCGCTGCGGCTCAGTCGGGCCACTAAGGCGACATCGACAGCCTTGTGCCGCCTGGGACTTGGGACGGTATATTGACGCGACTGTGTACTTTGGCGTGAGGTCGCTCTAGGACGATGCCATCCGCGATCCGTAGCGGCCGCTTCTGGCTGTGGCATGCGCCCCTTCTCCTCTGGCTTGCGTTCTGCTTCTGGTACACGAACACCGGCGGTCCGTTGACGCCGGACGAGATCGAGGACCTGACGACGCGCTTGGCGCAAGGCGGCACGCCAGCCGAGGGCTTTGAGCGGATCAGGCGTTTCATGGCCGAGGACGAGGGCGACCAGTTCCTGATGGTCAACCTCCTGCACAGGGCATCGACACCGGACGCCGACGAGTCGATGGCCCGTTACATGGCGCACATGCTCCCCGCCATGCTGAAGCGCGCCAGCCATCCGATGTTGTCCGGTGCGGCGGTTGCCGACGCCATGGACCTCGCGGGGATCGAGGGCGCCGAGACCTGGTCGAGCGTCGGCGTGGTGCGCTACCGAAGCCGCCGCGACCTGATGGCCATCGCAACCGATCCCGCGTTCGGCGGCGAGCACGACTTCAAGCTGGCGGCGCTCGCCAAGACCATCGCGGTGCCCGTGGAACCCGACATCTACCTCTCCGACCTGCGCGTGCTGCTGCTTCTCGTCCTGCTCGCCGTGGTCGGCCTCGTCAATGCCCTTTGGAGGAGACGTCGTGTTTGACAACCCCATTGCCGTGCGCGGCGCCCCCGGTTCGCCATATACCCGCAAGATGCTCGCCGTGCTGCGCTACCGCCGCATCCCGTACCGGTTCCTCGTCGGCCTTTGGACGAAGGGCGAGATCGACAGCCTGCCGGCTCCGAAGGTGGACCTGCTGCCGACCTTCTATTTCGAGACGGCCGACGGCGGCGTCGAGCCGGTCGTGGACTCGACGCCGATCATCCGGCGCCTCGAGGCGGACGTGCTTGGGCGCTCGGTGATCCCCCGCGACCCGGCGCTGGCGTTCATCGACTACCTGCTCGAGGACTACGCCGACGAGTGGCTGACCAAGGCGATGTTCCACTACCGCTGGCAATACGCGGCGGACATCGAACTTGCCGGGGAGATCCTGCCCCGATGGCGCGACCTGACGGCGAGTGCCGAGGAGATCGCGCCGCGCTCCAAGTTCGTCCGGGACCGGCAGATCGGGCGCCTGTACGTGGTTGGCAGCAACGACGTGACGCTGCCCGTCATCGAAGCGAGCTACAAGCGCCTGATCGGCCTGCTCGACGCCCACATCGGCAACGGCCCGTTCCTGTTCGGCCAGCGGCCGAGTGCGGCCGACTTCGGGCTCTACGGCCAGTTGACGCAACTCGCGACGTTCGACCCCACGCCGTCCCGCCTGACCGCCGATGCGGCGCCCCGGGTCGTGGCCTGGGTGCAGACGGTGGATGATCTGTCCGGGCTGGATCCGGCAGACGACGACTGGATCGCACGGGGCGAGGTTCCCGACACGCTCAACGCTTTGCTAGCAGAAGCCGGCAAGACCTACGTGCCGGTGCTCCTTGCGAACGCCAAAGCGGTGGATGCAGGCGCCGACCGCGTCGTCGCCGAGGTCGAAGGCGAGGCGTGGGTACAACAACCGTTCCCCTACCAGGCGAAGTGCCTGCAGTGGGTGCGACAGGAGTACGCGCGCCTGGACCCGGCCGACCGCGCGGCGGTGGATGGCCTTCTTGCCGGGACGGGCTGCGAAGCGTTGTTCGACAGGGAGGACGCCAGGCCGGATTAGGAGGCGGGCTGCATCGCGTTTGAGCGGATGGGTTCGTGGTGGAGCCGCTCGAATGTCGGTTCGCCCTCGGTGATGGCAATCATCGCGTCAAGCGGGACGTTTCGGTACTCCCGGCGCGTATCCGACGCCGGCCACCACAGGACGAGCCGGGCGACTCTCTCCGCGTCGCCGAGGCCGATCTCCTGGCGGGCGACGGACGAACCCCCGAAGCCGCTGACG
>JAPOYV010000041.1 GCA_026706385.1 Gammaproteobacteria bacterium
CGATCATCACCGAATGGTGCGCCGGACATCCGCTTCACCCTCACTTCGCGTTGGAATCGGCTCTGTGCTTCACCCTCACCTCGCGTTGGACAGTACGCCGGCTTGGGCGCGCCGCCGCCGCTGTGGTACGTTCCGGGACGGCCCAGGTCGGCACCCACGGAGACTCACATGGCCGAACTCGCCCTCGCCTACTCGCCGCCGCCCTGCCCGGCGCTGGACGCCATCCTCGCCCACGACGAGCACAGCCTGCCCTGCACCGACGACCAGCCGATGCCTGACGTCCGCGCCCAGGAAGGTCCACTCGGCTACTCCCGGGACACCATCCGCCGCCACCTCCGGCCCCTGCGCGACCGCGTCGCCGTGGACAGCGACCTGTTCGTCTACTACGTCGGCCGCGACCGCCGCGGCCAGCCCGTCCGCGCCTCCGTGGCGCCCGACGTGTTCGTGGTGTTCGGCGTGCCCGACCGCGAGGACCGCAGGTCCTACGTGCTGTGGCGCGAGCCCGACGCCGACATCCGGTTCGTCCTGGAGATCGCGTCGGAAAGCACGCGCCTGCGCGACCATACGGCGAAGCGCGACGTCTA
The DNA here is from genome assembly GCA_026706385.1 of Gammaproteobacteria bacterium. Lineage (GTDB taxonomy): Bacteria > Pseudomonadota > Gammaproteobacteria > Pseudomonadales > Azotimanducaceae > VXYL01. Next base: position 585 of record JAPOYV010000041.1, read on the forward strand.
CGCGTCGCTGGGCGTGCGCGAGTACTTTCTCTTCGACCCGCCCGGCGGCGGCCGGCCAGCCGCGCTGCTGGGTCTGTACTTGCGCGACGGCACCTACCGGGAGATCGCGCCCGTGGAGCTCCCCGATGGCCGGCCGGGCATTCCGAGCGCCGTCACCGACCTGGTGGCGCACATCGAGGACAGTCGCCTGCGCTGGTTCGACCCGGTCGCCGGCGTCGATCTGCTGACCTACGACGAGTCCATGGATCGGGGGGAGGCCGCCGAACGCGCTCGAGAGGTAACGGCACGAACACTAGAGGCGGAGGCGCGCGCACGCCAGCGAGCCGAAGCGCGAGTCGCGGAGCTCGAGGCCCGGCTGCGCGCATCCGACCGCACTTGAGTCGCTAACGGAGTCGCCCTCGGACAACGCCAGCGCCGGGAGTCGCCGGCGTCAGGCTGCCCCGCCCCCGGCCACTTTGTCCTGCCACCGGGACTCGTCGATCTGCACGCGGTCGAGCAGCGGTTGCCACCAAGCGGGATTGGCCCGGTACCAGTCCACCGTCCGCCGAAAACCGTCGTCGAAGTCGACCTCCGGTCGCCAGCCGAGCTCGTTGCGAAGCTTGTCGGAGTCGAGCAGATAGCGCCGATCATGGCTCGGCCGGTCAGCCACGTAAGTCTTGAACGAGTCGTCGACGCCCAACTGCGAGATGATCCGATCGGCGATGCCCTCCACATCGACTTCGAGCCCGCTGCCAACGTTGTAGGTCTCGGCTAATCGCCCACTCTTGAGGATCGCGTCGATGGCACGGCAGTGGTCATCCACGTGGAGCCATTCGCGCCGGTTGCGGCTACTCCGGTAGAGCGTCATCGGCTTGTCCTGCAGGACGCTGACGACGAAGTGAGGAATCACTTTCTCTGGAAACTGGTAAGGCCCGTAGTTGTTGGCGCAGTTCGAGAGCGTAGCCGGCAGGTCGTAGGTAAGTTGGAACGCGCCCACGGCAAGGTCCGCCGCCGCCTTGGACGCGTTGTAAGGTGTCTTCGGCACCAGCGGCGACGACTCGGTGAATCGCTCTTCGGAGTCGAGCGGCAAGTCGCCGTAGACCTCGCACGTCGACACATGGTGGAAGCGACCAACGCCGGCATCCAGGGCCGCACGCATCAGTTGCACGGTGCCCAACACGTTGGTGTTGAAGAACGCGTCCGGATGAACGACGGCGCGGCTGTTGTGGGACTCGGCAGCGAAATTGACGATGACGTCGACCCGGAACTCCTTGAGCGTCCGCAGCGCCAGGTCGTAGTCGCCGATGTCGCCGCGCACGAAAACGTACCGCTCGGTCTCGGCCGCCGCCACGTCGGCCAGGTTCGCCAGGTTGGCAGCGTAGGTCAGCAGGTCGTAGTTGACGACCCGATCCTGGGGATGGGTGCGCAGCCAATAGCGTACGAAGTTGGAGCCGATGAACCCGGCACCGCCGGTAACGAGAACTGTAGACATGGCCAAGCCAGGGAAGCGACGCGAACGGTCGATTCTATCGTGGGGCGGGCCCGGAAGGTGCCATCAGAACTTGAGCCTCGACGCCGCCATCGCGTCGAGATCCACGACGCCTACCGCGTTGTAGCCCTTCATGTGGCCTGCGCACTCGCCCGGGTTGAAGACGAGCGTATCCGACGCCCGTTCGCAGCGGAACATGTGCGTATGCCCGTGCAAGGCGAGGTGCTCACCCGACAGTGCCAGGTCGCGGGGATCGTGGACGACGACGATTCGCCGACCGTGCCAATCGAGTCGCAAGGGCGGATCGCTGAGTACGAACCCGTGCGCGCGGGCCGCCGCGTTCAAGTCGTCGCGCTCGACATCGTTGTTGCCGAAAACGCCGTAGAGGGGCATCTCGAGGCCGGCCATCACGTCGAGCGTCTTGGCTCGCGTGATGTCTCCGGTGTGGACGACCTTCGAGACACCGGCCGCGTTGAACAGGGCGACGATCTCGCGCACGTTGGCCAGGTTGTTGTGCGTGTCGCTGACCACGCCGATCACGTGGGCCATGTCGTCAGCGCTCGGCTACGGGCGAAGAGGACGGCAGGGCAGACGCCCCACCGTCGCTCGAGCGGCTATGCCGCCTTTTCCAGGATGTGAATCCCGCAAGCGCTCCCCAGCCCGATCACGTGCGTCAGCCCGATGCGCGCGCCGTCGACCTGTCGCTTGCCGGCTTCGCCGCGCAGGTGCGTCGACACCTCGTAGATGTTGGCGATGCCGGTCGCGCCAAGCGGATGGCCCTTGGACAGCAGACCTCCTGACACGTTGACCGGAATACGGCCACCCAACTCCACGTCGCCGTCGTCGATCAGTCGCCCGGCGTCCCCGTCCTTGCACAACCCGAGGTTCTCGTAGTGCAGAATCTCCGCTGTCGCGAAGCAGTCGTGCAGTTCGATCAGGTCGACGTCGTCCGGCCCCAATCCCGCCATGTCGTAGGCGGCCGCAGCGGCCTTGCGGGTGCAGGTGTTGACGTCCGGCATCACGAGGTCGCGCTCCTGCCAGGGATCCGACGTCAGCACCGAGGCGCGCACCTTGACGGCGCGGTCCATCAGGCCGAGTTCCCGTGCCTTCTTCTCGGACGCGATGACCGCCGCCGCCGAGCCGTCCACGTTCACCGAGCACATGAGCTTGGTGTTCGGGTAGGAGATCATCTCGGCGTTCATGACCACGTCGAGCGGCGTTTCGATCTGGTACATCGCCTTCGCGTTCATGGTCGAGTGGTGGTGGTTCTTCACCGACACCTTGGCGAACTGTTCGAACGTCGTGCCGTGGTTGCGGCTGTGCTCCATGCCGGCTTCGGCGAACACCGACGGCATCGTCCCGGAGCCTAGGAGGCCCTCCTTGGAGATTCCGCGGCCACCGCCGCCACCGCCTAAGAGACCCCGGCCCATCTGCTCGACGCCGACCGCGAGCACGAGGTCGTAGAGTTCCGCCTTCACCGAGGTCCACGCTTCCCGGAACGCCGTGGCACCCGTCGCGCAGGCATTGGAGACATTCACCACGGGGATTCCCGTCTGGCCGATCTCCTGCAGCAAGCGCTGGCCCACCATGCCGCTGGCCTGGCCGAGGTTCCCGCAGTACAGCGCCTGCATGTCCTGGATCTTGAGGCCGCAGTCGTCGAGCGCCAAGAGCGCAGCTTCGGCCCCGAGTTGCGGGACGGTCTTTTCCGGGAACCGCCCGAATTTGATCATGTCTACGCCGACTACGTATGCGTCCGTCATGGCTGAGCTCCTAGGTGCGTGGTTGGAAGAAGTAGGAAAGGTAGGAATTGCCGTCGCTGTCCTTGCGCCCGAGGGCATCGTCGTAGACGACCTCGACGGGCATGCCGAAGTCGATCTTCGACGGATCCGGTTCGACGTTGATGAGGTTGCCCTTGACCGTTCCGCCACCTTCGAGATCGACGATGGCCGACACGTAGGGGACCTCGATCCCAGGGAACGAACGGTGCACGATGCAGTACGAGTACAACTCGCCCCTGTTGGACAGCCGAACCGGCACCATGCCGTCGCGAGCACCGCACTTCGAGCAGTTGTCGCGCACACCCAGGAAAGTCGCCCCGCAGCTAGAGCAGCGGTGGCCCTCGATGAACGGCTCGCCGTCGTCCGGGATCTTGAGATAGGGGACGGCGGGCAAAGGCTTGTCGGACATGGATTCCCCTCCAGCGAGCTAACGAGCATGGCCGTTTGCCCCAGTGCAGTCAACCGCCTTAAGCTCTCCCATGCGCGAGAGCCGCGCTCGCGGTTGCCCCCGCATCCTGGAACCGACTGATGCCGAAACCCCTGCCGCTCGCCCACATCAAGGTTCTCGACCTCACGCGCGTGCGTGCCGGCCCCACCTGCGTCCGGCAACTCGCGGATTGGGGCGCGGATGTCATCAAGATCGAACAGCCCGGCAGCGGCGACGGCCAGATGGGCGACGCCCGACACGGCCCCGACTTCCAGAACCTGCACCGCAACAAGCGCAGCATCACGCTCAACCTGAAGGCCGAGGCCGGGCGCGCGGCCTTCCTCAGGCTCGCGGAGTCGGCGGACGTCATCGTCGAGAATTTCCGACCGAACGTGAAACATCGACTGGGTGTCGACTACGAAACCCTTCGTGCAATCAACCCCGGCGTCGTCTACGCCAGCATCTCCGGATTCGGCCAGGACGGCCCGTACGGCAACCTGCCGGGTTTCGACCAAGTCGCCCAAGGCATGGGCGGGCTCATGTCGATCACCGGTCTGCCGGGCCAGGGGCCGGTGCGTGCCGGGATTCCAGTCGCCGACCTTTCCGCCGGCCTCTTCGCGGCGCTCGGGGTGATGACGGCGCTGCTCGGTCGCACGCAAACCGGCGAAGGCCAGTGGATTCGCACATCTCTGCTCGAAGCACAGGTGACAATGCTCGACTTCCAGGCCGAGCGCTGGTTGCTCGGCAACGAGGTTCCGCCACAAGCGGGCAACAACCACCCCACGGGAATCCCGACCGGGGTATTCGCGACCAAGGATGGCCACATCAATATCGCCGCGACGGGCGACGCCATCTACAAGCGGTTCTGCGTCGCCATGGGGCGCGAGGACTGGCTCGTCGACCGGCGCTACGCTACACCGGCAAGCCGGTCCGCCAATCGCGATGCGATGAATGCCGAGATCGAAGCCATCACGCGGACGCGCACCAGCCGGGACTGGATCGAGGCGTTCAATGACGCCAGCGTGCCCGCGGGCTTCATCTACGCCATCGACGAGGTTTTCGCCGATCCCCAAGTCAAGCATCTCGGAATGGCGGCGCCCGCCAAGCACCCGGTACTGGGCGATATCGAACTGGTTGCCCAGCCGATCAAGATGTCCGGTGCTGAGTTTTCGATCCGCTCGCCCACCCCGGAACTCGGCGAACACACCGAGGAGGTGCTGGCCGAGTACGGCTACAAGAGCGCGGACATCAACGCCCTGCGTGCCGCCGGCGCCATCTAAGGCGTAAGAGGTGCCGCGCCGTCCAGTCGACAGCATCTGCGTGATGTGCGGCTCCAACGATGGCCGCAATCCGGCCTACGTCAACGCCGCCACGCGCCTCGGCGAATGCTTGGCGCGACGGCGGATCAAGGTCGTCTACGGTGGCGCCCAGGTCGGACTCATGGGAGCCTTGGCCGACGCCGCGCTCGGCGCCGGCGGCGAGGTCGCCGGGATCATCACGCCCGACCTCGCGGGGCGCGTAGGCCATCGCCGCCTGCACTTGGAGGAGGTCACCTCCATGCACGAGCGAAAGCGTCGCTTCTCGGAACTTGCCGACGCCTACATTGCCCTGCCCGGCGGCTTCGGCACACTCGACGAACTGTTCGAGGCATTGACCTGGAACCAGCTCGGAATACACGACAAGCCGACCGGACTGCTCAACATCGACGGCTACTTCGACCCCCTGCTCGCGTTCTTGCGCCACGCCGAGGATGAGCGCTTCGTGCGTACCGAACACCGCGCCATGCTCGTGGTGGACACCGTTCCCGGACCCTTGATCGACGCTCTTTGCGCCCAGCCGCCGATCGCCGTCGACAAGCGCCTGGATCCGTAACGCCTTAGAGCCGCCGGTACTCGTACGCGCCCTTGATTCTCTCGTTGACGAAACGTCCCTTGGACTCGGCACCCATCAAGGACTGGTAGACCGTCTCGGGGACGTCGCGGTACACGTAGGCGTGCCCCGATCCGATGAAGCGCACATAGAGCTTGCCGCTTGCGGGGTCGTAGCCGATGGCGTCCACACTCGATGACTGAATCCGCTGAATGCTTGGCAGCGAATCAGGCATCGCCGAACACAGGGCCCGAGAAGGCGTCGACCGTGGCAAAGGCCGCCACCGGCTTGCGGCGCAACCGCGTCAACTGCTTGACCGGCCGCCCGAGCGGCAGCATCGCCGCCACCGCGTGGCTCTTGGGAATGGCGAACAAGGGCTTCACCTGTGCTTCCTCGGCGGCGAGAAACGTCGTGAGGGTGCCACCGTATCCTTCGTTGCGCGCCGCGAGCAGGATGTTCCAGACGAACGGATAGATCGAAGCGCCGGGTACGACGCCGATGCGTGGCAGGTGCTGGTCCATCGCCGCCACAACCGCGAGATCAACCGTCACGAGGAGCAGCGTCGGCGCATGGACCAACCGTTCGATGAAGCCGTCCGGTATGGTGACGGCGTCCACTGCGGACTCGTCGAGGTCTGCCGGCGCCACGGTGTTCCAGGGGTTCGCGCCGGCTTTGACTTCGGCGAGATACCTGCGATACGTGGGTTCGATCAGCGGGCCGAGAGCGGCACGCTTCGCGGGATCCCGCACGACGATCACATGCCAGCCTTGGCGATTGCCGCCGCTCGGCGCGAAACGAGCGTTGTCGAGAATCCGTCCGAGCACGTCGTCGGGAACCGGCCCGGCGATGAAGTCGCGCGCCGCGAAGGTCGTGCGCATGACGTCGTAGAGGTCCATAGATCGTCAATCTCTCAAGGTGAAGGTGACGATGACGTCGTTGGCCACCGCGGCCGCGAAGGCCTGCGGCGTCGGCGACCGCGTCAAACCATGGTAGGGAGCGTCTCCGGGAAAGCGGTCGAGCGTTTCCTTGAGTGCCGCCTCGATGCGCGCCGTGTCGTCCGGTGCCGAGTACGCGACGGCTGCGACGCGTCGCCCCGCGATCTGCAGCTGCACTTCCGCCGGCGAAAGGAAGTTCTGCCACCAACGGGTCTGCCTCCCCGTGAGGCAGGTGACCGTCGTCAAGTCTTCGCGGATGTAACGCACCGGCGTAGACCGGGCACGGCCGGTTCGCCGTCCTGTGAAATGGATCGTCATAATGCTGCCGCTCAACAAGCCGTGCGCGGGCGATGCGAGGAGCAACTTCATCACCCGGTTGATGATTGGGAACAGGAACTCCGGGATGCGCACCTGCTTAGCCCTTCAAGCTCGCGATCAACGCCGCAACCGACACCTTGGCGTCGCCGAACAGCATGCGCGTATTGGTGCCGAAGAAGAGCGGGTTGTCCACCCCGGCGAAGCCGGAGGCCATGGAGCGCTTGAGCACGAAAACCGTCCGCGCGTGATCGACATTGATGATCGGCATGCCGTAGATGGGGCTCCCCGCGTCGTTCCGCGCCGACGGGTTGACGACGTCGTTGGCGCCGATCACCACCGCGACGTCGATGTTCGGCATGCGCGGGTTGACGTCGTCCATCTCGACCAACTGGTCGTAGGGCACGTTGGCCTCCGCGAGCAGGACGTTCATGTGGCCCGGCATGCGGCCGGCCACGGGATGGATGGCGTAGGTGACCTCGCAGCCGTTCTCCTCGAGCAGTTCCCCGAGTTCCTGCACCACGTGCTGCGCCTGCGCCACGGCCATGCCATAGCCCGGTACGAACGTCACCGCGCTCGCGGCTTCGAGGATCAGGCCCGCGTCGTCGGCGTTGATCGGCTTGACCTCGCCCTCCACCTTGGCGCTGGTCGTGACCGCACCGAAACCGCTGAACAGGACGTTGGCCAGCGACCGGTTCATCGCCTTGCACATGATGTTCGTGAGGATGATGCCGGCGGCACCCACCAGGGAGCCGGACACGATCAGCACGTTGTTGTTGATGGCGAAGCCCGCCGCACACGCGGCAAGCCCCGAATAGCTGTTCAGCAGCGAGATCACCACCGGCATGTCCGCGCCGCCGATCGGCACCACGGCCATGATGCCGAGCAGGAACGCGAGCGCGAGTACGGCGATGAAGAACGGCGAATCCGGCGTGGGCTCGACGATGAACAGGACGCCGCAGACGACGAGCGCCAAGAGCAACCCGGCATTGATGAAGCGTTGGCCGGCGAAGGTCAGCGCACTGCTCGGCAACACTTCGGCGAGCTTCCCCCAGGCAACGAGGCTTCCCGAGAACGTGACGCCGCCGATCATGACGGACAGGAACACGGTCGTGGCCGTGAACGTTGAGGCCGATGCGCCGTCGGAGGCGCCGAACAGCGCCGCCCATCCGACCAAGAGGCTGGCGATGCCGCCGGAACCATTGAACAGCGCGACCATCTCCGGCATCGCCGTCATCGCAACGAGGCGCGCCGCCAACGCCCCGACGACGGCGCCTGCCACTGCGGCGATCGCGATCCAATGGAATTCGACAATGCCCCTCGACAGCAGCGTCACGACGATGGCGATCAGCATCCCGGCCGCGGAGAGCGCATTGCCGCGCCGCGCCGTGTCGGGCGAACCGAGCATCTTCAGGCCGAACACAAAAAACACCGCCGCCACGATGTAGGCGAGGTTGACCGCGACGTTGGTCACTGCTTGGCGTCCGGCTCGGTTCGCTTGTTTGCGAGGGGCTCGCCCCTCGCGCTCCCCGGCTGAGGGCTCTCTTCTTGCGAGGGGTTCCCCCTCGCGCTCCCCGGCTGAGGGCTCTTGCTTGCGAGGGGTCCGCCCCTCGCGCTCCCCGGCTGAGGGCTCTCTTCTTGCGAGGGGTTCCCCCTCGCGCTCCCCGGCTGAGGGCTCTTGCTTGCGAGGGGTCCGCCCCTCGCGCTCCCCGGCTGAGGGCTCTCTTCTTGCGAGGGGTTCCCCCTCGCGCTCCCCGGCTGAGGGCTCCTCCGGAACATGCCAAGCATGCGGTCCGTAACGAGGTAGCCGCCAACGACGTTGACGGTCGCGAAGAACACCGCGAGCGAACCGAGCAGCGTCGTCAACCAGCTTGGCCCGCCAGCGCCGGCCGCGAGCAGCGCGCCAACAATGGTGATGCCGGAGATCGCATTGGCGCCGGACATCAAGGGGGTGTGCAGCGTCGCCGGCACCTTCGAGATCAACTCGAACCCGAGGAAGATCGCCAGCACGAGAATGAAGGCGAGGTAGACCGGCACAAGCTCCATGGGGTGCGCCCTACAGGTTCCTGATTGTCTCGTTGACGATCTCGCCGCCGCGAGTCAATAGGCAACCCGAGACGATCTCGTCCTCCGGATCCAGTGCGAAGGCACGCTCGTCAGCGTTCCAGAACTCGTCGATCAAGTGGGTGACGTTGGCCGAGTACATGGCGCTTGCATTGCACGCGACGCCGGACGGCAGGTTGGCGAGGCTGATGAGCTTGACGCCGGCGACGTCCACGACCTGGTCGAGAACCGAACCTTCGACATTGCCCCCCGACTCCACCGCCATGTCCACCACCACGCTGCCGGGGCGCATGGCTTCGACCATGTCCCGCGTGACGATTCGGGGTGCCGGGCGGCCGAACACCTGCGCCGTAGTGATGACCACGTCGGAACGCGCGATGACCTGCTTCATGCCTTGTCGCTGCATCTCGATCTGTTCCGGCGTCAGTTCACGTGCGTAGCCCTGCGCCGTTTCGCCGCTCTCGCCGATGTCGATGCTGACGAACTTCGCACCCAGCGACTGCACTTGCTCCGCGACCACCGGACGAGTATCGAACGCCTCGACGCGCGCGCCGAGGCGCTTGGCGGTCGCGATCGCCTGCAATCCGGCGACGCCCGCGCCGATCACGAAAACGCGGGCC
>JAPOYV010000100.1 GCA_026706385.1 Gammaproteobacteria bacterium
CGGGGCGATGATCCCGGGCCACCGCAACTACGTCCAGCAGCTCGAGGTCTACGAGCGGCAGACGGCGGAGGCGGGACTGGAGCGCATGCACCGGCTGCGCCACGGTTACGCCTGCCGGCGCTACGCGGAGCTCACGGGCTGGAAGCCGCCGGCCGCGGGCGGCCCGCCGATGCGCAGCCTGAAGGCGGCGAGGAAGCGGTTGGACGGCGCGTCGCGGGCGAGAATCTCAAGCGAACTCGGCCATTCGCGCCGTCAAGTTGTCAGCCAGTACATCGGTTCGTGAACAGGCGAGCGGGCCGGGACGCGACGACCGGAGCCGTCGCGCCTCGACCGCGAAGCGGCGGGATCAGTGGCGATTCACCCGCCACCCGGTGTCGTGGATGGAATGCGCCCATTCGCGCTCTTCGCGCGGCTCGGGATCGGGCAACGGCGACCAATAGGCTGCCGACGGTTCCCGCGGGCCCCGCGCGTTCCACGGGCTGATTCCGCAATCGAGGTTCGACGGTTCGTGCGCCCTGTCGGGCTTGGCCGCGAACTCGTCGATCGCCGCCGCGTCGATGGCGTCCCGGCGCTTCTGCCCGCGCTCGGCGTCGCGGTCCTCGCGGCACCGCGCGCAGAGGAAGTCGCCCGCCAGTCGCTTGCGATAGGCGCATCGTCGGCATCCGCCTTCGGCAACCAGAGCGGCGCGGCGACGCTTGCAGGATTTCGCGCGACGGATTCTGCACGGCTCGCACGACTTCGCGAACTCCCCGTTGGCCTTGAGCGAAGCTGGCCGCCGGCAACGCGGTTGAACGCACTGTGGGGGCTGCTGCCGGAGGACGGCGTGGGGAACGAAGCCCGGCGGGGTCCTGCCGCTCCACTGGGCGATGAGGGTTTCGAGGTCCATGGTGGTCTCCTGTTCAGACTCGCGACGCGGGAGTGCGTCGGTGCCTGGCAGGCGGCACGCGCGCGCAGGCCAGTCACCTCGCGCCAGCGAGGTCGCAGCAGCGCGGAGAACCCTTCGGGTTGACCGGCCGAGTACGCGTGACACGCTGGGCCGGTACCCGACGGACGACATGCCGTCGTTGACATCGCTGGCGTCGGACGATGCGGCGGCCCTGAGCGGGGCTGGCGGTTCGGGGAACGTGCGGGCGGCCCCCGATTCGTCACCGGCGGGCGGGCGGTCTGGCGGTCGGATGCTTTCGGAGCCGACGACGCGATCTCACCGCCCGGAGGGCGGAAGCGATAGCGACCGCAACCCGGATGGGCGGAGACCGCGTGCGGGCTCCGGTCGGCGGAGCCGACTAGGGCGCGGGCCGCCGCGAGGCGGCATCGCCCACAATGCCCCCCAAACGCCGCCGCAAGCGTGTTTGCCGGAACATTGGGACCAACCCCGACTACACGGCCATCCGCACAGCGGCCGGACGGGACGAGCCAAGAGGGGTGGGCTCGCGGGCGCAGTGGCTCACCGAACGGTCACGTTCGCCCGACGGAAGCCTTGATCCGGACGTCGGAGGGGGACGATCACGGGGAGCTTGAGGAAGCGCCGCCGCGCCGTCGGCAGTCCATGGGGTGGACTCCGGCGACCGGCGACCGGTACGTTCGTTGGCCATCCCGAGCAAGGTCGGCACCACGGAAGGAGCAGCGCCGGAAGTCGGGATGGACGCCGGAGTCGCACGGTCGGGGAGCCGCCGGAGTCGCAATAGGTGTCACCAGGGAGCGCGTTCCCGGTACGGTGCCGGTTTGTTGGAACACGCGCCGAAGTTCCCTTCAACCGAGTGTATTTATTGATCTTTTTTAGGCCTCCCCGCTCACGCCACATCTTCACGATCTTGACGAGATAGGGGCTCACCAGCGGGTGCGTGGTGACGATGTGCGCCTCGTCGATGGCCACCACGATCTCGCGGCCCGTGCGCTGGTCGCGCTCGGCGATGTTGTTCACCACGTTCAGCAGGCTGATGAGCGCGATCGCGAGATGGGCCTCGTAGCCCTCGCGCGCGAAGTGGGCGAGGTCGACGAGCGTGACGTCAGCCTCCGGCCAGATGTCGCCGTCGCGGTTGAACACCTCGCCGGCGAAGCCGTCGCAGAAGAGGCCGATCGCGTCGCCCATGTCGCGCAGGCGCTGGCGCGCCTCGTCCAAGAGCCCCTCGCGGGTCTCCGCGAGCAGGTGGAACGCGCGGCGCACGTGCTCCGTGCGGGGCATGGCGCCTTCCGCCCGGGCGTTCTTCGCCGCCTCGATCACCGCGTCGCGGATCACGCGCCGGTCGGCGCGCCTGAGCCGCTCGACCTCCTTGGCCTCGCCGCCGGTGACCATCAAGGTCGCCACCGTCTCGAGTTCGCCCAGGATGTCGCGCGGCTCGTCCTCGTCGTCGTCCTCCACGTCGCCGAATTCCGGCAACTCGGCGTCCTCCGGGGTGTCCGTGTCGAGCGCCACCTCGGCGGCCTCCGGCAGCAGCGCCGCGTCGGCGAAGGTCGGCAGCGAGACGCCGCTGCCGGGTCTGAGCGCCACCCGGTTGACGCTGAGCCCCCGAGACTCGAACCAGTCCGCCAGCAGCCCGAACGAGTTGCCGGCCTCGATCACGAACAGCCGCGGGCGGTGCACGGCCATCAGCTGCGCCAGCATCCCGCCGAGCGTCGCGCTCTTGCCCGCGCCGGTCGGCCCGACCAGCAGGCCGTGGGCGTTCTTGAGGCGATCGAGCTTGTTCAGGGGATCGAAGGTCAGCGGCTCGCCGCCGCGGTTGAAGAACGACAGGCCCGGGTGTCCGGTGCCGGCCGAGCGGCCGAACACCGGCCAGACGTTGGCCGCGTGCTGCACCCACGCCAGGCGCGTCTGGCGCCAGCCGGCCTTCCTGTCGACGTCCGGGTCGTAGGCCATCGGCAGGTGCAGTAGGAAGTTGTCGAGCGCGCGGACGTCGTCCTTCGGCGCGATCGCCCGGAAGCCGTGGCGCAGCAGCACGGTCCGCGCCTCCGCGGTGCGCGCGTCGAGATCCTCCAGGGACGCCGCGCGCAGGTGGAAGGCGACCCCGAGGCGGTAGAGCTTGTGGCGCTCGCCCATGATCTCCTTCGCCGCGCGGCAGTCGGCGCGCGCGCGCATGGCGTCGGCGGATTCGCCGGTGGCGGAGGACGCGATGCGGTCGACGTGCGCGTCCACCGTGTCCTGCGGCACCGGCACCAGGGTCGTCACGTAGACCGTGCCCTCCGGCAGCTGGTCGAGCACCGCGTTCACCGCGTCGCCGTGCCGGGTCTCGCCGGTCACGTGCCCGATCGCCGGCGGCCGGCGCAGCCCCTCCACCGTCAGCACCCGCATCGCCGTCTTGTCGAACAGCCAGGCGCCGCGTTCCGCGTCCGAACGGGGATGCGAGTAGAAGAGCGAGTCGGCGAAGGCGTCGCCGTAGGGCAGCCCGTCGTCCAGGAACTCGCGCGCGAACGCCGCGGGATCGTCGGGGGTGAGGTGCGTCCAGGCGTTGAACCAGCGCGTCAGCCAGGCGTGCACCTCCGCCGCGGTCAGCCGCCGCTGCCGCACGCCGAGACCCTCCAGCGCGCCCATCAGCTTGCCGCCCGCCTCCAGCACCAGCGCCCCCTCGCCGGCCGGGGCCGCATCCCGGCCCCAGCGGTGCAGGGTGACCACCGTGCGCTGCCGCGCGCCCGCCCACCGCGTCTGCGAGAGCCGGTCGGCAAACAGGCCTCCGGGCTTCGCGACCCCGCGGTAGTGGTCGGCGAGGATCGCCGCATAGCCCGCCGTGAACGGCCCGTCCCCCGCGTGCTCCGCCGCGTACGCCGAGAACGCCGCCGCGGCGGCCGAGAGGTCCGGCTCGCGCCAAGTGAACGTCTGCACCACCCAGGGCGAGGCGTCCAGTTCCTCGAAGCTGTCCTGCAGCACGTCGTGCAGGCCGTCGCGCACGTCCGCGAGCCAGGCGCCGCCGCGGCCCTCCGTGCCGCGCGGCCCGATCTCCCAGGCGGCGCCGACGCTGCGCCCGTCCTCCAGCAGGATCGTGCCGTCGTCGAGGGCCTCCGCCCAAGGCAGGTGGTCCACGAACGAGCGCGCCGGACGGTACATCGACGCCACCGTCGCCGGCGGCACGCCCTTGCGCGGCGCCGGGCGGCGCGCCGCCCCGGCGGCTTGCGCAGGTGCCCGCCCGGCGGATCGGCCCGATTCGCCCGAGTCCGGCCGCGACGCCTTGGCGACGAAGTCCGCCAGCTTCACGGCGTCTCCCCGATGGCCGACGACGACGCTTCCGCGTCGGCGGGTTCCCCGTCCGGTGCCAGCAGCCGCAACGCCGGCTCCAGTTCGCCCGGCAGCGCGTACTCCACGCGTTCGTAGAGGGGCACCGCCGTCGTGTAGCCGGGCACCGGCACGCGTTCGTCCGTCGCCAGGTGCGCCACCACGTGGATGTAGACGTCGGGATTCGGCAGGCGCGGGAACAGCAGCTCCAGTTCGTTCGCCGCCGTGCGCGCGTAGGCGCCGGCATCCCCCCGGGCGTCCCCGCCGGCCGCCTCGGCCTCGACCGGCAACGCTTCGCACGGCCAGGTGAACAGCCACCAGCGGCAGCGTGCACCCGTCGCGGGCGACGCGGGCGACGCGGACTGGGCCGCCGCGCCCGCCGGCTCCCCGACCGCCGTCCCCCGGTAGAGCTCGATCATGCGCGGCCCTTCCGCGAGCGCGGAGGACGGCGCCTTCGACGCGCAGCCCGCCAGGACCGCCGCCAGCAGCACGGTCGTCAATCTAGTCCAGCGCACGGTGCCTCCCCGCCGTCCCGGCGTCCTCGTGGCGGACCAGCCGGCCCGCCGGGTCGTAGTCGATCCTGAGTTCCTCGTCGACGTGCACGGCGACGCGCGCCCCGGGCGCCACGTAGACCGCGTCGTACTCCTGCGACTGGCGCGCGCGCAGCCAGCGCGCCACCTCCTGCGCCGCGCCGGACAGCCCGCGGCCGACGGCAAAGCGGCCGACGTCGCCGTCGACGACAGTGGTCGCCGTTCCCGCGATTCCTCCCGCATGGGCCGTCGTCTGCGCGGCCGCCAGCCCCTCGGCGGCCGCGCCGAGGGTGAGCGCCGCGGCGCTCTGGCCGAGGTAGGACGCCGCGTTCGTGATCCGCTCGCCGGCGACGCACGGGTTGCCGTGGTCGTCGGACAGGCCGCCCAGCCGCACCGCGCGGGTGCCGGCCCCGCCCCCGGAGACGTCCCGCGCCTCGGGCACGGTGACGATCCGCCCGTCGGCGAAGGCGAACGTCATCGAGGTCACGTCGCCCGACACGCAGCCGAGCGTCCAGTCGCCGATCGCCTCCCCGCTGGCGACCGCGTAGGCGAGTTCCGGGATCTCGTGGCCGTTGGCCGCCAGGTTGTCGCGGCCGATCAGCAGCTTGAAGAAGTAGGGGTCGGTAACGCGCGCGTCCTCGCCGACCGGCACCCGGCCGATCAGCGCCGTGAACGCGCGCGCGCCGACGAGGGTCGCGTTCTTGGGGATCGTGTAGACGGGCCGTACCGGCGGCGCCTCCTTACCCCCGCCCTCCTTGCCGATCGGAACGGCGCCGGTCGGGCCGTCGCCCCAGGGCAGGAGCCCCGCGTCCTGCGCCTCGCGCTCCAGCGGCGGCAGCCAGACCGTCTCCGCCGCGCCGACGCCTTGCGCCGTCCGGCCCCGCACCGCCGCGGGCGCGCTTCCGAGCAGCCGCTCGATCTCCTCCTTCAGGCCCGAGACCTCGTCGCGGGCGTCGGCCACCACGCCGCGATTCTCCTCGCGCAGCCTGGCCGCCTCGTCGCCCAAGCTCCGGGTCACCTCCGCGACCACGCTCTCGCGCATGTCCCGCAGGCCCGCGTTCTCGTCCCGCAGGGTCTCGTTGGCGGCCTCCAGCGTCGCGAGGCGCTCGTTGGTCTCGCGCACGTTGGCGATCAGCGTGCGCACGATGTCGTCGGGGGTGTCGCCCTCGATGCCGAGCGCCGCGGCCGTCTCGGCGGAAAGCGGCTCGCCGCCGACCATGGGCGCGACGCCGACGGACGCCGCCTCGTCGCGCGAGCAGCGCACCACGACCATCATCGTCACCACCAGGAGCACCGCGCCGATGCCGACCTTGACCAGCAGGTTCGCGTTCACGGCGCAGCCCCTGCGAACTCGAAGGGCGCCCGCGTGACGACGTAGACGCGCGCCGTGAAGCCGGGCTCGCCGACCGGCGCGAGCGACGACCGGGTCCAGCCCACGGCCACCAGTCCCTCTCCGGCGCCGGCGCGCAGGCGCCGCACGTCCACCTCCAGCGGGTCCGGCGAGGTGTTCGACGCCTCGAGCGTCGTCACGAACAGGCCGCCCCGGGAGAGCTGGCCGCGCACGACGAGACGCGGACGCGACCCGTCGGCATCGCGGTAGAGGCCAGTGGCGTCCGTCGCGGCTGTCTCGACGACGACCGTTCCCGCCGGGAGCCCGGCAAGCCGCGGCGGCGCCAGGTCCAGGCGGGCGGCGTGGCGGACAAGCTCCACCACCCCGCCGCGGGGGTCGTCGGGTGCGCGGTCGGCGGACGCGATCCCTTCGCGTTCCGGCCTCGCCACGCGCACCTCCAGCACCTCCGCGGACCCGCCGGCGCCCGGCGCCGCCCCGACGTCGAACAGCACGAACTCGCCCGTGCGTTCCAGGCGCACCCTTATCCGGCGCGCAGCGAACGGCTCGGTCGCCAGCCAATAGGCGGTGTCGTTCGCGAACTCCGCGCGCAGCGCGCCGGTCCCGATGAGGTCCGCAGGCACGCCGACCGTGGCCGGTCCCTCGAAGCGGACCTGCCGCTCGGCGCCCACCGCGAGCGTCACCGGAATCGGCGTCCGCTCCCACTCGACCGTCTCCGCGTGGACCCACGACGCCATCGCCGCGCACAGCCAGAACGGCATCCTTCCCTTCATGGTTTCTCCTCCTCCAATTCGATCGCCCGCGGCAGCCCGGCCAGGCAGTCCAGCGCCAGCCCCCACGGGTTGAGTTCGCGGTCCACGTCGTAGCGCACCACGCGCACGGGGTAGGCGACCGCCCGGCTCTTGACGCGCTCGCCGAGCACCGTCTCCTCGATCATCAGGTCGAGGGAGACGACCCAGCTGCCGCCGCCCTCGTCGTACACGCGCTCCACCGCGTAGCCGCGGCCCGGGATCTCCCACACCGCCCGCTGACGGCCGGCGAGCTCGCGCCGGGCGTTGCGCTCGGCGAAGTCGTCGAGGCGGTCCTGGCGGCAGGCCGGGGTGAGGAAGTTCGCCAGCGCGTCGAGCTTCGCCCGGTACTCGCGCGCGCCGTCGTTCGGCCAGCGGTAGAGCTGCTGCCAGATGTAGAGCGCGAACGTGTAGACATGCGGCGGCGCCGGCGCATCCGGCTTGACCGTGGCGCCCGCCGTCAGGTCGGGCGGGATGTGGATGCGCAGCGAACTCGGCGCGGTCATCCAGCCGATGCCGAGGATCAGGGCGCAGACCAGCGCGACGCCCACCGCGCCCCACAGGGCCCGGATCGCCTCGCGCTGGCCGGCGAGCACATTGCGGTAGCGGCTCATCGCGGCCGACGGGCGCGGATGTCCCACACGGCGCTCTCGCGCAGCATGGTCTTGGGCTTCAGGCCCCGGTCCTCGAGCCACGCGGCGACCGCGTCGGCGTGGTAGCCCTCCGGCCGGCCGCGCTTGAGGCGCCGCAGCGCCCGCGCGGTCAGCCAGATGCCGCCGCAGGCGGCCAGCGCCCCGGCGCCGAGGCCCAGCACCGCCTGGCCGAAGAGCGCGGCGATCGCCGCGCACCCCGGAACGAGAATCGCCAGGTTGACGAGCCCGGCCATGCGCAGCTCGCCGTCGGAGAGGCCCAGGAACACCGCCGGCGCCCGGTTCAGCCGGTCCGGCAGGAAGACGATCTCGTGCTCCATCAGGTCAGCACCGTGGCCGATTGGGTGGCGAGGAAGATGACGATCACCAGCAGCACCACGCCGACCGCGCCGTGCATGCCCACCTCCCCCCAGGTGGCGCGGCCGTCCGACACCTGGCTGTACTTGCTGATGACGTTCTTGGCCACCACCAGGAGCGCGATCGCCGACAGGCCGAGGCCGCCGAGCACGACGATGTCGAGCCCGTACGCCTGCAGCATGCCGATGAAGTCGCCCTCGTCGACCGCGCCGGTCGAGGGGTCCGCCACGTCCGGCAGGCCCGCCTTCGCTCCGGCGGCAAGCGCCGCCGCGCACGTCGCGACGAGGTTCCGCCACCCATTCCGAATTCGCTTGTTCACATCAGACTCCGTTTCTCTTTCTCACCAGGTGACGACCGCCAGCACGACGACCGTCAGGAACACCGCGCGCAGCACGTGGCCCCCGGCCTCGCCGGGGGTGGCGCCGCCGCCGCTCCAGTTCCTGTAGGCGTGGAACACGACCCAGCCGCACCACGCGATCGCCAGCGCACACACCAGCCCAGCGCAGAGCGCCAGCAGGTCGGCCTCCGTTACCGGGGAGCCGGGGTTCGCGCCGCGGAACGCGGCCAGTTGATCGGGGTCCACGCCTACAGGTACTTCTTGAAGGACGCCGCGACGACGAGCGCCGAGCCGCCGAACAGCGCCGCGCCCGGCACGATCACCGCCGTCGGGTGCACCGCGAACGGGATCGCCAGATAGACGAACGCCGCCGCGAACAGCACCTTGGGCGCGCCGCGCTTGGCGGCGTGGTAGACGCCGCCGAACTCGCGGCCCGCCGACCAGCGGCGCACGTCGCGCAGCGTCAGGCCAGCCGCCAGGCCGACCACGCCGAACCCCGCGAAGGCGGGCGCCGAGAAGCCCAGCAGCACCACGCGCACGATCAGCACCTGCGCCGTCAACAGCGCCGCCTCGACGTACTCGTCCAAGCGGGTCGCGCCGCCGAGCCACCGCAGGCCGGCGGCAAGCCCGGTCCACTCGAACGCGTAGAACCAGGCGCGCTCGGCGCCGCGCACGATGCGCGCGGCGGACGGCCGGAAGTCCGCGTTCAGGTACCCCGCCTCGCGCCGCAGCACGTCCGAGGCGTGTTCGGCGCCCTGCTCCGGCCACCACCAGGTCATCCCGATCCATTCGACCGCCACCGACATCACGAGCGACAGCCACAGGCAGTGCAGCACGCCGCGCGCGCGGCCGCGCGGATCGCGGCGCGGTTCGCTCCGCTCGGCACGCCTCGCCGGCGCCTCAGACATCCGCCGCCTCCGGCAGCGTCTCCGCCGCGCCCGCCCACCAGGAGCCCCCGGAGCGGTAGCGCCGCTCCATGTCCGCCGTCAGCTCGGCGAACGCCGCCGACGGGTCGCTCCTGCCGCCGCCCGGCAGCGGCAGCCGCACCTTCCACAGCGCGCCGCCCTCGAGCAGGGCGAACGCCTCCCCCTTGGGCAGGCGCGTGACGTCGTGGGGCTCCAGCATGGTGGCCGTCGAGGTCGTGATCCGGTCCTCGTGGCGGGAGCTGAAGTCCACCGTCGAGTCCGGGTCGGACGAGTCCGTGTAGCCGGCGATCTGCGTCAGCTCGACCACGCTCACGGTCGGCAGCTGATCGGTCAGGAGCGCTGCCGTGTCGATGTCCTTGACCCGGAACATCACCAGCGAGTTGAAGTTGCCCGACACCTGGCGCGCCTTCGCCACGTCGCGCGTCCTCGCCTGGATGTCGGAGAAGGTCTGGGTGTAGGCGGTCACCTGCAGGCCGGCGGCGCCGCCCTTGTTCAGCAGCGGAATGAACTCGTCGCCCATCAGCTCGTTGAACTCGTCCATGTGCGCCACCACCGGGTGGCGCGCCGCCTCGACGCCGGCACGCAGGCCGTGCGCGTCGCCGTGCTTGTAGCGTTCGCCCGCGTAGCTCACGAGGTCGGCGAACATGGAGTTGCCGACCGCCGCGGCCACCGGCGCGTCGGACAGGGCGTCGAGGCCGACGTAGACCACCAGCCGCTGATTCACCACGCGGCGCCAGTCCCACACCGGCCGCGGATCGTCCACGTCGCGGTAGTCCGGGCTCAGGAGCTGCGCGGCCTTGCCGGTCGTCAGCTTCTCGAGCAGCGGCAGGAGCGACGCCACGAGCTTGTCGAAGTAGCTCTTCTCGTAGCGCATGGCGCTGCGCAGACCGTCGAGCACCTCGTCGCCCAGACCCCCGTCGAGCATCGTCCGCTCGAACGCCACCAGGCGCCGCGGCCGTCCCGCCATGTGCCGCGGCGGCTCCTCCCGGGCCGCCTCCATCGCAGCCACCGCCGCCAGCACGTCCGGCCGGTCCGCGAAATGCGACTCGGCGTACTCAAGGCACAGCCCGTCGATGTTCGTCACGTGCCGGAGGATCGTGCGGTAGTCGGGCCGCTGCCCGAGCGCGGTCACCGCGCGGGCGACCACGTTGACGAACCGCCAGACAAACTCGCGGAAGACAGCCGAGGCGCCCTCGCCCGACACCTGGCCGGCGACCCGCGTCGCGACCTCCGTGACCCGGTGGAACTGGCCGACCCCGTTGTAGCGGCTCGACAGCTCCGGGTAGCCGAGATGGAACAGCAGGAAATCGTCGCCGCGCTTCGCCGCGTAGCACGCCTCGCGCACCGCGCGCAGCAGGTCGGCGTCGCCCTTCGGGTCGAAGACCACCACCGTCTCGCCGCGCCGGATGTCCTGCGCCGGAAGGGGTTCAAGGGCACGTCGGCGGCGAGCTTCCGGCCGATCCGCGCCAGACCGCCCGCGCCGGGGTCCGCCGCGCAGGCGTGCGCCCAGCGCACCAGCCGGCCCGGCTCCACGAACTTGCGGAAGCGCGTCTTGCGGCAGTCGTGCAGGCGCTGCGTGTGGCGTTCGCCCCAGCGGAAGCCGCGGCCCAGAAACAGCGCCTCGGCGTTCACCGGGATGCGCCCCGCCGGCATCGTCCAGCGCCGCCGCCGGCGCAGGTTGCGTTGGTAGCGCACGACCTTGACGCCCCGGTTCAGCCACCACGCGCCGTGCACCCCGAGAAACGCCGCCGAACCGTAGCCGACCCCCGGCGTCATCAGGAAACACTCCGGCCCGAGTGCTATGGCGACGCCGACGAGCACCGACACGGTGCCGGCGTTCAGTTCCGCCGGCGGGCGCAGCAGCGCCTCGACGGGGTGCCGGCTCACGGCAACGCCTCCACCGGCGCCCATCCGCCGCCCGCGGTCCGCGCCCAGACGGCGGGCGCCGCCACCGGGGGCGCCCCGTCGCCGTGGTTCAGGGTCACGCGGCCGGCGCGGACGGCTCCGGGATCGAGCGCCTGCCCGGCGGCCCACGCGCGCAGGTCCGCGTCGTCCGCGGCACCGCGCACGTAGACGTCGACCGGCACGCCGGACTCGAGCCGGGCGCGCACGCGCCGGCCGCAGTCCGCGCAGTCGCGGTCCGCCACCAGGGCGTAGCGGTCGATCTGTGCCGGGGAGACCGCCCCGGCCGGGCCCGCGATCCGCGGCCGCCCGGGAAAGAGCCGCCGCCAGGCGGTCTGCACCGCCCGCTCGAAGGCGAGCTCGCCCTCGACCCGGGCGTGCTCGGCCAGCACGAACGCCTCGGCGAAACGCCGACGCTCGGACTCCGAGCGCGCGTGCGCGCCCAGTACCAGCAGCGGATCCGCGTCCGGCGACCAGGCCCCGCGCCGGCCCGCCATGAGCGCCTCGTAGCGCGTCCAGTCCCCCCGCGACAGATCCCAGACCGCGGCGCGCCGTTCGGCGGCGCGGACGCCGGACTCCCGCACCGCGCTGTCCGCCACGTCGGCCCCGTGCGCCGTCCAGACCGACAAGGCGAGCGCCAGGGCGGCCGTGCCGGCCCCGCCCCGCAGCGCGGCCGTCATCACGCGAACACCTCGGGGTGCCGCACAAGGGAGCTCCGCGGCACCGCCGCGAGGCGTCCGCCGGTGCCCGCGGCCACGCGCCGCGTGGCCTCCTCCAGGCGCATCGCCATGTACGCGCTCGCGTGGCGGTGGCCGCCCGCGACCTGGTAGAGGTAGCCGACCGTGGTGTCGCAGAGCTCCGCGACCTCGGCGCGTTCGCGCTTGTTCGCCGCCCGCATGAATTGCTGCATCTCCACTTTTATCCTTCCTTTCTCGTTATTACTTGAAACGAGTAATACAACCTATCAAAGCGGAAACTTCATTGGCAAGAACGGCCACCTGCTATATGCTTATCCCTGCGCTAACCGGACAACGTCCATGCCGAATCCGCTCGACCGCATCCGCCTCGACAACCTCCGGCGCCTCGTCGCCGAGGCCGGCTCCGCCGCCGCGCTCGCGCGCCGCGCCGGCGTCAGCGGCCCCTATCTCAGTGCCGTGCGCGCCGGCAAGCCCTACCCGAGCGGTCGTGCGCGGCGCATGGGCGACCGCCTGGCCGCCAAGCTCGAACGCGCCATGGGCAAGCCGCTCGGCTGGATGGACGAGCCGCAGGGGCTCGGGGACCCCCTGCCGCCCGGCGGCGGCTTCCCGGTGATCTCGTGGGTGCAGGCGGGCACGTGGACCGAGGCGCGCGAACTGCAGGCCGGCGCCGAGCGGCTGCACTGCCCGCTGCCGTGCGGCCCGGAAACCTTCGTGCTGCGCGTCGCCGGCGCCAGCATGGCGCCGCGCTTCCCCGACGGCGAGTACATCTTCGTCGACCCCGACGTCGCCGCCGCCAACGGCAGCTTCGTCGTCGTGCGCCGCGCGCCGGGCGGCGCCGCCACCTTCAAGCAGCTCGTCGAGGAGGAGGACCGGCGCTACCTGCGCGCGCTCAACCCCGACTGGCCCGAACCGATCGTCGAGGCGGGCGCCGACGCGGCGATCTGTGGCGTCGTCGTGTTCCAGGGACGCCCCGCGTAGCGCGCAGCCGGACGGCGGCGCGCCACGCGGGTGTTCTCCTCAGCCGGCCGCCCGCGACTCCGGCGCGACCGGCACGCCGGACGCCGTAGCGCGCGCCTCAAGCCAGGCGTCGATGTCCGCGACGCGCCAGCCGACGCAGCGCGGCGAGAGCTTGACGCGCGGCGGAAACTCGCCGCGCTCGAGCAGCCGGTAGACGGTGGCCTTCGACAGGCCGGTGACTTCGAGCACCGCCGGCAGCCGGTAGATCGAGATCGGGGGTGAATTGCGCATGGGTACGCCTCCCTCATGGGTCGAGCGTGTCCTGGCCCCCCGCATCGCAACACGGACTTCGTCTCGCCGCCGGCGCGGTGATCCGCGCGGCGGGACTGGAAAGCGGGGGGTGCGCCTCCCTTCCAATCGCCTACTACCCTAGGCCCGCGCCGGGACGCCTGTCAAAGCCCGCGTCCTTAGCATCCGCTATGCGCCGGACGCCGGGACGGACGCCAAACGCCAGGCCCGCACCCCGGCGCGGACCGCCGCACGCACGGCTCCCGCTACACGAGCCTCCCCCGGCCGATCTCCGGTTCCTCGTCGCCCCACAACAAGCCGCCCGGAAACAGCATCCCCCGCGCCTTGCGCCCGTCTCCCAGCGCCGCGTGGAACCGGTCGCCCATCACACCGCCGCGGCGCTGCCGCCGATGCAGCCGCAGGCGGTGCACCCGGTTCTTCGCCGTGGTCACCGCGACTCCCTCACGCGCCGCCCATTCCTCGAAGCAGTCCGGCACCACCGCGAACGCCTCGTCGTCGATCCGGTGCAGCCACCCGCCGTCCTCGTTCGCCGCGACGGCGCCGCTCGCGAGCTGCTCCCGCGCCCACTCGAACCAGCCCCAGCCGATCGCCCGACGACCGCCGACGGCGACCGTCGGCGCGTCCGCACGCACCCCCGCCCCCGTCGGGGCTCCGCCGTCAGACCCCTCCCGGACGCGCAGCATCCGGCGCGCGGCGCATTTCGCCGCCCGCCCTCCGCGGACCAGCGCGCGCAACGGGCCGGCCGGGGCCGGCACCGCACGCGCCCCGACGCGCGCCTCCATCGACTCGTAGTACACGAAGCGGTCGCAGACCCCCACCAGTTCGGCGCCGACGGCGCCGCGGCGCGCCACGCCCACCACCGTCTTGCCGTGCCGCTTGAGCGCCTGCACCACCTCCACGAAGTCCCGGTCCCCCGAGACGATGACGTACACGCCGATGCCCGGCACGTCGCGCACAAGCTCCACCGCGTCCACCGCCATGCGCACGTCGACAGCATTCTTGAGAACGCGTCCCCGGCGCCGCCCGAGCACCTGCACGAACTCCACGCCGAGTCCGTGGATGCCGTCCGGGTAGTCCCGCATGGTCCTGGTACGCCAGTCCGCGTAGACGTTCGCAACCCGCACCGGTCCGTACCCGCCGGCCAGCGCCAGCAGCGCCGCGCAGTCGGCCTCCCGACCCCCGCCCGCGCTCAACACCAGGTTCTCGAAGTCCACCAGCAGCGCCACGCCGCCTTGCGACGTTCCATTGCTTCCATTCAACATTCGCCTGTCTCCAATCGATTCAATTGCCTAGATAGATGTTCGCCGCGTCCACGCGGCCATGGCCCAGCTCCCGCGACACCGTCAGCCGTGCCGCCGTGTCGACGCGCCGCCTCGCCCGCGACAGCGACCGCCGCCGCGGACCGCCGCGAGCCGGCGCCTTCCAACCCGTCAGGTCTTCGTAGCGCGTCTGCGCGTAGCGGTGCCGCAGGCCGTGCATGCGCCCGAGCCCCGCCGCCTTCGTCTGCTTCTCGTATGCCTTGCGCTGCACGACGTAGTTGCGCCCGCCCGGGATCAGCGCGCCGCCACCCGCCAGACCCCGGGCCGCATCGAGCACCGCGCGCTGTTCGTCGTTCCAGATCGGGATCTCCCGCACCCGGCCGCCCTTCGTCCAAGCCGCCTTCAGCACGATCGATCCGCCCCGGTCCGCGTACGACGGCGTGAACTTGATCGCCTCTTCCCGGCGCAGCCCGAAGGCCGCCTGCAGCCGGAGCGACATCCGCACATGCACGTCCCCCACCAGCGCCAGGCGGTCCGCGTCCAGCCCGCGGCTCTTGTCGCGGTTCGTCACGTACCGGCGCTGCCCGATCCCGTGCTCCGTGTTCGTGCCGACCACGCCCGGCCGGCCGATGTGTCGCGCCCACCAGCGCAGGTGCGCCATCCGGTTCTTGACCGTTCCGGTCGCGAGCCCCTGGCGCTGCCACGCCGACACCAGCGCCACCGCGTGCTTGCGCCCGAGCCCCGTCGCCCGCAGCCCGCGGAAGCCGAGTTCGTGCAGCGTGTCCGCCATCTGCGCCAGCGCATAGGACCGGTCCCGCCGCGTGACGAAGCCGCCCTCCCGGTGGCGCTCCTGCAGGCGCTTCAGGTCGAAGTTCAGCTGCCGCATGCCGCCCTTCGCGCGGGCACCCACCGAAGGGGCCGTCGGGACTCGCTTCGGCGCATGTTCGTACCTCTCGCCACCGCCCCCGCAAGGGGGCGAATCCTCGAATGTCCGCGACGTCTCCGCCACGGGCGCGTCCTCCCTTGCCTTTAAGCTCTACACCGTCGCGGGGGCTGCAGTCAATTCCCGGAACGCTAAAAATGTATTATTTATCAACGTGATAAAGAGCCATACGTCCGGGGTGCCGCTTAGCTTCGCGCGAGCACTTTTCCTTTGCCAGCGCCCCAATCCGACTCGTACACTGGCCCTGGAACTTCGGGAACGCGGACTCCTCCACACGCATGAGAACCGTCTCGGTCGTCGCGCAGAAGCGCCGAACGGGCAAGACCACGCTCTGCCTCGCCATCGCTTGTGCCGCCGTCCGCAATGGGCTCACCGCCGCGTCGTCGACCTCGACTCACAGGCCACGGCGGCAAGCTGGGCCGACCGGCGCAGCCGAGATCGCCGATGCCGACCCCTGAACGCCGGTCACGATGCGTCGCCCACGATCCCGTAGCTCTCATTGTCCGGGCGGACCATGCCGGGCTTGCCCACCTTTACCGCCCACCACCGCAAAAGGGCCATCCGGTTGCGCATCGTCCCCGCCTTGAGGCCCTGGCGCTGCCACTCCGCCGCAAGCGCTTCGACATGCCGGCCCTTGAGGCCCCTCGCCCGCAGGCCCCGGTAGCCGAGCCGGTGCAGGGTCTCCGCCGCCTGCATCAGGGCGTAGCGCCGCATCCGCCGGGTGCCGTGCGAGCCCTGCCGGTCCCCTTCCAGCAGGTGCAGCAGATCGAAGTTCAACTCGCGCATCCGCGGCTCCTGTGTCTTCGGAAACGGCGGGCAACCTAGACACCGCCATGCGCGCCGTCAACGAACGCGTGCTTACCCCGACGCTAACCGCGTCTGTCGCGACTCGCTGCCGCCCGCGGTCTGGAGAGTTGCGCTTGCGGATCGAGGAGCGTGAACAATAGCGTGCAACCCGCGTCCACGACCGCCTGTTCCCCGGCCGCGCCACGCGGCCGGGGAACAGGTCGAAGAGCTAAGTTGTGATGGGCGATCCGTTCCCTGCCAGGCAGGTCGTCCGGATCCCGCAACGAAATTGCGGTATTGCCCGTCAACGCGTATTCCCTTGCCGTCGCATGCGGCGGCCGCGGCGGAGCCCTACGACACCCGTCCCGCCAGCCCTTCGGCGCGCCGGCCCGTGCGCTGCCCCGAAAAAGGACACGACATCGGATCGCTCCTCTGCCACGCACGAGACCTCGCGCCACGGCTTGTCGCCGACTGCACACCCGACTCCCGGTCGGGCCCGCGCGGTCTCCCGCGCGCCGCAGCGCGATGGCCGTTCAGGATACGCCCCCCTTCCGCGCGCGACCGCGACGTGGCGCTCGGTGCCCTTGCGACGCGTCGACCGCGTAGCCGCGCGATTGCGGCGAGGCACGTTGCACACCTTCCGGTGTGGCCACACAACGCCAGACGCTCCGTCCGGCGACACCGCCCCGAGGCGGCAAGTGGACGCGGCGGACTGTACCACCCCATCATTACTCCCGCATCACCCGCGTGCTTAGCAGATCCCTTGCCGCCACTGGCCTGAACGCCGCTTCCGCCGCCTGTCACTACCCCTGCTACGCACACCGCCATGTTCCCGCCAGCCGTCATCTTTGGGTAGTGACAGGCGCCATATCCAGTCACGGCTCCTGCTCGCGAAGGCGACACCGCGTGCCGCGGGAGAGAAAGCACCCCAACCGCAGCGTAAGGGATCTCGGCGGCTGCACACCCCGACGCTTCCGATCTCTTATCGTTAACCTGATGTCGGGAGCGGAACGGCACGCGCCTCGCACCTGCAACTTCGGGACTCCAAACCGCTACCAGCTCCCTCGTTTCCCCATCTGCCTAGCAGCGAGCAACAACCTCTCGCGGTTTCCCTCTGAGAATCCGGCAGCCAGCAGATCTGCGACCAGCGCACCGTTGAGCACGCGCGGCAACACGTTGCGCCGCCGCCCCAACGAGAAGCGGCCCAACGGAACGAACGGTCGTTCGCCGGTACCAAGTTCCGCCTGCGAGTACTGCCCCATAAACTCAACCGTCGCGACTATCTCCCATGTGTCGTAAAGCCTGTCGAAATCAGCCAGCAAACCCATCGTCTCGCCACCCCACTCGGAGAAGAGCTCCGCCAGATGGTTCGAAAGTGCCAGCCGGTTGTTCTCCATGCCTTCAAGGAGTTTCCAGTGATCGTCTGCGCCCCACCAACCGGCGTAGAGTACGTCGACAAGTCGTTCAGGCTTGGGTGACTGGTACCTCTCAATGCGGCGGTTGAACAGCCTGTGCAGCACATCCCACCGCCGAGCCTGTACAAGAGACAGACCATACGCGCTCACGA
The DNA here is from genome assembly GCA_026706385.1 of Gammaproteobacteria bacterium. Taxonomy (GTDB): domain Bacteria; phylum Pseudomonadota; class Gammaproteobacteria; order Pseudomonadales; family Azotimanducaceae; genus VXYL01. The sequence continues at coordinate 17,559 of JAPOYV010000100.1, forward strand.
GGAGAACGCTTGGGTACTCGCGCAACTCCAGCCATAGACTCATGCCGCCCTGCGGTTCGTTGGCAGATCGAAACACCGCCAGAATCGCGTTGAGGACGCTGTCGAACTCCATGTCCGACCCCCAACGTCCAAGAAGAGCGAGCACTCTCGCTAGAGGTTCCGTGGCCGCCTCGTAGACCGCTACGCGCCGTTGAAACTCCTCCCGCGTCACGTCGCCGTGCAACGGCATCGAAGCGATGGTTTCGTTGTCAAGCAGCTTTCGGATTTCCGACGAGAGCAGGTCCTCGAGCGCAATACGGTTTCGTTCGGGTTCCGCCAACAACTGCTTCACCGTGCCGAGCAGCATTTCAACGTTCTGAGGGCTTTGCCGATGGCTGCGCGCCACCACTTCCAACCGATTGGCGAGATCCCCGAAGAAACTGTCGGCGTCCGAAATCGGGACGACCGAGGCCCGACGGTGCGCAATGAGTTCGCCAGCAGCCCCGCCCGGTTCGCCCCGTGCAGCCCAGTAGGTCGGATATCTTCGCGATGGAGCGCGCAGAACCGCGTTCCGCAGCGCCGCATCCCACTCCCCTGACCAGCCGCACACCACGAGACCGTATTCGTCGAACACCCGGTCCAGGAAGGCGTCGTACCCCTCCGGGTACTCCGATAACTCGGCGTCGGTGTTTCTGATACGCGAATCCTTGTAGTCCCCATGGAGCTTGAATAGGAAGCAACTCGAGTGCGCAGCCGGCTCCGCTCCCCTCAGGGCATCTTCCGACGCAACGACGGTCGGTTCGACGCCGTGCTCCCGCAACGCGTTCTCCATGAGCCTGTCGAAGTTCGTGGTGACGATCACGCGCACGTAGCCGTCCCGAACCAGGCGCGCTACAGCTCGGTGCGCCTCCGTCGGCGTCTTGACGCCGCGGCCTCGTTCCTCGTCGGTCGGCTCCATGTAGCTGTGCAGAAGCGCACGTCTCTCCTCCGGCGAACGGCCTAGTTCCCGGACTACTTCCGAGTAATCGGGCTCCTTGCCGGTCGATTTCCGGTACCAAGCGGCCCAGTCGCTGTGGGACGACACGCCATCGAGCGCCGCCAGGCGACGCACCAGGTCCAGCGTGATCTCCCAGCCCGTCGGAATCTGCGCCGCGCGGGACATTCCGGAGCCCAGCAACAGCGCGTAAACGCCCGGACTCTGGTAGATCGAGAAGGCGAGCCGGGTCGACAGGTCGGTCGTCGTGTCGGGCACTCTGGGATGTTCCAACCTGTCCCGTTCGATCAGCGCAGCTGCACTTCGAAGTTCACCGGTTCGAGGGCCAAATGGACGTCTAGCGGGGGCCGCAGCTCGAAAGCCCTTGGCGCACCTCGGAAGTTCCACACCCTCACCAGGCACCACTCCGCCGGCCGGGACTTTGCAACGGCGAGTTCGTTGCGCGAAATGTAGAACGGTGTGCGTTCCCAGCCGTTCGTCGTCTTCACCTCTACCAGCCGCGGCGTTCCGTCCGCCCAGAAGCTTCTGATGTCGTATCCGGCACCGTCCCCGTCTTCCTCTGAGACCCACCGTACGCGCCGCGCGAGGTCGTGTCGGTCGATGGTTGTCAGCCGTTCTCGCTCGTAGCCGAGCACCAGGCGCTCACCCGCTCGTCCGAGCTTGCGGTTCCGCTCTGCGCGGGCCGCCGCGTTGTGTTTCCGCGACTGGCCAACCACACGACTTATCCTGGCCGCTTCTTCAGTATCCTCCGGTTTCCGCGGGGGTTCCCCCATCGTGAGTTTCCTGGCGTCATCGAGCGCACCGTCCTCGCCCGGTCCCCAATCCGGCACTGTGTCGTCCCGCTGACGAAGACGACTTTCGACCGCGGGGTACAGCGACGCCTGAAAATTGGATGCCGGCCGGTAGCCTTCGATCCAGTTCTCACCCAGCACTTGCAGGACGGCGCTGATGTTCCGGTGTTTGTATTCGATCGAACCGTGCGTGCGGTTGATCCTCGCCCGTAAACTCTCGTTGTGTTCGCTCTTCACGTAGTCCCGCCCATCGTCCTGCGCTTCGAGCATTTCGAAGTAGTCTGCGACGACTAATGCGTTCTCTTCGTCTGTCCAAAGTCCACGAGCCATGACGCGCACACTAGCATCAAGCGGACCGCAGGGCACCGACCCGTCGTCAACCGCCCGCGGGTCGAGCCAAGCCCACCTCAAATGATCCCCGTTCCCAGCCGGCCAATTGAGCGCGGCGGACGAGTTCCCCCTAGTCGTTCAAGTTGCGATGCCACGAGTCGCGCCATCTCTTCGCCCGACCGGACAATTGCCAGTCATCAAACAGCCCGCGTTTAGGTGGTCTGCCCTCCTCACCAGAGAGATGGGCTTCCACGCCTCTCGGTCGACTCCGCCGCTCCGCTGAGTCGGCGACCCCCTACGAAACGACGCCTGACCTACTTCCCACTTCGCGGCGATGTCAACGCTAAACCATGTGGAGATTGCGCAATGCCCACACCATTCCCCCACCTCAATCAGCGATATCCAGCTCCCCCAGCTCGAAGTACCTAGCAATGAGCTTTATTATATATATCCTTGCCTCCCTGAGCGTCATATTCCCCTGAATCAGGTTGCTTCGGTGTGTCCGCCATGCGACGTTTTCCGGAACGTGCTTCGGTTGAATTGTCGGATTCTCGTGCCCCAGATGGATCAACGACACTCCGTGTGTAGGCTCGATTGCCTCCCCCGAAAAGGTCTGGAAATCGAGTGGTTCCAATAGCAGGCTGTCGCAATAGGAGCCGCACAACGGTTCCGCTCCCAAATATCGTTCCGTCAACAACTCGATCGTCTCATCATCTACCGCAGGGCATTTGAAAACGCGAGCAGGAATCCCAAGAGCCGAAGCTCGATGATCTTGCAGTCCACTTCCGTCCCATATTGGGGATCAGCAGTAGCCAGACGCCACCTCGGCTCCCGATTCGATTGAAACTGCCCCGTTTGCCGACGTCCGGACCTGATGGCTCTCCTCTCTATGCCTTGCAGGATCGTGTCGGCCACATCCGCCTCGCGAAACGCCTTTCGCACAGCCCGCCGGTCCGCGTCGATCTCATCCAATGACCCGGGGGGATCGGCTTCCGAGAAATCAAATAATTCGTTCATGGCGCTTCGTTGCCAGTCGGCTACCTCCCAATTGTCAAGAATGCGAACTCGTCGCCACCCGCGTCGTCCCCGGGCACTACACTAAGAACCGTCCGCCAAGCTAACTGTCTTGCGGCTACACGATTCCCGATGACCGTTCCCACGTCCTCAATGATCCTTTGGCGCTTAGAGGCCGATCTGGGAAACGGAAGAACCAGTTCTTCGATGCGCCGGCCAAGCGTATCGATGATGTCTTGCGTAAACCTTTTCGCGAAAATCTGTTCCTTAACCAAGGGACTGCTGAGAGTCGCCAATAGCAGATATGGATGTACCTCCTCAGGCGCCGTCGATCGGATCTTGTAGATGTGGCTTTGATAGACAATCCGCGTGTCGAGGGATGTCACCAGCGCACACGTCCCAACCAAATACGTCCCATCACGAACCATCAGGATGTCATTCTCCTGTACGTCTTGCTTCTCCCTGTAGTAAGCGTAGAGAGACTCGCTTAGACCATGCTTTGGATCGATCTTAATTTCCCAGTTTGCAATATCGGATGTGCGTATGAACGGAACATCACCCGTTCCATAGGCCAGCTTGCCAACCTCGTTCCCCGTAGATAGCTCCACGATTCCATCCTCTACCAAATCTCCGAGTCTTGTCGGATTGTGCGTCGTGCCTATCGTACTGAGTTTCCGCCGGACCTCCGGGTTGTAGTACTTCGGCAGGTAGATGTCGTCAACGATCTCATTTGACTCCACGGTGAACCCGAGGTGGTCATACTCCAATCTTCCCAAGTCTCTATATTCGTTGTACTTCGATTGAATGGCTGGGACATCGTCGTGCGGGATGCCGTGGCCCCTTGAGTCATGCCCGCACCAGCGAGCCACCGCCATGAATGTTCGCCCGCTGTTCTGCGTTTTCAGGCCGTCCTCCTTTTGAAGAAGCACAGCGCAGGTTTTTGCATGCGTGTAAGGCTGAAACAACTCCTCAGGAAGCGAGATGACCGCCCGGATCGCAGCCACGCTCTGAATGTACCGAATAATGTAGCGGTGGTTAGGATTGCAGAGCATGCTCTCGGGCAAGATGATCCCAATCCGACCCCCCGGCTTTAGCAGACTCAAGCATCGCTCAATGAACAGGATCTGCGGAGACTGCCCATCCCGGAGCTTGCTGGTTTCTTCAAACTTTTGCGTATCCTTGTCCCAGCGCCACCTGTGTGCCAACCGGTATCCGGCCAGAACGCCTTGATCATCCAGCTTGAGCTTCTTCCCGAATGGAGGATTCGTGATGACCACGTCAAACTGGCCGAAGGGCACCCCATCCTGCGCATGGCTACTCCATCGCTCCGGCTTCTCAAGGCTGTTCTCGCAATACACACCCGCCCGCCCATCGCCAATGATCGCCATATACGCCTTGGCCACCCTGCTTAAGAAAGCGTCCTTGTCAACTCCCCGGAAATTCCGAATGGCAACTTTCTGTTGTTCGCTGAATATCTCGCTTTCTGGCCAGTCAAGTTCCTCCCCGGATAGCTGCACTTGCCGCCAAACGTGGCGCAACGCGTCCACCAGAAATCCACCGCTGCCGCAGGCCGGGTCGATAATCTTGTCGGTTGGAGTAGGAGCCGTCAGATCAACAAGCAGCTTGACCACGTTTCTCGGGGTAAAGAACTGACCTTGGCCGCCTTTGAGCGACGGTCCAATGAACGTCTCGAACGCGTCCGCAATGGCATCCCGCTCACTGTCGACTAGGCAGTAGAGCTGCATGGCCCCGACGGCGTGCATCAACGACGCATCATCAAGGAGTAGCTCGTCGTTTAGGCCAATGACATCCGAGTACTGTCGCTTCACGCGCTCGAACAGCTCCTCCAGTCGCGCTCGGACATCTTCTCCAGGCTCGTCTACACCGACCCGGAACTTAACCTTTGCGTCTGCCTTAGTGAATCTCTCATCGTAAATCTTGCAGAACACCAAATTGATCATCTGTTGCGCGAATACCTCGTCGCGGGTGATCCCAACCGCGTTCGCCGCAAGGTAGTTCCGAATAGACCTGAAAACAGCCTTGAGATTGTGAGCCGGCTTGAGGTCGCTCCGCCTATATCGCCCGATGTCGGCTAGACGCTCCCCGTATTTCGGAATGCTAGGTATCTCTTCGAATAGAGCTTTTCCATCGGTCTCTCTCTTCTTAACGAAGAGGGACTCGTCTCCATTGAACCAGACCCCAATCTGGGCGCTGGAGAACCTAAGGTAATCTTCTAACTGGGACCTACCATCCTTTCGGGAGCGCTTTTTGCACTCCACAATTATGAGTTCCTTCTCTACGGAACGCTCCTCGTCCACAAACACGGCGATGTCGACTGGGTACTCTTTCCTTAGGTCGGGCGGTCGTACCTTCACGCGCCATTGCGGATGCGTCTGAATATGTGCCTTTGGGTACTCGTAGTCTTCGACCAGCAATCTAGCGAAAACCTGGACAGCATCAACTTCCTCGGGTGTGTTTCGAACCAACTTCCCGGAGATGAAGTCCTCGACAAGCCTACTGTCAGATTGCATATGTCCGTATGTTCCGAGATCGGGGGAGGAGCCGCCGCCAGGGATTTTACACGCAAAGGACCTCGCCTTTGGAAGCTAAGGACCGTCTTCGGTCGCCTTCGTCCAGTCCCGTCCACCGGCCTTCCAGTACAGCGCGTACTTCAGCGCCATCAGCGGACTCAGCGGCACCAGCTGGGGCGCGCGCTCGGCCCGAGGCCGCCAGCGTGCTCTGCTTGCGCCACCATACGAGCTCCGCGACACCCTTCAGCTGCTACGCCCGTACCGTCCGCTCGTTCGCGTAGAACGCGCCGATCAGCGCCGGCGCAGCTTCAGCCAGCTCCGGTTCGGCGTGCACCGCCTCCTCGAAGCCGCGACTGGGGTGCGACCAGCACTGCGAACGCAGGACGCCCGCGGGCTTCGCTGCGTAGCAATGAGTACGCCTCGTACCGGTCGCTCGACAGCACCCGCTCGAAGTCGCCCAGAGGGTCGCAGCGTGACGGTACTTCAGCGTCGGCGCGAACGGCAACACGACCTCGTCCGCTTCGCCGAAAACCGGCCCAGGAGTGCCCCAGGGCTCATCTTGCCGGGCTCGCGCACGCTGGCCCTGCGTGCTCCATCTGCGCTGCCGTGCGCCGCGTCCGCATCCGCGTCTCCGAACCCGGCGAATCTTCCATAGTGCCCGCCACCGGCCATGCCTCAGATGTGACCATTTACCATCCAGTCACCCGAGGCTCAAAGGGGCACCGCCTTTTGCGACGGGGAGATCCAGCCAGGGGCTTAGCCGACCCGTCCGCGACCAGTGTCTCCAATGCTGAGATCTCGCTCGCCATCGTCCTAGGTAACCGCGAGCTGTTCCTTACCGCCTACGCAGGGCAACGGACGCGCAAGAGCCTTGCCGGTTTTCGACACCCTCCTCCTATGTCGCGAACGGCTCCCCCGGCAACCTCGCGCCCTGCCATTCGTCGTCGTCAAGGCCAAGCCCTAACGGGCGGCGCTACCGCGCCGGCCTTGACCACGTCGATGCCGGGCGCGTCGGCGCGGGGTACGCCATTCGCCAGACAAGGATTCCTCCATGCAAAAAACCACCAAGAACAGCGGTCCCACCGAGCTCCCAGATACCGGTGTCTCCCAGAATCCGGTCAATGCCCCACTCGACTTTGACCTACTACAGGACATCATCACGAAGTTCGAGAACAGCACAGCAGAACGGCCACCGTCGCGCCGTGACGTCTTGAGCTCGTTCCATGAGGCCAACGCGGTCGACAAGAGTGACGGAGTCGTTTCAGATGCCGAGTTGCGCAGCGCCCTAGTTGCCCTGTGCTTCGACATCGTCCGCCAACAGGCGAAACCCAACGAACGCCTGCGACGCTTCCTCCTCTGCGAGATACAAGGCGGCAAGCCCGTCGTGCTCCGCATGAGCCTTGACGAATGCGCCCTACGCCGCGAACGCGACCGCATTCTTGCCGCAGCGCCGACAGCCCGCCTCCACCTCCTCCGCGAGGACTATGTCCGCGTGGCGGCCGACGTCCACTCGGACGCCGACGAAGCGCGCTAAGAGCCCCGGCGCTCTGCTTGAGATAGTCAGACACCGAGACCCCTCCGACATGACGCCGCGCTAAATCGAAACAGATCGCTACCAGACGCCTTACCGACCTACTCTCACGTCCAGAGCCATCGCCCCGCCAGACGCGCACACCGCCCCCAGTCCGCATGTCACATACACCGGGCCCGCCCTTAGTTCGATCTCGCCATCTACGCCGCCTGGTGCGGCGCGCGGGCCGGTGCCGGTGCCCGTGCCGGCGAGCCCGGCCACGGTGGCGCCCTCAAGCCTCATGACGTTCCTCCAAATCGCAATATTTGCGGTGGGTCAAGTGTGGCGTCGCTCGGCCCGCAGACAGGTATAATCTTTTTATATCAACAGCTTGTAAGCGTACATCCCTCCTACCTCTCGATCCCCTTCCCGGAACCCGCCCCATTGCCGCAAACGATCTCCTACCGGATCCTCGCCTTGACGACTGTCCTGCTGGCGTCAGCTGCCCTGCTCAACTCAGCCAACGCCACCCACGCGATGACCAGTCCCTCCGATCCTTCGCACCAACCCGCGAGGCAACTCCCGAACATCGGGTGTACCAACCTTGTTAGGCTAGCTCCACCGCTCGCGCACCGCTGCAAGTACCCGGGAAGCGGCTTCCCTCTCGTCATCGAACCGCATTAACAGACGATGTCCAGCGCCGTCCTTGGCGTCCGGACCGATCCAAGCTCTAGGGGCTACGGTGCTTCGCAAGACATGCCAACCGGGCGCGCTGCTGTTTCTCGCTCGGGCGACCGCAACAAGCTCCGGATCTCGAGTAACGATTCATACTCACCCCGGTACCGGTCCAACTGGTCCAAACCGTCCGCGAGTATCCGTACTCCTGACGTGTCCACCAGGCATCGGCTCGGGATACCCTCCATCAATGCGCATACTTGCCTATCCAGCCCCGCTTCCCCGCCTCTGGTGATCGCCGCAACACAATCCGCTACGAGGCCGGCAGCACATTGCAAGTGGTGCTCTTCCCATCCGCTGATGCTTCGCGACAGCCCCAAGACCTGCACATCCACGTAGCTCGCGGGCGACTCGAGCCAGCGGCGCGTACGGACCTCCGTGTCCTTCACGAACTCGGCCGTATCCCTAGCCAGCCGGGCAAGCCTCGCCACCGGGAAGTCCCCTCCCAAACGGCCCCCGAACGCTGCCCGGAAAAGGCGCTGAAGTGCAGTGAACTCGTACATCCCCAGCAATGCGGACTTCGCTTCGCGGTCTTTCTTCACCTCGTCCAGCACTGCGCTCTGAAGATCGTCCTCCATACTCCAGAGCTCCCAAGGCTCCACGCCTTCCGAACTGGAATCCGACGAGTCGAAACTGTTCTGCACAATGAACCGTAGCGGTCCTCCGTCCACGCCGTCAGGTTTCATCGCAAACCGCAGGTCCGAATCCAACACGTAGGCCCGCTCCCGGACACCGGAAACCGTCACCATCGCCGCAGGCTCCGCAAACCAGGAGCACGGAATCGTACCGAGCTCGGATACCCGCCCCACCAGCTGCTTCGCTCCTCCATCAATACACTCGACGGCGGATTCGATCGAGTCCCGCTCCCAACAGACCCGGATCACACTCACCAAGTCGCGGTCGAATTGCCTTGGTCGGTCGTACAGTGGCTCAAGTGCCGCCTCCACTCCGTGCGTGGGTCTGCCTCCTTCCTCCGAAAGCACTCCAAATCTCACCATCGCCGCTATGGCACTCAGCAAAACATCCGACGAGTCCTCCTCGCCAAGCCCGCAGATCGGCCCCGGTCTCTGCAAGGCGGCAACCGCCCGAGCAGCCCACGCGTACTCGTACAGCTCGACGACCCAACGGGACTCCATGTTCAGTCGGTCCCGCTCTACGTCCACGCTTGACCCATGCGGCACGAGTGCGTCAGCGAACGTGTCCAACACGATTGCCCTGCATCCCAACTGGGTGTCAACAATGGCCGGATGAAGCAGTACGCGCAAATCGAGCAACGGCTCCGCACTCACCAGCGTCACAGCAGTCGGCCTCCCGTCCGCTGCGTACGCCAACGCGAGATGCACGGCCGCTGCGTCGTACGGTCCCAGCTCGATGTCCGAGCCCCGGCTCTGCCGTAGCCGCAGCACTACGCTGCGCCCCTCCTCGTCCACTTCACTATCGAAACCCACGATGTCCGGACCGCCGTCCTCCGATACACCATCAGGTTCACGGCCGATCAGAACACCGCCAACGCGATGAAAACCCCTGAGTTCCTGATAGGAACGCGCCCGACGCGCGGACCCCCGCGTCGCGTCGGTCGGCCGATGTTCGATACCGGTGCTCCTACCGCCGTCTCCGAGCTTGCTGCTCGCCCGCTTCGTGTTCCCAGCCTCCCCGTAGAGCCGGTCCGCCGCCTTGCTATCCACAATTCGGGCCACCTCTGCCTGCAGACTGCCTACAGACTGGCCTGCGACGGCTGGGAACAACGTGGCATACGACGCAAGCGCATTCACCGCCACCGCACCGCGCCGAAGGCCCCGCAGGTGACTAGCCAATGCCTCGGCGCGGGGCCCGTCCGGGCCGCGTGCCAATTCCAGCCCTACGGCCCCTGGCCCTCCCGGTTTCCCCACGTCCAATGCCGTCACCCGCCCGAACGCCTCCCGATATCTGGCAATCGTCTCGCGGTCGACAGTGCCCTCGAGCGCCTGAAACGCAGCATTGTCGATGCGCCCATTCCGAATACCAGCCACGAGCACGCGCCTGTTGTTCACCTGCGCCGCTCGGTCGAAATACTTAAAGTCCGATTCGACACCCCGCTCCCCCGTTCCGCTCACGGGCCGAAGAAACTCCTCCAGCCCGCTACCGAGCCCCTGCTTGAGCGCACCCGCGAGACCCTCACCCGCGCCCAACCCGGGAACGTCCGAAACGCCTAGCTGGTCAATCGCTACACTGATGACCCCGCTTAACGCCGTCCCCGTCCACGTGCTTCCCCCACGGCCCGGGCCCGACCCCGCGACCGCAAGATCGATCGTCTGAAGTACCGGGCGCGCTTCGGCGCTAGCATCCTGCCCAACCGGCGTTACCGGTCGTGCGTACGCCGACCCCCGCACGTCGGCATCCACAACCGCCCGTCGCCAAGCGTCGGCGTCCGACTCTGCCGCCGCCACAACTTGAACCGCGGAGTCTCCCCGCGCCCTCACCGCCTCCGCCAGCACTTGGCGGCGCGTCCATTCTCGGCGCCATGCCGACGACTCCTGGTCCGAAACCTCCGGCGGAGAGACCCCGGCCTCCCGATACAGGAACGTAGCCCACGCAATCTCGTACAGGCGTCCGAATGCCGCCGCTGGATCGCAGTCTTCCGGCGAGCTTGCCGGTGCCCAAAGACACCAGTCCGTCGCTTGACCTTCTTCCGGTCTCCCCTCCCGGCTCTCCGTTTGCCCTACTACCGTTGGGTCGCCATCCCCGGTATCGGCCACCGCGGATTCCTCGCCGGTATCCTTCGGCGTGCCTTCTTCGTTGGACTCCCCGCTGCCAGTCTCGGCGCCGCCGTCTCCCCTGTCAGCCGCTTCCTCGGGCCAGACCGCCGTCAACTCCTCCAAGTCCGCCTCGGTTTCTTCGGCCGAAAGGGCCAACGTCAGGTTTCTACGCCCGTTTTCCAGGTTCGCATGGGCTTGGTCAGCAGCCTCCCGAATCTCCTTCGCGGAAATCACCAGCGAGGCGGGGATGAGCAGCACCGTGGCTGCCATCGTGACAGCCGCGCCCAGACGCCTTATAGCTGTCAGAACCGAGACCCCCATGACAAAAGCAACGGTCTGCGAGAGCCACCCTCGATGCAAGCCAGGCTCCCCTGCATCCTTCAACTCCGCCTCGACATGCCTGATGACATCGAAATCAACCAACGACTCGTATAGCGTCGCTATCGTCTCCGCCCCGACAGCCCCTGCACGCGCTCGCACGATCTTCTCGTCCAACGCCTGCAGAACCGTCCCTTCCAGCCTGTCATCGTCGAGTCGCTGCACGATTTCCAACTCGACCAGTAGGCGGCAAAGCCGCTCCGTTACCTCCGTTGCCTCTCCCGCAGCGTGCGCCTCGGCGATGACGGCTTCAACATTCCGCCGCCTCTCGTCTGCGTTCTCGTGCGCCAACTCCCCCTTCAGCAACGCAGCGCGCATCCGGCTTCGTCTTCGGCGAATCGACCTCTCCACTCCGAATCCCGACTGCAGAGCCATGTACGCGAGCAAGACGAAGAGGATCACCGCTGGCACTAGAGCCACCGTCAAACCAACGGGCGGCAGCGCGGAGCGCAACACCTCCAACGACGCGAGCGCCGCATTGACCAACTCCAGCTCCTCCGCCAATGCCACCTCATCGACCTTAGCCACCTCGTTCAGTGACTCGACCCACCAGATGAGGCCGCGTCCGATCAACGCACCGATAGCCGTGAGTCCACAGAATGTCCCCACAAAGCGAATGACTGAGACCTTCGCCACACCGAACGCCGCGGCCTTTCGACCCTTCGCCGTGACATCGGCAAGCCAAGTCCCCAAGCGCGGTTCGATCCCCAGGCGCACCAAAAGGAAGCCACAGACTCCCGCAATCAACAGGATGTAGGTCACCATCGGTCAATCCCCATCAACGCCTCACCTATCCTTCAAAGTCGCATCCGCGGCCCACCGCGGAACATGCGCTCTATGCGTCCCGTCAAGCAATCGCCAATACCAACCCCCGCCTCTTCGACTTGGCCCGCCGTCACGTCGGCCCACCGTCTCGGGTACCTTCCTCGCCACCGGCTTTTCGAGGCGCTCGTGCGGGATGGACGCACTCTTCGCGTCCCCCTTTTGCGCCCGGCCCGCCTGACCGCTTACCCATGCAAGAACCTCCGTTTTTTTCGCACAATCGCGTGCCAAACGGCCTTCCTATCCTAGCCAAAGGCCGGCACTCACAACAGACGCTGACGTGCCTCGCGGCATCTTCGCACCGGTTGTTCAACAGCCTGCACCGGTGGGCCGTTTCTAAAGCATCGTTCTTCCGCTGCACGCGAAAACGACGCAAAAATCCGACGACCCCGCCTATGTCGCGAACGCGCTATCCACGGCGACAGGCATGGACTCACAGCAGTTGCACTTTATGTAGATATTAGGCATAGTAACCAAACATCTACATAATGCTCCCAAGAGGAGAAGGCATGGACACTCGACTACCCTACGACCCCGCAGTGCTTGCCCTCATCGACAACATCCAAGAGGGCCTCAACCGACTGCGGCAGCTTGTCCAAAAGCAGCCGGAGAGTCTCGATCCCACCGACCCGAGGAACAAGCAGCCGGACGGCAAGTTCACTCCGCGCGGAGTCGAAATCTGCTATCGGCTATTCGATCAGGGTATGACGCGCTATGGCGTGTCTCGGCTCATGGGCATTTCGTTTGGTGCCGCGACGTACCGGCTCGCTCGCTGGCAGAAAGAAGGCGGCAGAGACCGCACTCGGACGACGCTCGACTGATACGCCGGCTCACCTAGATCGCGACCCAGCGACTCGAAATGACGGCGTTCCGAGCGTTGCCAGGACTGCAAGACGCGAGTGCGCGAGCTCGTCGCAGCCATCTAAGGCGAGTGCGTCCGAGACCATCGGTTCGACGGGTCCACGCAGCCTAGCGCGCACGCGGGCAGATCGGTACACGGCGCGCTCGAGCGTGTAGCCGCCGCCCTAGCTAAGCTAGAGACGCATCGCGGGTACCGCATCGCTGAGTTCGTCAGGACGGCGCGCCTCGCCGCGTGTGACTTCTGGGTACCCGACCCGGGACTCGTGGTCGAGTTCGACGAGAGCCAGCAATTCACCGCCCCCCGCAAAGCCGTGCTCTCCGTCTACGCCCACGACCTGCCTTTGGGCTTGTACGCGACACGCTGGATGGATCTGTGCGACCGATACGGCGCGACCGACAACCATCCGCCCTACCGGGACGAGCAGCGAGCGTGGTACGGCACCCTTGCGCGACCTGGCGCCCATCGTCCACGGTCTCTCGCCAACCGTTAGGGTGCACGCCGGCGCCTCGACCTCGTGCATCTTCGATCCGGCCCGGGCGACGCGCCCCCTCCGGGAGACGCACCCACACTACTTCCTCCTCGATCCAGCGCCAGGCCGCGCCCGCGGCGTCCACAGCGACGAAGGCGAACTCACCGCGGTCGACGGGGCTCGGCAGCGTGGTGGGCATGCGTGGCTCGTTCATCGCGCCCGCGAGCGTTTCGCCCGTTGAGAAAGTGATACTTGAAGTGATATCCAATTCGTTGAAAACGCCGTTTTATAGGCATTTTCAAAGGGTTATGATGAGCTATTGGCGGAGCGGACGGGACTTGAACCCGCGACCCCCGGCGTGACAGGCCGGTATTCTAACCAGCTGAACTACCGCTCCGATGGTGTGAACCCGACAAGTCCAGTCACGGGTTCTGGTGGGTGTTGCAGGGATCGAACCTGCGACCTACGGCTTGTAAGGCCGTCGCTCTCCCAGCTGAGCTAAACACCCGTTTCAGCAAGTGGCCGCACATGGTAGCGGCGCGTGACGCGTTGTCAAACACCTCGACGCATTTGCGACGGATAGTAGGCGTTCTGCGACATGCCGACAGGCGCAGGGGTGAGTGTGCGTCAACGGTCCGGTCTACCCGAAAGGTAGGCAACGGAGAAGGCATTTCATGAATTCAAAACACGCCGCATCCTGGCTTCGTCTCCCCGTATGGTCCCGGCCCGCCCTTTCTGCGCTTGCTGTTCTTGTCACAGTCGCAATTGCCGGCCACGGCCACTACCCTGGCGAGGGGAGTAGCGTCTTGGCGGCCGCTCTGACGCTTCAGTCGTCCGCTCCGCACGCCGCCGAAGTCAAGTAGTCGTAGCTGTGCACGTACGTGTTGCCGTCGATGACCAGCCGTTCGGCGTGCGCCAGGATCTCGCGGCGCGGACGCGACTCGCCCGGCACCTTGCGTCGGTCGTCGTCGTAGCGGCGGAACAGCACGGTGCGTCCCGAGTCATCGACGTAGGCGACGATCACGACGTCCCATTCCGCCGGTGACAGTGGCATTTCAACGACTCGCGTACAACGGAAGTTCGTCTCGCCAAAACGTACGTTGAATACGCCGTCCGCGAACTGTTCAGCCGTGCCGGCCACACGCTCGAGCCGGCCGCCAGGTTTCGCCAGCAGATGGTCGCCCGCCACGATGCGGCGCGGGCGGGCGCCGAAGTCTTCGGCGAAGTGGTCGTCGAGGAAGGTGTAGAGCTTTCTCATGCCTTCCGGGGACTCGCGCTCGACGCCGACCCATTGCACTTCGGCATCGGTGAGCCGTCCCCAGACCCTGGTGTGGCGGTCTTGCGCGGACGGCACCGGCACACCGTCAACGGCGAACTGTCGCTCGTCCACTTCGATCTCGACGCATTCGCGATCGTGGATCACGGCACGCCGCGCCGCGCGCATGGCGCTGACCTGGGTGAGCTGCCACGACAATCCGCCATCGAGGGGCTGGTATTCTGCCCAGTGCACCTCGTCGTCGAGTTTCGGGCACACGAACCACCATGTGAGTTCCCGCATGTCCATGCCCGAGGCCTTGGCTTCGAGCCGTTCGATGGCGACCTCAGGTCGCTCGGCGGGAAACGTGCGGGTCTGCACTGTCTTGTCCTTGCTCATCTCGCTGTTTCTCCTGTCTATCGATACGCCAAGCGCCTCGCGCACGCGGTCCCGACCGTGTGACAGCCGGCGCTTGATGGTTCCAGGCGGACTACGATGCCGTGCGGAAATCTCGTCAATGCTGAAGCCCTCGACATAGAACGACTCGAGGGCTTGCCGCTCCTTGGCCGGCAACGTTGCGAAGGTGTCAACGACCTCGTCGATCATCTGCCGCCGGCTAGCCTCGACCGAACCGCGACGGTCGACCATCACGGTGAGCATGTGTTCGTCTACGGTGCTCTCACGACGTTCCGCACCGCGCAGGTAGTCCCTACACCGGTTGCGAGCGACCTGGTAGAGCCAGGCCCGCGGTTCACGGGGCTCATAGCCGCGCATGCCCGTCCAAGCCTGCACGAGCGTCTCCTGCAGCACGTCCGCCACGGCATCCACCGGGCCCAGACGGCTACGGATCAAGGCCAGAAGCGACCGCTCGTAGCGACCGACCAGCGCGGCGAAGGCGTCCTGGTCGCCGACGTGCGCCCGGCGCGCGAGGATGTGGTCATTCGGGGTTTTCGTCGATTCGGTCATGGCACTCCACAAGGCGGGCGGGACGGCAAGAAGGTTCGCTTCCCGTGTCGGCCCAGGACTGCCGTTTCGTGACGAGGTCCGTTAGAGCGCGGCTAGTTCCCGCCTTAGCTCGCGAGAGTAGGCCTGTAGTGCACGGACATTGGCGGGCCCCATGCGCAGGAGCTGCTTCTGGAGCGGCGAGCGCCCTTCCAAGGTCGGGTCGGCGAAACGGTAGAGCACTTTCGGCTGCTCGACGGCTATCGGGCCTTCGGTGACAGGCGTGCGGAGCACCTCGTCAAGCGTCGCAAGCAACAGCCGGCGCGGCGATTCTCCGCTTGCGAGAGCGCGAAGCGCGTCACCGAGCAGCGGTTCGAAGAGCACCAACAACTCGGCTGCCCGTGCAGGCGGGATGGAGGTTGCGGTCTGCACGATGGCGTCGAAACGGGCATGCGTCTCGGGCGCGATGACGGCGATGTCGTCGGCGCGGTCCACCGCGAACTTGCCGGGCACCGTCACGAAGCCAAGGAGGCGTCTCGGGACATTGCCGTCGCGGCCATTGGCGATCACTGCGGCGGCGCGGAGAACGAGGTCGGCCTCGTCGAGCCAGGCGTCGCCTTCCGCACCCAATTCCGGCGCGAGACGTTCACGCACGAAAGCGTCACTCGCGGCGAGCACTGGCAGGACGACCGGGGCCGTGACAGCCCCGGCGGGATCCGGCTGCACCGGCGGTTTGGTGGCTGGCGGTTCGGGCGCGGGGTCGGCGGACACGACCTTCTCGGTCGCGGGCACGTCACTGGCCGGGACACTCACAATCGGCTCCGGCTCGGGCGTTTCCGCTTCAAGCCCGGGCGGCGGGGTCGTGGGTTCCGCCGCGTCACCGTCCCACAGCAGGTAGGCGACCACGACGATCGCGACCCCCGCCACGGCTGCGGCGACGATCCACGCCATGCGGTTCATGGGCCGGATTATGCACCTATGGGAACACGTGCCGGGACGGTTCCGTGCTTCCTGGCTAGAGATGCGCGCGCAGGTACTGCCCCGTGTAGGACCGCGGACTGGCGGCGACATCCTCCGGCGTGCCCTTGGCGACCACCTCGCCACCGCCGCGACCGCCCTCGGGTCCCAAGTCGATGACGTGGTCGGCGGTCTTGATCACGTCCAGGTGGTGCTCGATGACCAGCACCGTGTGACCGGCGTCCACCAGCCGGTGCAGGCAATCGAGGAGCCTCCTGATGTCCGCGAGGTGCAAGCCCGTGGTCGGCTCGTCGAGAATGTAGAGGATGTGGCCGCGACGCTGGAGCTTGGCCAGTTCCGTCGCGAGCTTGATGCGCTGCGCCTCGCCGCCGGAGAGCGTCGTCGCGGATTGGCCCAGGGTGAGATAGCCCAGGCCTAAGTCGTTCAGGACCTTGATCTTGCGGCCGATGTTCGGCAGGTCGGCGAAGAACTCGACGCCCTCCTCGATCGACATGTCGAGCACGTCGGCGATGTTCTTGTCCTTGTGCGTGACCTCCAGCGTCTCGGCGTTGAAGCGCTGACCCTTGCAGGCGCCGCACACCACTTCCACGTCCGGCATGAAGTAGAGCTTGGTGGCGATGACCCCCTCGCCCTGGCATTCCTCGCAGCGTCCGCCCTTGACGTTGAAACTGAACCGGCCGGGCTTGTAGCCGCGGTCCTGGGCCGTGTCGGTCTTCGCGAAGAGCGTGCGGACCTGGTCGTAGAAGCCGACGTAGGTGGACGGGTTGGACCGGCTGTTGCGGCCGATGGGCGATTGGTCGATGTTGATGACGCGCGTTAGGTGTTCTACGCCCTTGAGATCGTCGTGGGCGCCCGACAGCGAGCGCGAGTCCACGAGCCGCTTCCACAGCTCCTTGTAGAGGACCTCGTTGATCAGCGTCGACTTGCCGGAACCGGATGCGCCGCTGACGCAGACGAACTGCCCGAGCGGGATGTCGACGTCGACGGTCTTGAGGTTGTTGGCCGAGGCACCCAGGATCGTCAGGGCCTTGCCGTTGGTGTCGCGCCGTGAACTTGGCGTCTCGATGCGGCGGCGCCC
Organism: Gammaproteobacteria bacterium; assembly: GCA_026706385.1. GTDB lineage: Bacteria > Pseudomonadota > Gammaproteobacteria > Pseudomonadales > Azotimanducaceae > VXYL01. Next base: position 34,962 of record JAPOYV010000100.1, read on the forward strand.
GGACAGGTACTGTCCGGTCGGAGACGCCTGGCACTCGAGCACATCCGACAAACTGCCCGATGCGACCACCTCGCCGCCGTGGATGCCCGGCCCCGGGCCCAGCTCGAGAACGTGGTCGGCCGCACGGATGGTGTCCTCGTCGTGCTCGACGACGATGACCGTGTTGCCGAGGTCGCGCAGCGATCGCAGCGTGTCGATCATCTTCACGTTGTCCTTCGGGTGCAGACCGATCGACGGCTCGTCGAGCACGTACAGCATGCCCATCAAGCCCGAGCCGATCTGCGTCGACAGCCGGATGCGCTGGGCCTCGCCGCCGGACAGCGTCCCGGAGGCGCGGTTGAAGTTCAGGTAGTCGAGGCCGATGCCGAGCAGCAGATCGAGCCGCCGGGCCACCTCGCGCACGATCTGCACGCCGGCGGCGGCGTGGTCGCCGGTCGGTTTCGCCGTATCGAGGAAGGGGCGGAGTTCGTCGAAGTTCATCTGCCCGAACTCGTCGATCGTCTTGCCGTTGACCAGGAACTTGAGCCGGGTCGCGCGCAGGCGAGAGCCGTCGCAGTCCGGGCAGATGTGCTCCACCATCACGCGGTCGAGCCAGGCCTCCATGCCGGAGTTGGCCACGTCGCGCTGCCGGTACCAGCGGTAGTGGCGTTCGATGCCGCCTGCGATCCCCTGGAACGGATAGGGTCGGCGCAGCCAGCCTTCCTTGCGGACCTTGGCGTCCGGGGGAATCTGAAGCTGAAGCGGCTCGCCGCGGGTGCCGTAGAGGATCAGGTCGCGCGCCTCGTCGCTCAAGTCCTGCCACGGCGTGTCGAGATCGAAGCCGTACTCCTGGGACAGCGAGTAGAGGGTGTAGCCGCGGTGATTGTCGGGCCGGTAGTTGAATGCGTCGCGCAGGAAGCAGCCCTCCCTGACGCTGCGCTCCGGGTTGGTGATCAGGAGGTCCGGATGCGTGCGCTTGTCGGTGCCGATGCCGCCGCAGGTCCGGCAGGCGCTCTCCGGGTTGTTGAACATGAAGAAGTCCGGGACGATGTCGCCGTAGACGAGCGCGTGGCGCGCGCTGCCGAAGGTCTGGGCAAAACGCCGTGCCTCGCGCTCGGTCGTTCCGCCGACGACCGCCGCCGACATCAGAGAGTCGCCGACGCGCAGGGCGTGTTCGATGCCGGCCTTGAGTTGCTTCTCGACGCCCGGGACCAGGACGAAGCGGTCCACCACGGTAGAGAGCTTGGGGTCGCCCGGCAATGTGTCGGGCACGTTCTCGGCGAGGTCGATCCGCACGGGCGGTTTGCCGTCGGCATCGATGTCCACATAGCGGCAGCCGAGCTTGCGGATCTCGTTGAAGATGAACTCGGGATCCTCGCCGTAGACTTGGAAGATCGGTGCGCGCAGTTCCACCTCCGCTCCCTCGGGCAGCTTGAGGAGGGACTCGAGGATCTGCGAGGCCGTCTTCACCGGCACGGGCTCGTCGGTGTACGGGCAGTAGCCTTCGCCGATGGTGGCGAAGAGGAGGTTCAGGTAGCTCGCGATGTCGGTGAGCGTACCGACCGTGGACCGGGGGTTGCGGCCGATGGTCTTCTGCTCGATGGACACCACCGGCGACAGGCCGTAGACGAAGTCCACGTCAGGCTTCTCCACCTGGGCGATGAAGCGCTTGGCGTACGAGGAAAGCGACTCCATGTAGCGCCGCTGGCCCTCCGCGTAGACGGTGTCGAATGCGAGCGACGACTTGCCGGAGCCCGACAGCCCCGTGACCACCGTAAGCTGGTCGCGGGGGATCTCCACGGAGATGTTCTTCAAGTTGTGGACGCGCGCGCCCTGCACGGCGATGGACGTGCGCACGGGTGGACGGGCGACGCCGTCCGTCTGCTGGGCTTCACCACGCGACATGGAAAAAAGCCAGTTCGTCGACTTCCGTCTGACTGCGGGTGGTGAGTTTAACGGGCGCCGACGCCTTCTCGATGATGCCGATGTCCGAGAGCCACTCGCACGCCAGGATGATGTGCTCCATGTCGTAGTGGCGGCGGAAGTAGTGGCTCAAGTCCGTCGTCGAGCGCGGTTCGCCGCCGGCCTCGTCGAGGTAGTCGAGCACCGGACGGAAGAGTTCCTCGGCGCGCGGCTCGAGGTAGTCGTCGATCGCGTCGAGAGCCGCCGCCAGGGCGTCTCGCGTAACCTCGCCCTCCATCAGGTCCGTGTAGATCAGCCGGAAAAGCGCCGGGTCGATGCGCCTGGCATCCACCAGGGCCTCGCGGTCGACGATCTCCCCGGCAAGACCGACGACGACCTCGGCGAGCGAGCGCGCCGTCATCAGGATCCACATGGCGGTGTAGTTGACGTCGTCCTTGATCTCGTACCACTTGCGCGCCTTGTAAAGGGTGGCCAAGGCTTGTTGGGCGGCGTGCATCGCCTGCACGACGCTGTCCCGGGCGCCGATCTCGTGCAGACCCTCGAAGATCAAGTCGATCGACGGGTCGCGGCTGAACAGGAGCTTGGCCTTCGCGAACATCGAGTGGCCGAACGTGTTGCGGACGGAGGCTTCGAGCAGGCGGCGAAACTCCGCGCGCGGCTGCACGCTGGTGTGGATGTTGACATCGTCCGCGACGAGCGCGACGCCGTGCGACTTGGTCTTCTTGTCGTCCGTGCAGACGAGGACCAGGTCGATATCGGACTTGTCCCACACCTCGTCGTGGGACAGGCTGCCGCAGAGGATCGCCGCCAGGATGTGGTTGTCCTGCCGGACATCGTTGATCAGGCTGTCGAGCGCCGTCTCGAAGCGCGCCCGGGCGGTGTTCGCAGTCGACATCGGGTCGGCGCCGTGGGCTCCTCAACCGGGAGGCGGAAACCTACCACACCCCGCCGCTAGCGTTCTTGAGGGCGCGCCATATCCAAACGTGGACTGAGTTTCGCTGACGCCGGTGGGAGAATGCGCCAGCATCGGACCGCCTGCGGTCCGCCTCGATCGAGTCGCCGCCAGGCGACTCGCCTAGATCATTCGCCGCGGAAGCGCGCCATGAAGGCGTCGATCCGGCGCGCGTTCGCCCCGAGGTCGCTCGAACCCACGCGCGAGGCGGAACGGACGTCGACCAGCGATCCGTTGCCCTCCGGGCGAATCCGCACGACGACGTCGTCGACGAATCCGAACCAGAACGTGGTCGCCGTGGCCTCCAGCGTCCGTTCGCCGTCGGCATCGGTGTCGGCCAGCACCTCCCACCCCAGTTCGCGCGCGACGGCGAGCGCCTTGCGCGAGGCGTCGACCGGCGCGAGATCCGAACGTTCGGTCTCGATGTGCGAATAGCTCCGGCGCTGCGCTACGCCCTTGTCCGGCTCGTAGTCCAGCACGCGACCGCCGCGCTGTTCCAGGGCCCCGAACGCGGGCGGATCGTCAAAGTCGGTCGTGATGTCGTTGATCGGCGGCAACGTGGTCGTCAGCCGGTACTGCTGGCCCATGGTCGCCAGCGCGACGATGCTCGCGAGGAGCCCGATGCCGATGGGCAGGACCGCGTTCTTGCGTCCGGCGCGCAGTGCGAACACCAAAACGGCGATGCCAAGCACGAGGACCGCGGCGGCGACGAAGACGCCCGTATACAAGAGCTGGAAGCCACGACCGATGTCCCAGAAGCCGAACCGGGTCCCCAACGCCCCGAGCGGTAGCAGGGCCAACGCCCCCAAGCCGACGATCAGTACCGCGCGATTCAGCATGTCAAGGCCTTAAGTCCATACCGTTGTGTGGAAACGTCCGCATAGGCAACCCCGGTTTCGAGGTGCAAGTCCGCGTCACCTTAGATGGCTTCTTCGGCCGCAGCAAGGGCGACGCGACCGCTTCGCGGTCGCCCCGAGAATTCGCTGCGCTGCGCGAATTCTCAAGACGGGACGCGGGGGCCAACCACAAGCGAGGCTTGGACACGGCATTGGGGCGCTGGGCACGAGTGCGGTCCCTTCCCGGGGCCGCTAAACTCCGCCCATGCCCACGGCAACCCGATTCGAGGTCGTATCCCACGACGACGAACCGCTGATCCTGGTCGACGGCGAGGATCGCGAGATCGGAACTCTCGACAAGGCGTCCTGCCACGACGGCGACGGCCGGCTTCACCGGGCGTTCTCGCTGTTCGTGTTCAACGCCGAGGGCGAGACGCTTCTGCAGAAGCGACATCCGGACAAGCGGCTGTGGCCGGGGTACTGGTCCAACGCCTGCTGTTCCCATCCGCGGCGCGGCGAGGCTCTGCCGCAAGCGGTGGTGCGCCGCGCCGAAGAGGAACTAGGGCTCACCGTCGTGCCCGAGTTCCTGTTCAAGTTTCAGTACCAGGCGGCCTTCGCGGATGTCGGGAGCGAGTTCGAGTTGTGCTCCGTGTTCGTCAGCCATGGTTCTTGGCTGCCGCGGATCAACACGGCGGAAATAGCGGAGTGGCGGTGGATCTCGCCGCAGGGCCTCGACCGGGAAATCGACGCGTCGCCCGGAGCATTCACGCCATGGTTCAAGATCGAATGGCAACGCCTACGAGCGGAGTTCTCGGGGCAAATCGAACCGCCATGATTCGGCGGGTACCGGGCAGTTGATCGGGTACGTACCTCCCATTACAGTTCAAGGGAATCCGAAAAGGAACGAGTCGGGCATGTTGCACCCTCCCGGCGCGTATGCTGCGGGTTACGCCAAGGCTTGCGCCGCCGACTCCGAACTGGCCGCCAACTACATTCGGCACACGCGCCTGGGCGATCCGGAACTGGATCCGGTGATGGCCGACGTGGCCGACCTCGATGGCGGTCTGCTGAACCGCTTCATTCGCGCCGGCATTGAGGAGAACGCGGCGGAGCTCAGACGTGCGCCACAGTCGCTGCGCCACTTCTTCGACGACAAGGTCGGGCGGCCGTCCTGGGTGGATTTCGAGTCCCACGCCCCCGCCGTGCGCGCGTTCAACCTCAACGCCGCCACCATGCTCGTGGCGTTCGTCTGCGGCGTCCTCATCGAGGGCTTCTCCACGCTCATCTCCAAGTCCTTCGCCACCACCGGCCGCGTCCTGACACCCGAGTCGGGCCGTCGCCGCCTGATGCAGAACAACCGCCATCTCATGGAAGTGTTTTATCCCGGCGGCCTCGATAGGCTTGGGGATGGATGGAAACTGTCGACGCGCGTCCGGTTCGTGCACGCGCGCGTCCGGCACCTGTTGGCGGAGTCCGGTGCGTGGGACACACCCGAGGTCGGGACCCCGATCAGCGCTGCGCACATGGGACTCGCCTTGACGGTCTTCTCCATGCGCCTGCTGGACCACGCCGCCCGGGTGGGGGCGGTTTTCAACGATGACGAACAGGCCAGCGTCATGCACGTCTGGCGTTACGCCGGATACGTCATGGGCGTGCCCATGGACATCCTGTACGACGATCGTGACCACGCCAAGCAGATCTTCCGGATCGCCCACCTTTGCGAGCCGACGCCTGATGCGGACGCGGCAAAGATGGCGAACGCCCTGATCGGGGCGATTCCATTGACGGCGGGCATCGAAGAAGAGCGCCGACAACGCGAAGTCGTCCGGCTCGCCTACCGCCTATCTCGGGCTTTGATCGGTGCCGAACTCGCCGACCAACTGCAGTTCCCGAGGATGATGACGGTGGGCTCGCTGTTCGCCTTCCGAGCCCGACAAAAGGCGCAGCGGCTGTTGCAGGGCCGGCAAACCGTGAGATCGAGCAACTTCTCGCAATTGCTCGACATTTCCGTCTACGACGCGCCCGACGAACGCTACCGCATGCCCGATCACTACCTGTCGTCCCGCTCCCGGCCCTGGTAGTCGGGTACCCTCTGCACATGACGGACAGTCCACCAGCGAACGAGCACGGCACCGGGGAACCGGGGTCGGCAGCCTTGGTGCGCTACACGGAGGCGCTGCTGGCGCGACCTTGGCTGGTCGTGGCGGTCACGGCGTTGTCGATGCTGATCTTGAGCGCCGGGGCCGTCTCCATCGGCGTCACCAACGACCACCGCGTACTCTTCGACGAGCGCAATCCGCAGTTGCTCGCCTACCAAGCCCTCGAGGCCACCTACACCGAGTCCGACACGGCATTGATCGCCGTGGCCCCCGACGAAGGGTCCGTGTTCAGCCAAGAGGCGCTTGGCCTCATCGAAGCGCTGACGGAGTCCGGCTGGCAAACGCCCCACTCGATCCGCGTCGACTCGCTCACCAACTACAACCACAGCGAGTCGTCAGGCGACGACCTCATCGTCGGACCGCTCGTCGAAGACGCGCAAGCGCTCGACGACGACGGTGTGGCGCGTATCGAAGAGATCGCCCTCAATACGCCCGAGACCGTCGGCCGCCTCGTGTCCGCCGATGGACGCGTGGGCGCCGTAGTGATCACCTTCGCGTTGCCCGAGAACCCGGATGCGGCGGTGATCGAAACCACCGACCACTTGCACGGCGTCCTCGACGATTACCGCAGCGCATACCCACAGATCAGCCTGCACGTCACCGGCGACGTGCTGATGAACCGCGCGTTCGCCGACGCGACGCGGGACGACTTGGAGAAGCTCACGCCCATCGTCTTTGCCGTCATCGTCCTCGTCACGATTGCCATCCTGCGGTCCCTGCTGGCAACGGTCGCGGTCGTGGTCACCCTCATTTTCACGATCAACACCACCATGGGCTTCGCCGGGTGGGTGGGCACGGTGTTCAATCCCGTCAACGCCGGCGTGCCCTTGATCGTGTTGACGATCGCGGTGGCGGACTCCATCCACATCGTCTCGGGCACGATGACCGGGCTCGCCCGCGGGTTGACGCGGCACGAGGCGATCATCCGCTCGATTCGGGACAACGCCTACCCGGTGCTCCTCACGTCGATCACCACGTCTTTGGCGTTCCTCACCCTCAATGCGTCCGAAGCGCCGCCGTTCCGCGTGCTCGGCAACCTGGTCGCCTTCGGCGTCCTGTGCGCCTTCGTGTTTTCGATGACCCTTTTGCCCGCCGTGCTCGCCTTGCTACCCCTGCGCGGTCGAGAACGCGCCGACTGGCGATTCCTCGCCCGCCTGGCCAACTTCGTCATCGCGCGCCGCGTGACCCTCGTGTGGACGATGAGTCTCCTCACCGTGGTCCTGATCGCGGGTGCCTGGAGGCCCGACTTCACCGACAACTGGACCACGTATTTCGACGACCGCTACGAATTCAGGCGCGATACCGACTTCGTCGTGGAAAACCTGACGGGGCTCGAGTCCTGGGAGTACTCCTTGGATTCGGGCGTCGAAGGGGGCATCACCGACCCGGAGTACCTGCGCGCCGTCGATGGCTTCGCCGGGTGGCTGCGCGAACAGCCCGAGGTCAGCCATGTGCAGGCATTCCCCGACATCATGAAGCGTCTGAACAAGAACATGCACGGCGACGATCCGGCATACTACCGGCTTCCCGACGACGGCGAACTTGCCGCGCAGTACCTGCTGCTCTACGAACTGTCGCTCCCGTTCGGCAACGACCTCAACGATCGACTCGACGTCGCCAAGTCGTCGACGCGGCTGACCGCGATGGCGCGCGGTGGTCTCACCGCGAGCCAACAGCGCGACTTCGACGTACGCGCGCAGGACTGGCTGCAGGCGAACGCACCGGACCTCGCATCCCCGGCGACCGGTTTCACGATCACCTTTGCGCACCTGTCGCAGCGCAACATCGAAAGCATGCTTCAGGCCACCATTCTCGCCATGGGCGGCATCTCAATCATCCTGCTCCTGGTATTGAAGAGCTGGCGGCTCGGGCTCATCAGCCTGGTGCCGAACTACATACCCGCCGCCATGAGTTTCGGCGTTTGGGGATATCTGGTCGGCCAGGTCGGTCTCGCGGGCTCGGTCATGACGGCCGTCGCGTTCGGCATCGTCGTGGACGACACGACGCACTTCCTCACCAAGTACCGGCGCGTTCGAAACGCGGGACACTCCTCCGCCGACGCCGTGCGCGCCACGTTCGCCGAGACGGGCCGTGCGCTTTGGACGACGACGGCGATTCTGGTGGCCGGGTTCCTGGTGTTCGCGTCATCGGGCTTCGAGGTGAGCTGGACGCTTGGCGTACTGGTGGCCATTACGCTGGCGCTTGCACTGGTTGCCGACTTCCTGCTTCTTCCACCCCTGCTCATGGCCCTCGATCGGAGAAAGACATGACACTTGCTTTGTTGCGAGGGGCAATCGCCGCAGCCATCGTCGCGGCGGCGATCCCCGGTTCGGACGCGGCCGCCCAGGAACTCACCGCGGCTGAACAGAAGGGACTCGACATCGCGCTCGAAGCCCGCGAGAGACGGCTCGGTTTCGGCAACTTCACCGCCCGCCAGAACATGCTGCTGCGCAACAAGCGCGGCCAGGAGAGCCAGCGCGAGTTGCGCGTCAAGGTGATGGAAGTCGACGGCGACGGCGACATGAGCCTGTTCGTTTTCGACGAACCGCGCGATGTCCAGGGCACGGCGTTCCTGATTCACGCCCACAAGGACAAGGGCGACGACCAGTGGCTCTACCTGCCGGCGCTGAAACGCGTGAAGAGGATCAGTTCCGGCAACCGCTCGGGCTCGTTCATGGGCAGCGAGTTCGCCTACGAGGACATGACCCCGCCGGAGGTGGAGAAATTCACCTATCGGCATCTGCGCGACGAGCCCTGCGGCGAACTGACCTGCACCGTGGTGGAACGCAATCCCACCGACGAGCGGTCGGGGTACAGCCGACAAACCGTCTGGCGGGACACCGAGGAACTTCGGATCTGGAAAGTCGAGTACTTCGATCGCAAGAACGCCCATCTGAAGACGCTCAACCTCGACGGCTACGAACGGCACCTCGATCGCTTCTGGCAGGCTGGCCAGATGGACATGGTCAATCACCTGACCGGGAAGTCCACGACCCTGACCTGGACCGACTACGTCTTCCAGGGCGAACTGGATGCCGGTGATTTCACGCAGGCCGGTCTGAGGCGCGCTCGTTAGGATGCGCGTGCCCCATAGCCAGGTCCGGCGCCTCGCGGTCGTCGTCCTCGCTCTGGGGCTGACCGGGCCAGCTTTCGGCACGTCGGCGGACACGGCCTCCTCCGGCGTGGTCGTATTCGGCAGCTACCTGAACCCGGGCACCGCCGAACGTCAAGCCGAAGTCGTCCGGGAGCGGCTTGGCGTTGCGCTTGCGGTGACGGAGGTCCGCATCGACGACGTGGTCTACCACCGCGTCGTGTCCGAGGCGTTGCCGGAGGCGGTCGCACGGCAGATGATCGAGCGCGCAGCCCAGCGCGGTCAGGACGCCTGGTTCGCGGTCGCGCAAGCACCCCGCAGCGATGTAGTCGTAGACGTCGCGCCCGACTCGCCCGAACAGCCATCTCCAGAGCCGTTGCCCGCGCCCGCGCCTGCGGCGAGAGCGGTGCCCGACGAGCCTGCGGACCGGGCAGTCGATGACATCGCCATTCCCATCGATATCCCGGAAACCGCATGGACAGACCGCTTCAACCGCATCGACCTGACCGGCAGCTTGAGCGCCCAGACACGGCTGTTCTACCGCCGCATTGGCCATGCCGGACAGAGGTCCCGCCCCAGCGGCTTCGTGGCGATGCCGCAACTGTACGTGGAGGATCGAACCGGCTGGAGCTTCACGCTGTCGCCGTTCTACCGCTTCGACAGCGACGATCCCGAGCGTACGCACGCCGATCTGCACGAGGCGTACGCCCTGTTTTTCGGTTCGCTCGGCGACGGGCAGTGGGAGACGCGCCTAGGCGTCGACCGTGCGTTCTGGGGCGTCGTCGAATCCAACAACCTCGTCGACATAGTCAACCAGGTCGACCTGGTCGAACACCCGGACGAGAAGTCCAAGCTCGGCCAGCCCATGGCCTATTTCGCCTACATCGGAAACTGGGGGACGATGGAGCTCTTCGGCTTGCCGTATCACCGCCAGAGGACGTTCCCCGGCTACCCTGGCCGGCTGAGGTTCCCGTGGCTCGTGGACGACGAGATCGTCACTTACGAGAGCGGTCAGGAGGAACGGCACGTCGACGTGGCCGCGCGCTACAGCCACACCTTCGGGTTGTTGGACATCGGCATCAGTGCATTCCAAGGGACGAGCAGGGAACCCTTCCTGTCCCCTAGGATTGGCGTCGGCAATGAAATCACCTTGGCGCCCCACTACGAGCAGATTCAGCAAGCCGGTCTCGACGGCCAAGCCACCTTCGATACGTGGCTCTTGAAGCTCGAAGCCATCTATCGGAGCGGGATGTCGAACCGTCTCGGCGAGGAGGAGGCCTATGCGTCGTTCGTCCTCGGGGGCGAATACACGTTCCACGGCCTACTCGAGACCGCCGCGGACGTCACTGTTCTCGCGGAGTGGTGCTACGACGAGCGCGGGATACGGGCGACCACGAAATTCGACAACGACCTCTTCCTGGCGACGAGACTGTCGCTCAACGACGTTCAGGGTACGGAACTCTTGATCAGTGCATTGCTCGGAACGGACCACGACTCTCGCGTGCTCACGGCGGAACTCAGCGGGCGCTTGACGGATCGATGGTCGGTACGACTCGAAGCGGTCGCCCTGCTCGAACTCGACCCCTGGGATGTCCTTTACGAGACGCGCCGCGACAGTTTCGTCGAAGTGGGCCTGACGTACAGTTTCTAGCAGCGCGCGGAGAACCTCTAGCGCCGATCGAGGGTGGCTAACTCGGCCAAGGCGAGTTCATGGATGAGGCCGTCGAAATGATTCCCAGCCGGCAGTTCCACGGCTCGGGTCAGGAGACTGCGCGCACGGTCCCGGTGTTTCCGACCGCCGATGGCCAATAGACCGCGTCCGAACTCGTAGTGCGCCATCTTCTCGTCGGGCGCAAGCTCCAGCGCGCGCTCGTAGTTTTCGATCGCCGCACCCACGGTGGCTCCGTAGACGGTTCTGCCGAGGAGGCGGCCGACACCGGCAACCACGTCGGCATGCCAGGATGCGAGGCTGAGGCGCGCCGCAGCCATGTCCGGATCGAGTTCGAGAACGGCCTCGATCGACTCGCGCGAGCGTCCGACGTAGCCTTGCCGCAAGGCCTTGGCCGGGCCGATGCTCTGCGCATAGCGAGCCACCGCGTGGGACAGTTGGAACTTGGCTTCGGCACTCGTCTCGTCAAGTGCCACGGACTGGGCGGCGAGTTGGTTGGCGCGTTCGAGAGTGGGGACTTGCTCGCCTTCGGGTGCCACGAAATGCCCGTAGACAGCCAAGGCCTCTGCCGCCAACGCAAGTCCGTCCGACGTGCCAAGCGCCTCCGCCAACTCGGCGGCTTCTAGGTAGCGACCCTCGTCAAAGGCCGTCCGGGCAGCGGTTGTAGGGGCATCTGTCGCGAATGCCGTGGAGGCGAACAGGACCGGTGCGAGGAATCGTACGAAGGCGGCGGCGCTCACCCCCCGCTGCCCGCGCGCGATATCCGCTCCACCGCGCGGTCGAACATCCACCGCAGGCCCCGATCCCAGCGCACGAGCGCGCTGGTTGCCAAGACGATGGCGCGCACCTCGTTGCGCGAGATCTTGACTTGGGCTCCATTGACGAACGCCGGGTTCTCGGCGAGCCGCAGCAGGGTCTGCACGGCCATGCCGAGCGCCCAGAGCAGGAACCGGCGCATGCCGGCTTCCTTCGCCGGAATCAGCATCGTGTACCTGAAGGCGCCCGCCAAGTGACCTGCGGCCACGTAGATCAGTCGCAACATGGCCATGGCGAACTTGCTGCCGGCCTGGCCCTTGCCGGGGACAAGAGACGAGAGATCGAGGCCGACGTCCGCGAACACGTCCCGGGGCAGCCAGCAGACGCCGCGTTCACGGTCCTCCCAGAAGTCCTTGAGGATGTTCACCATCTGGAGCCCTTGCCCGAAGCTCACCGACAAGCCGAGCAACCGTTCCCGCCGGCTCTTGAGGCCGGGCGAATAGTCGCAGAACAACTCCGTCAACGTCTCGCCAACGACGCCTGCCACGCAGTAGCAGTATCGATCCAGGTCGCGCATGCCCTCGAGGCCACGCGGGGTCATGCTCGCCTGGAACTCGGCCATCCCCGGGGCCATGATGCCGATGCAGCGCTCGATCGGTTCGCGCTGCGAGCGACGAAATCCGCGCGTGACCCCGACGACCGTGTCCACATTGGCGACAAGATTCCGCTCGGCTTCAATGGTGGCGTCGGACAGCATCGGGTGGAGATCCCGGCCGAACTCCCGTGCCGAGGAAGTGCCGTTGACGACGCTGACAAATCTGTCCAGGTAGACGCTCTTCTCGTCCACGGGCAGGGCGGGTTCGTCCTCGATCGTGTCGGCGATCCGACACAGCAGGTAGGCGTTGCCGACGACGTGGCACAGCGGCTCCGGCAGTTGCGGAATGGTGAGCGCGAAAGTCCGTGAAACGCCGGGCAGCGCTTCGGCCTGATACGCTAGAGATTCCGTGCTGCTGTTCAGCTTCGGTACCCTCGCGAGGAGTCGGGTTCCACCATGACAGGTGGTGGCCTGCCGGTCAAGTTGGCAAAGTGACCGGGCAGTCAGTGCTCAACGGACTTGTCGGACCGAGTGTCGATGCTACGCACCTTCGCCGACACCAGGCGCCAGCCAGACGCACGTGGGGCATTCGGGGTCGGCAAGCGAGGCATCCTCGGCGCACTGGTACTGCGGCGTATCGATGCGTTCTTGCCGGCTGTCGCCGCGCATGACGCCGTCCTTCCAAGCGTCGTCCGGGGCCCACCGGTAGTCGAGTTCAGTCACCGTCCCGGGAACCGTGGCATCGCGAATCAGATCGAGGGCGTGGCGAACGACATCCCGCTGCATGGCCGTGTCGAATGCCCGACCGGCAGTGCGCCCCAGCGGGAAGTCGAGGAAGACGGCGCGCGGCGCACCCGCGGACCGGGTGATCGAAAGCGCGCTCGACAGGCTGACAGAGGCAATCCCGCGCGCCTCGACCTCCCTCGCAATCAGTCCTACGGACTGGTGGCAGACCGGTCAGACCGGCACCATGAGGGCGACGTCGACGGCGTCCGCTACGAGGCGGTCGGCGAGGGCCGGGGCCAGCACGTCGCGCACCCTCCTTGCCGAGTAGATGCCGCCCATGAACGTGTACGCGTTCGCGCCCACCTCGCCGATGACGCCTTCCGCCGCCAGGTCGCGCAAGGTCTCGAGGGGGAACACCACGTTCGGATCCTGACGCGAGTCGGCCAGATCGTAGGCGAAGTGGGTCGTGCGGAGATCCTCGACCGGGGTGTCGCGGGCGATCTCCCGGTAGCTGAAGTCGTCGCGGTGATGGAAGGCGATCTGGCCCAGGGCATAGATCCCGCCGGACGCGACCAGGCCGACCCGCCACTCGTTCTGTGGCTTGCCCGTGTGCGCAAGACTGGCCAGCGGCTCGTTGGCGACCCAGCGGTACGGCGGGTAGCCGAGGGACGAGTACACCGCACGGGTGCGCGCGATGTAGTCGACCGGGGGTTGCCGGCCGGTCATGAGGTGCTTGCCGACGAGGTACGCGCCGCCATGATGAAGTCGTTCCGGTGCAGGCCGCCGATCGTATGCGTCCACCAGCGGACCCGCGTCCGACCCCACTCGACCACCAGCTCCGGATGGTGGTCCGCAGCGTCCGCCAGGTCGCCGATCCGGTTCGCGAACTCGAGCGCGGCGCGGAACGTGTCGAAGGTGAACGTGGCCGTCAGCACGTCGATGCCATCCTCCTGCACGATCTCCCACCCCGGCAACGCACCGAGGAGGCGGGCCGCGTCGGCTGGCGATACGCGCGGACTGCCGGGGCGGCACGCTTGGCAGACCTCCTTCGCCAACGACTCCGTCGTTGCACTCATCGTGGTACCCGAATCCGTCGCACCATCGCCTTGACCTCCTCCGGCGGCTCCCGGGTCAATGCGCTCACCGAGAAAGCTACCGCAAAGTTGATCAGCATGCCGATTCCGCCGATCCCTTCGGGGGAGATGCCGAACAGCCAGTTCTCGGCCACGTCCGCGGCGAACGGTTCGACCACCACACCCTTGAAGTAGATGATATAGCCGACCGTGAACAACAGCCCCGCGAGCATGCCAGCGACCGCACCCGGCTTGTTGATGCGCACCGAGAAGATGCCGAGCAGGATCGCCGGGAACAGCGATGCCGCGGCGAGCCCGAACGCCAACGCCACGACCTGCGCCACGAAGCCAGGCGGGTTGAAGCCGAGGTAGCCCGCCATCAGGATGGCGACGCCCGCCGAGATGCGCCCGGCCATCAGTTCCCGGCGCTCCGAGATGCTGCGCCAGAAGACGCCCTTGCACAGGTCGTGCGAGACCGCCGCGGAGATCACCAGCAGCAGGCCGGCGGCGGTTGACAGGGCCGCGGCGATCCCGCCCGCCGCCACCAGCGCCACCACCCAGTCCGGCAGGCCCGCGATTTCCGGATTGGCGAGTACGATGATGTCGCGGTCCACCGTGAGTTCGTTGCCTTCCCAGCCGAAGTTCTCGGCTTGGGCCGCGAAATCGGCATTGGCATCGTTGTAGTACTGGATGCGACCGTCGCCGTTCTTGTCCTCGACGGTGAGCAAGCCCGTCTCTTCCCAGGTCTTGAACCACTCGGGACGTTCTTCGTAGGGCAGGTTCCCGGTCTCCTCCCCCACCGGTCCGGTCTGGATGGTGGTCGTCAGGTTGAGCCGCGCCAGCGCGCCGACGGCCGGCGCCGTGGTGTACAGGATGGCGATGAAGAGCAGCGCCCAACCCGCCGAGGCCCGCGCGTCGCGGACCTTCGGCACCGTGAAGAATCGGACGATGACGTGCGGCAGACCCGCCGTCCCGACCATCAGCGCCAAGGTGATGAAAAAGACGTCGATGCGGCTCTTTGTGCCCGAGGTGTACGCGGCGAAACCAAGGTCCGTGACGATGGCGTCGAGCTTGGCGAGAAGGTAGCCGCCGCCGGCGACTTCGCTGCCGAAGGCGACCTGGGGCACCATGACGCCGGTCACCTGGAGGGAGATGAACACGGCCGGCACGGTGTAGGCGAAGATCAGTACGCAGTACTGCGCGACCTGGGTGTAGGTGATTCCCTTCATCCCGCCGAGCACCGCGTAGAGGAAGACGACGCCCATGCCGACCAGCAGTCCATAGCCGATGTCGATGTTGAGGAAGCGCGAGAACACGATCCCGACGCCGCGCATCTGGCCGGCGACGTAGGTGAACGAGATCACGATCAGGCAGATGACGGCGACCACCCGCGCCACATCCGAGTAGTAGCGTTCGCCGATGAACTCGGGCACGGTGAACTTGCCGAAACGGCGCAGATACGGGGCAAGCAGGAGCGCGAGGAGCACGTACCCGCCCGTCCACCCCATCAAGTAGACCGAGCCGTCGTAGCCGAGGAAGGCGATCAACCCCGCCATGGAGATGAACGACGCCGCCGACATCCAGTCCGCCGCCGTCGCCATGCCGTTGGCGACCGGGTGGACGTGTTTGCCGGCGACGTAGAAGTCGCCCGTGCTGCGCGCCTTCGACGCGAAGGCGATGCCGATGTAGAGGGCGAACGAGGCGCCGACGACCAGGTAGGTGAGGACCGTCAGGCTCATTCGTCTGTGTCGCTGTGGGACGACGCGTCGTCAGGCGGGGCCTCGTCGGACTCGGCCACGCCATGACGGCGGTCGATGACCGCCATGCCCACCACGTAGGCCACGATGACCAGCAGGAAGACGACGATGCTGCCCTGCTGGGCGAACCAGAAGCCGAGTTCGAAGCCGCCGATCGAGAACCGATTGAGGGAATCGACGAAGAGGATGCCGCAACCGAACGAGACGACAAACCACACGACCAGGCAGATGGCGACCAGGCGCAGGTTGTCGCCCCAGTGGCTCGATTTCTTCATGGCGCCTCGGCTGGACGGGGCAACAAGCGACGGATTCTAACGCGATACGGGCGACCGCCCGTGTCCCCCGCCATGGCGGACATCGGTCTGCGTTCGTGTCGGGCGCTGTTCGACCGCGTCCGGCGAGCCGCACTCTCAAGCCCGTAGCGTGCGAAAATAGCGTGTGCTCTCGGATGCACGGGACCAACAAACTACAAACCGATCGAGGAGAAACACATGCCATTGGTCAATCGTCGTGCGCCCCTCTGGGGCGTTTTGGCATTGGTCGGCTCGCCTGCCGTCATGCAAGACGCGCTGGCGCAGGACCAGCAGGCCGGCGAAATCGAGGAGGTGGTGGTCACCGGGACGCGGATCCGCGATCCCAATGTCATCAGCTCGTCCCAGATCACCACTGTCCAGGCCGAGGACATCGCGGATCGCGGCATCACGCGCGTTGAGGACTACCTGAACGACCTGCCGCAGGTCTCCCCCGGCCAGGCGATCACCGCGTCGAACGGCTCGTCGGGCACCGCGACGGTGAATGTCCGCAATCTCGGCTGCCCGCGGACCCTGGTGCTGATCAACGGCCAGCGCCTAGCTCCGGGAACCACCGGTGGCGGCAACTGCGCGGACCTGAACTCCATTCCCACCTTGCTGCTCGAGCGGGTGGAAGTCCTGACCGGCGGTGCCTCGTCCGTGTACGGCTCGGATGCAGTAGCCGGCGTCGTCAACTTCATCCTCGACGACGACTTCGAGGGCTTCCGGGCGAGCTACATGCACAGCCGCTATCAGCACACCAACGACAACGACGAGTTCCGCAACCTGGTGCGCTCCTACGACTACCAGGTGGCTGACGGGGACGTCACCACCGGCGAGACCGACAAGTTCGCCCTTGCGTTCGGTGGCGGCGTACTGGATGGGCGTGGCCATGTCACGGGGTTCATCGAGAAAACCGACACGTCGCCCATCCTGCAAGGGGACTACGACATCTCCGCCTGCGCGCTGACGCGCGGCAAGAGCGCCTGCGGCGGCTCCTCCACCATTCCGCCGGGTCGCTGGGCGGATTTCGGCGGCTACTCCGCATTGGGTTACGTCAACACGGCCGATCCGTCCGTCACCGGACTCGATCTCAAGGTCCTGGGCGACGAATTCGTGCCCCGGGCTGGACAGACCTTCAACTACAACCCGACCAACTTCTTCCAGCGCCCGGACGTGCGGCTGAACGTCGGCTTTTTCGGCGACTACCAGGTGACCGACACCGTCGAGGCGTACGCGAGCGTACGATCGATGCGATCCGAGTCCAATGCGCAGATCGCCTACTCCGGCACCTTCGGCAACATCACGTCGCTGCCTTGCTACAACCCCCTGCTCTCCAAGCAGCAGTACGACACGGTCTGCGGCAACTGGGCTGGCATGGGAGGCGACCACGCGCCGGACTTCCCGAGCACCGCAGCCGCCCTTGCCTACCTCTCCACGCTGGCCCAGGCGGTCGGCAACGGCGACATCCTCGGGTACCGCGCGCCCCTGTACTCCCTCAAGCGCAACGTCGAAGGCGGACCACGCCAGAACATCACCACCTACGAAAACACGGTATCGATCTATGGTGTGCGCGGCGATCTCGGCGAGCGCTGGTCCTTCGACATCTCCTACCAGTCGTCAGACGTCGAATACACCAGCGAGTACCGCAACGACCTCTCGGTGATGGCGATCAACCGGGCCATCGACGTGGTCAGCGTCAACGGCACGCCGACGTGCGTGGCGGCCTTGAACGGCAGCGATCCGGCGTGCATCCCGTACAACCTGTTCCGGGGCGGCATGCCCGGCGACGGCGGCATTCAGGGCGTCATCGACGGTGGCGAGGCGCTGCAACGCTACATCGCCAACTCGACCTTCGTGCTCGGCACCGGCCGTCAGCGCATCGTGCAGGCCGTTGTGTCCGGCGAGACGGCCTTCGCCCTGCCCGGCGCGCCGAGCGGGATCTCGACCGCCATCGGCATCGAGACCAAGGATCTCAGCACGGACTTCCGTCCCGACCGGCCGAGCCGCACGGGCGACCGGTCCGGCTCCGGCGGCGCCACCTTGCCGCTCGCCGGCGGCTACGACGTCACGGAGTATTTCGTCGAACTCGGCATCCCGGTACGCGACAACCTGAGCGTTGACGCCGGCTATCGTTACGCGGATTACTCGACTGGCAACACCACGGACACCTTCAAGCTGGGGGCGTTCTGGGAAGTCCACGAGTCGATCGCGTTGCGCGGGTCCTACCAGTCCGCCATCCGCCATGCGAGCCTCTACGAGTTGTTCCGCGCCCAGGGCTTCAACCTCGTCGACCTGGCCGACGACCCCTGCGGGCTGTCGATGAGCGCCAGCCGGGCGGCCTGCGCCAACACCGGATTGCCCGAGGCGCTCTACGGCACGGATCTCAAGTCGCCGGCGGATCAGTACAACATCCTCCAAGGGGGCCGCCCCGACGTGGAACCCGAGGAGGCATCGTCATTCACTGCCGGCCTGGTCGCGACGCCCGCGTTCATCGAGGGCCTGACCGTGACCCTCGACTACTTCCAGATCAACGTGGAGAAGGGGATCGGCACCATTCCCGCCGCCACCGCCCTCGACAAGTGCCTGGACACCGGCATCGCGACGTTCTGCGACCTGATCAACCGCAACCCGGTCAACGGATCGCTGTGGCTGGCCGGCGGCTACATTTCCGCCCAGACGACGAACCTGAGCGAGGAGACGGTCGAAGGCCTCGACATCATCTTCGACTACACCTTCGACACGCGACTCGGCCTCGTCACCGTGGAGGGCGTGACCACGAACCTGTGGACCGCGGACCTGATCGAACTGGTCGGCGAGGCGCCGCTCGGCTGCGCCGGCCACTGGGGCGCGTACTGCGGCAAGAACCCGCAACCCAAGTGGAGCGGCAACTACAAGGCGACCCTGCAGGCCCCGCGCGACCTCCGGCTCTCGGTCGGGCTGCGCTACCTCGGCGAGACCGAGGACTTGGGCTCCAACGAGATCGACTTCGAAGCGGAGACCTACTGGGATCTGACCGCCGAGTGGCAGGCGACCGACCACCTCCTGGCCACCGCGGGTGTCAGCAACCTGTTCGACACCGACCCGCAAGTCAGCTCCGACGCCGGTACCGCACCAGGCAACGGGAACACGTTCCCCGCCTTCTTCGACGCCCTGGGGCGCTACATGTTCGTCAACGTGGGGGTGAGCTTCTAACGCCCGGTGGTACGCGGGCCTCAGGCCGGCACACACCGACAGTCCCGCAGCATACGCGGGTCACCAACCCGCGTACGCACTGCGGCGGCGTCACGGCGTCATGGTTCTCGACCCCGGCGGCGAGATCGTGGTAGGTTTTGAGATTCGACATCCCTAGGAGCTTCGAATGAGCCGCCCCCCCCCCTTGCGTTCGCTCGCCACCGTCGCCTACCTCGCCATCGCCTCTTTCGGCGTAACGGCAGCGTGGGGCGGAACCGATCCGTTCTTCAACCCGCTGACCCAATCCACCGCGGTCGCATCCCCCAACCACGTCAACGAACTCAACTCGCCGTGGCAGATCCCGCCGGGTCTTTCGCAGCGAAACCTGACGAGCCTCAAGGAGGCGGAGGCCGATGCCACGCAGTCCATCCAGCGCGTCCCGTTTGGCGGTGTCTCATCGATGTTCGACATGCTTGCCTACGACCCGTCAGGCCGGTACATCTTCATTCCGCACGAGACGCCGTTCGGTGCCGGCCTGTCCCGGTACGACACGATGGAAGACCGCACCGACTTGCTGTTTGCCGGAGATTCGATGGCGTCCGACTTCGGTGCGTGTTGGGGCCAGGCATGCCCGGCGTGGGCATCGGACTTCGCCGCCTTCGACCCGGCACGCTGGACACCCAACGGCACCGTCCTCCTCGGCGAGGAGTGGTCCGGGCTCGGGCGGATCGTCGAGATCCTGGATCCGCTCGGAGACGCCCCCGAAGACCCCATCGTCACCTCCTTGGTGGAGGGAGAGGACTACCGGATCCTCGACTCCATCGCCAAGGTGGCCCACGAGGGCATCAACTTCAGCCGCCGCTTCCCCAACCGGGTCATCTACTACATAGACGAGTGGAACTCCGGTTCCATCTATGCCCTAGTGCTCAAGACGCCGGGCGACTACACCGGAGGCGGACAGACCTTCGTGCTGTCGGTGGACGCCTTCATGGAGACCGGCGGTGATCCGGCGGCAATGTGGAACGAAGGAGTGAACGAGAACGCACAACGCTTCGGCTTGGCCACTTGGGTTCCGATCACCGATGCCGACGGCACGCCGCTGTCCGGCGTGAACGATCCCTTTATGGATGGACCGACCGTCGATCCGAGGGAGCGCTCCGATGTGCGCGGCGGACGTGCGGCGGCGGACGATGTGGGCGGCACACCCTACGGCCGGCCGGAGGATATGGAAGTCGGCATGCTGGCCAATTTCAACGAAGTGCTCTACGTCGCCATAACCTCGGAACATTCGGTGATCTCCATCGAGATGCTGGGCAATCGCAAGGCGATCGTGCGCGAGTTCGCGACGGCCGAGTCGGCCAAGAACGTCGGCTTTGCGGCGACCACCGGTACCCTGAACTCGCCCGACAACCTGGCCCAGGATGCCCTCGGCAATATCTACATCATCGAGGACTCCCCCAACTCGGGTGACGTCGGCGGCGATATCTGGTTCGGCCGAGACACTGACGGCAACGGTGTCGCCGAATCGCTCGACCACTTCATGAGCATCCAGGTTGCCGGCTCGGAGTCGACGGGCATGATCTTCCACCCGTTGAACCCCGAGAAGTTCGTGGTTGCCGTGCAGCATCCGAGCAGTACCGACCTCGAGGAAGTCCCGGACGGCTTCGGCGACGCGGTCTGGGAGTTTGACGTGAGTAATGCCGTGCCGCCACCGTGCGACGATGGTGGCAGCCTGTTCGCGGCAGTGGCGCCGCTCGACACGAGCTGCACGTCGCGGGTCGGCAACCCGTTCGCGTCAGATCTACGTGCCGCCGCCGAGCGCGGCCCTGCAACCCGTGCGCCGCTGAACGCCCGTTGGTAGCGCCGCCGGACAAGAACCCGGGCGGACGACGATAGTCGGCCCGGGTTCTTGACACCTGAGAAAGGTCCCGCCCAGGCGCCGCGACCGCATCGCGAACGACACGCCTTGACGCGGACGCGAACGGGTAATCCCGTTCGCGTCCGCCATTCAGGCCGGATACAAGCCCCAAATCGGGCCAGGAGGTCCGCGGGCCTCGCGCTGGCGTCGTTGGCACTCCTCTGCGGTTGTCTGCCGCAGCCCGGACGCGCGCCGACCGACGCCGTCCAAGCGGACCCCGTGGCCGTACCGCCGGCCCCCTACCACGAGCAGGTCCTCGCGTATCTGGGCGACAGTGACGCCGTCGTGCCACGTCCGCTTCCGGACATTCACCCCGTGCGCACTGCCTACAACCCCGAGGCGATCATTCCGCCGCAGTGCTATACGCGCACCGAAGGACGCTTCAACCCCTGCTACGTGTGCCACCAGCGCCAGATCCCAGGCCGGGAGAACGTCATGAACGACGACGACCTGCAGGTCGCCTACAGCTTCAGCGACGTCGGCATGACCAACCACTGGCGCAACCTTTTCGAGGACCGGTCCGCAGAAATCGGGCACGTTTCGGACGACGAGATCCGCGCCTGGGTGGACGACGACAACTACACCGCCCTCGCGCCGCGTCTGCGGAAGGCCGGTTTCACGGGCTGGATTCCCGACCTCGACGGTCTCGAGCGTGGCGCCGGGGCGTTCGACGATCAAGGTTTCGCCCTCGACGGCAGTCATTGGGTGGCTTTCAACTACAAGCCGTTCCCGAGCACGTTCTGGCCGACCAACGGCTCCACCGACGACGTCATGATCCGCCTGCCGGTGCAGTTCCGGACAGACAGCGGCGGCGGTCACTCCCGGGACGTGTACCTCGCCAACCTGGCGATCCTCGAGGCCGGCATCAAGGGACTCGACTCGATCACCGTGCCGCCCGTGGACGAGCGGCGCGTGGGCGCCGACCTCGATGGCAACGGTGCGCTCGGCGTTGCCGAACGCATCGTCGAGCCGACGGGTTACCTAGGCGCGGCCGCTGACGAGTTCCATGACACCCACCTCTACCCCGCAGGCACCGAGTTCCTGCACACGGTGCGCTACCTCGGGATCGCCGAAGACGGCGAGATCGGTTCGTCGCGGCGCATGAAGGAGGTCCGCTACATGCGCAAGTGGGTCCCCTACAGCAAGCAGGTCTACGCGCGCCAGTACCAGCTCGAGGCGTTCGAGAAGGAACTCGGCAACATGCCGCAGTACGCCTATCTCGGCGATCGGGGCCTCGACAACAAGTTCGGCTGGTCGGTGCAGGGCTTCATCGAGGACCGCCGTGGCGAATTACGCGCGGCCACGTACGAGGAGACCCTCTTCTGCATGGGCTGCCACACCTCGGTCGGCGTCACCGTCGACAAGACCTTCGGCTTTCCGCGCAAGGTTGACGGTGCCCCGGGTTGGGGCTACATCGACCTCAAGGGCATGCCCGACGCGCCGAGCTTCGGGGAGGCCCGTGGTGAGATCGCCGTCTACCTCGAGCGGGTCGGCGGCGGTGGCGAGTTCCGCAGCAACCCGGAGATGTTCGCGCGCTGGTTCAACGCGGACGGCAGCGTGGCTCGGGAACGAGTGGCGGCTGCGGCGGATGTCTACGCGCTGGTCGCGCCGTCGGTGACACGAGCACTGGCGCTCAACAAGGCATACCGTGCCATCGTGCTCGAACAGGACTACATCTACGGTCGCGACGCGATGCCGGAGCCGCCCGCCAACGTCTTCACGCACATCGACAACACGACCGCGCCAACGCTGCCGGAAGAGTTCGTCTACGACTGGGACATCCGCCTGGATTGGTCCCGCCCGACGGAACCGCGACCGTAACGCGCGTCCGCGGCGGGGGCCTCAGCCGCCCGGACTGCCATGCCGTCGTTCCCCGCTTCCACCCATCCGTTTCGCCGCGGCGCGACGTTCGCTGCCCAAGGGGTGCATGACGCCCGCGCCGGGCGGCCAAACGCCGGGCTCCGCCTTGATGTGGCGGCACAGGTGCTTGCCGTGGGGTGTGAGCGTCTCCCAGACGTGGTGGGGCATGGTCCGGGCGTGCTTCGAGCCCAGCCAGGGGGCACCGTATTCCACGTTCGGCAGCGAGCGAATCTCCCGGCTCAAGTTGGGGGTCGCGCCGTGCCAGGCGCGATTGTCGCGGATGACGCCGGCGCCGGCCGGGGCGCCCACCAGGGTCGACATGCGCATCCACTCGGGCTCGTCCTCGGGCGGCGGTGGCGGCATCTGCCAGGTGTGGGAGCCGAGAATCTGACGGATCGGGCCGTTCTCCCAGGTGAGATCGCACATGGCGAAGTTGATGGTGACCACCGCCGGGCAGAAATCGATGATCCGCCGCCGGGTCGTGAGGTCCGGCTCGTCAGAGCCCTCTTCGGTCGCGATCTCGATGCCGATATCCTTCGCCATCTGCAAACGCCCTTCGGAAATCTGGTTGGCCTCCCGAACGTCGGCGTGCAGGTGCTGATACTCGACGGCACCCGGCAGGCACAGGTCACCGCCGGCACCGAGAACCATGTAGTCGGTCGAGCCGAATATCTCGGTGAGGATCGGCGTGGTGGTGGGCAGGTCCACCATCGCCGCCCACTCCTCCTCGTGCAGCATCTGGCGCGAAGCGGACGCCGTCCCGTAGCTGTAGCGATGCGGCAGGCGGCCGCTCTCGGTGACGTACTTGCGCTGATCCCGCCCCGGAACTTCGAGAATCTGGCGCAGTGCCCGGGCGCTGCCGCGGCGGAACTGGGCGAGGTGCTCTTCGTCGAGAAGGTCGCGAACCACCACGAAGCCGTCGCGACGGAAGATCCGCGCGGCACGCTCGACCTCGTCCGGACTGACCATCTCAAGCCCTTGGATGCCGTTGTGCCGTTTCAGGCGTTCGCGCAGCCGGGTCACGTCCGGGTGGTCGTAGACCCGCTCGCGCGGCGCACGCGGATCGGGCACGCCGAAGCCGGGCTGGCCGGGAAACGGATTGCCCTCGGCGTCCACGGTCTCGTTGACCGGGGTGTGTGCATCCCAGCCGACGGCAGTGTCGCCATGGACCTCGAGCGTTTCAAGCTCGTGCTGCACCGAGGATCGCGCCGCCATGCCGTTCCTTCTAAGGCCGTTGCCGTGGGACGCTGATCATATGCAAATCCTCAACGCACGTGGGCGTCGAGGTCATCGACTGGGTGAACGCCTCGCTCGCCTGAACCGGGCGGCCACGCGCTCGCCAAAGAGCAGAATGAGGATCGCCCCGTATACGAACGGGTCCATGAACCCCCCCTTCGACAGCCACATCAGGTGGGTCCACGCCGCGACCGCGGCCGGGTAGACGAGCCGGTGAAGCATCCGCCAGCGTCGTCCCAAGCGCCGTTGCCAACCCCGGGTCGAGGTCACGGCCAAGGGAATCAGCATCAGGAGCGCTGAGAACCCCACGGTGATGTACGGTCGCTTGACGACGTCCGCGGCGATGGTCGCCAGTTCGAAGCCCGCCAGAACGGCCAGGTAGGCGATGAAGTGCAGGACGATGTACGTGAATGCCCAAAGGCCAACCATCCGTCGGAAACGGACCAGGCGGGGTTGGCGCAGGACGCGCGACGCGGGCGATACGGCGAGCGTCAGCAGCAGGATCCGCAACCCCCACGTCCCCAAGGTTCGCACCAACTCGTCAGCCGGGTCCGGGCCGAGCCCGCTGCCGGGCACTTGAAACTCCCGCCAGACATCGACGGCGAGCAGCGCCAGCGGTACCGCCAGCAGGATGAAGAGGACGATTCGGGCAGCGCGGTCAGTAATAGCGGCTGAGATCCATCCCCGCGTAGAGCCCGGCCACCTCGTCGTAGCCGTTGAACATCCGCGTGGGAATCCAGTTCGGCCGGAACAGCGTCGTCGGGAAACGGCGCTCGCGGGCCTGGCTCCAGCGGGGGTGGTCGACGCTCGGGTTGACGTTCGCGTAGAAGCCGTACTCCCGCGGCTGCAGGTCGTTCCAGGTATTCACGGGCCGGGCTTCGGTCAGGCGGATCGAGACGATGGACTTGATGCTCTTGAAGCCGTACTTCCAGGGCACCACGAGGCGGATCGGGGCGCCGTTCTGTTTCGGCAACAGCTTGCCGTACATGCCGACGGCGAAGATGGCGAGCGGATGGTTGGCCTCGTCCAGGCGCAGGCCTTCGACGTACGGCCAGTCGATGCTCGAGAACAGCGATCGCTGGCCGCGCATTTCCGACGGTCGATGCAAGGTCTCGAACATGACGTACTTGGCGTTCCCGGTCGGTTCGAACTTGTCGAGGACCTTCTTCACCGGGAACCCGATCCACGGGATCACCATCGACCAGGCTTCCACGCAGCGCAACCGGTAGATGCGCTCCTCGAGGTCGATGCCGGCGAGCATGTCCTCGAGGCCGATCTTGCCGGGCTTGGCGACCTCGCCGGAGACTTCCACGGTCCATGGATCGATGGTCATTTCGTGCGCGTGAGCGGCCGGGTCGCCCTTGTCGGTGCCGAACTCGTAGAAGTTGTTGTAGCTGGTCGCGTCGCTCTCCGAGGTCATCGTCTCGTAAAGAGGCGCGGCCGGTCTGACGGCGCGTTCAGCCAGCCAAGCCGCGGGAAGCGCGGTGGCGGGAAGCGCGACCCCCGCCCCGGCCAGCGCCAACGTCTCACGCATGAACCGGCGGCGCGACCGGTAGACGTGCTCGGGCGTGATCTGCGAAGGCTTGATGTCGGCGACCGTTCTGATGAGCATGAGTCAGGTACCCGTATCGGCGTGTTCGGTGGACTCGCCTTTCGACCGGTCCGGTCGGTAGCGCTGCCACAGGAAAGCTGCGGGTCCGGACAACGCGTACAGGCCGAAACAGATCAGCAGCACCAGCGGCGGGTTGACGAGGATGACGGCGAAGATCAGGACCGCGGCCACCAGGGCGAAAAACGGGCGGCGGCCCTTGAGGTGCATCTCCTTCGGCGAAAAGTACGTGAACGGCGAGACCATCAGCAGGCTGACGGCGGCCGTCATGAGCGCCGTCGCGATGGCGCGCATGAGCGACGGGTCCGGCCCGGCGGTTTCGCTCCAGATCCACACCGTGCTCGCCACGATGGCCGCGGCCGAAGGACTGGCGAGCCCCGTGAAGGTGGCGTTGTCGCCGCTGGTGTTGAAACGCGCCAGGCGCAGCCCGGCGCAGGCGACGTAGATGAAGGCCACGACCCAACCGAACTGGCCGAGGCCCTTGAGCGCCCAGAAGAACGCCACCAGGGCCGGCGCGACGCCGAAGGCGACCATGTCCGACAGGCTGTCGTACTGGGCGCCGAATTCGCTCTCCGAGCGGGTCCAGCGCGCCACCCTGCCATCCAGCGTGTCGAGAATGAAGGCGGCATAGATCGCCAATGCCGCCTTGATGAAGTGTCCATTGGCGGCCGCGACGATCGCGTAGAAGGCGGCGAAAAGGGCGGCCGTCGTGATCAGGTTGGGCAAGAGGTAGACGCCACGGCGTCGCTTGAGTTCGCCATCCGGATCGATGCTGCGCACCTTCGCGTCCTTGGCCATCGTGATACCCGCTTGTCGGCCGCGACTATAGCACCGAGTCTTGCGTGACGGCGGTCAGCGTTTACAGTCAGGTGGCATGACACGTTCCGATCTCGCCGAGTACATCCGCCGTGGTCTGGTCGACTACCGCGTGCCGATCTCGGCGACGATCATGGTGGCCGCGCTGGCGTCGATGTTCGTACTCGGCTCGCAG
>JAPOYV010000068.1 GCA_026706385.1 Gammaproteobacteria bacterium
CGGCGCTGGCGCGGGAGATCGCCAGGATAGCGAAGCGGCGCGGCGCGGCGACCGACTGGCCGCGCGCGTTCGCGGCGGCGGCCGGCCGCCTGGCGCGGGCGGGCTATGGACGGGCGGAGGTGGCCGCCGCGCTCGCGGCCTGTCCGGCGGTGCGAAGCCGTCAGGGCGACCGCGCGGACGACTTCGCGGAGCGCGCAGCCGCGTGGGCGTTCGGCGCGGTCCGACGACGGCCGCGGTAGATCGGAGGAGGGGCTGCGTGCGCAGGGAACGGCCGTTGGCCGCCGCTTGGCGGTCGGAATCCGGCGGCGCCGCCGAAACACCGCTGGACAGGCCGCGGCGCATGGCCCTCGACGGACTCGCGCGCGCGTTCGAGGAGGCGGAGCGCGGCCGCGACTGGTTCGCCGTCAAGGCGGAACTGCGGCGCGTCGACGACGCCGTGCAGGCGGTCTGGTACGCCGCGAGGGTGCGCGACGATGACGGCCGCTGAAACGCGCATCGGCCCGCGCGGGGCCACCGCGCTGCTGCTGGTGGAGGGCTACTGCTCGCTGGCCGTGGAGATGATCGCGCTGCGGGTGCTCGTGCCGGTCGCCGGCCAGTCGGTCGGCGTGACGGGCATCGTCGTCACCGCGTTCCTCGCCGCGCTGGCGCTGGGCTACCGGTCCGGCGGCCGGTTCGCGGGCGGGGTGCGCGAGAAGCTGGGGTGGAACCTGGCCGCGGCCGCCGCGTGGTCGGCTTTCTGGCTGTCCCGGTTCGGCGTGGCGCTGGCGTTCGACGCGACGGGGTGGATGCCGCCCCTGTGGCAGGTGGCCGTGTACGCGGTCCTGGGCGTCGGTCCGCCGGCGTTCCTGCTGGCGGAGAGCGTGGTGCTGCTGGTCGGCAGCGCCGCCCGGGCGACCGCGTCCGGGAAGGCCGGCGGCGCGTTCTCGGCGAGCACGCTCGGGAACGTGGCCGGCGGGCTGCTGACGGCGCTCGTCGTGATGCAGCACCTCGGCGTGGCGGCCGCCGTGGCGCTGGTGTGCGGACTGCTGCTGCTGGCGGCGCTCGGGGCGTGGGACCGGCTCGACTGGCGGCTCTGGCCGGCGGCTGCGGCGGCGGCGCTGGCGTGCGGGGCGAACCTGGCCGCGGAGCGCAACGACTACGTGCTCGCCACGGCGCACGCCGACTACGCCGTCGAGGACGCCGACGGCGCCCGGCACCTGCGCGTCAACGGCCAGAACGCGAGCCGCGAGGACGGCGCCGGGATCGGACACCCGTATATCGAATGGATCGAGGATCGGGTCTACGGGAGGGCGCTGCGGGACGGCCCGCTGCGGGTGCTGGTGGTCGGCGCGGGCGGGTTCACGTTCGGGCGCGGGCGGCCGGAGCGCCTCGCCGAGATCGTCTACGTGGACGTGGACCCCCGGCTCGGCGAGGCGGCGGACCTGTTCCTGGGCTCGCCGCCGCGCAGCGGGACATACGCCGCGATGGACGGCAGGGCGTACCTGCTGCGTCACGAGGAAGCGTTCGACGCCGTCGTGCTCGACGCGTTCGCCGACCGCACGACGATGCCGGCGCACCTGGTCACGCGCGAGTTCTTCGCGCTGGCGCGGTCCCGGCTGGCGGCCGGCGGAACGCTCTACCTGAACCTGATCGCGCCGCCCCGTCCGGAACGGCTCGCGGCGCGCATCGAGCGCACGCTGCGTTCGGCGTTCGCCTGGTGCCGGACGCATGCGGCCGGAAACACGGCCCGGTGGCACAACCTGGTGTTCGCCTGCGCGCGTAGCGAGCTGGACGGCGACGCGGCGGTGTACTCCGACGGCGGCGCGCGCGGCGAGACGGATGGACCGCCGCGCGTGGACGCCGGCCCGTGAACGGGGCGGGCCGGTGAGCGCGAAGCGCGTCGCGCTCGCGTCGATCACCGCGCGCCTGCTGTGGGACGGCCGCCCGGAGGCCGGCCGCTTCATTCCCGGCGTGGGGCACTTCCAGTCGGGGGTGGCGACGCTGCGCCGCGCCGGGGACCCGGCCGCGGCGGAACGTCTAGCGCGGATCGACGCGGCGCTCACCCGCGCGGACGACGCGGTGAACCGCTGGGCGCGGGGCGTGGCCGCGTTCGCGCGCGAGGAGCTGGGGAACGCCGCGCCGGAGCCCCCGGCCTGGGCGGCCGGGAGGCGCGCAGGCTGCGGATCCGGAACGGCGAAGCCGTGCGGCTGGCGGCGCTGATCGAGGCGTTCGAGGCCGTCTGCGCGGCGACCAGGGCGGCCCGCGAGCGGCGCGTCTTCAATCCGCACCACGCGCGCATCGGCGAGTGCGCGCGCATGATCCGCCGGATCGCCGACCTCGGACACGCCGGGGGACGCGCCTGCCGGCGGCGCTGCCGCCGCCGACGGGCGGGGGCGGATTCCGGGGAACGCGAACGCGCCGCGGGTGGTTAGCGGGTGCTAGGACTTTTCTCTTTGCGGTGGCGGGGCCGCCGCTGTATCAAGGAATGCGCCTGCCGGGCTCGTCCTGGCGTCGCCGCCCGCAAGGGCGGCGTTCAAGCACACGGCCGCGCGCATGCGCGGCGCAAAACATCCGGGCCGTTCCGGCCCATCCCGTCGGGGGACCTCCCCCGGCGGGCGAGGTTCGCTGGTGGGCTTCTCATCGGAGGAAGACCCAGTGGACCGACGCAAGTCGGTGTGGGCGCCTGGTGACACCCAGCGGCTGCTCGAGCTGATGCACACGGCGATCGTCGTGGGCACCGCGATAGCGGCGATGTGGGGGTTGTTCGACCTGTTCAACCTGGCGTGACGCACCCAAAAGCGGAAGGACCCCTCTTCGGAGGGGTCCGACCGCGTCTTCGCCGTTGGGACAGGACTCACGCGCGTTCGCCAGAAGGCGGGTTCGAGGACGGGGCGGTTTGCCGTTGACATGATGCGGACCGCCATGGCGTCATCGGGGCGGCGCGGGCCGGAGGCCGCCGCGCCGAGAGCAACGGACAGGGGGACCCGCCATGCCCGAGGCACGCATGCCGACCACGCTTCCGAGCCCGGTCGATCGCGGGGCGTTCCGCTTCGTCGCCGTGGACGCGGCGGGCGACGAGTGGCACTGGGTCGACGAGGAGTTGGTCTGGAAGCGGGTGGCCGCGGGGACCACGGCGGACGGGCGGCAGGGGGGCGAGCGCGAGGTGCTCCACTGAGGGGCGGCGGGCGGACGCGTTCCAAAAGAAGAGAAGGGGGCACTGCTGCCCCCTTCCACCGTCACGACATCGACGCGCCGGGCTCGATCAGCTCTCCTCGCGCGGACGCGGGGCTGGCTTACCCCAGGTTTTTCCGGGTGTCAAGGGAGCTCAAAAAGTTCTCTTAACACCCTGATAAACATGTATTTTTTGACTCTCTGGGTTCCGCGGCGATACGCTGCATCCACGCAGAAATCACGTAACGAAACGAGTAACCCGGATATGGACTCCACCACGAACAAGCGACCTCGGCGGCTGTCCGCCACTTTCGTCAGAACCGTCAACGCCCCCGGCCGCTACGGCGACGGCCACGGCGGCCACGGCCTCAGCCTCCTCGTCAGGCGCGCCGCCTGCGGCGGACTGTCCAAGTCGTGGACGCAGGCCATCCGGCCCGGCGGCAGGACCACCAGCGTCGGTCTCGGCGGCTATCCCGTCGTCACCCTCGCCATGGCTCGCGAGCGCGCGCTCGGGAACGCCCGCACGGTCGCCGAGGGGCGCGATCCCAGGCGGCGCGTCCAACGCGCCCCCACCTTCGCGCAGGCCTGCGAGACCGTAATCGCGATCCACGCCCAGAACTGGAAGGGCGGCAAGAACGAGCGCCAGTGGCGCGCAAGCCTGCGCGACTACGCGCTGCCGAAGCTCGCGCGCAAGCGCGTGGACGCCATCAGCACCGCCGACGTCATGGCCGTCCTGCTGCCGATCTGGTCGACGAAGCGGCAGACGGCCCGCCGGGTGCGCCAGCGGATCGGCGCGGTGATGAAGTGGGCGGTCGCCCAGGGCCACCGCGAGGACAACCCCGCCGGCGACGCAATCTCCGCCGCGCTGCCGAACAACCGCGTCCCGCCGACTCACCAGCGGGCGCTGCCGCACGCGGAAGTCGGCACCGCGCTGGCGCGGGTGCGGGGCTCCGGCGCCCATGTCGGCACCAAGCACGCATTCGAGTTCCTGGTGCTCACGGCGAGCCGCTCCGGCGAGGTCCGCCAGGCCCGCTGGGAGGAAATCGACCGTGACGGCGCGGTCTGGACGATCCCCGGAGAGCGCATGAAGACGGGACGCGAGCACCGCGTGCCGCTCCCGCCGCGCGCCCTGGAAGTGCTCGACGCCGCCGCCCGCCTGTCCGACGGCGACGGGCTGGTTTTCCCGTCGCCCACGGGGCGGGTGCTGAACCACTCCACGATGACCAAGCTGCTGGGCGATCTGGGGATCGATGCCGTGGCTCACGGGTTCCGGTCGAGCTTCCGCGACTGGGCGGCGGAATGCACGGACGCGCCGCGCGAGGTCTGCGAGCTGGCCCTTGCCCACGTGAACAGCGACCGCGTCGAGGCCGCCTACCGTCGCACCGACCTGTTCGACCGGCGGCGCGCCCTGATGGCGGACTGGGCCGCCTACGTCGCCTAGCGAGCCCTACCGGCCGCGGCCGGCGGTTCCAGCCGCAGCGGCGTCAAGGGCCGGCAGGGCGCCGGGCGTCGCCGGGCGCGTCCTTGACGCGGCGCTGCCCGCCATGTGCCGATCCCCGCGAAAACGGGCGGGGCAGCTGCATCCGCTCGCCCTACGGCGTCGCGTTCCCGGCGTCCGTGGGCTCCGGCCAGCCGACCAGCGCCACACCGCACAGGTCGTGCAGCAGGTGCGCCGCCAGCGCCTCCGCCGTCCACCGCCAGCCGTCGTCGGGCGCTTCGTTGAACCGCTCCAGGGACGCCCGCAGCGTCGCCGGATCGACCTTGCCGGCCTCGCACCTGACGGTGGCACGGGGAACGCCGTGGCCGCCCTTGTCCGCCGCCGACTCCCACCGTTCGCGCAGCCTGGCGTCGTCGAGATTCATTTCCACCGTGAATTCGTGGGCGCCCGCGTCGGCGGGACCGTCGTCGAGGATCCTCATGTTCGTTCTCCGCACTTCGGAAGGCGATCCGGCATCCGGCACGCCGCCGCCGGCCACGATGCCGCCGATAGCGACGGTCGTCGCCTCCCGACCACTGACTCCCCCGGCATCGGACAACGGGTGCCGGGCCGTTTGCGCATCAGCACGCAGAACGTGGTTGACGTGCCGCCTATTCGTCCCGGGGCCGGGGAGCTACCCCAGTCCCATGCGGGGCTGTTGTATTCAGCGGCGAACCCGGCGCAGCGGGTTCTACGGCTGATGCGCGCCGACGACTATGCGCCGGGAGGCGCGGCCCGGTCAACCACGGGGAGCCCCGGCGTCTGCTGAGCCGCGGCCGTTCGCCCGGCGCGACCCTTCCTCCGTTGCGTTCCCGTCCCGCCCGATCCGCCCCGGGCCAGGTCCGTTCGTCGGCGGTTCCAGCGTGTCACGCGTGCTCGCCCGGTCAACCCTGGCGGGTTCTCCGCGGGCTCCGACCTCGCTGGCGCGAGGTGACCGGGCTGCGCGCGCGTGCCGCCCGTTCGGGACCGACGCACATCGCGTCGCAACCCTGAACCGGAGAACGACATGGAACTTCAAACCCTCATCGCCCTGTGGAGTGGCAAGCTGCCGCCGGGCTTCGTGCCGCAGGCCGTCCTGCGCGACGAGCCCGAGGAGTGCTCGCAACCACGCTGCGGACGCCAGCGCGCGCCCAAGCCGGACGGAGGGTGGTACGCCTCGTGCCGGCCCTGCCTCGACCGCCGGGCCGCCAGTTGCCGCAGAAGACGCGCGGCGCTTGTCGCCGAGGGTGGCTGCCGCAGGTGCGGATACCGCAAGAGGACGGAGGGCGACTTCCTTTGCGAACGTTGCCGCGAGGACCGCGACTTCGAGCGCGGACGGAAGCGCCGGGACGCCCTCGACGCGGCGGCGATCGACGAGTTCGCCGCCAAGCCTGACAGGGCGCACGAGCCGTCCGACCTGGATTGCGGAATCAGCCCGTGGAACGCCAGGCCCAAGCCTCAGCCCAGCGCCGCGTACTGGTCGCCGCTGCCCGATCCCGAGCCGAAGTCCGAGCAACTCTGGAGGGAGTCCATCTCGGATTCGGGTTGGCGCTACAGCCGCCACTGACCGCTCCTCCCGCGGTCGAGGGCGCGTCGGCTCCGGTCGGCGCGCCCCGGCCTCCCGGGCACTCCCGGCGCGTTGCGCCCCGTCAAGGGCGACGGGTGCCGCCGGCGCTGTCAGCAGGTCCTGGACAGATGGTGCTCCGGACTCACCGGCCCCATCAGCGCGTTGCTCGCCAGTCCCACCGCCAGCAGGCCGGCCATGGCGTACATCGTCGTGTTGTAGATTCCCGACGTCGGGTCGGCCGTGCCTGCGGGCGCGATCTCCATCAGGCTCGCGATCGTCACGGTCTTCGCCGCCACGAGGGCCGGCAACTCCTCCATCCCCGCGCCGAACGCCTGCGCGAACCGGGCGGGGTCCACGGTCGCCGCGAGGTCCCCGATCGCGTCGCCGACGGCGCGCTCGCGCAGCGTCGTGACGAGGAGCGGCCCCGCCACCCCCGCGACGCTCCATGCCGTCAAAAGCCGACCGTGGATGCCGCCGACGTACCTCGTCCCGAACACATCGGCAAGATACGCGGGAATGGTCGCGAACCCGCCGCCGTACATCGTGAAGATCGCGAACGTGGCCGCGCAGAACCACAGCAGCCACCCGGCGCCGGGGTCGGCGCCCACGCCATGCGCGGCCATCGGGATCGCGCAGTAGAGCCCGATCCCGGCCGCGAAGAACACGCAGTACGTGCCGCGGCGCCCGATGTAGTCCGACGCCGTCGCCCAGAGGAACCGGCCCGCCATGTTGAACACGCCGATCGCCACCACGTAGGCGGCCACGAACCCGCCGTCGACGATCCGCGGAAGGGCGCGTCCGAAGATGTCGGCCAGCATTGTCCCGGCGACCCCCAGGACGCCGATGCCGGCGGTCACGTTGACGCAGAGCACCACCCACAGCTGGTAGAACTGCCGCGTCTTCAGCGCTTGGTCGATGTGCACGTCGCGCGAGGTCGCCGGACGCCGCGCCCGGCGGGCGGCGCGAGCCTGCGCCGGCGGCCCGGGCCGCCAGTCGTCGCGGGGCACGCGGTACGCGAACGCCGCCGCCAACATGACCGCAAGGTGGACCACGCCCAGGGTCACGAAGGTCTGCGCGGCACCAGTCGAACCGGTGCCGACGAGATAGGCGCCCGGCATCGTCCCCGCCGCGACCGGGTCGTCCGCCGCGACGACCACCACCTCCGCCAGTCGTCCGCCGATCTCGGCGAAGCGCCGGCCGGCATCCGTCACCAGACCGAGGTCCGCCGCCGCCCCGACATGCTCCGGCGGCGCGTGGAAGAACCGCAGCAGGGCCTCGTTCAGCGGCGCCCCGACGATGGCGCCGCCGCCGAACCCCATGATCGCCAGGCCGGTCGCCATGCCGCGCCGGTCCGGAAACCACTTGATGAGCGTGCTCACCGGCGAGATGTAGCCCAGTCCCAGACCGCAGCCGCCGAGAACGCCGTATCCGAGGTACACCAGCCAGAGCTCGTGGAGGCCGATGCCCACGCCGCCCAGCACCAGACCCCCGCCCCAGCAGCAGGCCGCGACGACCCCCGCCCGCCGCGGTCCCGCGTGCTCCAGCCACCGTCCCGCCAGTGCCGCCGCCAGACCCAGGAACACGATCGCGACGGTGAACACCCGCATCACCTCCCGCAGCGTCCAGTCGTCGGCGGCGCTCGCCACGACCCCCATCTGTCTCACCAGCGCGGGATTGAAGATGCTCCATGCGTACACCGAACCGATGCACAGATGGATTCCCAGGGCCGCGGGCACGATGCGCCAGCGGTTGTACCCGCGCGGCGCGACGATCCGTTCCTTCGACAGCAGTCCCGTCCGCATGTCCTCTGCAGATCCCAACCAGGGGTGGCCCGGTGCGTTCCCATGGCCTGCATCCCGACGCTGCCGGGCAACGCCGTCGACCGTCCCGGCGCGATCCGCCTGCCTGCCTCGAGACTCGAGCCGCGCCGCCGGGCGAGTGTGCCAGCCGTTCGCCGGGCGGTCCAGAACTGCATCGCCGTCCATCCCGCCTTTCCGGCCGGGGGCGCGGCTTCGCGGTTGCCCGCCCCGGCTCCCTACGCCAGGTACGCCCTGCATACGTCCAGGCGTCCATGGCCGAGTTCGCCGGAGATCTGGATGCGCGCCGCCGTGTCCATGCGCCGCCGGGCACCCTTCAGACCGTCCCGCGGCGGCCCGCCCGCCGCAGGCGCCTTCCAGCCCGTAATGTCCTCGTAGCGGTCGATCGCGTACGCGTGCCGCAGACCGTGGTTGCGGTCCAGGCCCGCCTTCCGCGTCTGGTCCTCGTACACCTTCCTCTGCTCCGCGTAGTTGCGGTGGCGCGGGATCATCGCGCCGCCCCCGGCCAGCCGCCGCGCCTCGTCGAGCAGCGCGCGCTGTTCGTCCTTGAGGATCGGCACGTCCCGCGCCCGCCCGCCCTTCGCCGTCGACGCCTTCACGACGATCCGGTCGCCCCGGTCCGCCCACGACGGCCGGAACTTGATCGCCTCCTCGCGCCGCAGCCCGAACGCCGCCTGCAGCCGGAGCGCCATCCGGACGTGCTCGTCCTTCACCAGCGCCAGCTTCTCCAGATCGAGGTCGCGCCGCTTCGTGCCGTCGGAGACGTGGCTGCGCTTGCCGATGCCGTACTCGGCGTTGGTCCTGACGATGTTCGGCTTGCCGACCTCCTTCGCCCACCAGCGCAGGTGCGCCATCCGGTTCATCATCGTCGCGTCGGCCAGGCCGCGGTCGAACCAGTCGCGCACCAGCGCCTCGACGTGCCGGCCCTTGAGATTCCTGGCACGCAGCCCGGCGTAGCCCCGCTCGTGCAGCGTGTTCGCCATCTGCGCCAGCGCGTAGGAGCGTTCCCGGCGCGTGCCGTGCGAGCCGTCGCGCCGGCCCTGCTGCAGTTGCCAGAGGTCGTAGTTCAGCTTGCGCATGCCGCGGACCGCGAGAGGGAAGTGCAACGTCGCCCGCCGAGTCGCGGGCGGCGACGAGCGATGCTCCGGTGATCGGTCGGGAGTGTCACGCCGTCCTCCTGGACGTCGACGCGCCGTCGTCCCCGCATCGCGGCGGGGGCCTCCTCCCGTGGGACCCGAATCTAGTCGATCGGGGCCGCCGCCGTCCACGGCCGCGTGCTTACCGCCGTGCTCAGCGGCGGGCCCGTCCGCCGCCTGCCTTAGCAGCGTGCTAAACGGCTCGGGTCGCGTGCGGCGCGGCGAAGTCCGCCGGATTCTGCGCGGATCGGGCCGCGAGCTGTGAGGTAAGTTCTAATGGACGATCCGGGCTGCCTCATGGCAGTTCCGGACCCGCCGGGTGCTCGTGCACCTCCGGCGAAAGTCCAAGGACGCGTTTCCGTTGCCGAACATTGCGGCGGCCGCGGGGTGCCTTGCGGCAGTCCTTCGCGACCTCTCTGGCTTCTGGCCGGACTCCGCAGGCGATCCCACGGTGGCTTCCCGTGAGTCCATGCGACGCCTCGTGCCACGGCCTGCGGTTGCTGCGCGCCGGACCCATTCGTCCTGACACGTGCGGCTTTCGCGCCGCACAGCCTCCGCCAGCCGTCCTGACTGCCGCCGCGAATCGCCTCGCGCGCGGCGAATCCCTCGACCGCCCTCCCGGTGCGTCGTCCGGGCCGCGACACGTCGCGGTGTCGGTCTGCAACGTACGGGCGGCCGCCCGTACAAGATCACGCAAGGTGACACAGTTGCGCCGCGCACCCTACCACAGTCCCGAGCCGCGCCCGCGACCGAATGCTTAGCAGCCCCTTGCCGCGCAAGGGTCCGCGCGCCCCGTTAAGGGGCCGGCCGTCGCGCGCGCGCAGGAGCAGCGCGCCGTCCGCCGCGACCAGGCGC
>JAPOYV010000132.1 GCA_026706385.1 Gammaproteobacteria bacterium
GCCCGCAAGCCGTCCAGCAGCGAGACCGACGAATGGTAGCGCTCGCCGACACGGTAGCGAAGCACGAACGCGGCGATGCCGCGTCGATTCAGCCAGCGCGCGACCTGCAGTCCCTCGTGGTCCGAGGCGAGGATGCGGTAGCCGCCGCCGGGAGCGACGATCACTCCCGCCCCGGTGGCCGCATCGGGTGCCGGCAAGTGGACGGTGAGCTGCGGGCAGTCGACGTCGAGATCGCCGAGTGCGCCGGGCGCGCCGTTCGGCCAAAGCGGAACCGCTGCGTCACCCAATGGTCGTCGCGCCGCCGTCGCAGGGAATGGTCTGTCCGGTCAGGTACGAGCCCGCACGCGACGACAGGAAGATCGTCAACCCGGCCGCGTCCTCCATCCGTCCCCAGCGTTTCATGGGGAAACTGGCGGTGATCTGACGGTCCTGCTCCTCCGTGGCGAAGAGCGGCGCCGTCATCTTCGACTTGAAGGGTCCGGGCGCGATGACGTTGACGTTGATGTGCTCCGCCATGAGATCGCGCGCGAGTTGCGCGGACAGTTGGCCGAGGCCCGCCTTCGCGGCGACGTAGGAATAGTTCATGAGGCCGCTGGGCTTCAGGCCGTTGACCGACGTGATGTTGACGATGGACGCCCGCTCGTCGGCGCTCGCCGCCGCGCGAATCTCCGGCAAGAGCTTCTGAATCAGGAAGAACGGACTCTTGACGTCGAGGTCGACCACACGGTCCCAGGCCTTCTCGGTGAAATCGTCGATCGGCAGGCTCCAGGTGAGTCCGGCGTTGTTGACCAGGATGTGCAGGGCGTCCTCGCGCTCGCGGAAGGCGTCGGCGAGCGCCTCGCAACCCGCGATGTCGCGGATGTCGCCCGGTATGGCCGTGCACTCGCCATACTCGCCCAAGGACCGCTCCGCCGCGGCACAGGCGTCGACCTTGCGCGAGGTGATGTAGACGCGCGCGCCGGCGCGGACCAGCCCC
The DNA here is from genome assembly GCA_026706385.1 of Gammaproteobacteria bacterium. Taxonomy (GTDB): domain Bacteria; phylum Pseudomonadota; class Gammaproteobacteria; order Pseudomonadales; family Azotimanducaceae; genus VXYL01. Next base: position 977 of record JAPOYV010000132.1, read on the forward strand.
TCGGCGATCATCAGCCCGATGCCGCGCGAGCCGCCGGTGACCAACGCGACCTTGCCGCGGACGCCAAAGAGATGTTCGTAGAACGCGCTCATTCTAGCCGCCCGGCGCTTCGGCCGTATCGCCGAACATCGCTTCGACATGCTCTTCCGGCAACGGTGCGGTCGCCTTGGACACGAAGTACGTCGTCAGGACGCCGACGCCTTCGCCGATGGCCGCGCACGAGGTCGGGTTCGGGCCCTCGCCGTAGAGCCACGACACCACCACGTGCAGGAGGCCGGTGCCCTCCACCCAGGCCGGGTCGATTTGCTGCGTGTGCAGGATCACGAACGTGCCGAACCCCGCGATCAGCCCCGAATACGCGCCCGCCTTGGTGACTCCTTTCCACAGCGCGCCGAGCACCAGGGGTCCGGCAAACGCCGCCATCATGCCGCCGATGCCGATCCAGACGATGATGGCGATGTTCATGTCGATCAGCGACCACGCCATCACGGTGCAGATCACCAGCGTCACTACCGTCGCGACCCGGCCGATCATGAGTTCGATGCGGTCCTGCTCCTCCTCGGTCTTGTTCGGGGTGAGGTGCTTGGCGAGTGTCCGCCGGTAGAGGTCGTTGGCGATGATCTGCGACGAGGACACGACCAGGCCGTCCGCCGTGGACATGATCGCGGCCAGGATCCCCACGCCGATGAGGGCCGCGAGCCAGGTGGGGAACAACTCGATGAAGAGCATCGGCAGCGATGCATTCGCCGTCGCGCCTTCCTGGAGCAGCGCGTCGCCCAGCACGCCCCGCGCCAGGAGGCCCGCGAGGCCGAGCATGCCGAGGGTGATGCCGAAGGTGAACGCGAGCTTGATGAACGACTTCTGCTGATCGGTGCCCTTGAGCGCCCACAGCTTGTTGCCGAGGTGGGGCAGGAGCCCGAGCGGCAGGTGGGCAAGCACCACGCAGCCGATGGACCACCACGAGTGATAGAGGGGCGTCGTCACGTTGAGCGGCTTCGTGAGGTGCTCGTCCTGCTTGCCGAGATTATCGACGAGCCCGGATAGGCCGCCGTCGACACCCACGCCCAGGACGAACAGCGCAATCACAACGATGGCGAGGACGAGCATCATGACGCCCTGCGCGCCGTCGGTGAGGATGTCGGCGTGGGCGCCGCCGAAGGCCACGTAGATGCCGAGCACGGTCGAGGTCACGATCAGCGCCCAGATCGGGGGCATGCCGAGCATGACTTCGAACATCACGAGTCCCGACACGAGCTGCCCGGCCAGGTAGAAGAAGAGCACGAGCGAGAAGATCGACACGATCACCCGGATGCCGTCGGCCTGGTAGCGGTCGCCGAGGTACTCCGGGATGGACCGGTTTCCGAACCGGTTGCCGGACGTCGCGATCAGCCGCATGGAGATCAGCACGCCGAAGTAGACGCCGATCGGGTAGAGGAAGTTGCCCCACACGGTCGCCAAGCCGTACGAGTACGCGAGTCCGGGCCCGCCCAGGAACGTGGCGCCGCTCGCGGTGGTCGCGGCGAACGCAAAGGCCAGGAACACCGGGCCGTACGAGCCGCGCGCGGTGGCGAAGTCGTCGGCGTGCTTGACCCGGCGTTGGCCGAGAATGCCGATGGCGAGCATCGCGCCGATGTAGACGATCAGGAACAGCCACGACCACGTAACCAGCGTCACGACATTCCCCTCCCGTGGAACAAGCGGCGGAGTGTCCCTTACAACGACGAGTGGCCGCAAGCTCTCGTTACGGTATTCAGCATGACGAAGCCGCGTCCCCTTCACTCACGTCGAACAGAAGCCGATCTCGCACGAGCTTGTACGAACCCTTTGTTTTAATTGAAAATAACATGGCAAGGGTGTTTACAGCGCAGCCCTGACACAGCTAATCTGACCCGACTTCATCAACGGTCGCAGGATGGACCATACGAAGACCACGGTGTCATCATGATTGCAGCGAAAGCGAGACAAGAAACCGGGCGGGGCTTGCCAATGTGCCTCAACAATGGCCAGACCGTCGCCATCATCGGCACGACTCTCACGGTCGCCGTCGCCATCGGCGCCATGATCTTCGCGTCCACATCGGCCATCCGCACGGAGTTGCGCGCGGAGATCCAACGGGTCGACGCCAACATGAAGGACATGCGCGAGGAGCTCAGCGCCGACATCGAAGGTCTCCGTGAGGAACTCCGCGGCGACATCGAGGGCGTCCGCGCGGAGATCAAGGGTCTCGATGGCCGTCTTCGTGTCGTGGAGCAAACAATGGCGGCGGTCAATGCCCGCGTGACAGCCGTCACCGAAGGACGCGCGCCCACATCCTCAGGAACGCAGCCTGCCCAGTAGCGCCACGGCGTACGAAGGAGCCTTCGGGCGTGCCGACGACCAAGCGAGCCCGCCGCCTCCTGACAACCTCGTCACCAAGTGTCCACCCACCCCCTTTTCTTGCCGTCCCGCGGCACGACCGGCGGTAGCGCCTCGAGCCCCATCACCATCCACTTGCGGGTATCCGCCGGGTCGATGACCTCGTCGACTTCCGACACGGTCGCGGCGTTCAACGCGCGCGACCACGCATACGCCTCGGCCACGTACTTCTCGTAGCGCGCCTTGCGTTCGGCGATGTCGGTGATCGCCTCGAGCTCGCGGCGGCGACCGAGCTTGACCGATCCTTCGAGGCCCATCCCGGCGAACTCGCCCGTGGGCCAGGAGATCGAGAAGAAGGTCTCGTCGAAGCTGCCGGTGGACATCGCGAGCGCACCGAGCCCGTAGGATTTGCGCAGCACGACGACGAAGTACGGCACCGTGATGTTGGCGCCGGCAACGTACATGCGCCCGCAGTGGCGGATCAGGGCGGTCTTCTCGGCCTCCGGTCCGACCATGTTGCCGGGCGTGTCGACGAGCGACAGGATCGGGATGTCGAACGCATCGCAAAGCTGCATGAAACGCGCGGCCTTGTCCGCCCCTTCCGAGTCGACGGCGCCGCCGGTCGGCGAGTTGGAGTTGTTGGCGATGACGCCGACGGGACGGCCTTCGATGCGGATGAAGGCGGTGACCATGGACAGTCCGAACTTGGGGCGCAGTTCCAGCATCGAGTCGACATCGCCCAGCGTTTCGATCACGGTGCGTATGTTGTAGACGGCGCGCCGGTTTTCCGGCACGACGCGGCGGAGAACCCGTTGATCGTGCGCGCGCCATTCCCGCACGCGTCCCTGGAAGAACGACAGGTAGTGCTTTGCCACGGCCGTCGCCTCCGCCTCGTCCTCGACGAGGACGTCGATCACGCCGTTCGGCTGCTGGATCGCAACGGGTCCGACTTCGCTCGGCGCGTAGGCGCCGAGTCCGCCACCCTCGATCACCGCGGGACCGCCGATGCCGAGACTCGAGTCCTTGGTCGCGATGATGACGTCGCAGGCGCCGAGGAGAACCACGTTTCCCGCGAAGCAATAGCCCGAGTTGACGCCGATGATCGGCACGAGGCCCGACAGCTTGCCGAGTTCCCGCCAGGTGCGAACGTGCAGGCCACCGACCGACCCGGCCTGCGGCCCGCCGGCGCTGCGTACGCCCCCGTGCGTGCGCCCGCCGCCGCCTTCCGTGTACAGGACGACCGGCAACCGGTACTTGCGCGCGATGCCGAACATGCGGTCCTGCTTCTGGTGGTTCTTGCCGCCCTGGGTTCCCGCGAGGACCGTGTAGTCGTAGGACATGGCGACACAGCGGGCGTTTTCGTCGCCGACGAGGTCGCCGTTGACCCGCCCGACGCCCATGACCATGGCGTCCGCCGCGGTCTTGATGACGCGTTCCTCGAGTTCTTCGTGCGTATCCGTTCGGTATCGAGTCGCGGTCACCAGCGGGCTGTACTCGAAGAACGAGCCGTCGTCACAGAGATCCGCGATGTTCTCGCGGGCGGTACGCTTGCCGGCGTCGTGGCGCTTGGCGGTGGCCTCGACCCTCGCTTCGTCGGTGGTGAGTTGGTGGAAGTGCTGGACCTCGGCGACGTCGGGCCGAATCGCATCGAGATCCACCGCCTCGCCGGTGTCGTATTCGCCCTCGATGTCCTGCGGCTCGATGAAGAGTATCGGCGTGTCCTCGAAGATCGTGTCCCCGATCTCCAATGCGACCTCCCGGACGATGCCCGGCTCATCGGCCAATAAGACGTGCTCCATCTTGAGTGCTTCCAGCACAGCGACCGGCTGGCGCACTTGCACGGCGTCGCCGACGTCGACCTTGAGTTCGATCACCATGCCTTGCAGCGGCGCGGTCACGGCGGTCGTGCCCGCCGGGCCGACGGCGTGGGGCACTGGCGGGGTCGGCGTCTGCGCGACCGCGGGCCCCTTCAGCGCCAGCACCGCCAGGGGGTCGTCCGGGTCCACTTGCGTGCCGGCCTTGCGGATATCCGCTTCCGGCGAGAAGTAGCGCGCTCGGCCACCATCGGCGGCCAGCAGTTCGGCCGCGTGCTCCTCGACGTAGCGCGTGTGGATTCCGGCGTCGGCGAACGGGGCGGTTTCGAGGAGTGCTGCGAGGAAGCTCAAGTTGCTGCGCGCGCCTTCGATCTTGAATTCGTCCAGGGCGCGGCGGGTTCTCCGGGTCGCCGTCGGCAGGTCGTCCGCGTGGGCGATGACCTTGGCGAGGAGCGAGTCGTAGTAGGGGCTCGTCGCGTAGCCCGTGTAGCCGAAACCGTCCACCCGGATGCCCGGGCCAGCAGGTGGTTCATAGGCGCTGAGCACACCGCCGCCCGGCCGCGACATGCCATCGGCGGTCATGGTTTCGAGGTTGACGCGCGCCTGTACCGCCACGCCCTTAGGCGTCGGCACGGACGCTTGTTCGAGGTCGAGGTCGCCGAGCGTTGCGCCTGCGGCGATATGCAATTGCACGGCCACTAGGTCCAGGCCGGTGACGGCTTCCGTAACCGTGTGTTCCACCTGCAGACGCGCATTGGCTTCCATGAACACGAAACGATCATCGGCGCGCTCGTCCACCAGGAACTCGATCGTGCCCACGCCGCGGTAGGCCGTGGCGGCCGCGATTCGCGTGGCCGCGGCGAGCATCGTTTCCCGCATGGATGGCGAAAGGCCGAACGCGGGCGCAATCTCCACGAGCTTCTGGCGTTGCCTCTGCAGGCTGCACTCGCGGTCCCAAAGGTGGGCGACGGCCCCTGAGCCGTCGCCGACGATCTGCACCTCGACATGGCGCGCGCGGGGAAGAAGCTCCTCGACGTAGAGTTCTGCCGAGCCGAAGGCTTGTACAGCCTCCGAGCTTGCGCGGGCAAACGCCTCGTCGAGGTCGCCGGCGTCGACGACGAGACGCATGCCCCGTCCCCCGCCGCCGCCGACCGCCTTCAGCATCACCGCACCGTCCGGCCCAAGGGACTCGAAGAAGGCATGCGCGTCATCCAACGTGATCGGGCGGCTGATGCCCGGCAGCACGGGCACACCGCACTCTCCGGCAAGCGCGCGCGCCTGCGCCTTGTCGCCGAAACGGCGCAGCGTCTGCGGTGTCGGCCCGACGAAGGCGAGGCCCGCTCGTTCGCATAATTCGGCGAAGACCGCCGCTTCGCTCAAGAATCCGTAGCCGGGATGGATGGCCTCGCAACCGGCTTCCTGCGCGAGCGTGACGAGTCGCTCGCCATCGAGATAGGCGGCGACCCCACTGGCACCAAGGTCGAGGGCCCGATCCGCATGGCGCGTGTGCAGCGATTGGCTGTCGTCTTCGGCAAAGACGCAGACGGTTTCGACCCCGAGATCCGTGGCCGAGCGGGCGATGCGGATGGCGATTTCGCCGCGGTTGGCGATCAGCAGACTTGCGAGCATTTGTCCCTCCAACGACTGTGCAAGGGTAGTCGTCGGAATCGGAAGCGCAAGGAGCAGGACCGTGGCAGCGTCATCTCGCCTTTCACCGCCAATAAGGCGCTACGCAAGCCCAATGGTCGGAGCTAATCGTCAGCCGTCGCCGCCTTCCGGAATGATCCGCACCGTCCCCGCTGTGCCGTCGACCTCGACGGTCTGGCCGTCCTCGATCCGGTTCATGACATCGGCGATCCCCGCTACGCAAGGCTTGCCGAACTCGCGCGCCACGAGGGCGCCGTGCTGCAGCTCGCCGCCGATCTCGAGCACCACCGCCGCGGCGTTGACGAACAGCGGCGTCCAGCCGGGGTCGGTGGTGACCGCGACCAGCACGTCGCCCGGCTCGACGATTTGCTCGAACGGATCGGCCAGCACCCGGGCCGGACCCCGCGCGACGCCGGGCGACACCGCGCCGCCGTGCAGCGTCGAGGGGTCGTCCTCGCGCCGCTCGGGTCGCGGGATGCGTCCGCGCGAGTCGATCGCGTGGGGGAAGTGGCGGCCCTGCCGCTTGAGTTCGCGATAGAACTCGCCATTGGTCGCGGCCTGGGTGCGGACGTCGAAATCGGCGTCGTCGACGGCCGCTTGTAGGTCGGCGAAGGTCAGTTCGAAGACGTCGTCGCGCGAGTCCAGTCTACCCGCGTCAACGAGTTTTTCCGCGATGCGCACCACACGCTCGCGCAGGCGGGCATTGGCCTGGGTCACGTGGTGCTTGATCATCTCTCGGGCGTCGTAGTGGTTCTCGATGGTGCGATAGGCGCGGTCCAGACGCCGGCGCTTGCGGCGCGGTAGCTTCGAGCGCAACTCGGCGAACGCCGCCTGCCGTTCCGCCACCAGACGCTCTTGGACGGCGCGCGGGTCGAAGCTGTCCCGGGACGCGGCCATCGGCGCGATCTGTGCGAGAGCGATGCGCGGGTCGTCGGCGTACTTGGGATTGGCGAACTCCATCTCCAAGGGCCCCCGGCACCCGAAACGCTCGATAAACGCGTCCCAATCGGCGAGGAACGCCTCCGGTAGACGGCGTTGCGCTAGGCACTCGACGAGTTCGTCGAGGTCCTGCGCCAGCTCGCCCGGCAACTGCCGGGCGAGGTCGAACATCGCGATGCCCATCTCCACGACCAGGTCGTCCGGATAGCCGCGGCGAATCGCGTCGGCCAGTGCGACCTCGGCCGGGTCGTCCAAGTCGATCAGCTTGTTCACGACGTCCGTGCCGCCGTAGTAGAAGACGGCCACGGACGGCGCCGTCGCCGCCAAGGTCACGCGCCCGACCTCCACGAACAGTTCGAACAGGAAGTCGTCGAGCGGCTGCCCGTGATCGACGGGCGTAGCAAGCCAACGGTCGTACTCGGCCTGCGCCTTGTCGTAGTCACGCCGAAACCGCTCGTAACGGAAGATCGGCTTCATGAGCGCGCCGAGCACGGCGCGCAGTCGCCACAAGAGCTTCGGCGCACGCCACAGCAAGCTTGAGATGCGCAGGAAGTCCGGCGGCTCGGCCGGGCGGTAACGGTCCATGTCCACGGATCCGAGCATGTCCGCAAGCAGCATGTTCATCTGGCTGAGTTGACGCGCCAGCGCTTCGCGGCTCCCCAGCAGGTGCATATAAGGCGAGATGTTGAAGTAGATGCGCGACCCCTTAAGGCAAATGCCGCCCGCCAAGAGGTCGGCATCCTTCGGGATGTCCACCAGGTAGTCGAGCATGAGCGTCACCGCGCGCTCGACGTAGTCGTTGGTGAGCGGCGAGATCGGCCCGCTCATGGTCAGGCCGTCGGTCAGGGCGCGGTCGATGTACAGACAGCGCTGTTCGCCCGGCGCAGTTTGCAGTTCCGCCGCCAACGGCACGTAGGCAGTGATCGGACGGGCTTGGAGGATGTGCAGACGTTGCCCTTGAGGCGCGTGCGTGAACGCCCATTCCACGTCCATCGGACGCCCGTAGAGCGACTCGATGCGCCCGACCGCGGTCAATAGCTCGCCGAGTTCCGCACGGTCGAGGCAGGCACCGTCCGCGGTAGACGACGGGCGCTCCTCGATTACGGCCCCGGAGACCTTGTCGACCACGAAGGCGTCCGGGGTGATCTCTCCCGCCACCAAGGCTTCCCCCAAACCGCGGTGCGCGTTCACCAGCATCTCGTCGAAATCGTTGGTGAGCGGGTTGAGGGAGAATGCGACGCCGGACGTCTCGCTCGGCACCATGCGCTGCACCACGACGGCGACCGACGGCGCCGGATCGGTGAACCCCATGTTGACCTTGTAGGCGAAGACGCGAGGGTCGAGGCAGGACAGGAAGCACCGGCGCACGGCGTCTTCGAGATCAGACGCGCCGACGTCGAGGACGGTTTCGTACAAGCCGGCGAACGAGGCTCCGGCGAGATCCTCCTCCGGCGAGGACGAGCGCACGGCCAAGGCCGCGTCGGCGAACTCGTCGCGCAAGGCCGCAAGCGCCCTGCGCTGGTCATCGTTCAACTCGAGCGCGGACGCCTGGGCCTTGAGATCCACGGCGACTCCGGCAAGGCGATCACGACCCGCCGGGCCGCGCAGCGATGCCGCGTAGCCGCTCGCCACCGCCTGCCACGCGCCACCTGCTTGCACCGCAGAAATCCAAGGCGCGAAGAATGCCGTGGTGAGAATGGTGCCCGACGGCACGGTGAACCCGGCTCGGGTCAGTTCGATGAGTGCACGGCCCTTGCCGCCGACCACGGAGGTGTCCGGCGTGGCCGTGCTGGTCAACCCGATGAGCATGGTCACGCGACTCGGAAGCCGGGGGAGTCGGCGCGCGGTGACTCCCAGGCGACGTCGACGTCGTAGACGCGGGCGTGCCGTGGCCCGTCGCGACACCAGGCGACCAGGCCCTGAACCGCCGGGGTCGTCCCCTCCGCGACGACCTCCACGCGCCCATCGGGGAGGTTGCGCACCCAGCCGCTCAAGTTCCGAGATTCGGCCTCAAGCATCGTCGCGTAACGGAAGCCCACACCCTGGACCCGGCCAGCGATTCGCAAGTGCGCCCGGGACAAGCCCTCGCCTTCGTCCATCGCGATAAGCGTCTCACGCGGTTCGCCAAACGCTTGATCTTACGCTTTTGCCAGGGCACGGCGTTGCACTCCGACGCCGACCATGCGACAACTTCAACGAAGACCATGGCGGCGAACACCGATGAACGACACAGACGTTCTCCTCTTCGACAAGCGCGACGGAATCGCGACGCTGACCCTCAACCGTCCCGAGAAGATGAACGCGTTGAACTACGCCCTGCGGCGGCGCTTGAGCGATGCGCTCGACGCCATCGCCGGCGATGAGGAGATCCGTGCCGTCGTCCTAACCGGGGCGGGCCGGGCGTTCTGCGCAGGCCTCGACCTCACCGAGATGGCCAATCCGGAGAGCGGCGGCCCATTGCTCGACCCGCCTCGGCAGATGCGCGCGCTCCCGCAACCGGTGATCGGTGCCGTCAACGGCGTCGCGGTCACCGGCGGATTCGAGCTCGCGACGTCGTGCGATGTGCTGATCGGCAGCGACCGGGCCCGTTTCGCCGACACCCACGCCCGCCTTGGCCTGATCGCCGGCTGGGGCCTTTCACAGCGGCTGCCCCGGCTGATCGGCGTCAACCGTGCCAAGGAACTGGCGTTCACCGGCAACTACCTGTCCGCCGAGCACGCGTACGAATGGGGTCTCTTGAACCGCGTGGTGCCGGCCGACGACCTGCTGCCTGCGGCCCAGGCGTTGGCCAGGGACATGGTGGAGTGCGACCAGGACACCGTACGCGCCTGCAAGCGGCTGATCGAGGATGGATTCGCGTTGCCGCTCGGCCAGGCAATGGCCTTGGAGGCGGAAGTCAATGGCGGACGCCGCTCCAAACCGGGCCAGATCGCCGAACGACGGGCCGCGTTGCAGCGACGAGGGCGGGAACAGGTGCGTTAACGGCGGCGCGCGTCCCGGCCGCGCCAGTCATTCGAGTTCCCGAAACCGCATTTCAGCCATGCGCGCGGCACGGAAGATCGCCCGCCCCTTGTTCATGCTCTCCTTCCACTCCAGGCGCGCAATGGAGTCCGCGACGACGCCGCCGCCAGCTTGGATATAGAGCGTGCCGTCCTTCACCAGCGCCGTGCGGATCGCGATGGCGGTGTCCATGTTGCCGTTCCACGCGAGGTAGCCGACCGCGCCCCCGTAGACGCCGCGCTTGACTGGTTCGAGTTCGTCGATGATCTCCATCGCACGGATCTTCGGCGCGCCGGACAGGGTCCCAACCGGGAGCGTCGCACGCAAGACGTCGATTGCCGTCTTCCCTTCGGTGAGCTCGCCGACCACGTTGGACGACAGGTGCATGACATGGGAATAGCGCTCGACGACGAACTGCTCGGTGACCTTGACGCTGCCGACCTTGGAGACGCGGCCAACGTCGTTGCGGCCCAAGTCGATCAGCATGAGGTGCTCGGCGATTTCCTTCGGATCGTTGACGAGTTCCTCCTCCATCGCGCGGTCCTCGGCATCCGTGTGACCACGCCGACGGGTGCCGGCGAGCGGACGATTGACAATTGTCCCGTGCTCGACGCGGGCGAGAATCTCCGGCGATGAACTGACGATGTGGAAGTCGTCGAGGTTCATGAAGACCATGTACGGCGACGGGTTCAGGCCGCGCAGTGCACGGTAGAGGTTGATCGGCGGGCTCGCGAATGGGATGGACATGCGCTGGGACAGCACGACCTGCATGACGTCGCCCGCCTTGATGTATTCGCGGATTCGCTCCACCGCGTCCATGAAGCGGTCGCGTCCGTAGGCGGACTCGAAGTCGCTTTCCTCGATCGGCTGGTTCGCCGTCGACTCGGCGATGCGCGGCACGGCGATGTCGAGTTGCCGAGCCCGGGCCTCCAGCCTCTCGGTGGCGGTCTGCCAGGCGTCCGGACGCGACGGCTCGACCAGCGAGATGAGCTTCATGCGCGCGGCCACGTTGTCGAACACGATGACGTCGCTCGAAACCATGAGCAGCATATCGGGCGTGCCGAGGTCGTCGGGCGGGGCGGAGTGCGCGAGGCGCTTCTCGACGTAGCGGATCGTGTCGTAGCCGAAGTAGCCGACCAGCCCGCCGAAGAAGCGTGGCAGGTCGGCCAAGTCCGGAACATGGAAGCGGTTGCTGAACGCCTCGATGAAAGCCAGCGGGTCGTCGGTCTCCGTCTTCTCCACGACGGCGCCGTCCTCTTCCACCGTGACCGTGCGGCCGCGCACCCGCAGCACGGTTCGCGCAGGCAGCCCGATGATCGAATACCGACCCCACATCTCGCCGCCCTGGCCGGCCGACTCGAACAGGTAGGAGTAGGGGGCGTCGGCGACCTTCAGGTACGCCGACAGGGGCGTGTCGAGGTCGGCAAGGATTTCGTGGACAACAGGAATGTGCGAATAGCCGCGACTCGCGAGGGCGTCGAATTCTTGCTGGTTCATGGACAGTCGGCCTTGTTTCGGGAGGGGTGGGACCGCTCGAGCCCCTAACGTTGCTCGCCCGTTGCGGGCTTGGCACGTTTCATCGCCAGCGCAGGTGCTGCTCCCCCAAAGCCCTTTTCCGAGGGTCTAATGACTGTCGTTTCGCGTCCATCGCCGAGCGCAACTTACAGAAGCGCCGCCAGTGAATCAACGACCGCATCGGCATCGAGCGTGTCGGGATCCTGACCGTGGTTGTAGCCGTACCGGTACAGCACCACGGCGCAGCCGGCCGCGCGCGCGCACTTGACGTCGGTCGCGGAGTCGCCGACAAACAGAACTTCGTTCGGCGTTACGCCAAGCTGCTCGCAGGCGTAAAGGGCCGGTTCCGCATCCGGCTTGTGGTTGCGCGTCGAGCCGCGACCGACCACCGCGGCGAAGAAGCGCTTGAGGTCCAAGGCTTCGAGCAGGCGTTCCGAGAGATCGGCGGGCTTGTTGGTCACGACGGCGAGTGGTACGCGCCGCGCGAGGTCATCCAGCGTATCGACGACCGCGGGATAAGGGACCGAGTGGTCGGCGATGTGCTCGCCGTAGTATGCGAGGCAGGCGTCGAACAGGGCGTCCACACGGGCGTCCGAGACCTCCGCCCCGTGGTGCTCGAACGCCGCGTTCAGCATCGCGCGTACGCCGTGGCCGACCCAGTGCCGGGTCATGGCCTCGTCCACGACCGGTAATCCGGCGGCACCGAGGACGTGGTTCAGGGCACGCATGAGGTCGGGGGCGGTATCGACGAGCGTGCCGTCGAGGTCGAACAGGTAGGCCGCGTAGGCCGTCGCGCGAGCGTCCACCCTCAGACTTGCTCGCGCATGGCGTCGAGCACAGCGCGGTAGTCGTCGGCGCGGCTGGCATGGGTCTCGGGCACGCCGAACACGGCGGATCCCGCCACGAAGGTGTCGGCACCTGCGCGCGCCGCGGCGCCGATGTTGTCGACCTTGATGCCGCCGTCGATCTCCAAGCGGATGGCGCGACCGCTTGCGTCGATCAAGCGCCGCACGGCGGCCACCTTGTCGAGGCTCGACGGAATGAAGGCCTGGCCGCCAAAGCCGGGGTTGACGGACATCACGAGCACCAGGTCGACGACGTCGATCAACGGCTCGACCACCGCGACGGCAGTCCCCGGGTTGAGCACCACGCCGGCCTTCGCGCCGCCCTCGCGGATGAGCGACAGGGAACGATGCGGATGCCCCGTCGCCTCCGGGTGGACGGAGATGTAGTCGGCCCCGGCGGCAAGGAAGTCGTCGATCAGCCGGTCCACCGGTTCGACCATCAGGTGCACGTCAACCGGCACCGCAACGCCGTGCCGACGCAGGGACTCGAGGACGAGCGGACCGACGCTCAAGTTCGGCACGTAGTGGTTGTCCATGACGTCGAAGTGCACGAGGTCGGCGCCCGCGGCGACGACGTCGTCGACCTCGGCGCCGAGTCTGGCGAAGTCCGCCGCGAGAATGGACGGCGCGATCCAGCTATTCATGGGTTGACGTGGTCGGCGCGCTCAAGGCGGCGCATTCTACAGCGTCAAGTGCCGCACGCGTTTCAACTGGTCGGGCGTGCCGATGTCGATCCACGCGCCGTCGAAGACCTCCCCCTCGAGGTCGCCGTTGGCCGCCGCTTGGAATAGCGGCTGCGTCAACGAGAACGCGCCATCGGGCGAGTCGGCGAACAGCGCCTTGCTGATCACCGCGATGCCGCAGTAGGTCAGGTCGTCGGCGGCCCCGCGGTGCACCCGGCCTCCCGCCATGTGGAAGTCGGCGCGGGTTTTCTCCGGTGGTGTCGGCGTCAGCACCAGGTGGGCGAGCCGGGGACGCAACCCGACCAGGTTGGCGAACCGGTAGCTCGTCCAAATGTCCCCGTTCAGGAGCACAAAGGGTTCGTCGCCGAGAATGGGGAGCGCGTTCTTGATCCCGCCGCCGGTGTCGAGCAGACGTTCCTCGACGCTGTAGCGGATGCGCACCCCCAGGTCGCTGCCCGCGCCCAGCGCGCGCTCGATCTCGCCGCCCAGGTGATGCAGGTTGATGACCACCTCGCGAATTCCGGCGCGGTGCAACCAGCGCAGTTGATGCACGATCAGCGGCTCGCTGCCGATCGGGATCAGCGGCTTGGGAATCCGCTCGGTCAGCGGCCGGAGGCGTTCGCCGCGACCGGCCGCCAGGATCATCGCTTTCAAGCCGCCGATCCCAGTCGTCGGATCGCGGCCGGGACGACGTCTGCTTCCAGCCAACCGGCAAGCGCCGCGGTCTCCGAATAGGTCGCGGCGAGCCCCGCGAGCCGGCGCAGCACGGGCACGATGTCGCCGAGGTGGCTGGCCCGGCCGCGGGAAAGGTAGAGGCGCGCGAAGATCCCGACGGCCTTGAGTTGACGCTGCATCGCCGTCAGGTCGAACGCGCGCTCGAAAACCTCCGTCGGGCACTCGAGCCTTGCCACCCGCGAAAACCGGCGTCGCCAGCGCCGCACATCCTCCTCGGCAAACTCAACGTAGCAGTCGCGCAGGAGCGATGCGATGTCATAGCACGCGGGCCCGACAAGCGCGTCCTGGAAGTCGACGATGCCGACGGTGCCGTTTTCGCGCCAGATCAGATTGCGGGAGTGGTAGTCGCGATGGACCACGCACGTCGGCACGCTCTGCGTGGCGTCGATCAACGCCTGTCGCGTCACGGCGAAGTCGCCGGGGACGGAGAGACCGAGGAAGCGTTCGACCAGCCACTCCGTGAAAATGTCCAGTTCATCTGAGAACCGCTCGATCTCGTAGGGTGGAATCCCATCCGCGGGCACGTCCCGCAACACCGCCAGCGTGTCGATGGCCGCGTTCACGAGGGCGTCGATGTCATGTGTCTCGTAGGCCGAAGCGAAGTCCGTCGCGCCGAGATCCTCCATGAGCACGAAGCCGCGGTCGGTATCGAAGGCGTGGATCTCCGGCGTCGCCAAGCCGTGGCAGCGGAACTGCCGGGCGAGGCGCAGGAAACGCGGATTGTCCTCGGTGGCGGGCGGCGCATGCATCGCAATGTAGGACGCGGCGCCACCATCGGTCCGAACGCGGAAGAAGCGCCGTGTGCTGGCCTCGGCGGGCAACGGCAGCAACGGTCCCTCGACCGCCACGGACGCCGCCACCCAGTCAGCCAACGCATCGACTTCCTGCATCGGGCGATTCTCGCGTATCGGAACAGTGCCTGGCTACACATCAACCGCCGCGTCGCCGGGCTTGCATAGCGCGCGGACATGCACCATCTTGGCGGCGGACCGGTCGACCACAAGGGGCAACGAGCGTGCCCTCGACGCGAGCGAGGACAGCTACGGTATGGGCGGCCCTGGCGCTGCTGTCGTGGCGCGTGGACGCTTCCGATCTCGCCGAGTCGCTGTGGCAAGCGGGCGGTTCACGCAGCTTGAGTTGCGGCACATACGCCGAGCCGACCTGGCGATTGCCGCGCGGCACCGACAACGCCAGCCAAGCCGTCGAAGTGAACGCCGCGCGCGTGCTGGCCAACTTAGGCGCAGGCAGCGAAATCGTCGGTGACGTGGCAATCCACCAGGGCAATCGGCTGCTGAACGCGGATCGCCTGCAGATCGACGAAGCCACGTCACGGGTCGCCGCGCCCGACGGTGTGCGCTTGCGCCAACCGGGCCTGGACGTCGTGGCGACCACCGGCACGGTTTCCCTTGCCAACGACGAAGCGGACGTGGTCGATGCGGCGTTCGTGCTCACCGATTTGAGGTTCAGGGGCGAGAGTTCCCAGATGGGCCGCCAGGGCGGCAAGCTGACGCTCAAGGGCGCGTCGCTCACCCGCTGTCCGCCCCGCAACAGGGCCTGGACGATGCGCGTCGCCGAGGTGGAGATTGTCGACGGCGAGCCCTTCGCGCGGGCGCGGCATGCACGGCTCGAACTGGGCAACGTGCCGATCTTCTACGCGCCCTACCTGCGCCTGCCGGTCCGTGGCGACCGTGCAAGCGGGTTCCTGTTCCCCAACGTCGGCCACAACGACGACGGGATCGACGTCTCCCTGCCCTACTACGTCAACCTGGCACCGAACTACGACGCGACGCTCACGCCGCGTTGGATTGCCCGGCGCGGCACCGGCATCGAGGGCGAGGCCCGCCACCTCGATCGCCGCTCCCGGAACGAGGTCGGCATGGCCTTCCTAGCCCGCGACGCCCTCTACGATGGCGAACTGCCGCGCGAGGACTTCCACACCGCACGCCCCGGTGCCGACTTCGAACCCGCCGACCGCTGGTTGCTCGCCACCAGCCACCAGGGACGCTACGGTCCGTGGCGCACACATCTCGACTATACGGCAGTCAGCGACAACGACTACTTCGTGGACCTCGGCTCCGAGGTCGCCGTTGCGAGCCGGGTTTCTCTCGAGCGGCGGGCGGAGGTTCAGTATGCGCGCGGCGGCCTGTTCGCGCGGCTGTGGGCGCAGGGCTTCCAACGCCTCGAACCGGGCCTCGAGCCCTATCGACGACTGCCCGAGGCGAATCTCACCTACGACGGCGGACTGCCGGGGCCGGCCGCTTGGTCGGTCGGCGCCGCCTGGTCGGCATTCCAGCGCAGCGGCATGGCGCCCGGGATCCTCGGGCTCACCGGCGAGCGGCGGCACGTCGAGCCCCGCATCCGCCTGCCGCTCTCCCGCTCATGGGGCTTCCTGAACTTGTCCGCGGGCCTGCGTCTGACCGACTACACGCTCGACAACGTCGCTGCTCGCGCAGCGGTCGACGAGTCGCGCACCGTGCATCTCGGCATCGCCGACGCCGGGCTCTTCCTCGAGCGAGACCTAGCCGGCGGCTGGATCCAGACCTTGGAACCCCGGTTGAACTACCTGGTCCAGTCCTACGCCGATCAAAACCACCTGCCCCGATTCGACACCACCGTGCCCGCGACTTCGTACCGGCAACTGTTCCGCGACAACCGCTTCGCCGGGCTCGATCGGATCGGCGACGCCAACCGCGTCGCCGTCGGCCTGACGTCGCGGCTGCTGTCCACGACCACCGGCGCGGAGCGCCTCACCGCCCGCGTCGGCGTGGCGCGTCACTTCCGGAACCGCCGGGTGACGTTCGCCGGCAGTCCGGGCCCTGACGAGACCCGGCGCACGTCACCCGTGGCCGGCGAGGTGCAGACGAGATTCGGGCCCGTGTCGCTGATCTCAACCATCGCCTGGGACCACCAGGACGGCCAACTCGACGAAACCGGGTTGAGCCTGCTGTTCAAGCGCGACGCCACGCGGATCGTCAATGTCGGCTACCGGCGTCGCGCGCGCTACGACGTCGAGCAGACGGACGTGTCCTTCTATTGGCCGTTGACCGGCCCGTGGCGCGCATTCGGCCGATGGAACCATGACTGGCATTTTGGTCAAAACATCGAGCGATTCGCAGGCGTGGAATACGCCGGGTGTTGCCTGGCGGTGAAACTCGCCTGGCACCAGACGATCGACATACCGCGCAACCGGTTGACGCCCGATGCGGACTTCGATACGGGCGTGCTGCTGCAGATCGCCTTCCGGGGCTTAGGTGGCTTCGGCACGAGGGTTGATTCCAGGCTCGAGCGTGGCATAAAGGGCTACCCGCAGGAGGGAACGTACCGGTGACTAATGTTCTTGACCGCGGCTCATCTCTACAGTTGAGCCTAGTTTTCTGGCTGGCGCCGCTTGCCGCCATGGCGTTCGGCAACGGCGCGCTGGCGAACCCGGAGCCCGTGGATCGCATCGTCGCGATCGTCAACGACGACGTAGTGCTCGCGAGCGAGGTCGTCGAGCGCTACGAGGGCGCCATGCAACGGCTGCGCGAAGAGGGGCAACCCGACCTCATACCCCAGGAAGCGCTTGTCGAGCAGATCGTCGAACGGCTGATCCTGGAGAGCATCCAACTGCAGGAGGCCGAAACCCGCGGCGTGGTGGTCGACGACGAGACATTGACCCGCGCCGTCACCGACTACGCACAGCAGGGCGGCATGACCATCGACCAGTTCATCGCCGCCCTCGACGGCGAGGGCCTGTCCTACCGGGGTTTCCGCGACACCGTGCGCCGCCAACTGACCCTCGACCGGGTCCAGCGCGAGGTGGTTAACCGGCGGGTCTACATCACCGAGCAGGATCTCACCGAACTGCTCGCCTCGCCCTTCTTCGCCGAACAGCTCTCCGACGAATACCGTCTCGGCCACATCCTTCTGCCGGTGGCGAGCGGCGCGAGCCAGAGCCAGATGGACGCCGTTCGCGTCCAAGCCGAGTCCCTGGTACGCGAACTGCGCGACGGGGCCGACTTCGCTGCCACGGCCGTGGAGCACTCGTCGGCCTCCACCGCCTTGGAAGGCGGCGACCTCGGCTGGCGCCGCGCCAACCGGCTGCCGAGCCTGTTCGCCGAAGCCGTCCTCGACCTCTCACCGGGCACCGTACTCGAGCCCATGCAGAACGCTTCCGGCTTCCATATCGTGAAGCTCCTGGACCGCCGCGGCGCGTCGCAGCAGACCGCCAACGAGACGTTGCTGCGCCACATTCTCGTCGAGCCGTCGGCGATCCTCTCCGATGCCGAGGCCAAGGCGCTGGTGACGGACCTGCGCGGCCGCGTCGAGGCCGGCGAGGACTTCGGCGACTTGGCGATGGAATACTCCGACGATCCGGGTTCGGCGCTGGCTGGGGGCGACCTCGGCTGGACAACCGGGGACGAGTTCGTCCCCGAGTTCCGCCAGGCGATGGCCGCCACGGCGGCCGGTGAGCTGTCCGAACCTTTCCAGTCCGAATTCGGCTGGCACGTGCTCGAGGTCCTCGACCGGCGCGAGCAGGACGCCAGCGAGGAGGCGCGACGCGACTACGCTACGCGCGTCCTCCACGCGCAACGCTTCGACGAACGCTTAGAGGAGTGGCTGACCGAGATCCGCGACGAAGCCTTCGTCGACCAACGGCTCACCGTCACCCCGGAGGACGAGTCCGACAACTGATTCGCTGCGGTCCTGCTCGATGCCGAGTTCGCACGCTCCCGTCCAGTCCGGACCCGTTCTGCCGCGCCGTCCGCGCAAGCGTTTCGGCCAGCATTTCCTGACCGACCCCGCCGTCGTTGAGCGGATCTTCGGCGCGCTGCGCTGCCAGGCGACGGACCGGATCCTCGAGATCGGGCCCGGGACGGGGCTGCTCACCGAGCGGCTTTGCCGCGAGGCGGGAACGGTGACGGCCATCGAAGTCGACCGCGACCTGGCAGCGAGTCTGCGCGCTCGGTTGCCGGCTCTGCGCGTCGTCTGTGACGATGTCCTCGCCACGGAACTCGAGGCGTACCTCGACTCGGACGGCGCGCTGCGCGTCGTCGGCAACCTCCCCTACAACGTCGCCACGCCACTGCTCGGTCGCCTCTTCGATGTGATCGACCGCTTAGCGGACCTCCACGTCATGCTGCAGGCGGAAGTGGCGGACCGGTTGACCGCCAACCCCGGCACCAAGAGCTATGGCCGCCTCTCCGTGACCGCCCAGTACCACTGCCGAATCGAGCGGCTGTTCGACGTCGAAGCCACAAGCTTCACGCCCGTGCCCAAGGTGCGCTCGGCCTTCGTCCGATTTCTCTCCCGCGAGTGCGAACCGTGCGACGTTGCCACCCTCGCCGCCGTATTGCGCGCGGCCTTCGGTCAGCGCCGAAAAACGCTGGGCAATGCCCTAAAATCGTTCGCGCCGGACTGGCAGGCGCTCGGACTCGATGCTGGCGCCCGAGCAGAGACGTTGCGGGTCGAGGACTTCGTTGCCATCGCGAACGAGGTCGCGGCCAAACGGTCCGGACATAGGGAGCGGCCATGAGAGAGTTCCAAGTCAGCGTGGAGACAAGGTTCGTGGCCAACGAGTCCGACCCGGCCGAGCCGCGCTACGTCTTCGCCTACACGATCACCATCGCCAATCACGGCAGCGAGGCGGCGCAGCTTAAGAACCGCTACTGGCTGATCACCGACGGCGACGGCAACCAGAAGGAAGTCCGCGGCCCCGGCGTGGTCGGCAACCAGCCGCGGATCGCGCCCGGGGAGGCGTTTCGCTACACGAGCGCATGTGTCCTCGAGACCGAAGTCGGTGTCATGCAGGGCCACTACGAATTCCAGGGCGCCGACGGCGATGCCTTCGACGTACCCATCGACGCCTTCACGCTGACCGCCCCGAACGTCATCGTGCACTGAGCACGCCCATGGCCACCTACATCGTTGGCGACATCCAAGGGTGCTTCCGCAGCCTCGAGAAGCTGCTCGAACACATCGACTTTTCCGCCGAGGACAACCTGTGGTGCGTCGGCGACCTCGTCAACCGCGGACCCGGATCCCTGGAAACGCTGCGCTTCACGCGCGCACTCGGCCCGCGCTTCCGCACGGTTCTCGGCAACCACGACCTGCACTTCATGGCCATGGTCTACGGCGGCCATCCACATCGTGGCAGTGACACCATGGAGGCGCTGCTCGACGCGCCCGACTGCCTCGATCTTGCCAATTGGCTGCGCCGGCAGCCGCTCTTGATCGACGGCGACGGTTTCGTGGTCGTCCACGCCGGAATCCCGCACATCTGGGAGAAGAGCACCGCGATCGACAACGCCCGTGAGGTCGAGGCCGTCATTCGCGGTCCCGAACACCGTGCGTTCTTCGAGGCCATGTACGGCAACGAACCGCCGCTGTGGGATCCGGACCTGACCGGCATGGCCCGGCATCGGGCGATCACCAATTACCTCACGCGCATGCGCCTGGTGGACGCGCACGGGCGCATGGACTTTGCGCACAAGGGCGATCTCACGGACCTGCCGCGTGGCTATCGGCCGTGGTTCGCCTACCCGCCCCGCATCGACGACGCGCTGTACTTCGGCCACTGGGCGGCGCTCGACGGCCAAACCGGCCATGGGCGCTTGGTCGGGCTCGACACCGGCTGTGTCTGGGGACGCCAACTGACCGCAGTACGCCTCGACGATGGGGCGCTGTTGGCCGTTGACGCCGTGCCGGCCGACGTCGCGTGAAGACGTACCTGGTCGGTGGCGCCGTGCGCGACCGGCTGCTCGGCCGCGAGCCCACCGAGATGGACTGGGTGGTCGTCGGTGCAACACCTGCCGATCTCCTGAAACGCGGCTACCGCCAGGTCGGCCGGGACTTTCCCGTCTTCCTGCATCCGGACACCGGCGAGGAGTACGCGCTGGCGCGCACTGAGCGCCGGACCGGGCCAAGACATACGGATTTCGTCTGCCGCACCGACCCGGGCGTCACGCTTGCAGAGGATCTCAAGCGTCGCGACCTCACCATCAACGCCATCGCCAGCGACGGGACCGACCATGTCGATCCCTACGGCGGCCGGCGCGACATCGAGGCGCGGCTACTGCGTCATGTCTCGCCAGCGTTCCAAGAGGACCCGCTGCGGGTGTTCCGCGTCGCCCGTTTCGCGGCCCAACTGCCCGGATTCACCGTCTGCGAGGAGACCACGGCGCTCATGGCCGACATGGTCCCGGAACTAAGCGCCCTCCCGGGCGAACGGGTTTGGCGGGAGTTGACGAAGGCCTTGGCAGGAACTGCGCCCGCGCGGTTCTTCGAAGTCCTGCGCACCCTCGAGGGTGCCGACTGGTTCGCCAGCTTGGACCTCGACAAGACGGTGTCGCTCTACCGGGAACGCCGTTTCCCTAGCGGCGAAGTCGCCCTCGTCGGCCTCGGCTGGGTCACCCCGCCGGACGTGGTGGAGGCCACCTATACGCGGTTGCGCGCGCCCCGCCTGGTCCAACGCGCGAGCACGCTCCTAGCCAGGCACGGCCGCACGCTCACCAATGCCAGCGCATCCGCGGCGGCTGTCGTCGACGGTTTCGGCGCCATCGAGGCCTTCCGCATCGGTCGGATCGCCGGATTGGTGCTGGATGCGGCCGCGACGTGCGCCGGCAAGCCCCGCGAACCGCTGAACGCGCTGATGGGCGAACTGCGGCGCATACGCGTGAAGACGGACCCGGGACCCGAACACGGTGTCGCCCTGCGTGGCGCACGGATCCGACACGTCCAGCATCGGCGCGGCGGGCCGCTCGCCTAACCGGCCGCCAAGCCCTTCAATTCGTCCATAGGCCAGCGCGCCCGTGTGGCGATGGCGAGATCGTCGTGCTCGCCCGTCGCGAGCCGCAACGCGCCCGCGTAGGCGATCATCGCCCCGTTGTCGGTGCAAAGCGCGGGTGGCGCGTAGATGGTGCGCGGCAATTCCTCGGCGAGACGCGCACGCAGGCGTCGATTCGCGGCGACCCCGCCAGCGATCACGAAGTCCTCCAAACCGGTGGCCGCGACCGCCCGTTTGCACTTGATGACCAGGGTCTCGACGACGGCGTCCTCGAAGGCGCGGGCGATGTCGGCGGTGTCCTGTTCATCAAGGGGACTGTGTTCGCGCACGGTGTTGAGGGTGAACGTCTTGAGCCCGGAGAAGCTCATGTCCAACCCGGGGCGGTCGGTCATCGGGCGGGGAAAACGGAACCGCTTCGGGTTGCCGGACTCGGCGGCGCGAGCGATGGCTGGCCCACCCGGGTAGCTTAAGCCCAGCATCTTCGCCGTCTTGTCGAACGCCTCTCCGGCGGCGTCGTCGAGGCTTTCGCCCAGCATCGTGTAGCGCCCGACGCCGTCCACGCGGACGATCTGGCTGTGCCCACCGGACACCAGCAGTGCCGCGAACGGCGGTTCGAGGTCGTCCACCCCGATCAGCGGTGCCAGCAGGTGGGCCTCCATGTGGTGCACGCCGATGGCGGGGACCCCGAGCCCGTAGGCAAGAGAACGGCCCACCGTCGCCCCGACCAGCAAGGCGCCGACAAGACCGGGGCCCGCAGTGAACGCCACGCCGTCCAAGTCCGCGAAGCGACGCTCGGCGCGGTCGAGGAGTTCCGTCAAGAGGGGGGCGATCTTCTGGATGTGGTCGCGCGAGGCGAGCTCCGGGACGACGCCGCCGTACCGGGCATGCAGGTCCACCTGGCTGTAGAGGGACTCGGCCACGAGGCCGGCGTCCGTGTCGTACAAGGCGACGCCGGTTTCATCGCAGGACGTTTCGATGCCGAGTACCAACATGCCGTCCGCCAAACCCCTCCGAAGCCCAAGACGGGTGGCGCGGGATTCTACGGGATTGGGAGCGTAGAGCGCCGACACTCCACGATCCCACCTTGAGCGGCTAAACTCCCAAGATGCCCTCGAGAATGCCGCTCGTGAACGCCGACCGCGTACGCACGGTCAGCGAAGTCAACCATGAAGCCAGGATGCTCGTCGAGGAGCGTTTCCGGCTAGTGTGGATCGAGGGTGAGGTCTCGAACTTCCGGCGCTACGCCTCGGGTCACTGGTACTTCAGCCTGAAGGACGACCGCGCGCAACTCAGTTGCGTGATGTTCGCGAGCCGCAACCGGTTCGTCCGCACGCGCGTTCGGGACGGGCTGGCGGTGGTGGTGCGCGGGCGGTTGTCGATCTACACCGAGCGTGGCGCCTTCCAGGCGGTTGTCGACCACCTCGAACCGGCCGGCGAAGGCGCGTTGCAGGCCGCTTACGAAGAGCTCAAGGGACGGCTCGGCAGGGAGGGGCTGTTCGACCCGGCAAGGAAGCTGCCGATCCCGGCGTATCCGCGCCATGTGGCGGTCATCAGTTCCGAGAGCGCCGCGGCCCTCAAGGACGTCCTCGCCGTGCTCGGCCGGCGGTTTCCCTGCGTCCGTGTGACGTGCTTCTTCGTCGCCGTGCAGGGCTATGAGGCCGAAGGCCAAATCCTAGGAGCGTTCAACCGCGCCGAGCGTATGCGGTCGCGACCGGACGTCATCATCGTCACCCGCGGCGGCGGCTCGCTCGAGGATCTGGCTGCCTTCAACCGCGAGTCGGTGGCCCGGCGCATCGCCGCGGCGCGGATTCCGGTTATCGCGGCGATCGGCCACGAGACCGACGTCACGATCGCGGACTTCGCCGCCGACCGTCGCGCGCCGACGCCGTCCGCCGCCGCGGAACTGGCGACGCCCGATGGCGCCGAGCTTTTGCAGCGCGTGGGACGTTATGCCGCGGCGATCACCAATCTTGGCAATACGCGCTTACGCACCGAGCACAGGCTCCTCGACGCCATGCGCAACCGGCTTGTCCACCCGGGTCGGGCGCTCGAGCAGCGCATGCAACGTGCCGACGAATTGGCCGAACGGCTCAACCGCGCCGTGCGCGCCCTGCTCGACCGCGCGCAAACGACTGTTGGCCACCGACGCGCCCTGCTCGTCGCCTCGAGTCCCCAGCAACGCATCGATGGCGCCCGCGAGCAGGTCGAACGCACCGGTGCCCGTTTGCGCGCGGCCGACCAGTCGAGTCGAGCGACCGCCGAGTCGCGTCTCGGCGGACTTGCGCGGGCCTTGCAGGCGGTGAGTCCGTCGGCCACGCTGGACCGTGGCTACGCCATCGTCGCCAAACCCGACGGCAGCCGTTGGGGCACGCCGGTGGTCTCGGCGCAGCAGGCCGTTGCCGGCGAAGAACTGCTCACCCACCTCAAGGACGGCCGATTGCGCGTCCAAGTCACGGAGGCCAACCCATGAGTGCAGCCATTCTGCTCGCCACCGCGGCGACGGTCACGGTGGGCGGCATCGCCGCCCTGCCCTTGCCGGCGGATTCGGTCAGCGTCGAATACCAGGGCGACGACGCCCTGGTCCTTGCCGGCCACGCCCTCATCGGCATCGATGCCGATGCCGAGCCGGGCAAACGGGAGGTCCGGGTCCGGACCGGCTCCGGCGCCGAGCACATGATCGCCTTCGTCGTGGTCGGTCACGAGTTTCCCGAGGAACGGCTGACGATCGCCAACCGTCGGCATGTGAATCCGGAACCCGCAGACCTCGAACGCTATGCGCGCGAGCGCAAGATCCAATTGGACGCCTACGCGCTGCGCACGGCACTAAGGGACGACCTGCTGCCGTTCGCCATGCCCCTCGAGGGGCGCATTTCGAGCGCATTCGGCTATCGCCGGATCCTCAACGGCCAGCCACGCGCCCGCCACTCCGGCCTCGACATCGCCGCCAACACCGGCACGCCGGTCGTGGTGCCAGCACCGGGCACGGTGGCCGTCACCGGCGATTTCTTCTTCAACGGCAAGACCGTGCAGATCGACCATGGCGGCGGCCTAGTGACGATGTACTGCCACCTGAGCCGCATCGACGTGGGTGAGGGCGACCAAGTCCGTCGGGGTCAGTTACTCGGTGCCGTCGGCGCGACGGGTCGCGTCACGGGCGCGCACCTGCACTGGACCGTCAGCCTGCGCGGCGTGCGCGTCGATCCACAGGCCGCGATGGCGACGCTCAACGCCCTCGCCGGTGGCGAATGAGCCGCGCGCGCCGTTTCAGTTGCCGGCGGTTCAGTGGATTCGGCTTGCCGGCGTAGGGGTTGTCGGCCGTCTTCGTCTCGATCACCACGGGCACGCCGACCAGCCCGAGTTCCGCACGAAATCGGCTGGCCAGGTAGCGCCGGTAACTCGCGGGCAGCGCCTCTGTCTGGTTGCCATGGATCACGACTCGTGGCGGATACGCGCCGGCCTTGTGCGCATAGCGCAGTTTCACGGGGCGCGAGCGCACCGCAGGCGGTGCGTGTTCGCGGACCGCTTCGGCGAGCACGCGGTTCAGTTCCGGCGTCGTCACCTCGAAAGCGCCGGCCCGGTGGATGGCGTCGATGTCGTCGGTCAGCGCCCGAACGCCACGACCGCGGAGGGCCGATATGTAACGCACGGCAATCCACGGAGCGAATGTCAGCCGCCGGTCCACCGACGCCATCACGCGTTGACGGTCGGCCGGTGAGAGGCCGTCGCACTTGTTGACCGCCACGACGACTCCGGCGCCCGCCTGCACCGCATAGTCGAGCACGTGGAGGTCCTGATCGACGATGCCCTCATGGGCATCGGCGACGAGGATCACGACGTGTGCGCGCTCGAGCGCCTCGAGCGTCTTGACGATCGAGAACTTCTCCACCATCGCCGTGCCGCTTGCCGACGCGGTTCGGCCCTTGCGCCGCACGCCGGCGGTGTCGATCAACAGGTAGCGCCCGAATGGGATGTCGATGGCGTCGCGCGTTGTTCCGGGCGTGTCGTGGACGACCTGCCGGTCTTCGCCGAGCAAGCGGTTGATCAATGTGGACTTGCCGACGTTCGGACGGCCAGCCACCGCCACGCGCACACCGTCGCCGGTAACGGCTTGGTCTGGCTCCGCGGCCCTGTCGGGAGCCGGCAGATGCGATGCGACGGTTTCGATGAGCGCCGGACAGCCGCGGCCGCTCAAGGCAGCCACCGGCACCACCGCCTCGAAGCCGAGGCTCGCGAACTCGTGCACGGCGTCGGCCCCGGCGCGGTCGACCTTGTTTACCGCCACCACAACGTCGGCGCCGCGCCGACGCAGTCGCCGCGCGATGTCCTCGTCGGCGGTCGCCACGCCGTCGCACGCATCGACGACGAAGACCACCACGTCGGTTTCGTCGAGGGCGGACTCCACCTGCGCGTCCACCGCCTCGAACACCGCCGCGTTGTCGGGGTGCACGTCGGGGTCTGCGAGCCCGCCGGTGTCGATCAACGTCACGCGTATACCTGCCAGCATCGCCGTTCCGTAGTGACGGTCGCGGGTGAGTCCCGCGTAGTCCGCCACCAGCGCGTCGCGCGTGCGGCACAGCCGGTTGAACAGGGTGGATTTGCCGACGTTCGGCCGGCCGATCAGCGTAACGACGCGCGGCAGCATGTCAGCCGCGCCGGTTGATCCTCAGCGCCTCCAGGCGACCGCTGTTGGTCAGGACGAACACGGAGCCTTCCATCTCGACCATCGGCGAGCGCAGGCCGCCGGCGAGTTTGCGTCGCGCGACGAAACGCCCGTCGCTCTGCGCCAGCACGTGCAGGTAGCCGTCCGCGTCGCCAACGAGCAGGTAGTTGCCGAAGGCGATGGGGCTCGTCAGGCCGCGGTTGCGCAGTGCGTCCTGCTCCCAGACCACGGCGGCCGAGGTCTGGCCGACCGCGGTCACGACATCGTCGCTGCCGATGACGTAGATCTGGCCGTAGCCCTCGGCGAGATCGAGGTGGCTCGACGCTTCCATCTCCCACACCAAGCTGCCGTCCTGGGCGCCGAGGGCCTTCAACCGACCCTGGAAGCTCACCGCGTAAAGCCGCCCGTTCGCGAACAGCGGAGTGGCGTCGACGTCGACGAGACGGTCCATTTCCGTGCGTCCCTGCGGCAGCATGACCCGGTGCTTCCAGATAGGAGCGCCGTTGGCCTGCGCGACCGCACTGACGCTGCCGTCGCCGAAACCTGCGAACACGAAGCCGCCGATCGGTACCGGCGCGCTGGTGCCCCGGAGGGTGAGCAACGGGACTTGGCTGTCGTAGGCCCAACGCTGGCGGCCGTCTTCCGCCTCCAGCGCGAACAGGCGTCCATCGGCGGTCTGTGCGAGCACCACGTCCTCGGAGCTGGCCGGGCGGGCCAGCACTTCGCTCGATACGGTTGCGCGCCACAGTTCGGCCCCGTCGCCGGCATCAAGGGCAACCACCTCGCCACGCGTCGTGCCGAGGAGAATGCGGCCTTCGCCCGCGCCGAGGCCGCCGGACACGAAGGACGGATCGCGACGGTCCCAGAACTCGTAGAACGGGCCCTCGTCCGGTTCGCCGACCGTGGTTGACCAGACCGGCCTACCGTCAAATCGGTTGACCGCGACGACGCGCCCGTACCCGTCAGCGGCGTAGACCCGGTCTGCGACGACCACCGGCGCCAAGCGCACGTACTTGCGCCCCAGCCCGCGACCGACCTTGGCGCGCCACAGCCGATCGATGTCGGCTTCCGGTTGGAAGTCGACCAGCTTCGCGGGCTCGCCTTCCTTGAGTTCCTCCGGCTCGGCTTCGATCCAAGGCAGGAAGGAAAAGAAGCTGCAGCCGCCGAGCAACGCGGCGACACCGACAACTGCGGCGGCACGAACGCCGGCATGACTGCGACACATTGCGCTTTTCGCTCGACTCATGGCTCGACTTCGGTGTCTTCGGCGGACGCCGGCGGCGCCTCGCTCGAGGCCGCGTCTTCCGCCGGGACCGGCGCATCGGCCTCCACAGGTTCGTCAATCCCTTCGGCTTTGACTAGGCTCGCGAGCTTGAGTTCCGTCAATCCGGTTCCGGGAAACACCCGGCCCGGCTCTTGGCGAGCGGCTTCCACCGCCCTTTGGTACGCCTCGCGGGCCGCTTCGACGTCGCCGCGGGCGAAGGCCACGTCTCCCGAGAGTTCCGCGACCTGGGCGGCCAGCCCGGGACTCCTGATCGCGGCCAACTGCTCGGCGCAGGCGTCGAGCCGGTCGAGTTGGTAGAGCAGCTTCGCGGCCCGGAAGCGGGCGTTGTCGCGCACGTTGCGTTCATCGGCCAGTTCCACGGCGCGTTCGAGCAGGGCGAGCGCCTCCTCCCAGTCTTCTTCCTGGACCTGATCGGCCGCCCGGTAGAACAACGTGAAGACGTGGTAGGTCGAGCCTTCGTGGTCACCGTCGATCACCGCCAGGTATTCGTCGACGGGTTCGGCGGCGGCGCGCGCTTCGAGATAGCCGCGAAAGGCCTCGGAGGCCGAGTTGGCCTGATCCGTGCTATAGGCTTGGTAGTACCGCCAGCCCACGACTGCCGCGACCGCAACGACCAGCGACACGACCAGCGACGTGCCGTTCTTGTCCCACCAAGCCTTCAGCCGCTCGGCCTGCTCCTCGTCTGTGAGGTAGTCCGCCATCGGCGCCTCCTATGTCGGCCCTTGAGGGTGGCCGTCTTGCTTAAGCTCCGTGACGAGCGTGTCCAGGTCCAGCGTCGACTGTGGGCGGTCCGCGCGCAGCCACTTGAGCGAGACGCGATTCTCCGCCACTTCGTCGTCGCCGACAATCACGGCCCAGCGCGCGCCGCTGCGGTCGGCTTCTCGAATCTGGCTGCGCAAGCCGCCCACGGCGTGCTGCAGGACACGCAGGGTCGTGTGATCGCGAACGTGCTCGGCCACGCCGGCGCCGTACTGGGCATGCTCGGGCCCCGCCACCGCCACGAAAACGTCCGCCCGCGCATGCCTGTGTTGCTCGTTGTCGGTGCGCACGCTGGCCTTTTCCGCGTGCAGTAAGACGACCCGGTCGAGTCCCATCCCGAAGCCGAGGCCCGGCGTCGGCCGACCGCCGAGTCGCTCCACCAAGCCGTCGTAGCGACCGCCTGACGAGACCGCGTTCTGCGCGCCCAGGGCTTCGGTGACCCATTCGAAGACGGTGTGCGTGTAGTAGTCCAGGCCGCGCACGAGGAAGGGATTGACCACATAGCCGACGTCGGCGGCATCCAAGGCCCGCCGCAGTCCCTCGAAGTGCTCGCGGCTCGCCCGGTCGAGGTAGGCGTCCATGGGCGGTGCGCCGGCGACGATGGCGCGCGTCGTCGCCACCTTGCTGTCGAGGATCCGCAAGGGATTGGTGTCGAGGCGGCGGCGGCTGTCCGCGTCGAGATCGGCGGCGTACGGCGCCAGGTACTCGACGAGGGCCTTCCGGTAGAGGAGCCGGGAATCCTGCGAGCCGATGGTGTTGAGCTCGAGCGTCACGAGGTCGGCGATGCCGAGTTCCCGGAAGATGCGCCCGAGCATGGTGAGCATCTCCGCATCGACGTCCGGGCCCGGCAAGCCGAACACCTCCGCGCCGATCTGCGTATGCTCCCGGCTGCGGCCTTTCTGCGGGCGTTCATAGCGGAACATGGAGCCCCGGTACCACAGCTTCGGCGCCTGGTTGTGCAGCAGGCCGTTCTCGATACAGGCCCGGGCGCAGCCCGCCGTGCCCTCCGGTCGCAGGGACAGGGACTTACCCCTGCGGTCCGCGAACGTGAACATCTCCTTCTCGACGAGGTCGGTGGCCTCGCCAACCCCGCGGCTGAACAGTTCCGTCGCTTCGATGAGCGGCAGCCGGATCTCCGTATAGCCATAGCGGTCGAGCACGTCGACGACCACCTCCTCGACCTCGCGCCAGCGCCCGGTGACGTCTGGAAGGATGTCGCGCATACCGCGCACCAGTCGATAGGCTCCGGCCATCGTCTCAACCGCCGCCGAGTTCGAAACGTGCCACGTTGTTTTCGCGCGTAAACGGCCCGAGATCGACGGATTCGCCGTCGAACTCCACGCGCACGGCCAGCGCGTTGCCCACCAGTATGCTGAGGGGGACCTGACCTGCCACCGTGATCGTGCGGCCGTTTCGGCCCAGATCGCCGAACAGTTGCCTGCCTGTTGCGTCGTCAACGCTGACCCAGGACTCGTCGTCGAAGACCACCGTCAATTCACCGACCACGCCGCTCACGGCGGTCGTGCCGTCGGCAGACGCAGGTACCCCATCGGCAACCCCGTCAGACGCGAACGACCGGGCCTCGTCGTGCTCCCCGGTCTGGGCTTGGGGCTCCGCAGGTAGCGCCGCGGATGCGACCGGCTCGTCGGCGACCGCCAGCGCCGGGGTGATGGGCTCCTGATCGGCGGTTGCCACCTCGGAACCTCCATCAGCCGCCCCGTCTTCGGCGGCGCCATCCGTAACTATCGGCCACGGCGACACGTTCGGCCGGCCCGCCGGGGATTCCGTCGCAGGCTCCGCTGCCGGCGGCTCGACCACGTCGTCGGCGAGGAACGGGAACTGCCAGTCCTGCACGCGCCACGCCGTCCACAACACCGCGCCCAGCGCAATGAGCAGAACCGCCACGATGGCGGCGTAACCGAGAGCCAGCGGCCGCAACGCCAGTTCCGACTTGGGCGTCACACGATGCCGCGGCACGACGACGCTCGGTTCCGGGCGGCCCGCGTCGGCAGCGTCGAAGCGCCGCGCCAGTTCATCGGCATCGAGGCCGAGAACTCGGGCGTAGTTGCGCACGTAACCCCGCGCATAGGGCCGCATCGGCAGATCCGCGAAGCGGCCTTCCTCGATGGCGAAGACGACAGCGACATCCAGATGCAGCGCGTCGGCCACCTCGTCCGGGGTCATCCCGGTGGCCTCGCGGGCCGTACGGAACAGTAGGCCGAACTCCGCGCTCGGCGATTCACCGCTCGCGGCTGGCTCCGTCATGCCACGGCACCTCTGTCCACCAACCGCACCGGCTCGGGCAAACCGTAGCGGGCCCGTCGCTGCGTCCGGTCGTGGAATTCGCCGGTCAATTGGCCACAGGCCGCAGCGATGTCGTCGCCCCGCGTCGTGCGCAACATGGCCACGAGGCCGCCGTCGAGGAGCGTCCGCTGGAAGGCAACAACGCGGGTCGCACTTGGGCGCTTGTACGTCGGCAGCCCGCCGGCCACGGGGAACGGGTTGAAGGGAATCAGATTGACCATGCAGCGCCAGTCCCGCAGCAAGGCGACGAGGTCGCGGGCGTCCGCCAAGGAGTCGTTGACACCGTCGATCAACGTGTACTCGAAGGTAATCGGGCGCCGGTCGCCGACCTTTGCAAGGTAGTACCGGCACGCGGCGAGCAACTCGGCGATCGGGTACTTGCGGTTGATCGGGACCAGCCGGTCGCGCAAATCGTCGCGGGCCGCGTGCAACGACACCGCCAACGAGACGCCGCTGCGATCCGCGAGGTCGTAGATGCGCGGTACGACCCCGGCGGTGCTGATGGTGACCCGACGCTTCGAAATGCCGAAACCCAGGTCGTCCATGAACACGTCCGCAGCATCCATCGTCGCGTCGAAGTTGAGCAACGGTTCGCCCATGCCCATGAAGACGACGTTGGTGATCCGGCGCCCCTCCGTGCACGACTCGGCCGCAGCCCGCCAGGCCTGGCCGACGATCTCGGCGCGGCTGAGGTTGCCGCTGAAGCCTTGCTTGCCCGTCGCGCAGAAGGAGCAGTCGAGGGAACAGCCCACCTGCACCGAGATACACAAGGTATTGCGCTTGGCCTGACTCGATTCCTGCGAGGGGTTCCCCCTCGCGCTCCCCGGCTGAGGGCTCTTTTCTTGCGAGGGGTTCCCCCTCGCGCTCCCCGGCTGAGGGCTCTCACGACCGTCCGGGATCAGCACGGTCTCGACGGCGCGCGATGGGCCAACGGAGGCGAGCCATTTGACGACGCCATCGCCGGCACGGTCCGCCACCTTGAGTTCCGGCGCACGTATCTCGGCGACCTCCTTGAGCCGGGCCCGCAGCGCCTTCCCGAGGTCGGTCATGACGTCGAAGTCGGCCGTACCCGCGCGATACAGCCACTTCATGACCTGGTTCGCCCGGTAGGGCTTTTCGCCGAGGTCTTGGAAGAAGCCGGCCAGTTCGCGACGCGGCATGCCGAGTAGGTTGGCCCTGTCGGGGCGTACATCCGCCATGGGCTTTACGGTTCGCCTAAGCGTCCTTAACGAGAGCAGATTTCATCCGCCGAAAAGAAGTAGTCGATCTCCCTTCTCGCCGACTCGGGACTGTCGGATCCGTGTACCGCATTGGCATCGATCGACTCAGCGAAGTCGGCTCGAATGGTTCCGGGAGCCGCCGCCTTGGGGTCGGTTGCTCCCATGAGTTGGCGATTGACGTGGATGGCGTTCACACCCTCAAGCACTTGCACGACGATCGGCCCCGAGCACATGTAGCCGATCAGCGGCGCATAGAACGGCTTGCCTTCATGCTCGGCGTAGAAGCCGCCGGCCACTTCCGGCGAGAGCCGCATCATCTTGGTCGCGACGATGCGCAAGCCGCCCTTCTCGAACCGCGCGTAGATCTCGCCGATGAGGTTCTTGGCCACGGCGTCGGGTTTGACAATCGACAGCGTCCTTTCGAGAGCCATTTTCCGCACCTCCACGAACTCACCGGCAGCGCCCCTTGAGCCGGTGGCGCGTAGCGGCGCGCATTATACGCCGCCGAGGTTCGCTTGGTTGTGACCGCGGTTGAGCTCCGCAGTCGGGTTGCATCCTCTTACCCGGCCGGGTGTGGGTGCTTCTCGCCGGGTTGCAGTCCCGCTAGCGAGGAAACGACCTCGGCGACCCGGCGGCCTGCGAAGTCCACGTCCTCGACGGTGGTGAACCGACCCACCGTGAAGCGCAGCGAACTCCCCGCCAGGTCGTCCGGCACGCCCATGGCCCGCAGGACGTGCGACGGCTCGACCGTCGCCGAGGTGCACGCCGAACCGGAAGACACGGCCACATCGTCGAGCGCCATCAGCAGGGTCTCGCCGTCGACGCCCACAAAGCCGACATTGAGGTTGCCCGGCAGCCGGGCGTCGAGCGTTCCATTCAGCCGAGAACCGGGAATCTGCCCGAGGTGCGACCAGAGCCGGTCCCGCAGACGCGAAATACGCGCGTTTTCCTCGACCAGGGTGTCGGCGCAAAGCCGGCACGCTTCCCCCAAGCCGACGATCTGGTGCGTCGCGAGCGTCCCCGAGCGCATCCCGCGCTCGTGACCGCCGCCGTGGATCTGGGCGACAAGCTTGACCGGGGGTTCGCGGCGCACGTACAGCGCACCTATGCCTTTCGGCGCGTAGATCTTGTGCCCGGAGATGCTCAACAGGTCGATGCAGTCCCGTTCCACGTCGATGTCGATTTTGCCCGTGCTCTGGGCGGCGTCGGTATGGAAGACGACATCCCGCGCGCGGCAGGCCGCGCCGATGGCCGCGACGTCGTTCACCGTGCCGACTTCGTTGTTGACGTGCATGACCGAGACGAGAACCGTGTCCGGTCGCATGGCGGCCGCGACGCGCCCGGGACTGACGATGCCGTCGGCATCCGGGTCGACGAAGGTAACCTCGGCCCCCTGCTCCGCCAGGTACTCCGCGGTGTCGAGCACGGCCTTGTGCTCATAGGAGGTGGTGACCAAATGGCCGCCGGCGCGCGCCTCGAGGACGCCCTTGAGCGCGAGGTTGTCGGACTCCGTCGCACCCGACGTCCACACGATCTCGCGCGGGTCGGCATGGATCAGCGCGGCGACGTGGGCCCGCGCCTCTTCCACCAGTTCGGCGGCATCCCAGCCGAAGGCGTGCGACGTCGACGCCGGATTGCCGAACGTGCCGTCCACCAAGAGGCATTCGCCCATCTTCTCGGCCACGCCGGGATCCACGGGCGTGGTCGCCGAGTAGTCCAGGTAAACAGCCCGACCGGGTTGCATTCTCCAGATGCGCTTAGACGTGACGCGCCGCGATCAAGTCCGCGCTGTCCTGTCGGCGCGCAACCGACAGCACGTCGCCGCGGCGCACGAGGCTTGCGAGCGTCACGCGCGTGAGGAACAAATGAATCTGCATGCTGAGATCAGCCCACAGCTCGTGGGTAAGACAGGTATCCCCGTCCTGGCAGTCGCCGGTGCCGCCGCAGCGGGTCGCGTCAACACCCTCGCCGACCGCGCTCACCACATCCGCGACACTCACCGCCGCCGGATCGCCACGCAGCAGGTAGCCGCCCCCGGGACCGCGCACGCTGTCCACGAGACCCGCTCGCTTCAGGCGCACGAACAACTGCTCCAGGTAGGCTTGCGAGATTCCCTGGCGTGCCGCGATCTCCGCCAGCGTCGTCGGCTCCGTGTCGGCATGGAGCGCGACGTCGAGCATCGCGGTAACGGCGTAGCGGCCTTTGGTCGTCAGGCGCATGGCGTGTGTCGGGCGAAATCAAGCATCCCTGGGGCGTCGCGTTGACGGTCGGCGCTCTCGCTGGCCGGCGCGACTAAGCGTTCACCGCCGTAGTTTAGCGCCTTTTGCGCATCGCGCGTTGGACGTGGGTCAGGACTCCGCGCAGGATCGCCACCTCGGTCTCGTCGAGTTCCACGCGCCCGAACAGGCGCTTGAGGCGCGTCATCGTCCGCCGCGGCGCCTTCGGATCTTCGAATTCAATGGCTACCAGGACTTCCTCGAGGTGCGCATGGAAACCCGCCAACTCGGCGGCGCTGGCCAAGGGGCGGTCCCACCTCTGCTCGTGTGCCTCGGACGCCACGCTCTGGACCTTGAAGAGTTCGTAGCACACCACTTGGACGGCCATCGCGAGGTTCAACGACGCGTAGCCCGGATGCGCGGGGATGACGACGTGCCGGGTGCACCGCTCCAACTCGTCGTTCGTGAGCCCACTATCTTCGCGTCCGAAAAGCACCGCGAGCGGCGACCCGGCCGCACCGGTCGAAGTCACCCGCGCGGCGAAGTCGGCGGCACTGTCGACCGGTAGCGGGATGCGACGCCGCCGTGCGCTGGTGCCTGCTACAAGCGCGCAATCCGCGACGGCCTCGTCCACGCTGTCGAATACGCGGGCCGCCCGCAACACGTCGGTCGCGCCGGCAGCACGCCACTCGGCTTGCGGATCCGGGAACCGCTTGGGACGCACCAAGGCGAGGTCGCCGAAGCCCATGGTCTTCATGGCGCGCGCGGCACCCCCGATGTTCCCGGGATGGCTGGGCTCGACGAGCACGATACGCACGTGGAACGAGCTCGGCGTAGCCCGATCGCTGCCCGATCCCGGGCCCGCTGCGGTTTGAGTGGGCATCGATGAAACGTAACACAGGGATCGAAGCTCCTTGCCGTACGACCGATCATCGAATGCCGTCGCTACGACCACGCGCGTTTCGCGTTACGATGGCAAAGCGATGCTTGAAGATCTGACGCTCACAGGCCGCAGTGCCGTGGTGACCGGTGGCGGGCGCGGCCTTGGCCGAGCCATGGCGAAGGCGCTGGCCAAGGCCGGGGCCAATGTGCTGGTGGCCGCGCGGACGCGCGCCCAGGTCGACGACGCGGTTGCGGAGATCCAGGCCGACGGTGGCCGTGCGGTGGCCTGGGTCGCCGACGTGACCGACTCCGGGCAGGTCGATGACATGGTGGACGCATGCCTAGATGCCTTCGGCGCCATCGACGTGATGATCGCGAACGCGGGCGGCGGCGGTGTGCAAGGCAACTGGGAGTTCTGGGAGTATCCCGACGACGCGTTCGAGGCGGTCCTCGCGACCAACCTCAAGAGCAACTTCTATTGCGGACGGGCGGCCGCCCGGCACATGGTCGACCGCGGGCAGGGCGGCGTCATCATCAACACGTCCTCGGGCACCGCGTTGCGCGGCAACCGGTCGTTCGCCTACCCGACCGCGAAAGGCGGCCAGATCAGCCTGACCAAGAGCATGGCGACCATGCTGGGTCCCCACGACATCCGGGTGAACGTGATCGTGCCCGGCTTCGTCGCGCAACGGCCAGCCAACGACGAGCGCGAGGCGGAAATCCGACGGCAGCGCGGCGAACGCATCCCCGTTCGGCGAATCGGCGAATGGTGGGAACTCGGCCCGTTGGCCGTGTACCTGGCGTCGGACGCATCGCGGTACGTGACAGGACAACTGTTCATCATCGACGGCGGCGGGCTCGCCGGCGGCATCGGGCCCACGGGCTTCGTTCCACGGCATTCGGCAAGCGACTGATGGAACACTTCGAACTGGCCGGAAAGACGGCAGCCCTGGTGGGGACGGGCAACCCCGCGGCGGATGCCATTGCCGCCGCCTATCGGGAAGCTGGCGCCGAGGTCGTGCCGGCGTCGCGCATCGAGGAACTCGAGACGCCGTTCGACATCGTCGCGATCGCCCAGGACGCGTTTCTCGCCAAGCCCATTGCCGAGATCGGCGATGACGAACTCGAGCGCGTTCTCGGTGCCAACCTGGGCGGTGTCTTCGCCGCCCTGCGGGCCGCCCAACGTGCCATCCGCCGCCCGGGGCGGATCGTCGTCGTCACCAGCGTGCTCGGCGAGCGCGGGTTGCCGAACTGCTCCGCGTACGCGGCCGCCCACGGCGCCGTGCACAATCTCATCCGTGCGGTTGCGCAGGAATTCGCCCCGGCGGACATCTCCGTCAACGGCATCGCAATCGGCTGGATGGACTGGATGCACGACCGCCTCGATCCCGCGGACCCGGAAGCGGCGCGCGCCGTTCGCTTCACGATCCTCAAACGCCCCGGCACGGCGGATGACATAGGCGCGCTCGCCGTTTGGCTCTCCGGCAGCGGCGCGGGCTTCGTCACGGGCCAGATCTTCACCGCCGATGGCGGCCTAACGACGCATCTCTAAGCGAAAGGCGAGCCAGGTCCTCGTGGAACCGATGGTGAACATCGCCCTGCGCGCCGCGCGCAACGCCGGGCGCATCATCCTGCGCGCGATGGACCGGGTCGATACGCTCACAATCGAAGAGAAGGGGCGCAACGACCTGGTCTCGGAGATCGACCGCCAAGCGGAGGACGTGATCGTCGAGACCATCCTGCGCACCTTCCCGGACCACCGCATACTCGGCGAGGAGTACGGCGAGCGAGAGCCCTCAGCCGGGGAGCGCGAGGGGGCACCCCTCGCAAGAGAGCCCTCAGCCGGGGAGCGCGAGGGGGCACCCCTCGCAAGAAGAGAGCCCTCAGCCGGGGAGCGCGAGGGGGCACCCCTCGCAAGAAGAGAGCCCTCAGCCGGGGAGCGCGAGGGGGCACCCCTCGCAAGAAGAGAGCCCTCAGCCGGGGAGCGCGAGGGGGCACCCCTCGCAAGAAGAGAGCCCTCAGCCGGGGAGCGCGAGGGGGCACCCCTCGCAAGAAGAGAGCCCTCAGCCGGGGAGCGCGAGGGGGCACCCCTCGCAAGAAGAGCAACCGATACCGAATTCACCTGGGTGATCGATCCCCTGGACGGTACCACCAACTTCCTGCACGGCATTCCCCATTTCTGCACGTCCATCGCCGTCACGCGTGGCGCCGCCCTGCTGCACGGCGTGGTAGTCGACCACGTCCGCAACGAGGAGTTCAGCGCCAGTCGCGGCGCCGGGGCGCTGCTCAACGGACGCCGCATTCGCGTCGCGCGCCGGGACCGCCTCGACGACGCCATCGTTGCCGGCGGCCTGCCGTTCGCCAGCGTCGCGGCGCATCTCGACGCCTACAGCGACATCCTCCGAGACTTCATGGGGCGATGCCGGACCTTGCGCCGGCAAGGCGCCGCCGCGCTCGACCTGGCCTACGTCGCAGCCGGCCGCGTCGATGGCTTCTTCGAGATCGGGCTGAAGCCTTGGGACATGGCGGCCGGGGCCGTCATCGTGCGGGAGGCCGGCGGCTTCGTGGGCGATGCCGCGGGCGGCGACCGGTTCATGACCACCGGCAACGTCGTCGCCGCCAATCCCAAGGTTTTCCGGGACATGCTGCGGGTCATCCGCAAGAGTGCCGCCGAACATGCCGATGTGAACCTCGCCGAAGGCTGAAGGTCCAACCGCAGACGTTTGACAGGGCTTCGCAGCGGGCATTCAATCCCGACGAATCCTACATCGAGAATCGCGACATGCAGCGTTCCCGCTTCTCCTTCAAGCGCATCGGCCACGCGTCGGCGGCTTTGGGATTGACCGCCGCTCTGGCGACGCCGGCGGCGTGGTCCGCCAGCATCGGCGACCTCAACGGCGATGGCAAAGACGACATCCTGTTGCGCAGCGTCGACGGACGCTGGCTCTACAACGCCATGGACGGGCGCCGACGGATCGCCAACCTGAGCGGCTCGGTCGATCTGCCAAGCGACTGGTCCTGGCGGTACGCGGGCATGGGAGATTTCGACGGCGACGGCGACGATGACGTCCTGCTGCGTCATGACAACGGCCGCTGGTACTTCTACGCGCTTGACGGCCGCGACGCGCCGGACGAAGGCATCCGGCTCGCGATGACCGTGAACCCCGACTGGCAACCGGGGGCCATCGGCGACTTCAACGGCGACGCCACGGACGATGTGCTCCTGCGAAACCGCGAGAACGGGCGCTGGTTCTACTACCCGATCGAGGATGGCGCGGTGGCGACGGGACGCGGGACGGCCGTCATGACCAGGAACCGGAACTGGCGCCTGGCCGGCATCGGTGATCTCAACGACGACGGCAACGACGATGTGCTATTGCGGCACGCGAACGGTCGGTGGTGGTACTACCCGATGGACGGTAGGCGTCACATCGTCGCAGGCCGCGGACTCGTCAATATCGAGACGAGCGAGGATTGGCAGATCGCCGGCATCGGCGATTTCGACGGCGTCGGCGGAGAGGAGATCCTGCTGCGTCATGCCGACGGCCGGTGGCAACACTATGCGATGGACGGTCGAACGCCCGTTGCGGACGACTCCGGCCCGGCGCGGATCACGCGCAACGACGACTTCGCCTTCGCCGGCATCGGCGACCTGAACGGGGACGGCAACGACGACGTGCTCCTGCGCCGCGGCAGCGGCCACTGGTACTACTACCCGATGGCCGGCCGCGACTTCATCGCCGGGCGCGGCACAACCAACGTGACCGCCCAGCGCCGTTGGAACATGGCCGACCTCGCCACCGGCTGGGATCCGACCGAGTTCTATGTCGGCGACACCTACCTCCCCTTCCGGCAGCGCGAATACAACGTGCGCTTCAAGGACTACTGCGCGGTACCGCGAACCGGCGTCGACGCGGACGGCAACCCGTTCCCGGACAAGCAAGGCAGCACCTGGGACGAGAACAACTGGCTACGGTCATGGAGCCACGACACCTACCTCTGGTACGACGAGATCGAGGACGCCGATCCCGCTTGCTGCGACACGCCAGACTACTTCGGTCTATTGAAGACTTTCGAGCGGGCACCGTCGGGGGCGCCCAAGGATCGGTTCCACTTCAGCCAGAACACGGCCGAGTACCGGGCCCGGGTATCCACGGGAGCGGTCGGCGCGGGCTATGGCGCGAGTTTCGCCGTGCTTGCCGCGCGCCCGCCGCGAGAAATCCGCGTCCGCTACACGGAGCCGAACTCGCCCGCAACGCAACCCGGCGTGGACTTGGCCCGCGGTGCCGAGATGCTCGAAGTCGACGGCGTGGACATCGTCAACGGCCCAACCCAGGCCGACGTCGACGTCATCAACGCCGCGTTGTGGCCGCGCAATCTGAACGAGACCCACCAGTTCCGGGTTCGCGACCTCGACGGCACCGAACGCTCGATCACCATGACATCGGCGAACATCACGACTACGCCCGTACAGCACGACCAGGTCCTGGAAACCGATTCGGGGCCGGTCGGGTATGTTCTGTTCAGGACGTTCGGGGTGCAGTCCGCCGAGAAGC
Organism: Gammaproteobacteria bacterium; assembly: GCA_026706385.1. GTDB lineage: Bacteria > Pseudomonadota > Gammaproteobacteria > Pseudomonadales > Azotimanducaceae > VXYL01. Next base: position 40,157 of record JAPOYV010000132.1, read on the forward strand.
AGTTGGTCGACGCCTTTACGACCTTCGAGAACGCGGGCGTGACCGACCTGATCCTCGACCTGCGCTACAACGGCGGCGGGTTCATCATCATTGCAAACCAACTGTCCTACATGATCGCAGGCGACAACGCGCGCGGCCGGGTGTTCAACGCCTCACAGTTCAACGACAAGTACAGGATCTTCAACCCCATCACCGGCGCACGCCTCGAGCCCGACCGCTTCCGCACGACGACGATTGGCTGGACCACGCCCCAGGCGGGCATACCGCTACCCGAGCTGGACCTCGAGCGCGTATTCGTGCTGAGTAGTGATTGGACCTGCTCGGCGAGCGAACTGGTGGTGAACGCCTTGCGCGGCATCGACGTCGAGGTGATCCTCGTCGGCGAGACGACCTGCGGAAAGCCCTACGGGTTCTACTCCACGGACAATTGCGGGACGACCTATTCCACGGTGCAGATCCGCGCCGTCAACGCCAAGAACTTCGGCGACTATCCGGACGGTTTCTCGCCCGAGAACACGCGAACCGTGGAGGGCATCCCCGTCCCCGGCTGCGTCGTTCCCGACGATTTCGAGCACGCATTCGGCGACCCGGACGAGGCCCGGGTGGCAGCCGCCCTGCAGTATCGGCGCGACGGCACCTGTCCGACGCCGAGCAGCGTGGCCGCCCTGCCTGTCGCCAGCCAGCAGGACGCCGGTCCGGCCCTGGTCGAGCCCGAACCCGACATCGGCTACATGATCGCGACCGAAGTGCCCGACTGAGCGCCGGGTACGGCTTCACATCCGCTAGACGCGACGGCCTGCGTAGATGAGATCCACCGCCACGCGGGAGCCGAAGATCGCGGTGAACATGGACGTCACGATGCCGATCGACAGGGTGATGGCGAAGCCCTTGACCGCTCCGCTGCCGATCGTCAAAAGGACGAGCGCCACGAAGAGCGTCGTCACGTTCGCATCCATGATGGTGAGGAAGGCGCGGTCGTAGCCGGCATGGATCGCCCGGACCAGCGACCGCTTCTTCAGTTCCTCGCGAATCCGCGAGAAGATGAGCACGTTGGCGTCCACGGCCATGCCCACCGTGAGCACGATGCCCGCGATGCCGGGCAGCGTCAGCGTGGCGCCGAGCAGCGACATCACCGCGATCAGGATCACCAGGTTCAGCGTCAGGGCAACATTGGCCACGAGGCCGAACACCCTGTAGTAGAAAGCCATGAAGATGAGCACGAGGACCAGACCAGCACCCACGGCCAGCATGCCGCGCTCGATGTTCTCCTCGCCGAGCGTGGCGCCCACCGTGCGTTCCTCGACGATGTACATGGGCGCGGCGAGCGCACCCGCGCGAAGCAGGAAGGCCAGTTCCTGTGCCTCGCCGACCCCCGCGAGGCCAGTGATTCGGAAGGAGTAGGGCAACGCGGACTGGATCGTCGCCAGGCTGATGACGCGCTTGTCGGCCCGGCTGGAGTGTCGCTCGACGCGCTCGCCGTCCACCTCCTCCACAGTCACGATCGGCTTGTGCTCGATGAAGATCACCGCCATCCGGCGGCCGATGTTGGGCGCGGTCGCATCGTGGATCATGTCGCCGCCCTGGCTGTCGAGCTTGATGACCACCTCCGGTAGGCCGGTTTCCGGATCCCGGCTCTGGGCGGCGTGCACCACCCGGTCGCCGGTGAGGATCACGCGACGGTTGAGTTGCACCGGGCGGCCTTGGTAAGGCCATTCCTCGATCTCCGACGGGCGGTCGTCCGCCGCGGCCTCGAGACGGAACTCGAGATTCGCGAACTTGTCGAGTTTGCGCTTCGCCTCCGCAGCGTCCTGGACCCCGGGCAGGTCGATCACTATCCGCGACCCGCCGAGCTTCTGCACCAAAGGCTCCGCGACGCCCAACTGGTTGATCCGGTTGCGGAGTCCCGTGAGGTTGCTCGATGGCGTTGCTCTCGATCTCGTCGATCTTGGCCGCCTGCACGGTGATCTCGAAGCCAGGGCGACCGTCCACGTCCGCCGCGGCCAGCAGGTAGTCGGGCTCGCGGAACTCGTCCTCGATGACGGCATAGGCGCGGTCCCGAAGCTGCCCCGTGACGAACCCCATCCGGATCGTCTCCCCTTGCACCGCGTTGGCGGCGCTTCGGTAGCGCACGCGCTCCTCGCGCAGCATGTCCTTGATCTTCTCGACCTCGTCGGTCAGGCGCTTGGCAAGCGCCTCCTCCATGTCCACCTGCAGCACGAATTGCGCGCCCCCCTTGAGGTCTAACCCTAAGGCCATCGGCTCGCCGCCGATGCCTCTGAGCCACTCGGGCGTCGTCGAGGCGAGGTTGAGCGCCACCACGAACTGGCGTTCCTCGCCGGGCGGATTGAGGTGGTCGCGAAGCAGGGCGCTGCCGCGCAACTGCGCCTCGGCGTCGCCGACGCGCAGCAGGCCGCCGTCCGGGATCCGCTCCTTGGCGATCACGGGCACGCCGCCCGCCTCCATGACTTCGGCGAGTTCCTCGAGCAGGCGGTCGTCGAGGTACGTGGCGAGTTGTCGACCGTGACCTGCAGGGCGAAGTCGGGTGGAAACAGGTTGGGGGCCGCGTAGATTCCGCCGATCACGATCACCGTGGCGAGCACGATGGCTCGCCAAGGGGAAAGCCGGGCTCGCGGACCCGGCGGCTCGCGCGAACCCCCGAGGCCGAAGCCGGCGAGGCCCCGGCCGGTGTCGCCGCTACGGCGGTTGCTCGGCATCCGGTTTCTTACCCTACGGGTTCGCCGAACCCCTACGGGTTCGCAGCGTCTTCCTTGTCCGGCAACGCCAGGTCCTGCTTGCTGATCCCCATCGCGAGCAAGACGTTCGCCGCGACGTAGATAGACGAGTAGGTTCCCACCACGACGCCGATGGCAAGCGCGGTGGCGAATCCGGACACCTGCTCGCCGCCCGCGAACAGGAGCGCGCCGAGGACCAGCAACGTGGTCAACGACGTCACCAACGTCCGACCGAGGGTCTGGTTCAGCGAATAGTTGATGATCTCCACGGGCGTACCGCGGCGCATGCCGCGGAAGTTCTCGCGGATGCGGTCGGAGACCACGATGGTGTCGTTCAGCGAGTAGCCGATCACCGCCAGGAGCGCCGCCAGTTCCGGCAGGTTGAAGGTCCAACGGAAGATCGCAAAGGCGCCTACCACCAGCAGCACGTCGTGGATCAGGGCGGTCACCGCACCGACGCCGAACTTGCCGGTGAACCGCCACATGATGTAGAGCATCACCGCGCCGAGCGCGACGAGCAGCGCGAGGCCGCCCTTCTCGGTCAATTCCTCGCCGACCGTGGGGCCGACGAACTCCGATCGCCGCAGATCGACGTCGTCGAAGCTGCCCTGCAGAACGGCCGCGATCTCTGCGCCCAAGTCGGACTGGTCGACGCCTTCCACGGGCGGCATGCGCACCAGGAGGTCGGTCTCGGAACCGTAGTTCTGGACCACGCCGTTCTCGAAGCCCTCCGCAACCAGGACCTCGCGGACCACTTCCGGATCCACCGCTTGCGCGAAGCCGAACTCCACGAGCGCGCCGCCGGTGAAGTCGAGACCGCGGTTGATGCCGACGAAGACGACCGCTACGACGGAAGCGACCACGAGCACGATCGAAACCGCAGCCGCGATCAGCCGCTTGCCCATGAAATCGAACGTCGTCACAGCACGCCCGGTGGTCACGGCACCGCGCGTGGTCATATCAGGACCCGTTCGACGCGACGGCCGCCGTAGATGAGATCCACCGCCACGCGGGAGCCGAAGATCGCGGTGAACATGGACGTCACGATGCCGATCGACAGGGTGATCGCGAAGCCCGCGACCGGGCCGCTGCCGATGGTCAGGAGGATGAGCGCCACGAACAGCGTCGTCACGTTCGCATCCATGATGGTGAGGAACGCCCGGTCGTAGCCGGCCTGGATCGCCTGCGCCGGCGGGCGCGTCTTCAACTCCTCGCGGATCCGCGAAAATATGAGCACGTTGGCATCCACGGCCATGCCCACCGTGAGCACGATGCCGGCGATGCCGGGTAGCGTGAGCGTCGCGCCGAGAAGCGACATCACTGCGACCAGGATCACCAGGTTCAGCGTCAGCGCAACGTCCGCTACGAGGCCGAACACCTTGTAGTAGAAGGCCATGAAGATGAGCACGAGGACGAGACCCGCCCCCACGGCCAGCATGCCACGCTCGATGTTCTCCTCGCCGAGCGTGGCGCCCACGGTGCGCTCCTCGACGATGTACATGGGGGCTGCCAAGGCGCCGGCTCGCAGCAGGAAGGCGAGTTCCTGCGCCTCGCGGACGGTGAGCCCGGTGATGCGGAACGTGTAGCCCAAGGCCGCGCGGATCGTCGCCAGGCTGATGACGCGCTTGTCCGCGCGGCTGGAGTGTCGCTCTACGCGCTCGCCGTCCACCTCCTCGACGGTCACGATCGGCTTGTGCTCGATGAAGATCACCGCCATGCGCCGGCCGATGTTCGGCGACGTGGCGTCGTGGAACATGTCGCCACCCTGGCTGTCGAGCTTGATGTCGACCTGGGGCAGGCCGTTCTCAGGATCACGCCCTTGGGCGGCATGCACGACCCGGTCTCCGGTCAGGATCACGCGACGGTTGAGTTGCACCGGGCGACCCTCGTAGACCCAGTCGTCGATCTCCGAGGGCCGGTCGTCCGCCGCGGCCTCCAAGCGAAACTCGAGATTGGCGAACTTGTTGATCTTGCGCTTTGCGTCCGCTGCGTCCTGGACCCCCGGCAGGTCGATCACGATCCGCGACCCGCCGAGCTTTTGCACCAGCGGCTCGGCCACGCCCAACTGGTTGATCCGGTTGCGCAATCCGGTGAGGTTCTGCTCGATGGCATTGCTCTCAATCTCGTCGATCTTGGCCTCCTGCACGGTGATCTCAAAGCCGGGGCGGCCGTCCACGTCCGCCTCCGCCAGGAGGTAGTCGGGCTCGCGGAACTCGTCCTCGATGATCGCGACTGCGCGGTCGCGAAGCTGTCCCGTGACGAATCCCATGCGGATTGTCTCGCCCTGCACCGCGTTGGCCGTACTCCGGTAGCGCACGCGCTCCTCGCGCAGCATGTCCTTGATTTTCTCCACCTCGTCGGTCAGGCGCTTGGCCAGCGCCTCCTCCATGTCCACCTGCAGGACGAAATGCGCGCCTCCCTTGAGGTCGAGCCCCAAGGCCATGGGCTCGCCGCCGATGCCTTTGAGCCACTCGGGCGTGGTCGAGGCCAGGTTGAGCGCCACGACGAACTGGCGTTCCTCGCCAGGCGGGTTCAGGTAGTCGCGGAGCAACGCGCTGCCGCGCAACTGCGCCTCGGCGTCGCCGACGCGTAGCAGGCCACCCTCCGGGATCCGCTCCTTGGCGATGACGGGCACGCCGCCTTCATCCAGGACTTCCGCGAGTTCCTCGAGCAGGTAGTCGTCGAACGTGCGCGGCGAGTTGTCCACCGTGACCTGTAAGGCGAAGTCGGGGGGAAACAGGTTGGGGGCCGCGTAGGTCCCGCCAATCACGACCACCATGGCGAGCACGATGATCCGCCATGGCGAGACGCGGGGCCGCGGGCCCGCGCGCGATCCGCCGAAACCGAAGCCGGCCAGGCCGGCGCCGGTGGCCCGGCCGGTGTCGCCGCTACGGCGGTTACTTGTCATCCAGTGTTTTCAGCGTGCCCTTCGGCAAGGACGCTTGCACGGAGCCTTTCTGCATGCGCACCTCGACGTTGTTGGCGATGCGGATCTTCACGAAGTCGTCGTCGACGCGGGTGATCAAGCCGGTCATGCCACCGACGGTCACCACTTCGTCACCCTTGGCCAACCCGGATACCAAGGCCGCGTGCTCCTTGCGTCGCTTGCTCTGCGGGCGAAAGATCATGAAGTAGAAGATCAGTGCAAAGCCGCCGAGGAACAGGAACATCGTCCACGGGCTGCCGCCCGCCGGCGCCGCAGCAAGTGCGAGGGGGGCAAGTTCGGGGAGCGTTGAGTTCAATGGGACTCCCAACCGCTGGTGAGGGTACGAGCAAGGCTCGCCAATGTACCGGCTTCAATGGCCTCGCGCAATCGGCGCATCAGGTCGTGGTAGTAGTGCAGATTGTGGATCGTCATGAGCATTGGGCCGAGCATCTCGCCGCAGCGGTCGAGATGGTGCAGGTAAGCTCGCGAGAAGTTGGCGCACGTATAGCAGGCGCAGGCCTCATCGACCGGTCCTCGATCCGACCGGTGCGCGGCGTTGCGGATCTTGACCACGCCGCGGGACGTGAAGAGATACCCGTTGCGCGCATTGCGCGTCGGCAGCACGCAGTCGAACATGTCGATGCCCAGCGTCACGCCGCGTACAAGGTCGGCCGGCGTACCCACCCCCATGAGGTAGCGCGGCGCCTCCCGCGGCATGGCCGGGGCGACGTGGTCGAGCACCGCGTCCATCTCCGCCTTGGGCTCGCCCACCGACAGCCCGCCGATGGCATAGCCATCGAAGCCGATGGCGACGAGTTCGGCGAGACTCTCGCTGCGCAACTCGGGATACATGCCGCCTTGAACGATGCCGAATAACAGGCTTGTACGACCACCATGGCCGTGCCCGTCGCTGTGCCGTTCTCGACCGCGGCGCGCCCAGTCCATCGACAGGCGCATCGATGCCTCGGCTTCCGCCGCCGTGGCCGGATACGGCGTGCACTCGTCGAACGACATGACGATGTCGCTACCGAGGTTGTGCTGGACCTCGATCGACCGCTCCGGCGTCAATTCCACCGCATCGCCGTTGATCGGCGAGCGGAACGCGACGCCGCGTTCCGAGACCTCGCGCAGTTCCCGCAGACTGAACACTTGGTAGCCGCCCGAATCGGTGAGGATCGGCCCCGGCCACTGCATGAACTCGTGCAGTCCGCCAAGCGCGCGCACGGCTTGGTCTCCAGGCCGCAACATCAGGTGGAATGTGTTGCCGAGCAGGATCTGGGTACCGACTTCCGTGAGCATCCGCGGCGTCATGCCTTTGACGGTGCCGTATGTACCGCACGGCATGAACACCGGCGTCTCGACCGTGCCGTGCGCCGTCGTCAGGCGCCCGCGACGAGCCGTGCCGTCGGTTGCGAGAAGGTCGAAGGTCATGGACGCATAGACTAAACTGATGTGGCGACGGAACGGACCAGCCCATGAAGACCGAGACGCTCGAGTCGCTGGCCTGTTTCCTACCTTCGCCACGTCAAAGACTGCTGGCTTGTGCAGGCCAACTGGTATCGACACCTGACCGAAGCGGGAGTCGAACGACCAGGTTGAAAAGACGTTCTGGACACGAGGGTCCGATGGTCAGTGATCCGATGAGCAGTGGGAAGATCAAGACCCAGGCCGACTACGACGCCGCCTTGGCGGAGGTCGACCGCTTGATGGGAAGCCCGCCCGACTCACGCGACGGCGACAAACTCGAGATCCTCGTCACGTTAGTCGAAGCGTACGAGGCCAAGCATTGGCCGATTGAGGCCCCCGATCGTATGGCGGCGGACGCGAAATCTTGACGACCAGCAAGCGAGTCACTAGAGTGACTCGTATTGAGTCAATAGTCCGGCTCGACCAGGGACCACCATGAATCAGCTAACCATCAGGGGATTCGACGCCGAGTTGGCGGCTTACATTCAGGATCTCGCTCGCCGGGAAGGCATTTCGCTGAATCGCGCCGTTATGCGGTTGCTTCGTCGAGGTGCGGAACTCGACGCAGGCAAAGCGGACGACGTGGTGGGGTCGTCGCTGGACCATTTGATGGGCACCTGGTCGACCGAAGAGGCTGATCGAATCGATCAGGCGTTGGAGGACTTCTCGCGCATCGACGAAGCGATGTGGAAGTGAGAGTTCTTCTTGACTCGAACGCGTATTCCCAATGGAAACGCGGGCACCCGCAGGTGGCGGAGCTTGTCCGCTCGTCCTCGGAAATCCTCGTGCCACTCGTGGTAGTTGGCGAGCTACTTTATGGCTTCCAACATGGCCAGCGCGCCGACGAGAACACCAGAGACCTCCGGACGTTCCTAGATAACCGGCGGGTCAGCGTCGTCACGATGAGCATGACGACCGCGAACCGGTATGCGCGGATCGCGGCCAACCTTCGCCGCAAAGGACGACCGATTCCAACCAACGACATCTGGATCGCGGCCCACGCGATGGAAACCGGCGCGGATCTGGTCTCGTTGGACGGGCATTTCGCCGAGGTGGACGGACTTGCTTGGATCCCGGTAGCCCAATGAGCCGACCAGGAGATGCTCTTACCGTCCTCGCCCGCATCGGCACCGGGGTTGATGCCAGTGCGGGCCTAGGGACTCGCGCACCCAGCATCCAACGTGGTTGTCCGCACCAAGGATTTGTCGTACACGCCCCTCACGTGCCCCGCTGGCAGAACATCGCGTCGCCGTAGCTGAAGAACCGGTACCGCTCCGCCACCGCGACCGCGTAGGCCCGGCGAATGCGCTCGACCCCGGCAAACGCGGACACGAGCATGAGCAAGGTCGACTCCGGCAAGTGGAAGTTCGTGATCAGCGCATCGACCGCGGAGAAGCGGTAGCCCGGCGTGATGAACAGGCGCGTCTCGCCGCAATCGTCGCCGGTCGCGGCGGCGGCCTCCAAGGTGCGCACCACGGTCGTGCCGACCGCCACGATGCGACCCTGGCAGCCCGCGAGCGCGCGCCGCGTCGACGGCGGGACGACGTAGCGTTCCGCGTGCATGCGGTGGCGGCTCAAGTCCGCCACCCGCACCGGCTGGAACGTCCCGGCGCCCACGTGCAGCGTGACGCGGGCAACGCCCACACCTTTCGCCTGCAGACCGTCGAGGATCGCCTCGTCGAAATGCAGCCCGGCGGTGGGCGCCGCGACGGCGCCCGGGACGCTGGCGTAGATCGTCTGGTAGCGATCCTCGTCGGTCGCGTCGGCCTCGCGGTCGATGTACGGCGGCAGCGGCACGCGGCCGAAACGCTCGAGAAACGGCGCCACGGGCTCGCCGAAGTCGAGCCGGTAGAACTCGCCCTCGCGCCGAACCACCGTGATCGTGCTCTCGCCGACGAATACCCGCCGCCCCGGTTTCAGCGGCTTGCTGGCGCGCACCTGGCAGAGCGCGCGGCACGCCCCGTCGAGGCGTTCGACGACGATCTCCGCTTGGCCGCCGGAGTCCTTGCGGCCGATCAGCCGGGCCTTGATGACCCGCGTGTCGTTGACCACGAGAAGATCTTCCGCATCGAGCAGATCCACGACCGCCTCGAAACGGCGGTGGCGGACCGCGTCGCCGCGCAGTTCGAGCAGACGGCTGCCGGCACGGTTCGCCGCTGGCCGCTGGGCGATCAACTCGCCGGGCAACTCGAAGCGGAAGTCCGCGCGCTGCATGGCGTCAGTCCGCGGCGACCGGGGACAGCGGTACGCCGACGTCGAACAGCCGCCCATCGCGCTGGATCGCCACTTCGAGCGCGGGATTGCCCCGAAACCCAAGCCGCGCGATGCCGCCGACACGTCCCTTGAGCGCTTCGTCCGCCCAAACGAACGCCTGCGCCGCGCCATCGACTTCGGCGACAACCTGACGGGCTCGAAGGTCGGCACCGCGGTAGAGCACCGATCCGGACACGTTCACCGTCGCCACGTCCGCAGTGCCGGCGACGACGGCGCTGGCCGCGCCGCGTAGTTCGGCCGCGAATTCCGTGGCATGGATACCGGACGCCGAAACGGTTCCGGAACCAGCGACGTCGATGCCCACGCGCGTTGCCGGGACGTCGACCAGGTCCAAGGCGCCCGCGCCCGACACGGAATAGCCGACCACCGGCGCGCCCACGCCCCGAATCACCACGCGACCGCTCCCGGACACGGCCACGGTGGCGAGTTGCGGGACCGTCACGGTGACCCGGATCGGCACGGTGGGCCGAATGCCGTCGATCCAGTCGACGTCTCGCCATACGACGAGCGTGTCGTCTCGCGTCTGCACGCGAAGCGTCGGCAGGACGTTGTCCTCGGCGGACGCGGTGACGGCGAAGTCGCCTGGCAGCACGGTCACCGTGCCGTCGCTGCTCAGCGCAATGCCGGAGAACGCCGCGACGTCGTAGCTCTCGAACACCACCTCGCCGGAGCCCTCGCCGGTGTAGCACCCTGCGGCGAGCGCGAGCATGGGGATCGTCAGCAGCCGGCGCATCGCGATTCCCTGCGAGCGCTCGGGCTCAGGAACCGAACCGGTAGCGGAGCTTGACGATGAAGTAGTCGACGATGGGCTCGCGCAGCGCATCGAGGAACAGTTCGTCGTATTCGTAGCCCGAACCCCGGACCAGGTTGGATCCCCGGGTGTAGACGACGAACAGGTCGGACAGCGGGCCGATCTCCCAGCGGTAGCGGAACTGGCCGGTCAGACGCGAGATGGTGAAATCCTCGTCCCCGTCCACCGGCACCTCGTCGCGCGGCGTGAGCCACCCTTCGCTCAGCGGAACCTGAAGGTAGGTCAAGTCCGCGGCATCGATGCCGGCCCACTGCAACGTCAGTCGCATCTGGTGCCGCGCGTTGAAGAAGAAATCCGCCTTCAGGACCGGCTGCAGGTCGGTGGCGGAGAAGGTCGCGAAGTTGCGGTCCCCCGTGTGCAGCAGCCAACCATCGCGGCGCATGTAGCGCAGGTCGACATCGAGCGACAGGCGGTCGGTCGGCTTGTAGGTGATGCCGAAGTCGGCGCCGAACGACTCGCCGCCGAGTTCCTCCCCGTCACGAGTGATGGTGCCGCTCCAGGAGAACGGCTTGGCGGTGTCGGTGCCGAAACCGATCTGCGTGAACAGGCGGCCCTTGATTCTGAACATGCCGTTGCCGCGGCTCGACAGGTCGTCCCAACGCGACGGGAAGTAGTTGAGATACGCCTTCACCTCGGAGCTGTTGTTGAACATCAGCGTGTGGCTCGAAAAGATGCCGACGCGGTTGGCAAAGCCCTCGGTGCTGGCCTGGAAGTTCAGGAACAGCGAATTGCGCAGTTGCCGAAAGCGCTCGAGGTTCTGGAAGCGAACGATGCCGTAGCGGGCGACGGCCACGTCGTTGCGACCGATGAAGCCGAGGGCCGACATCGACAGGTTGCTGTCGATGTAGTCGAGCCCGCCCTGGTGGATTAGTCCGCGGCGCTGGAAGAAGCTGAAATCGTTGTAGATGCCGTGACCCGTGACGGCCTCCGGATCCTCATCGTTGGGCGGCGCATCGCTGTACACGTACTGGCCGTCCCACTGAAAGGCGCCGCCCGCCGCCAAGGCGTGGGCATCGATGCCGTGCACCGTGGCGGAATCCCGCTCGCCGGGCAGGTCCACGAAAGTACCCATGTAGCCGAGCGAACGGCGACCCTTCCCGGTCTGCTCGTAGAGCAGGCGCACGACGCCGAAGTCGCGGCCTTCGCCCGTCCACTCGACGTCGTCGCCGGCAGCGTCGGTCCCGCGCAGCACGACATCGTCCTCCATGGCGCCGAGCACGCCGAAGCGCAGACCCCCCGCTTGGCCGACCAGCTTGGCTGCCCCGAGCAGATCGGTCGGCTTGCTCTTCTCGACGGCGGCAATCTCGACATCGTCCGGCACGTCGTTGACCAATTGCCGTGCTGCGCCGCCGATGCGCCGCGTGTTGATGAGCGTGGTCGGTTCCGGGGTGTAGGTCCGGGGCGTCGCCCGGGCGCCCGTTCCCTGGGGGCCGCGGTAACGGTTCACGTCCGCGCGCGGCGACGTGAAGAAGACCTCGTTGCCCTCGAGGAAGAACTGGCGCTTTTCGGGGAAGAAGGTCTCGACCGCCGTCAGGTTCACCACGACGTCGTCCGACTCGACCGCGCCGAAGTCCGGGTTCAGCGTCGCGGTGAGTTGGAGATTGGGCGACGGACGGTACGAGAAGTCCACGCCAGCGCGTCCGCGCTCGTCGTCGGCCATGTTGTCGACCGTCCCCGAGACGTAGGGAAACACGCCGTAGTGTTGCTTGGGCTCGACCCCCGGCACGTTGACCGACTGCAACGCCGAGATGAACCGCCCGCCGGTGCGCGGAAGCGCCGGCCAACTCCAAGTCTCGTCCAGGTGCGCGACCTGCCGCTTGACCCAAACGCCCATCGAGCGGTCGCCGTTGCCCGGCGGCATCGCCATCATCGACCAGGGCAGGAACATCTCCGCGCTCCAGCCCGCCTCCGTTTTCGCAGTCGCCGCCTCCCACGGCCCGTCCCACTGCTCGGTGAGCGTGTATTCCGGCAGCACCTTGCCGTCCTGCACGGAACCGCCGAGATTGACGGAGAACCAATACCCGTAGAGGCCGTTGCCGCTCGAGTCCAAGGCGACGCCGAACTGGTCGCGGTTGATGTACTGGTCGCGGGCGGAGAGGCGCGAGACCAGGCTATCGGGCGGCTGTTCCATGACGGCACCGACATAGAGGCCGCGGTCGGTGTAGAAGAACCGCGTGACCGTGGCATAGGCGGTATCGGCGAGCGTGTCCGGTTCCGTCACGCGCAAGTTGTCGAAGCCGGCCACATCGCGCCATACGGCCTCGTCGACTTGACCGTCGAGCCGGATCGCCGCAGCGGCGACGTAGGGCACATCGATCGCCCCGCCGTCGTCGCCACCGGCGCGCAGACGCAAGCGCCAATCCCCCGGATCCTCCGCGGACACGGCGACGGGCGCGGAGTCCGAGGCGGCGTGCGGTGGCGTGGGGTCGGGCTCGGCGATCACAGCCGTGCGCACCGGCTGCACGCCGCGGCCAGCAGGCATCACCGCTCGTCCGGGTTGCGAAGCCAGGTACCAGGCCGAGAACCCACTCGCCCGAGCGCGAGCGCCAAGCGCACGCGCTGCCGCCTCGTCCATGTCAGCGGAGACGGCCCGGTGGTAGCGGCTGCCGTCGATGGTCACCGCACGGACCGAGCAGGCGATCTCGAGCCGGGCGCTGACCTCCTCGCAAGCCGCATCAGCGTAGTGCGGCGTGATCCAACTGCCGAAGACCACCGCGCCGGACGAACCGGAAGCCCCGGCGGACACGGACAAAGCGACCATCAGTACGCCGCACGCGGCGCGATGGGGGGAGTGGGGGGACATGAGCCGCTAGAGTAGTCGAAATCGCCCGACAGAGCTACGACGGACCACCCTTAGGTCAGGTCATCGGCGATCGCCTCGTTCGGTCATCTCCCCATCGCTTCCCGGGAGAGAGCGATCGGAAACTCGGCCCTGATCCTTGCGTCGATTTCGTCGCTGACGTGGCGGGGCACGTGGCGGCCGAGAAGCTCCCGGGTCCTCTCGATGGCCAGATCCAGCAGAACCGGCTTGCCGAGTTCCTCCCAGACCGTCGGGCTGGTGCGGTCGCTGTAGTCCGGGTAGATGTACTCGCTTTGCATGACCTGCAGGGTGTTCCCGGAGCCCAGGTAGTGGCCTTCCCCGCCTAAGCAGATCCGTTCGATCTCCTCGAAACTCAAGGTGTCGGTGTTGACTTCGATGCCACGGACAGCGCGGCCGACGGATCCCAGGATGTCGTTGTCCAGCAACAGGCTCTCCGGGCACGTGCCCAGAAGGCTCGCGTACATGCCGGCGGATTCATAGACGATGTTCGCGCCGGACAAGGCCGCCGCGAGCACCGTGGCCGCGCGTTCGGCGCCCGCCTGAAAGTCGGGGAACTTGGCGTCGCTCATGCCGCAAGCCGTGCCGAAGGGCAGGTCGAAGTGGTTGCCGACCTGGGCGCAGGCGGCGGACAGCAGGCCCTGCTCCGGGGAGCCGCCGCTCATCGCTCCGGTACGCAGGTCCGAGACGAACGGCCAGGCGCCGAGAATCGCCGGTGCGCCAGGCTCGATCGCGTTCACGTAGACCAGGCCGCCGAGGCACTCCGCCCACGCTTGGGAGACCGTCCCGGCCAAGTAGGCCGGCGCGGTCGCACCCGCCTGTGCTGCCGACAACAGTAAGACCGGCATGCCGCCCTGTACGGCGACCCGGAGGCATTCCATCGCATCGGTGGCGAACTTGAGCGGCGGCACAACGAAGCAGTTGGACTGGCTGACGAAAGGCCGGGCACGCCACTGCGCCTCGCCGCCGGCGATCAGGTGCAGCATCTCGAAGCTCTTCTCGAGGTGTTCGTACACCGTCCAACTCGAACCGACGTGCTTGCTCGTGCCCATCACCGAGCAGTAGAGGGTGTTGATGTCCAGCGCGTAGTTGTCGGGAGTGTCCCGCGGCACGCAGGTGCGCTGGAACATGTGAATGTGCTCGCAGGTGTCGGTGATCCGCGCCATGTCGTAGAGGTCCTGCGCCATGGAGTCCCGGTAGAGGCCGTTCTCCGAGTCGGCGAGCATGACCGCCGCGCCGGCGGTTGAGAAATGCACCCGCGAGCCGCTCAAGTCCAGGTCCCAGCGCGGATCCTGACCGTGCAGCACCAGATTCCGGCGCGCCTTAAGCAACGTGCGTTCGACCAGACTCCGCGGCATGCGCAGACGTCCGTCGTCGCCGAGCACGGCGCCGGCGGCCGTACAGGTCTCGATGCAGTGTGGCGTGGCGTCGGCGAAACCCACCCTCTCGAGAATATCGAAGGCGTTGTCCGCGATGGCAAGAACGCCGTCAGCGGAGAGGGGTTGGAATTGTCCGCCGGTCTGCCCCGGCCGAACCGGCTTGACCGCTTCGGCCAAGGGTGCGGCGCGCTCGGCCTTGCGCGCCCGTCTACCGCCTGAACGTCGAGCCATGGCAGTTCCTCCCTTGAGCGTGCGCTCCGCCAGCTTAGCTTGATTTCGCCTGCCCTGGGGGCGAAATCGTTCGCCTCGGGCGTCTGCCCTGCCCCCGCGTTGCCCGCCCGGCGACGGCCGCCGCGGGTCGCGTAGCGCGGCCGGGAAAGAGGTCGCCCAGGCGGGCCAATTCGGCAGGTCCGTGCGGTATCGCCATGGCATCGACGAAGTACGCCTGGAACTTCGGCTCGATGGCCGTCTCCACCTTCTCCACGCCCTTGACCACGGACTCGATCTCGCTGCGCGAGGCCTGGTTCAAGAGGGCGATCCTGGCACCGTGGCCAGCGGCGTTGCCGATCGCCGCGACCGCATCCAGGGAACAGTCCGGAATCATGCCCAAGGCCATGGCGTAGCGCACATCGATGTGGCTGCCGAATGCCCCGGCCAGACGTATCCGGTCCACGGAGGTCACTTCGAGGCGGTCCATCAGCAGCCGGATGCCGGCATACAGTGCCGCCTTGGCGAGTTGGATCTGACGCACGTCGTTTTGCGTGACGGTGACCTGGTCGCCATGAATGGCAAAGGAGAAGGTGCGGCCGTCCGGAACCAGGCGCACCGTGCGGCTCGCCTGGCCGCCGTCGATCACCCCATCGCTGGTGAGGATCCCCGCCAGCCACATCTCGACCACCGCCTCGATGATCCCGGAGCCGCAAACGCCGGTGACGCCCTGCGCCGGCAGGGCGTTGCTGAATCCAGGTTCGTCGGACCAGAGATCCGAGCCGATCACCCGAACCCGGGTGTCCAGGGTGACCGGGTCGATCCGTACTCGTTCAATGGCGCCCGGCGCGGCACGCTGCCCGGCGCTGACCTGCGCACCTTCAAAGGCCGGGCCGGTCGGACTGGAGCAGGCCAGCAACCGCGCGTCGTTGCCGAGCACGATTTCCGCGTTGGTGCCGATGTCCACCAGCAAGCTCACCGCATCGCTCCGGTGGGGTTGCTCGCAAAGCACGACCCCCGCGGTGTCGGCACCCACATGACCGGCGATACAGGGCAGCGCATAGGCGACAGCACCCGGATTGACCTCGACGCCCAAGTCCCGCGCCGGCAGGTGGACGGACTGCTCTGCCGCCAGCGCGAAGGGCGCGCCGCCGAGTTCCACCGGGCTGATGCCGAGCAGCAGGTGATGCATGATCGGGTTGCACACGAACGTCAGGCTGACGATGTCCTGCGCCTCGATGCCCGCGTCTGCCGCAGTACCGGCAACGAGTTCGTTGACGGCCCGACGCACCTCCCGGGTCAGTTCCGCACTGCCTTCCGGGTGCATCATGACGTAGGAAACCCGGCTCATCAGATCCTCGCCGAAGCGGATCTGGGGGTTCATCATGCCGTTCGAGGCGAGCACGTCGCCGCTGCCGAGGTCGCACAGATGTGCGGCTATGGTGGTTGAACCGACGTCGACCGCCACGCCGTAGACGGCCTCCTTGAAGCCTGGCCAGACGGCGAGGATTTCCGCATCCTGATGCACCGCGACCGTCACCGACCACTCGCCGACGCGCAACAGGCCTTGCAGGTTCGGCAGCAAGGCCGCCGGAAACGTCGGCCGCAGATCCCACTGCGACGCCAACGCATCGAGCAGACGGGTCAGGTCGCTGCCGGCGCCGAGATCCGCGGCCGGCACGTCCACCAGGTAGAGCCGAACCACCGGATCGAGGCGGATCGGTCGTGAGTCGGCGTCCTTGCGCACGACCTGGCGGTGCACCTGGCTCTCCGGCGGCACGTCGATCACCAGATCGCCGCGTATCTCCGCTTGGCAGCTCAGGCGGTGGCCCGCGCTGAGCGGCTGGCCGCGCTCGCCATAGCGGGTCTCGACGACGCCGGCGGGCGACAGGTGCTCCGGGCTGGAGACGATGCCGTGCTTGGGAAAGTCGCCGGCGCTGCAAACGACCCGGCAACGCCCGCAGAGCCCTCGGCCCCCGCAGATGGAGGCGACGTCCACGCCGAGTTCCCAAGCTGCCTGCAGTACAGGCGTGCCGTGCGGGAACACGCCGCGCCGACCGGACGGGGTGAAAACCACCCGCGCCTGGCGTTCGGGCTTAGGTTCCATGCCGGCGCGAGCGGCTGATCAACCGCGGCGGCGACGCCGCGGGCGATCCCGCCGGCTCCCCTGCGCCGCCGCGGTCGCGTCGGCTTGCCGGTACTTGCCGATCCAGCGCACGCAGTCGGGATCATGGCCCATCATGACGTCGGCCCCAGCGACCGCCTGCATGACCGTGTCGTGCAACGGGTTGGTGATCGCGGACGTCAAGCCGGCGCCGATGGCCATGGTGAGAAAGGCGCTGTTGATCCCACCGCGATTGGGCAGCCCGAAACTCACGTTGGACGCGCCGCAGGTGGTGTTGACCTTCAGTTCGGCGCGCAAGCGGCCGACCAGGCGCATGACCTGCTTGCCCGCGGAGTTGATCGCGCCGATTGGCATCACCAGCGGATCGACGACCACGTCGCTCGCGGGGATGCCGTGGTCCTGCGCCCGTTCGACGATCTTCCGGGCCACCGCGAAGCGCACGTCCGGATCCTCGGAGATGCCGGTTTCGTCGTTGGAGATGGCCACCACCGCGGCACCGTGGCGGGCGACCAGCGGCAGCACCGACTCCAGCCTTTCCTCTTCGCCGGTGACGGAGTTGACGAGCGCCTTGCCCTGGTAGACCGCGAGGCCTGCTTCCAGCGCGGCGACGATGGACGAGTCGATGGATAGCGGCACGTCGGTCACCGACTGCACCAGCTTGACGGCTTCGGCGAGGATGCCGGGTTCGTCCGCCAGCGGGATGCCGGCGTTGACGTCCAGCATGTGGGCACCGGCCGCAACCTGGGCGACGGCGTCGTCGATCACGCGGTGGTAGTCGCCGGCCTTCATTTCCGCGGCCAGGACCTTGCGTCCCGTGGGGTTGATGCGCTCGCCAATGACCACGAAAGGCCGGTCGAAGCCGATGACCACCTCTCGGCTTGGGGACGTGACAACCGTGTCCGTCACGACTTGAAACCGTGGTTGCGGATGAGCGCCAGCAGCCGAGCGTCGGGAAAGCCCGTCTCGACCCCGTCAGCCAACTTGTCGGCGACGGCCTGCAGGTCCGTCGCCCCATCGACCGGCTCCAGGGCGATCGGGTCGCGCTCCCATTCGCTGATGTAGGCATCGGCCGTGCGCTTCTTCGCGCGCATGGCGGCGCGGTCGATGGCGTTCTGAAAACGTGCGCTCAGCAACACCTTGGCCCGCTTCCGGCCCTGTTTGACGATGATCTGCGACGGAATGTCGCGCCATCGAACCAATAGGGCGTCCACCCGTCAGCCCGCGGCGATCCGGGCGACCTGGGCGTCCAAGGCGCCGTAACCGGTATGGACGTGGGTGAACTCAAGTCCCAGCCGAGTCGCGGCCGTCCTGGCCTCGGTGAGCAGTTCCTCATCCCGGGTCTGCGACAGGTAGACCACGCGCCGGTAGTTGCCGAAGAACGCCTCCGCGAGCTCCGGATGACCGTCGAGGTCAAGCGTCTCCACGACGAGACGCTCGAAGAACCGCACTAGGAAATCCGTCAGGTAGAACGTGCCCGGCTCCTCCTCGGCCAAGTGTTCGATGCGCTCGGCACCGGCGAAGACGTCGTAGCAATGCAGCCCCGGCAGCCGCTCCACGCCGGGAAAGTCCGCGAGCACGCGGTCGATCCCGCCGTAGCTGCCGCAGTCGGCGTAGCCGACGAAAACGCGGGCGTACTGCCCCTGCGCGCGTTCGAGTTCGACGCGCAGGCGGGGCGCGATCCCTTGCGGCCGCAGGTGCAGGGCCGCGTCCAGGCAACGGATGCGCAGGTGGTCCCAGCCGTTCGCCTGCCGAAGCGCGTGCAGCTCGCGGCCAAGCGCGCCGCAAGCGATCACCAGGACGGGCGCGGGGCGCGGCTGCGGCTTGCTGTCCCCGGACTTGCTCATGGGTAGTTGTGCCTCTTGCGCATGAGGTCGGTGGCCGTCTCCACCGCGGTGGCCGCATCCCGGCAATAGGCGTCCGCGCCCACCGCCTCGCCGAACTCCTCGTTCAGGGGCGCACCGCCGACCAGGACAATGTAGTCGTCGCGGATGGATTGGGCTACAAGCTCGTCGATGACCACTTTCATGTAAGGCATCGTCGTGGTCAGCAGGGCCGACATGCCGAGAATGTCAGGCTCGTGCTCGTCGAGCGCCGCCATGAACTCCTCGACGCTGTTGTTGACGCCGATGTCGACGACTTCGAAGCCAGCGCCTTCCATCATCATGCCGACCAGGTTCTTGCCGATGTCGTGAATGTCGCCCTTGACGGTGCCGATCACCATCTTGCCCACAGGCTTGGCGCCCGTCTCCGCAAGCAGCGGTCGGAGCACGGCCATGCCGGCTTTCATGGCGTTGGCGGCCAGCAGCACCTCGGGGACGAACAGGATGCCGTCGCGGAAGTCGATGCCGACGATCGTCATGCCGCCCACCAAGGCGTCGTTCAGGACCTTGTCCGCTGACCAGCCCCGGTCCAGGAGGATCTCGGTGCCTTCGACGATTTCATCCTTCAGGCCGTCGTAGAGATCGTCATGCATCTGCTCGACCAGTTCCTGATCGTCGAGTTCGGAGAGGACGAGATCGTCTTCCTGCTCTCCGGCCACGCCTTTGCCATCACTCATGCAACTGCCTCCAATCACCAAGTGTTTTTCTTGGTGCGAAAGCTTGTCGTTGGCCGGAAGCCCGGTCGTCCGGCGGCGAGTATAGGTTGAGGGGCCTACCCGTGGCGAGCGGTTTTGCGACACGCAACACCCCCAGGTGCGACCTCGATGGACAGCATGTATCGCGCCAAATCGGTCGGCCCTTAAGGACCGTGATCCGTATTGCCAGTCACCCCCGAATGCCGTGAGAATCGCGGTGGCCATCCGCAGTTGGATTACGGCATGGACAACCAGGCGCGCATCGTCATCGTCGGCGGCGGCATCATGGGCGTTGGCCTGCTCTACCACCTGGCCGCGGAGGGCTGCGACGACGTCCTCTTGATCGAGAAGGGCGAGCTGACGTCGGGCTCGACCTGGCACGCGGCCGGTCAATGCCCGAATCTGGTCGGCAACTACAACCTCGCCAAGATCCACGAATACAGCGTCTCCCTGTACCAAAAGTTGGAGCAACTAACCGGTCAGGCCGTTGGCTGGCATGGCTGCGGCAGCGTCCGCTTCGCCTCAACCGAGCAAGATCTGGACTGGTTCCGCTACTTGCGGGGCATCGCCGCCAACGTCGGCTACCACATGGAGATCGTCGACGTCGAGACGATCGCCAAGCTCAATCCGTTCGTCTCCACCGAAGGCGTGCTGGCCGGTGCCTGGACCCGCGACGACGGCCACGCCGACCCGTCCGGGCTCTGCAACGCGATGGCCCGGGGCGCGCGCGACCTAGGCGCGAGGATCGTGCGCCACAACCGGGTGACCGACATCAGAGCGCTGCCGAGCGGCGAATGGGAACTGATCACGGAACAGGGCCAGGTCGTTGCCGAGACGGTGGTCAACGCGGCGGGCTGCTACGCCCGGCAGGTGGCGCAGATGGTCGGCACCGACCTCCCCATCTGCAACATCCAGCACCATTACCTTGTCTCCGGGCCCGTGCCGGAACTGGCCGAGCGAAGCACCGAACTCCCGATCACCCGCGACCCCTACGCGTCCGCCTACCTGCGCCAGGAGCAGCAGTCGGGCCTGATCGGCATCTACGAGGGCGAAAGGCTCGCCGAAGCCTGGCCGCCGAGCGGACTGCCGCCGTGGGAGTCCGACAGCGAACTCTTTTCCGACGACCTGGAACGCCTGATGCCCTGGCTCGGCCGCGCCATGGCGCGCATGCCGATCTTCGAACCGGCCGGCATC
>JAPOYV010000096.1 GCA_026706385.1 Gammaproteobacteria bacterium
GAAAAGGGGACATCTTAGAATTGGACAAAGGGGACATTAGTGCTTTGGCCTAACAGCATCTGTGTGCACTCACGCAGATTTGAGACTAGCGTGTTGCGCAGCAGTCGCATGTTCGAGCGGCGGCGCGGTCTGACCGTGTTGTAGAAGGGTAGATCGCTGTCGAGGTGCCCGGCGACGGCATGGACGGTGAGGTCGCCGACGTACTGGGACGAGAACTCCACGCCGCAGGTGTCGCTCCCGCGTTCGACCACGCCGTTGAAATGCGAGCGCCGCGACGGGAGGGCCCTCACGGGGGCATACAGGGCTGCTTACCGCCGGCGTCCTCTCGAGCCTTCCGCGTGCGGCAGCGCTACTAAGTCCAAAAACACGTACTATTTGAATGGGTTGCAGCCGAACAGTTGCTGTTCGATCCCACAAACGATCACCTTCCCGTCCCTGCCGTGTTCGCCCATGCTTGTTCCTTCTCCCGTCTCGTCGACCCGATGGGTCAGCCTGCCTCGACGCGGATGGCGTTGAGCTGTTCCATCAGCGCGTGGACCATCCGATCCGATATCGCCAGATAGCCGACCGGAATACCGTTCCAGATTCGCGCCAGCATTGGCGCGTTGAAGCTCTCCGGCACGATCCCGTTCTCGTGCACGATCAGGTTCCTGAGCTGCCTCACTTCGCCCATCAGCGAGCATCGAATCCGGCCCTTCTTCAAGCCGAGTGCGCTTCCGATTCGGTGCCGGTACCACTCGTCCCACCTGTGGTAGAGCATCACCACCAGCGCGCGGTTCTGCCTGTCCTCGAAGTCGCCACCTTCCGCTAGGGAGTCCAGCAGCTCGCCCACCGTCAAACTCGCTATCGTGGACTTGCCTGGTCGTTGCTCGCCGTCGGGGAACTCCGTACCGACGGTGAACCGACGATCCCTTCCGCGCAGCAACTTCCCGTACGTGACCGACGCGTCAAACCTGCCGTTCACCGTTCCGTTGAACGCGAAGTACGCCCTATGGCACTCCGCCCGAAACTCATCGAGGACCGCAACCGCGGCGGCGACCTGGTCCGAAAGGAACGCTCCCGGCCGATGCACGAGCACAACGCGAAACGGCCACCCCGACCAATAGGGCCGGGCCGGGTCAACCTCAGGCGCGTTCAACCGAGCCATGGGCCAACGCGCAACCCGCCACACCGATGGACACGTCCGCCATCGGGTAGTGTCTCCGTTTGAAGTCGGGGGTCACACCGCGTCTCAAAGTGATCTGAACCAGCGCATGGGCGCTGACGTCAGAGGCTACGGTAGGGGAACTATATACAGTCCTCAAACCGACCGTGCACAGGTGCACGAACAGACAACGGGTGGGACTATGTACAGTCCGCAAACTGCCTGACCCAAAGCCGATTTCAGGTGCCCGTGTCATACTCACGAAGAGGCACGCGGGATCGGCACCAGCTCGGCAATGTCTGTCAGCGGCCCGAGCTGCCGCAACCTTGGCTCCAGACGTTCCGTTGGCTCGTTCGGAACGCATATGAACCGTACTTCCCGCTGGTAGGCGTATCGGAACAGCTTGGTCATCGGAATGTCGGACGATTTCACGGGCCAGCTCGACGACTGCGCCCCCAGTGGGTCCACGTACTGAATGCTACCAATGGACATGGTCGCATTCGGCAGCTGCGGTGGGGTCTTACCAAGCCGCTCGACGAATGGTCTGCGCCGGATTATGACGCAGCAGTCGGCGTCGAAGTCCAAGAAGAACCTCGGGTCGAGCGCGTTCGCAGCACAGAACATCCAGTAGTCGCCGTGGCTCTGAACGGTCGTGGTGGCGTATTCGTCGCGCTTCAGGTCGGGGCAGTCGAATACCGGCCGGAAGCCATTGATGCTCGGCTTCGGCTGGTTGCCCTTGTTGTAGTACAACGTGGGGTGGAGTGCTCGAACGACGCCGCCCTTGAAATCAACCTCAAGCTCGTTGTCCCGAACGGCTTGGTTGTGCACGGACCTGTTGTAGTTGCTGGCGGAGTTCATGTACAGCTCTCCCCGCATCAGCTCTTCCATATGCTCGCGCTTGCCGTACTTGACCATCACGTCCAGGTATGTCCCGCGCTCCGCAGATACATTGGCCGCCTTGCGGCACATTTCGCCGTCAAAGAAAGGCCTGGCTTCCTCCACGCGGGGATCAAAGTTGGCGGCCTGCGTCGGCGGCTCGCCGCGCACGTTCATTTCGACCACGACATGATGGAACAGCCTGTGCCACCGCTCGTCCTCGGACACGCCTAGTTGGCCCGACAGCTTGAGGATGGTCAGGTTGACCAGTATGTCCTGGTATCGCTGGTGCAACTCCCTTCTCGACTCCAGCCTGCCGTACCTGTTGGCCTCGTACTCGCGCCCCCACTCGGCGTGCTTTTCAGGGCTGGCGATGTAGGTGTGCTTCTCGAAATCTGGCGGCTCGAAGGCCTTGATCGGACCAACGAGGTCGTCGTCTGTGATGACCGTAGCTTCACAGTCTCGCCACGAGTGAACGTGGATGCCGCGCCCGCCCTTGGCAGGGCGCCAGTCGAGACAGGTGTACTCGTAGGTCTTGCCTTTCAGGGCATCCACGTCCCGGGCCAGAGTCCTAGCCAATAGCTGGGTCTCGTCCCAACCACGCGGCAGAGACGGCACGTCCACGACGCCGCGTATCTGGTAGTCGATCCCGTCATGGGTGCACCCTGCCATCCTTACAGCTACGTTGAGCTTGACTCCTCCGGGATGCCGCTTGCCGATTTGTCCTGCCCACTCGGGGCGCATGTCGGGCGATTCGCTCATCGGTGTACTCTTGGAATACGAACCTTGTTCGTTTGGATTTCCCGTGGGTTTTAACACGACCCGGCGCGACCTAAAAGCCCGGGCCGTTTCACCACGGGAGACCGCCATGGCGCAGGAGCCGGACAATGCTAGTCGTCCCACTTCCCCGCCCGAACGGACCAACCTTTCGCGGCAAGATCGGCTCGCACTCGTTCAAATGCTGTGTCGCATAGAGAACGAAGTGCTGTCTGTGTTAGCCCATGTCCGGGACGTGGCAAATCCACTCGGAGTGCGTCTACCGCCTCACACTCTACCGGACGACGAGCCGGTTCTGAGCGGTAGATTCCGAAGTCGAACGTCAGTCGGTCTGCCTCCAAGCTGATCCGCTCGACGAAGACGTGGCGGGCGGGCACGGTTCCCGTGTCGGCCCGTCCTCTTACGGGTCAGTCCAGTTCAGGCGAGTCGGGTGCCCCGAATACCTCGTTCATCTGATTCCTGGGATCCATGCTGGTGTTGAACGCTTCCACGGCGGGAGGCCGCCCGGACATCAAGCGGCGGGTAAAGTGCGGAAGCTGCCGCGCCCGGCGCCGCGTCAACGGGCCGGGCCGGCGTGCGGATTAGTTTTGCTGGGCGATCCGCCGCCCCTCGACGAGGACGATGCGGACCCGCATTGCTGCGCGAAGCCCTTCGACGCGTATTCCCTTGCCGTCGCATGCGGCGGCCGCGGCGTGTCTCCCGACACCTGTCCCGCCAGCCGTTCGGGGCGCCTGCCCCCTGCGTTGCCCCGGCCGGGGCACGACGTCGGATCGCTCCTCCGTCACGCAACGAGACCTCGCGCCACGGCCCGTTGCCGTCTGCCACGCCCGACTCGTCGTCGGGCCGCGCGGATTCCCGCGCGCCGCAGCGCAATGGCCGTAGGGGAGTCGCCCCCGTTCGCGCGCGACTGCGACGTGGCGCTCGGTGCCCTTGCGGCGCGTCGACCGCACTGCCGCGCGATCGCGGCGAGGCACGTGGGACACCTTCCGGTGCCGTCTCACGCCAGACCTTCGTCCGGCAACGCCACCCTGAGGGGGCGAGTGAGCGCGGCGGACAATAGCATGCCGTCATTACTCCCGCATCACCCGCGTGTTTAGAGGCACTTGCGCTGTGGCGTTTTCGGAGCTCGGCAGCCCAGGTCGATCCTTGCGGCTGGCGTCGGACCGCCGCCGCGGCGGTCGCCGACGCCCTCGCGGGCGTGATTCCGACGACGCGGGTGAGAACGATTCGCATTGGGACGGCCTCTCCCGCGTCGACGTCCAGGGGCGGCCCTCCGGTCGGGCCGGTTTCGCGTCGGGGCGGCGGCTCGCGGCGTCAGGCCGCGAGCGGCAGGCCGGGATCCACCAGCGAGCGCATCCGCTCCGGGCGTCCCGCCAGCACGGCGCCGAGCGCCAGCGCCATCATCACCGCCACCGCGAGCCCGATGCGCGTCTTCATCCTCGCCTTGCCGCGCACGAAGTGGTTCTCGAAGCGGAACCCGCCGTCGAGGCGCGCGTTGATCCGCTCCAGGCCCGAACGCCGCGCGTAGCCGCGCTTCCACGACGGACTCCCCCACGGCGTCGGCGTGAACATGCGGCGGTCGGCGCCGGCCAGGTCCACGCGCACCACGCGCCCGTAGTCCCCCGCCTTCGAGCCGGCGTCCGCCAGGCAGCGCTCGCGGCCCGCGCAGTCGAAGCCGTACGCCGCCGCCGGGCAGCGGTACTTCAGCGTGCCCCGGTCCGCCTCGAAGCCCTGGAACGCCATCGGACGCTCCTCGCCCGTCGCCGGACAGCGGCAGAACACCTCGCCCTTCCCGCTGTGCAGCACGTTGCCGCCGCCGTCAGCCGCCAGCGAGCGCCGGACCGGCTGCGACGGATCGTGGCCCGGCATCTCCTTCTCCTCCCGCCACAGCTCCCGCACGTCGGTCAGCGGGCGCACCTCCCAGACATCCCACAGCCTCCTCTTGAGCGGCCCGCCGTCCAGGCCCCGGTCGGCGCAGAAGTCCTCGCAGCGCGCCGCCATCCCCGGCTCCTTCGCGAACAGGTCGTCGACCCCGGCGGACAGCGCCGCATGCTCCGACGCCGACGCCTTCGTCACCTCGAACCACACCGGGATCTCGTGCTCCGCGTCCGCGACCAGGTGCAGGCCGTAGCCGAACCACGTCTTCACCTTCGTCCACGCCTTCCCCTTCGCGTCGACGCCGCCCGTCTCGTGCCTCCCCCAGTCGGCGTCCGGATCCGACGTCCTCCCCGTCGCCGCCTTGCGCTTCCCCGTCGAGTGCGACGACAGCGCCTTGCCGTCGTAGCCCAGGTGCCGGCCGAACCCCGGCAGCTCGTCCATCAGCCGCCGGCGCAGCGCGTCGACCATCGCCGACACCGCGCCGGTCTTCTCCTCCAGCGACACCACGTTGGACAGGAACCGCGAGAACGCCCACGGCGTCGGCACCCCGGCACGCCACGGGCTCGGCTCGCACACCGCCTCCGCCGTGCCGTCCGCGCGCCGCGCCAGCGTCCGCCGCGGCGGCGACTGCCGGCCCAGCGGGTCGAAGCCGCACAGCGCCAGCAGCGCCGGGTTGCGGCCCAGCTCGCGCAGCAGCGACGCCGACGAGTCGTGGCCGAACACCATCCCGGCGACCAGCGCCCGCCACATCGCCGCCACCGGGTACTCGTCCCGGCCGCGGCCCCGCTTCGCCTCCAGCGCCGCCACCAGGTCCCCGTCCGGCAGGTGGTCCAGCACGAACGAGAGCCGCTTCAGCTCCGGCAGCCGTTCGACATCGTCCCAGGAAAAAAGCACACTCTGCCGTGTCGCCATGGCGTCTCCCTCCGTGGAGCGGCGGTCGTTCCTCGTCAAGAACATCCTGCCCCATGGCGACACCTTTTCCCAGGCTCCGCACGGGTCCGGAGCCTGCGGCCGGACCCGCCGCGCCCGACGCCGCGCCTGGGGTGGAAAACCACGGAAAACGCTCCCGGGACGCCCGGAAAGCGCGGAAACCCCGCGTTCCCGGGGGTACGAAAAACACGCGCTCGCCGGAAAGCCCTACGATCAGCGGCTTTCAGAACAGCGCAAGTCCCTCGTTTAGCAGAGCCCTTGCCGCCATTGGCCTGAAGGCCGGTTTACCGCCCCGTCACTGATTTCGGCTTCGCGAAAGTTAGTGACAGCGGACAGCCCGACCAACGCTCCTCGGGCCTACCGTGCGCCGACGACCTTCGTTGCTACGCTATCCATTCGCGGCACGGCAGCGATACCCGTCCCTCGTGCCACCGCGCACCATCCGGGCCGAAACGCCGAAACCCTACGGCGGGTTCGCACCACGTCTCCACGTCGAAATCGAAGGGGTTACTTTCGTGAGCGACCACGCTACGGTCGGGCGTCACCCACACTACTTGGACGGACCAATGAACGATCAACAGCAAGACGTCGTCTACGAACGCAAGAGGAACAGCCACAGGAGCTATCGGAACATCCGCGATGCTGCCAGGCAACGGCAACAGCTGCCGCACGAACCCTTCGGCACGGCCAAAGTCGAAGCGAGTTCCCTCAGCGTTGCCGACAGTATCCGCGCCGATGCGAACGTGTCCTATCGGGCCATCGAGAGCTGGGCCGCGGCCGCGATGGCAACTTAGAGCACCAGGGCGGCGGCGCGCGTGCCGCGGGAACGCTCGACCTCGGCGACAATCCCGATGCTGTCATCCGTTGTGCCTGTTCGATCGTCCCGGGCCGCCGAACGGGGCGCGCAAACCTGCCCCCGGTGCGCCGAACAAACGTGGTGCGGTACGCGTCCACGGCGTCCCGGCATCCGAAGCGGCCACATGCCGGCTTGCCCGACGCTCGTCCACCGGGTGCTACTCCAGCGCGGAGACCTCTCCGGCCTCCCGGCCACACGTGAAACCCGCCTTCGCGAGCGTACCCGTCATGTCGTACGCCACGGACGTCTCGACGACATCGCCATCGCAGTTCGCGGACGCGAGCTGCAGCAAGTACTCCTCGATGTACGGTTCGGCGTCCTTTCGGCAGACGATTTCCACCGTATACGGCATCCCGTCGGTCCCAAGGCGCACTCGCCGCACGTCTGCGCGTCCGCACGCGTCGACAGCCCGCATGCCGGCAAGGACCAACCGTTCGGCCTCCGTACCCATCGGCGCCGTTCGGTCCGTCGACGTGCCACTCGCGTTGCCTCCGGCCGCCACGCATGCCGCTAGCGCCGGCATCGCCACCAATGTCGCCGCGACCCGCCAATTGCCCGTCCTCGCTACCCGCTTCGATCCCGATTTCCATGAGCCCATGCTTCGCGTTCTCCGTTCCTGTTCGTCTTCCCATGGCAAAAGCACCTTGCCAACCCGCCGCGGGCGTCAACGCTCACCAATGCTTGCCCCTTCGGGAGCCGACGCGGCGCCTCTCGGCACACGCCATCGACTGCGGCATCCCCATGCCTACGACCTTGACTTCGGCGCCAAGGTTCCGCCGTCGGCCGTCACTGCGCGAACGACTGTGGCGGACGACCACTGGTCCCCGGGGCCCGGGGAGACCCTCCAGACCGGCGATCCCGGTCTGCGCCGCTCCGAGGTCGCCGGACTGGTTTCTCCCGGCGCCCGCCGCGCTTCGCCGGTAGCAGGACATCTCCTCGGCGCCGATGGAGATGGCGGTCGCGCGCCCGTCGTCCCGTCCTTCGGCGCCAGCGACATTCGCGACCGCGAACCCCGCCAGCACGACCGGCAAACAGCACCGGTTCGCGGTCACCGGCCCAAGCGGCGACGGGCCGCCCCTTTTTCCGCTCCGTAGCCCGTCGGCGTGGGAACGCGGCCCCGCGGTTCGCCGGGTCGGCCGCGTCACGCCGCACGTCCCGTTGGTCGACCCCGGCATCAGCCGCAGCACCTCCCCTTGCTCTTGGTGCACCACGCCCGCCAAGCCCCGCCGTCCGTCCAACTCCTACGCGAGCAGGTCGAGCAGTACCTTCAGAAGCGCGAGAGCCCGCTTCGCGTCGTCGGAAAGCCAGTCGCCGGCGAGACCGAGCATCGATTCGACAACGCTCTTCGCCTTGGTGGCGAACAGCCGCCACCGCTCCTTTCCGGCCGCGTCTCCCTCGGTAGCGGCGAGGAGGGTCAGGAGCCGCTCCCAGAACACGGCCGCCTCGGCGGCGGCCTCGCCGTCCCCGCAGGTGTCGATCCTCTCCTGAACGCGGCTCACCACGAATGCGATGAAACTCGCGTAGCTCATCGGCTTGCCTCCTGATCCGTGGCATTGGATGGCCGGCCGCGTCCGACTTGACGGTCTGCCGTCACCGCGGCGCGCTCCCATTCCGATCCAGCCAACGGAGGATCCTTCACGTCGTCGCGCAACCTGGCCGACGCGGTCGCGGATCGGCCGTTCCTCGTCGACGCCGTCGACCCGTGTTCCGACCGCGGCCGAAGCATCCGCGACGGCGGCGAACGCCCGACGACGCAGGGCGGCTGCCGCTCGTCCTTCCTCCCATGTTCCTCCCGGCGGGCGTCGCGCTACCCGACAACTCTGCCACACTTTTTCGGCAGACTTGGTCCGAAAATCGACGTTTGCGGGCCGTCGCGGGCGATGCCGCCTACGGCGGCCCGGGCTCTATCGCCTTCGGCGACCAGGCCCCCTGCGGGGTCCCGGCCCTATCGGGTGACGATCCCTATCGCTTCCGCCCTCCGGGCGGTCGGATCGCGCCGAGCGCACCGATAGGCCGTCCGGCCGGAAGACCGTCCCCGTCGCGTCGAAGGCAACGCCCTACGCTGTTGGGCGACACAGCCGCCCGCCTACCCGTGGCGCATTGGGTGGCGCCACCCACTCTTCGACCCCCGTCCTCCCGCTCGGGCCCGCCCCACGGTACGGCTTCGGCGCGTCGCCGCCGACAACGACCAGTCGGCGTCCGTCGGTTCGCGCCCATGCTGCCATGCGTGCTCGACCGGTCAACCGGGACGGTTCTCCGCTGGTGCTGCGACCTCGCTGGCGCGAGGTGACCGGCCTGCGCGCGCATGCCGCCTGTCCAGGCACCGACGCACTTCCGCGTCGGCAACTCAGCCTGACAGGAGATCATCATGGACCTTCAACAGCTCATCGCCCAGTGGACCGGAACGCGTCCGCCCGGTTTCGTCCCGCCCGCGGTCCCCGGCACCGCGCTCCCGCAGTGTTCGCACCGCCGGTGCCGCAACAAGGTCGCGATCAAGCGCGACGGAACCCCCGCGCATGCTTGCCAGGACTGCCTCGACAGGCGCGCGCGATCCTGCCGGCGGCGGCGGAAGGCGCTGGTCGCCACCGGTGGATGCCGAAGATGCGCGTACCGCCCCAGACTGGAGGGCGACTTCCTTTGCCGGCGGTGCCGCGACGATCGCGACATCGAGCGTGCGCAGAAACGCCAGGACGCCATCGACGCGGCGGTGATCGACGAGTTCGCGGCCAAGCCGGACAGGGCGCACGAGCCCTCCAATCTCGATTGCGGCATCAGTCCCTGGAACGCCAGATCGAAGCCTCAGGCGAGTGCCGCATACTGGTCGCCGCTGCCGGACCCCGAGCCGGTTTCGGAACAGCATTGGCGTTGGTCGCCCATGAACGGGAAGCTGCACCACAGGTACTGATCCCGCGCCTTCGCGGTTCGAGGCGCGACGGCTCCGGTCGTCGCGTCTCGGCCGATTCCAGGCACTTCAGCTGCCAATGTACGCGCTGACGACCTGTCGTCTGGCGTGTCCGAGTTCCGCTGAAATCGTCGCCCGGGCGTCCCGGTCGATGCGCTTGCGCGCACTCTTCAAGCTGCGCATCGGCGGCCCGCCCGCGGCCGGCGGCTTCCAGCCCGTGATCTCCGCGTAGCGCCGGCAAGCGTAGCCGTGGCGCAGCCGGTGCATGCGCTCCAGGCCCGCGCCGTTCGTCTGCCGCTCGTAGACCTCGAGCTGCTGGACGTAGTTGCGGTGGCCCGGGAT
>JAPOYV010000033.1 GCA_026706385.1 Gammaproteobacteria bacterium
GAACCTTGTGCGATTCCCAGAACCTACCTTGGACCCCTGGTTTGCTTTCTGCGCGACTACGACCTGGACGAACTGCGCCAGTCCGTGAGCGCCGTCTTTCAGGAGTTCGTCCGCTACGAGTTCTCGGTGGCCGACAACATCGCGTTCGGGGACGTCGCGGCGATCGGGGACCGCGCGCGGGTCGAGTCCGCCGCCCGCCGCACAGGCGCCCACGGCCTCATCGAAGCGCTGCCAGCGGGATACGACACGGTGCTCGGCCGGACGTTCGACGAGGGTGTCGACCTGTCGGGTGGCGAGTGGCAGTTCCTCGCCATCACCCGGGCGCTGATGTCGAACGCCGAAGTGCTCATCCTCGATGAACCCACGGCGCACCTCGATGCGCTTAGGGAGCAGGAACTCTACGAGCGCTTTGCCTCGCTGACGCGAGGCCGAACAGTCGTCTTCGTCTCGCATCGCTTTTCCACCGTGCGCATGGCCGACACGATCGCTGTGATCGAGAACGGGCGGGTGGCCGAGATCGGTTCTCACGACGAGTTGATGACGCAGGGCGGCAAGTACGCGCGGATGTACCGGGTGCAGGCGTCGCGCTACTCCTGATCAGGTCAGCGCTCGGTCACGACATCGATCAAGGCGTCGAGGATCTCGTTGGGGCGCTCGCTCAGCATCGCATGACCGCAGCCGGCTAGCCGGACGACCTTGGCGCCGGCCAAGTGCGACGCGACGTCGAGGCCGGCTCGCGCGGGTGTCATGCGGTCCTCGTCGCCGGCGATGACCAGCGCCGGGCAGGTCACGGCTCCGTCCGCCTCGTCGGCGTTGAACGCGTTGCAGGCGGCAAGGTCGGCATGGAAGACGCCGGGGCCCGACCGCTCCAGAAGCCGTTCCCCCGCGCCGAGCATCCAGACGCCCGGGTTGTCGTTGGCGCCCAGCGAGCCGCCCGGGCTGTGGCTCCAGGCATTGGCCATGTCGAAAGCCGCGTGGTGGTTGTCCTTGGCGGCGTTCAGCAGCATGTCCGTCACGGGCATCGGCATCGACGTTCCGAGCAACGCCAATGCACGGCAGCGGTCCGCATGGCCCTGTGCGAATTGCCAGGCCACGAGCGAGCCCATGCTGTGACCGACGACTGCCGCCTGTTCAACGCCGGCTGCGTCGAAGACGTCCGCGAGCCAGTCGGCCATCGCGGGGATCGTCGACCGGGCTGGCCCGGTGCTGCGACCGTGCCCGGGCAGGTCGGGAGCCAAGACGCGCAACCCCTTGCGGGCGAAGTGGCGTGCGGGGAGTGCCCAGACGGTGTGATCCATGCCCGCGCCGTGCACGAAGGCCACGCACGGGGCATCCGGTTCGGGCTTCCCGGAGCCGGTGCCGACATAGGCGGATGCCCCAGCCACCTCGATGCGGGTGCCGCTCACGCTCGTGATGCCCGGCGCAGCGCCCGGCCCAAGTCGTCGATCAGGTCGCGCGGATCCTCGAGGCCGATGGAGAGTCTCACCAGGCCTTCGCCGATGCCGGCGGCGGCGAGCGCCTGGGTGTCCATCCGGTGATGCGTCGTGCTCGCCGGGTGGATGACCAGCGACTTGGCGTCCCCGACGTTGGCGAGGTGCGAGAACAGCGACAGGCTCTCGATGAACACGCGCCCAGCTTCGCGTCCCCCTTCCAGTTCGAAACTGAACACGGCCCCGGCGCCCTTGGGTAGTAGCTTGCCCGCAAGTTCGTGATCCGGATGCCCGGGAAGCTCGGGGTAGCTCACGGATGCCACGGCGTCGTGCGCGTCGAGGAACGCAACGACCCGGCGCGTATTCTCGACGTGCTTCGCCATGCGCAACGGTAGCGTCTCGAGACCCTGCAGGATGTGGAAGGCCGTCGTCGGTGCCATGCATGCGCCGAAATCGCGCATGCCCTCCTTGCGGGCGCGGGTGATGAACGCCTGCGGGCCGAATTCCTCGGCGAAGACGAGGTCGTGGAACCCGACGTAGGGCTCGGTCAGGGTTGGAAAACGCCCGCTTGCCTCCCAATCGAACGTGCCGCCGTCGACGAGCAGACCGCCGATCACAATCCCGTGGCCGCTCAAGAACTTGGTCGCTGAATGGACCACGATGTCGGTGCCGAAGTCGAGCGGCTTGGCGAGCCACGGGGTCGCGAAGGTCGCATCGACCATGAGGGGCAGGCCCGCGGCGTGAGCCACCTCGGCCACGCGCGGGATGTCGAGCACTTCAAGCCCCGGGTTGCCGAGAATCTCGCCGAACAGCAGCTTGGTGCTGTCGCGGATCGCCGCGGCGAAGTCGTTCGGCGAGCGTGGATCAACGAAGGTGGTCTCGATGCCGAAACGGGGCAGGGTGTATTCGAGGAGGTTGTGCGTGCCCCCGTAGAGCGACCGCGAAGCCACGATGTGGTCGCCGGCGCTCGCCAAGGTGGCCACCGCGAGATGCATTGCGGCCTGGCCGCTGGCGGTAGCGATGGCGCCGACACCGCCTTCCAGGGCGCTGATTCGCTCCTCGAGGACGGCGTTGGTGGGATTGGAGAGACGGGAATAGACGTGGCCCGCCCGCTCGATGTTGAAGAGGCCCACGGCGAAGTCGGTGTCGGGGAAGACGAAGGAAGCGGACTGGTAGATCGGGGTCGCCCGCGCGCCCGTGGCTGCATCGGGCCGCTGCCCGGCGTGCAGGGTGAGCGTGTCGAACCCGGTGGGCCGGGGTCCGCGATGTTCTGGGTCTGCCATGGACGCGATGCTACAACGACCGGCCGCGTGCGCGCAGTTCGCTTAAACTCGATGGAGACGCTTAAGAGGGGAAGACAGTGGCGAATCGACCCAAGCCGGATGTGGCGCCGGACATCACCGAGTTGGGACTTGAACCCTACGTCCTCGACATCGAATTGCAGGGCTATGCGGTCGTGCCGCCGGAAGTCACGGGTGTCACGGATGCCGAGATCGACCGCCTGACCCAGTTGCTGCTCGACAAGTCTGAAGAGCTCGTCGGCTGCCGATTCAGCGTCGCCGACGGACCCGAGTGCGAACTCGACTACGGCAACTATGGGGGCACGCTCGAGTTGTTCTCGCAAGCCAAGCCGAGCCAGTTTCAGCTCATGCAGCTTTGCACGTTCGACCGGGCCTTCCGCGACCTCGCCGTGAATCCAGTCGCGACGGCGCTCACGCGCCACATGATCGGATCGGCGGCGCGGTTCAGTTCGCACAACTGCTTCGTCAAGTGGGCGGGGGACGGCTACGGAGAGTCGCTCGGTCTGCACTGCGACCAGATGGGCGTGCCGCTGCCTTGGGGACGGGTCGCGTTGAACGCCAACTGCACCTGGTGCCTGACCGAGTACACCCACGCGAACGGGGCGTTTGCGTGCGTGCCCGGATCCCACCTGCGGTCGCGGCCGCCGACCATGCCCGGAGCTGTCAAGGAGGCGATTCCCGTCGAGTGTCCCCGGGGTTCACTGATCGCGTTTCATGGCCAGCTCTGGCACGGCGCGTACCCACGAACCACGCCGGGGTTAAGGGTGACTATCGCCAACTACTTCCGCCACGCATCCATCCAACCCCAGGACGACATTCCGAACCATTTTCCGCGTGCGCTCGCGGACGACTGCAGCGACCCGGATCTGTTCAAGGAACTGGCGGGGTTCGGGAACCCGTACCAGTCCCAGGTGCTACCCGTGCCGAAGGCGGTTCGTGCGGCATCGTAGCGTCGCTGCGGCGATGGTGTGCCGCAGCCGTGCGCGATCACGGAGAGGCTGTGGCGCGCTGGTACAAGGCCTCGACTAACGCACCCCGGTGCGCCGACTGGACGCCACTCGTGGCCTCAGGTGCCGCGCTCTGGGTCACGATGACCACGTCCTGGCGTGGGTCTATCCAGATCAACTGTCCGAAGATGCCGATGGCGGCGTAGGTGCCGCCCTCCCAAAGCCACCACAGGTACCCGTACCCGGGGTTTCCGGCGGAACCGGTCGTGGACTCGAGCATCCAGCCGTCCGGCAAGGTCGGCGTGCCGTCGGGCAAGACGCCGCCGCGCAGTGCGAACCGCCCGAGTCGCGCGTAGTCGCGTAGGGTCGCATGGATGCAGCAGCCGCCGAGTTCTACGCCCGAACTGATGCTCCAGCTCGCCGGATGCTCCATTAACGGTCGCCAGACCTTGGCCGCCAAGTAACTCGAGGCGTTGTTGCCGATCGCGGCACGCAACAAGGCTCCGACCAGGTTGGTCTCGCCTGTGTTGTAGTTGAAGCGCAGGCCCGGTTCAGTCTCGGCGGACAGGTTCCCCAGGTAGTGAAAAGCGCGATGCCGTTGGCGCCGCCGGCGCGCGCGACATCGGAGTTCGGGTCCGTGTAGCTTTCATTCCAGGCAAACCCCGGAGGCCATGTGCAGGAGGTTGCGGATCGTCGTGCCTTCGTAGGCGCCGCCCTTCAGCCGCGGCAGATAGTCGGTGACCGGTTCGTCCAGGCTCTTGATGTAGCCGTCCCGGATCGCGGCGCCGACCAGTAGCGACGTGACCGACTTGGCGATGGAGTAGGACACCCAACGCGACGTCTCGCTGTGACCCAGGCGGTAGCGCTCCAGCAGGATCCGCTCGCCCTTGGCCACCAGGATGCCCGCGACATGGAAGGTCTCCAAGTAGTCGTCGAGCGTGTGGCTCGCGTCTTCCACCTCGTAGCTCACGTCCGAGAAATCCTGCGGGTCGTCGACCAAGGCCAAGGCCTCGGTGCCGTTGTCGATCGGTCGGGTCTGGTAGATCGTGTCGAAGTTGCGAAAGCCGACGATGCGTTCTTCCTGTGTCCAGAACAACGACGACGTGTCGGCGCTCGGCAGCGCAACGTCGTCGGCGATGGCTGGGGCGACCGCGAGGGCGGCGAATACGAATGCAGGGAAAGGTCGGGGCAGCATTGCGGGCTCCTTTGAGGACTTTGCGCCCCATCGTTGCCGATCGCACGACCGTGAGGCACAGTGTCGGCATTCTAGGTGTTGTCGGTCGGCTTGATGAACCTGCCCAAATCCGCAGTGGCGGTCCTGGTCCTGTCGAGCCTTGCGGTCCATTCGGACGAAGTGGCCGTCGAGGGCGGCTGGCGAGGATCGCTCGTGACCGGCGCGGGCACGGAACTCGCCGTGGACCTGGTCGTCCGGGCGATCGGCGGTGGGCATGCGGCCTACCTGGTGCAGGCACCGTGGCCGAACGTGAACGGCGGGCGTGCGAATGCGGTGACCATCGAGGATC
The DNA here is from genome assembly GCA_026706385.1 of Gammaproteobacteria bacterium. GTDB lineage: Bacteria > Pseudomonadota > Gammaproteobacteria > Pseudomonadales > Azotimanducaceae > VXYL01. The sequence continues at coordinate 5,202 of JAPOYV010000033.1, forward strand.
GACGGGTTCGCCTGGCATTCGAGCGGCTCGGAGCCGTGGTCCAAGGCACCGTTGCCGACGGCGTTCTGGACGCAAGGTGGACCCAGCCGGGCACCAACGTGCCGTTGCGACTGTCGCGATACGCCCGGCCGCTACCCACCGCCGCCGAGGCCGAGAGGCTGAGCGGGGTCTGGGCGGGCACGGTGGGATTCAACGGGACAGAGTTCGAGTTCGCGCTGCGCTTTGCGCTGAACGACCTTGGCGAAATGACCGCGGTGATCGAGCACCGCACCTACGGCGCGGAAACCGAAGCTGCCAGCGTGGATCTCAGCGACGGCGTGCGTTTCTACGCACGTCCCGGATTTGAGGTTCTCGGCGCGGTCAGTGGCGAAGCCTTCATCGGCGAATTGCACACGCCCATGGCCGTGGCGCCACTGACGCTTGCCAAAGAAGCCGCCGAGCCTTAGCGGCAGCGGTCAATCCTTCAATACGTGGTCTAGGCCAACACCCAGTTCGACCCGGACGTGGGCGGAAAACGCCTGTAGACGCATCGCCACACGGTCGTTTCCAATCAGGGGGTCATCGAGCCCTTCCGGCAGGCGCTGGCAGAGGTCCCACAGCGTCACCTGCGCCAGGCTTCGGCCCAGCACCCAGCCGTCGTCCGCGTTCACGCGGACCGCGAGGCCCGTGTCCTGAAGCGCGTTCAAGACGCGTTCCCGCTCTGCTGGCGCGAGCTCGACCGCAGCGTCCACGGCGGCATCGTCGACCGATGCGCCCACGAGATGCGCATCGCGCAACATCCGCAGGACCGTGAGGCAGCGCATCAAGAGCGGGGCGTCGGCGGACGCTTGGCTGGGTGGTGGCTTGAGGCCGAGCGTGCGCACGAACAGCGCGCCCGCAAGCACCAATGCCCAGAGCAGGTACAGGCCCATCAGGAACAGCGGCAGTGCGGCGAACGTGCCGTACACGAACTGATGCTGCAGCAGCGGGACCAGGGCGCCGAACAGTGTCTTGGCGGCCTCGAACACGACCGCGGTGACGATGCCCCCGGCGAGGGCGTGGCCGATGCGGACCGGTGTGCTCGGTACGGCGTAGTAGAGCAAGGTGAACGTGGCGGCGGTCGCGATGAGTGGCAGCCAACCGCCGTACAGACCAGTGTCGAGGTCGCGCATGAAGGACAGGCCGAAGTCGTAGCTCGCCGCGACGACTGCGGCCCCGATCAACGGCACGGCCAAGGTGATGACTCCCCAATACGTGAAAAAGCGCGCCGCGCCGCGGCGTACGTCCGCCACGTCCCAGATGGCGTTGAACGTCCGCTCGACGTTCATCAGGAGCAGCATGGTGGTGACGAATACGAAGATGATGCCGGCCAGCGTCAGTTGATTGGCGTTGGCCGAGAACTCGCGCAGCTTGTCCACCACGACGTCGCTCGATCCGGCGACGAAGTTCTCGAAGATGAAGCCGGTGATCACGTCCCCGGTGTCGTCGAACAGGGGCATCAGCGACAACACCCGGTAGATGACCGCGATGAACGGCACGGCCGCGATCAGCGTTGTGAAGGTCAATGCCGCCGCGGCACGGGCGCAGTCGCGCGCCACGAATTGGCGCCCGAGCGTGGCAAGAAACCAACGCGCGTAGCGGGTCACCTCGCGGGCGGTCATGGCGCGATGCTACAACGTCCGGATTGGCGGTTCGTCGTCTACCGCCCGTCCTCGAGGAGGTAGCGTTCCACCATCTCGACCAGGGCCTGTTCGAGTTGGGGATCGTCGAGCCGTTCGGGTGCACGCAACCCGTAGGTGTTGGCGGTTGCGCTCACCGCATGGATGAGAAACTCGGCCAGGAACTCGAGATCCACCTTGGGACGCAACAGGTCGCGGTGAGCGTTCAGGAAGGCGAGCGAGATCCCGAGGAAGTCGTGGAACATCTCGGACTCGACTTCGGCGATGGCGCGCCGTGGGATTTCGGCCTCCAAGGCGGCGTAGAGGGTTGGATTGCGGCGCATCCAACCGAGTCGCGAGCGCACGATGTGGCGTATGGCGTCGCGTGGGCTTTCGGGTCGGAGTCCGGTTAGGAGTCCGGCGTAGTACGTCTGGCCTTCGCGTCTGCGCAACTCGGCGAAGATCGCCTCCTTGCCCGGGAAGTACTCGTAGAGCGACCCGATGCTGACGCCGGCGCGCTCGGCGATCCGGTTCGTGCTTGCGGCGGCATAGCCGGACTCGGTCAGAATCCGAGCGGCCGCGTCCAGTATCGCCGTCACCGTGGCTTTGGCGCGGCTTTGCTTCGGACGCTTGCGCAGCGCGTAGGCAGGGTGATCGCGGGTCGGGGCCGATTCGGGCACTTGCACGGGAATCCGAGTAGGAAAACCAATTGATCGCTCGGATACTAGCAAGCCAGGAACGGGATTCGTCGTGCAATACGTGCCACCCATCGAAGTCGCATCGGACGGGCTCTCGCGCACCCCGACGAACGACCTGGGGCACCTCCCAGGCCCGCGCGGACACTTCTACTTCGGCAATCTCCGGGACCTGCTCCCGGATCCGACGCCGTTCTTGCTCGAGATGCGGGTCCGGTACGGCGACTGCTTCACCGTCGGCTTGTTGCGCAATCGTCGCGTGGTCGTGCTTGCCGGGCCGGCGGCAAATCGGTTTGTGCTCCTCGACGGCGACGGGAACTTTTCCAGCCGACTGGGTTGGGAGGTAGCGCTCGATGTCCTCCGCGGCTTCGTGCTGATGCGCGACTTCGAGGATCACGCGTTACACCGCGCCTTGCTGCGGCCGTTCTTCGCACCCGATGCGCTGCGACGCGATCTCGTGTGCATGAATCGCCTGATTCGGGACGAGGTCGCAGGACTGGGAGGTGCGTCGGACGCGTACCGGCTCGCGAAACGGCTTGCACTGCACGTCGGGCTTGCCATCTTTGGCGGATTCCGCGCAACGCAAGGCACCGCGAGGGTCTACGCGGACACGGTGCGCGTGCTCGATGGCGTGATGGCGCGTCGGAGCCGGTTACCGGGTAGTCGTTACCGTCGCGCAATGCGGGCGCGTGACCGGCTTCGCGCCGCCCTGCTGGCGGAGGTGCCGGGGCGTCGAGAGGGCAACGGCAGCGACCTCTTCAGTCGGCTGACGCGCTTCATGGACGAGAGCGGCCGCCCGTTGCGCGAGCAGGATGTCGTGGACCACGTGTTCGGCATGGTGTTTGCTGCCCACGAGACGACGGCCAGCGCCTTGGCCCTGATGATGTACTCCCTTGCACGGCATCCGGAGTGGCAGGCCGAAGTACGCGCGGAGATCGTCGCGGCACGTCCCGGCGTGGCACCGACCTTGGACGAACTGTCCGAGATGCCGGTCATCGAGGCGGTCTTCCGGGAGACGTTGCGGCTCTACGCCCCTATACAGCTTCTTCCCCGGCGCAATGTGCGCCCCTTCGACTGGGCCGGGCATCGGGTCCCGGCGAACAGTCACATACTCCTGCCACCCCAGGTCTGCCACCGGGACGCCGCGACGTTCGAGGATCCCGAGTCTTTCCAACCAGGACGTTTCCTTGACGGTTCAGCGCGTCGGGACGTCGATCCGTTCGCGTGGATCCCCTTCGGCAGGGGCCGGCACATGTGTATGGGGACGCACTTCGCCCTGGTTGAAGCCAATGCGTTCTTCGTCGCGCTACTGCGTTCGTTTGATCTCGAGCCAGCAACGGCCGGCGCGCCGGCGGTCGAGCATTTGCCCGTGCTTCGGCCAAGCGGGAGCCTGCCGATTGCGTTCGTGCGGCGCCGCGCTCGATGACGGTGGTCGACCGGGGCGTGTATGATCGCCGCATAGAGCGAAGGAATCGCGATGGCACGGCGGATTGCCATAGCCAACCAGAAAGGCGGGGTCGGCAAAACCACGACCAGCGTCAACCTCGCCGCCGCGTTGGGCTCCGCCGGATTCCGAACTCTCCTCGTCGATCTCGATCCGCAAGGCAACGCCACGATGGGCTCCGGCGTCGACAAGGACGCCTTGGATGCGAGCGCGTTGGAATGGCTGACGGAGGACGCGCCCTTCAGCGAGGTCGCGTGTCCCGCAACGGGCCGGTTCCGGTTGGTTCCGGCCAACGGCGATCTGACCGCGGCTGAAGTCGCCCTCGTCTCGGTGCCGGACCGGGCGACCCGACTGCGCGCCCGGCTTGACCAAGCCGACTCGGTGTTCGACTTCGTGATCATCGACTGTCCGCCGTCGTTGAACGTGTTGACACTCAACGCGCTGATGGCGGCGCACGGCGTATTGATTCCGATGCAGTGCGAGTACTACCCGCTAGAGGGGCTGACGGCACTGCTGCTGACGATCCGCGGCGTGCGCCAGCGGGGGAACGCCGAACTCGCCATCGAAGGCATCCTGCGCACCATGTACGACCCACGGAACCGC
>JAPOYV010000117.1 GCA_026706385.1 Gammaproteobacteria bacterium
CGGGCGGCTGACCGAACTCAGGTGGGTCTGGTTCGGAACCGTCGAGGCGCCGCGGGACGATGTCCCGGGCCTCCGCTGGGAGGCTGCGCCGTAGAAGACGGCGTGGGTGCCTAGCCGAAGTGGTGAGCGTAAAGCGAACCCCGGGCCAATCAGTTGCGAAGCAACTGCGGACCCGCCGATCTCCAGGGAAGGCCCGGCTCGAACGCGACTTTTGCGCGGCTGGTCAAGCGGAACGCTCGCGGTGGCGGCGCGGCCGTCCGCCGGGGCCGGCACGTGCGGCAGCACAAATGCGCACGTGGGGTCGGCGGCGGTTCGCGGCTGCGCTGGCGGTGTTGGCGGCGTCGATGGGTGGAACCGCGGCGGCCGCGGCGCCGGACTCGGCACCGCGGCCCAACATCGTGGTGTTCCTTTCCGACGACATGGGCTGGGGACAGCCGGGCTTCAACGGCGGAACGGAGGTGGGGACGCCCAGCCTGGACCGGATCGCGAACGAGGGGGTCAAGCTCACCCAGTTCTACGTGGTGCCTTCCTGCTGGCCGAGCCGGGCCTCCCTGATGTCCGGCCGCCATCACTGGAAGACGGGTGGAAAGGACCAGCGCTCCACCGGCGACACCACCATGGGCATGCTGCCCGACGAGCGAACGATCGCCGAAGCGTTGCGCGACGCCGGCTACGCAACCTGGATGGTCGGCAAGTGGCATCTGGGCCAGTGGGAGTCCGAGCACCTCCCGCTGCAGCGCGGATTCGACCATCACTACGGGTTCTACTCCGGGACAACCGGCTACTACACCCACAGGGTCCGCAACAAGCTGTCCTGGCACCGCAACGGGCGTCCCGTCGTCGAGCTCGGCTACACGACGTTCCTCATGGCCGAGGAAGCCGTGCAGTTGATCGAGCGTCACGACGGCAGCAACCCGTTCTTCCTCTACGTCGCGTTCAACGCCCCGCACCTCCCGAGGGGCGTGCCTCCGGAGTACAAGGCACGCTACGCCCATCTTCCCAATGCCGATCAGCGCGGCCAGGTCAAGGCCATGGACGATGCGATCGGCTGGGTCCTCGACGCCCTCGACCGGAGGGACATGTTCGACGACACCCTGGTCGTGTTCTTCAACGACAACGGAGGGAGACAGCGGGCGGGATGGAATCGGCCCTACAGGGGCGAGAAGGGAGACCTCCTTGAAGGCGGCATCCGCGTTCCCGCCGTCATGCGTTGGCCCGGCCACATTCCCGCGGGTTCCGAAACCGACGCGCTGCTCCACGTGGTGGACCTTTTCCCCACTTTGGCCGGCTTGGCCGGAGCGGAAGCGGAGACGGTGCTGCCACTCGACGGTCTCGATGCCTGGCAGGCGATTTCCGCGGGAGCGGCGAGTCCGCGCGAGGAAGTGGCGCATTCGCTCGATGTGATCCGGGTCGGCGACTGGAAGCTGATCGAAGAGGACGGGTTGCGCTGGTACGGTGGCAACTCCACGCTGAAGCTCTACAACATTGGCGAGGATCCCTACGAGACCACGAACCTCGCCTCCAGCGAGCCGGCCAAGGTCGCCGAACTGCGAGGGCGCCTGGACTATCACCGGCAGTTTACCCGCGAGCAAGCTCCCGCCCGCCGGATTCCCGCTTCGGCCGTTGTCTACGGAAAGGAGGAGAACGCCGCCTACGGCGCTGCGGTCGAACGAGCGATCGCGGCGCTCGAGACGGGCAACAAAGGACCGGTGCTCGAGCGGCTGGAGGCGGTCGACGACAGGGTCCGGCTGGACTTCGACGAACCGGTGGACGCGGACTTCGTGCCGCCGGCGAGCGCGTTCCGCGTGGTGGCGCCGCCCAGCTACGCCGCGGTCGAGGTCGCGGACGTCGAAGCGAACGGCACCGAGGTCGTGCTCACGCTGGCGTCGCCGCGCCGTCCCGGCACGACGGTCGGCATCACCTACGACGTGCCGGACAGCGGCGCGATTCGGAACGTTGGCGGCCTAGAGGCGGTGGGGATCACGTGGCGCACGGCCAGGGTGACGTCCGCCGACCCCGTCTGGCAGTCGACGGTGACGGTGGAGGCGCGGGACGGGTACCGGGGGTATTCGTCGATCGCCCACCCGGACCAGGGTGCCGTTGCCGATCACACATTCGACTACGGAGAGGGCGCGGCCTACCAGGTTCAGATCGTCCTGGCGTACTCCGGCGGCGTCGTGTTCCAGGTACGCAACCGCAGCGACGCGGTCTCCGACCTGGTGCTGGAATGGGTGGGTGAGACGCTGCCGCTGGCGGAGGCCAGGTGGGACCCGAGCTGGGACCGCTACACTTGGGACGAGGCGTGGCTTCAAGCCAATGCGCCGTCGCTGACTGCGTCGGCGCATGCGAGGACCCTGCGCGACGGCAGCACAGCCGCAGTCTGCCTGCGCTTTGCGGAGGGGGCGTGCCCGGAAACTTCCCCGGCGGACGGTTCCGGCACCGCGTCCGACGACGCCACGCTGTCGTCGCTGGCGCTGTCCGGCATCGACATCGGCACGTTCGCGCCGGGCACGGCAACCTACACGGCAGCGGTCGGGCACGACGTCTCGAGCACGCAGGTGACGGCGACGGCGAACCATGCGAGCGCGAACGTGACCATCACGGACGCGGACGGCAGCACGACCGGCACGTCGCGCATGGTGGCGCTGGCCGAGGGATCGAACGCGATCACGGTCACGGTGACCGCCGAGGACGGCACGACGACGGCGGTCTACACGGTGACGGTGACGCGGGCGGCGGCACCGGCGTCGCCGATCCTCTCCGTTGCCGACGCGCGGACGGTCGAGGGTGGGGACGCGGTGCTCTCCTTCGCCGTGCGCCTGTCTTTCACGGCGTCCACCGCGGTGACGGTGGAGTACGCCACCCGGGACGTCACGGCGACCGCGGGGGACGACTACACGGCGGCGTCCGGGACGCTCGCTCTCGCCGCGGGGGAGACTGCGGGGACGGTATCGGTTGCGGTGCTGGACGACGCCGAGGACGAGGACGACGAGACGCTGACGCTGATCCTCTCGGATGCCGTCGGTGCGTCTGTCGAAGACGGCTCGGCGACGGGTACGGTGGTCGACGACGACCCTTCGGCCGACGCCACGCTGTCGTCGCTGGCGCTGTCCGGCATCGACATCGGCACGTTCGCGCCGGGCACGGCAACCTACACGGCAGCGGTCGGGCACGACGTCTCGAGCACGCAGGTGACGGCGACGGCGAACCATGCGAGCGCGAACGTGACCATCACGGACGCGGACGGCAGCACGACCGGCACGTCGCGCACGGTGGCGCTGGCCGAGGGACTGAACGCGATCACGGTCACGGTGACCGCCGAGGACGGCGTGACGACGGCGGTCTACACGGTGACGGTAACGCGCGAAGTGGCGGCGCCGGCAACGCCGCTGACGGCATCGTTCAGCTCGGCGCCGGCGTCGCACGACGGGTCGAAGGCGTTCAGGGTCCGCCTCAGCTTCAGCGCGGCGCTGCTGAAGGGCTCAGAGCTCCAGATCCGGCGGGCGCTGTGGGTGACCCGAGGCGCGGCGAAGACGATCCTGCAGGTGGAGAGCCGTCTGGACCTCTGGGAGGTGGAGATCAAACCCGCTGGGACCGACGCCGTGACGATGTCGCTGGCTTCAACGGGATCCTGCGGGGACAGGGCGGCGATCTGCACCGCCGACGGCCGCGCACTGTCGAACGAGCCGAGCGTCACGGTGGACGGGCCGCCGGATGCGGCGCTGACCGCGTCGTTCCAGTCGGTGCCGGCGGAGCACGACGGGTCGAGCACCTTCATCGTGCACCTGAAATTCTCCGACGACATCACGACCAGCTATCGGCCCCTGCGCGACCAGGCGCTATCGGCGACGAACGGGACGGTCCGCCGGGCGCGCCGCATCGACCACCGGAACGATCTCTGGGAGGTCCACGTCGAGCCGTCGGGCAACGACGACGTGACGGTGACGCTGGACCCGGCCACGGACGACTGCACTGAGACCGGCTCGGTGTGCACATCCGACGGCCGGGCGCTGTCGAACACGCCGAGCGTGACGGTGAACGGCCCGTCAACGGCGGCCGCCATCGTGAACGGACCTCTCGTGACGCTCAAGTGGGGGAGCCCGCGGGACGACTTCGGCTCGCCGTCCGGCACGGACTACGGGGTGCGCGTGAACGGCAGCGCCCGCGCCGTCGTGTCGGCGGAACTGGCCGGAACCACGGCGTGGCTCACGTTGGCATCCCCGGTCGCGCCCGGGGATTCGGTGACCGTGGCTTACCTGGGCTCCGCGATGCACCCGCTCGCGGACGCCACGGGGTTGGTGCGCTCGGGGCCGTGGGACGGACTCGCGGCGGAGAACCTCACCGGAACCGGGCGGTTCAGGGCGTCCGCGCCCATGGCCAACTCTCGGCCCGCCGACCCGCTCGCGGCTGCGGCCGAGGACACGTTGCGCCTGGACGCCTCCGGTCTCGGCCTGGCAGATCTGTGGGGCGTGGCGCGCTTGACGGCGCTCGAGCGCGTCGACCTGTCCGACAACGCCGTGTCCGACCTGTCGCCGCTGGCCGGGCTCGCGAACCTCCGGGATCTCGACCTGTCGGGCAATCGCGTAACCGACCTGTGGCCGCTGTCCGGAATGTACGCCCTGGAGCGGCTGAACCTGTCGGCGAACGCCGTCGCCGACGTGCAGGCGCTGGCCGCGCTGCCGAACCTGAAGGTGGTGCTGCTGGACGGCAACGCCGTGTCGGACATCGGCCCGCTGACGCACCTGACGGCACTGGAGAACCTGGGCCTCGCCGGCAACCCGGTCGCCGACCTGACGGCGCTGCAGGACCTGCCGCGCCTCCGGCGGCTGGACCTGACCGGCAACCCGGCGGCCGACATGTCCCCGCTCGGCGACGTGGGCTCGCTGGTGTGGCTGACGCTCCCGGGACACCGCGTGGGCGCTTCGGCAGGGACGCTCGGGCGGCTGACCGAACTCAGGTGGGTCTGGTTCGGAACCGTCGAGGCGCCGCGGAACGATGTCCCGGGCCTCCGCTAGCGGCACCAGACCTTGTCGAACATGGCGCGGACCGGCAACTGCACCTTGCGCGATGGCATCGCAAGCCGGGCGACTGCCGGGGCTGTCCGTTGGCGTGGCGATGGGCAACGACTGGATAAAGTGTCTCGGCACCGGATGCGTCGACTTCCGGGGAAGGCCCGGCTCGAACGCGACCATCGAGCGGAACGCTCCCGGTGGCGGCGCGACCGTCCGCCGGGGCCAGCCCGTGCGGCAGCACAAATGCACACGTGGGGTCGGAGGCGGTTCGCGGCTGCGCTGGCGGCGTTGACGGCGGCGATGGGTGGAGCCGCGATGCTGGACTCGGCACCCCGGCCCAACATCGTGGTGTTCCTTTCCGCCCGTCGAACGGGTCGAGGTCGTGGGCTGGCGGCTGACGCTTGCCGTGGCGCCGCCGGTCGAAGCGGAGGCGCCCGTGTGGGCGAGCTACCTGCGTCCCGCGCGGCACCCGCTCAGCGGGGCGCACGGCGGACTCGAGGCGGCGGACAACCGGCTGGTGCCGGGCGGGGAGGTCGGATTGCCGGCGGGGGTCCGATTCGACTTGGGCACGGAACCCTAGTGCGGCGCGGTTCGCGCGCGGTGCGCGTGGGTGCCGATGGCGATCCGGTCGGCTAGGGCGCGTGCCCGGCGGAACAGCGAAGCGGACGGCGGTGCACTACGGTCCGGAGACTTTCGCGATGCGCATGCCCGACGACAGCATGCGGCCGCTATTCGCGCGCGGCGACCACCTGTTCGTGGACCCGGACTCGCCGGCCGAGCCGGGCGCTTCATCGGCATCGACGATCCGGAGACGGGCGAGCGGACGGCGCGGCCGATGGCGTTGCGCGGCGGCACCGGCCGCGGCGGTCGACCTGGACGACCCGGATGCGACGCCGCTGCGTTTCGCGGCGGAGACGCTGTCGGCGGACGCGGTGACCGCGGGCGCCGGCGGGGACGCGGTCTACCACGACGTCCGGGCGCCGGCCGGCGCGGCGCTCGCGAGCACGATGAAGGTGCCGCTGGGGGCGCGGGACAGGTGGTACCTGCGGGTGGATCTCGACGGCATGGTGTTCAGCGCCACGCCGATGCTCTCCACCGTCGGCGACGCGGTCGACCGCGAGGATGCGCTGACACGGACTCGGGGTTCGGCGGCGAGGCGACGGCGGTGGTGGTGACCTCGGGCGTGGCGGTCGGCATCGAGTCGGGCTTCGCGGTCGCGGACTTCCGGGACGACTTCGAGGGGTTCGTGCCGGAGTCGGCGTCGGGTTCGTCGACGGATCCGGACAACCCGTCGGCGCCGGCCGTGCTCGGCAGTGTCGCGGTGGGCGCGGTCGGGCCGGTGCCGCCCGTCTACTCGGCCGGCCCGCACGGGCGCGCAGGTTGGGGCGGCGGACGTGATCGAGTCGGTGGGGGTGGCGGTCGAGGGCGACATGACGTTCGGCACGCTGGACTTCCGGACCGGGACGGCGCGCGACCGCTGCCTGCGCACGGGCGCGGACGGCGGCGTGCTGCCGCTGTCGCCGCCCGTGGGCGAGGAGAAGGTGACGGACCATGGCACGGCGGCGGCGCGCCACGCGGACGAGCCCCGGGGGACGCGCCACCTCTGCGTATGGCTGCCCGAGCCGCCGCGGGCGCGCATCCCGATCGTGTATCTACCAGGCGACCGTCACCGTGACGGTGCCGTTCGGCGACCCGGTCGTTCGCGAGGACACGGTGGGGGTGATCGGCCGCCTCGGGGCGCGCCTCGACATCGCGCACGTGACGACGTCCCCGCAACACGACAAGGTCATCGTCAACCGCGGGCGCAGCCCCGTGCGCTACGTCTCCGACCGGTTCCTGCCGGCCGCGGGGGTGGGCGTCGCGCTGCGTCCGGCGGCCGCGACCGGGGCGGACGCGGTCGTCGCCGCGGAGTCGATGACCGTGCTGTCGGTGGCCGAGACGCTGGAGGTGACGGGGCCCGACGACGGGACCGCGGCGACGCTGTGGTTCAACGCCGCGGCGCGGAACATCGGGGTGGCGGTGGTGGCGACCAACCGCGGCGACGGCAGCACCGACACGACGGTCTACGAGGTGGTTCCGTCCGTGCGGCCGCAGGGCGCGCGGTGAGGCGGGCCCGATGACGCCCACCTGCGAGGACCTCTGCGCCGCGATCGAGAAACCGGTCGCGGAGCGGGCGCCGGAGCGGCGGGTGCGGCACGACGACTGGCGGTGCGCGCGGATCCGGCGGGAGAGGTCGTCGTGCGGCGGCTGGACTGCCGGGGGCGGCGCCGTACGGCCCGGAGGCGTTTTTCGATCCCGACGAGTCGGCGGCGAGCGGCCGGTTCGCAGCGGTGCGGGCGGACCGTCCGGGGTCGGGGACGCGGTGGTCTGGTAGGCGGTGGCGACGTACGGCGGCCCGGAGACGTACGCGGTGCGGGTGGCGGACGACGCGATGGCCCCGCGCCTGCGCGCAGGGGACTACGTGTACGTCGACCCGGAGCAGTCGGCGGTGGACGGCGTCCTGGTGGCGGTGCGCGGCGCGGATCCGGCGGCGGGGAGCGCGGTGCGGCGGCTGGTGGTCGAGAACGGCAGGCGCGTGCTGCGCGCGGCGAACGCCGGGTGGCCGGACATCGAGATCACGCGCGACAACGAGACCATGATTCTCGGTACGGCCGTCATGCGCGGCGAGACGATCTGAAGCTCGGGCGGCGACGTCTTTTGCAGGCTGCTGGACGACCGTGGGATCGGGATGCGGTTGCGTGGGGAGACGCCGGGAGACGGTGTGGGGCGAGAGAGGCGGTCGGAAGGCGGGTGTCGTCGCAGGGCTGTGGGATCAATCGGGGGATTATCGACAATGGGAAAAAATAGTCCAATAAAAACAATTACTTATTTTGTATTGTGGCGGAGAGGGAGGGATTCGAACCCTCGATGGGCTTTTGACCCATACTCCCTTAGCAGGGGAGCGCCTTCAGCCGCTCGGCCACCTCTCCGGCTGGCGAGATCTGGCGCTCCGAGCAGGATTCGAACCTGCAATCCCCGGCTTCGTAGGCCGGTGCCTTATCCAGTTTGGCCATCGGAGCGCTTGAGGCGGCGTATCTTAGCGTCAATCGACGTAGCCGTGAACCGCTTGTCACCCCGCCGATGCCGCGCGGACAAAGGCCGAATGGTGACGCCGACCGGCTCGGAAACGGTTGATTCGCGGCCACAATCGACGCCAACAGGTGTATAGTTCCGCTTTTGACGCTCGGGAAGTTGTCTTGAGTCGCCCGCCCGGCCGCGCACCGGTCGTTCCCACCCTCCTTCTCGCGGCGCTTGCCGCCATCTTCGCCGCCCCCGCCTTCGCCGACCTCGATCGAGACGCAGCGGAAGACGTGGCCACGCGGCAGCCGATGAAAGTTGCCGTGGAACTCAAGGAGCGGACCTTCGTACCTTACGACCGCCACGAAGGCACCGGCCATGTCCTGCTCGCCCGGCGTGACGATGTCGAGATGCGCCTCGACGGACGCCTGGACGAGGCGGCCTGGCAAGGCCTCGAAGTCCACGAGGACTTCCGCTTGATCGACCCGGATACGCTCGAACCGGGTTCGCTGCCGACGCGCGTGCGCATGTTCTACACCGAACGCGGGTTCTACCTCGGCGTGGACATGGTGCAGGATCCCGAGACATTGGTTGAGCACCTGAGCGGTCGCGACCAAGGCATGCTGAACCGGGACTACTTCTCGTTCACCTTGGATACATCCGGCGAGGGGCGATACGGGTTCTGGTTCCAGTTGTGCCTCGGCAACAGCGTCGCGGACGGCACGATCCTGCCGGAGCGCAACTACAGCACCAGTTGGGACGGCGCGTGGCGCGGCGGCACGGCGCGCACCGTGGAAGGCTGGAGCGCCGAGTACTTCGTGCCGTGGGCCCTGGTGAACATGCCGAAGACAGAAGGGCTGCGCACGATCGGCATTTTCGCGCAGCGCAACGTCGCCTATGTCGATGAGCGCTACGCGTGGCCGCCGCTGCCCTGGACGCGCCCGAAGTTCTTGTCCGAGTTCCAGGCACTGGGCCTGGAGGGTGTTAGCCCCCGTCAGCAATACAGCGTCACCCCTTACGTGGCAGCGGCCTACGACCGATTCGCGCAGGGCGACCCTGAACCGAAGGCTGGCGTGGACCTCTTCTGGCGGCCGTCCAGCAACTTCCAGTTGACCTCTACGCTGAACCCGGACTTCGGCAACGTCGAGGCGGACGACGTGGTCGTCAACCTGTCCGCCTACGAGACCTTCTTCCCGGAGAAGCGGCTGTTCTTCCAGGAGGGCCAGGAGGTGTTCACCACGAACGGCCGCATGTGGGGTGGCGCCTCGGTACTGCATACGCGACGCATGGGTGCGCCGGCCGTGCGTCCCGACGCCCCGGCGGGCTACGCGATTTCGCGAGCCGACCTCCGCCGGCCGGCGGACCTGCTTGGCGCGGTCAAGGCGACCGGGCAGAGCGGAGCGCTCCGCTATGGTTTCCTGGGCGTCGCCGAGGACGACGCCATGTTCGACGCGTGGCACGCGGACGGCTCCCACCTGGCCTTGAACCAGGCCGGCCGCGACTTCGGTGCGCTGCGCATGCTCTACGAGCATGCCAACGGCGGCTACAAGTCGCTCGGATTCATCTCCACGGCCATGCAGCATCCGACGCGCTCGGCGAACGTGACGGCCGTCGACGGCCAGTACATCAGCGCGAGCGGGCGGCTGCGCGCCGCGTCGCAAGTCATTGCCTCGGACGTGACGGGGGCCGAGGAAGACGGCGTCGGCGGGTTCGTCGATCTCGTCTACACGCCGAAACAAGGCATTTCCCACTACCTGTCGCTCGATACCTTCGACGACAAGATCCAGATCAACGACATGGGGTACCAGCGCCGCAACGACTACCGGGAAGTGAAGTACCGGATGCGCTTGTCGAACCCGAATTTCCGCCACTTCCGGAATACGCGCACGTACATCCGCGTGGATCGGATGTGGAATACGGCGGGACAGGTCGTCGACTCGGAGATCTCCGTGGACCAGCGGCTGGTTCTGCACAACCTGTCGCAGATCCGTTTCAGCGGCGGCGTGAAGCCGTCGCACTACGACGATCGCAGCAGCTTCGGCCACGGCGTGTACCGGCTCGACGACGCTTGGGAAGCCGAAGTGCGCTACTACTCGGACTCCTCAAGGCGGCTCGCCTACTCGGTTCGTCAGCAGTGGCAGCAGGAACCGGCGGACGGCGGCGTCTATCGGCGCACCCAGTGCATGGTGCAGTGGCGACCATCGGATCGCATGACCATGGGGCTCGGGCTGCGCTACGTCGACCGCGAGGCGTGGCTGCTGCACCAGTCGGACGGGGCGTTCACGGCCTTCGCTTCGGACGAGTTGATGCCGAATTTCGATTTGAGCTACTTCTTTTCCGCCCGCCAGCAGTTGCGCATGGCCTTCCAGTGGGTGGCGGTCAAGGCCGAGGAACGCAGCTTCTACCAGATGCCGGATGCGCCCGGTTTCCTGGTCCCGCGGGTCAAGGACCCGGGCGAGGGCGCGGATGACTTCGCGATCTCGCGCATGAATCTGCAAGTGCGCTACCGGTGGGAAATCGCGCCGCTTTCCGATCTCTTCCTGGTGTACACGAACAACGCCGGCCTGCCGTATTCGGAGACGACCGGCAAGGACTTCGGCCAGCTATTCACCGAGACCTTCGAGCAGACCACGGGTGAGAACCTGGTGCTGAAGTTCCGGTACCGATTCGGGAGCTAATGTCCATGTCGTTGTCTTTCGACCACATCCACCTCATCAGCGAGAGTCCGGAGGAGGCGGCGGCCTGGTACGAGCGGATTCTCGGCGGCAAGATCGTCGCCGACTACGAACTGCGCGGCGCGCCGCAGATCAACGTCCAGTTGGGCGGCATGCAGGTCATCATCCGCGGGCGTCGGCCCGGAGAGAGCCCGGTGTCGACGCGCCCCATGCGAGACTTCGCCGACTACTCGAGCCACGACGAGTGGGGCACGGACCACTTCGGCTACACGTACCACGGCGACCTCAAGGCGTTCTGCGAGGAGATCCGCCGCAAGGGCGCGACCCTGGCGGTGGAGCCCTGGGAGTTCTCGCCGGGTTCGCTGATCTGCTACGTGGCGGCACCGGACGGCGTTAGCATCGAACTCGTTCAAGCGCGCTCTTAAGGGCGCGGCCTCTCCTTAACGACCGGTACGATGATCCTCGAACCGGGGAAGTGGCAGGGCCGCGGCTCCTACCGTCCGACGGACGAGTCCTTGGGCTTGAGGTTCCAAGCCACGGTCGAAGTCGACGATGACCGGCGTACCGAGGGCCTGATCATCAACGCCACGTTGCAGGTCGACGGTGGATCGCCCCGGTCGATCCTGGTCTACGTCGTTCCGGATGATGTCGGCACGTACGCCGTGACGGTAAGGGGTGACGGCATCGATGTGCAAGGTACGGCAAAGCTCGACAGCGAGCCGCACCTGGGGCTGCTGTGGTCGGAGGACGGCGCCATGCATGTGACGTGCGCGGTGTTCGCGCTGCCCGACACGCACGGGGTGCGCGGGTACGCCAAAGTACGCGGTGACGTCTGGACTTGGGAGTTGGCGCTACAGCCGCAGCACCGTCTTCGCCGCGGTCGCCCGCGCCTGCAGACCAAGGACGGCAAGAAGGAGGGACGCGGGAACGTCGTGTCCTTGTTCGACCGCTTGAAGCGCTAGCGCGTCGCGAGGTGCGCGGGCATCCCTGGTGGACGACCGCGCACCGTCAACGATCCATGGGACTTACTCCTCTCCCGCCGCCTCGTCAGCCCGGCGTTCGAGTTCTTCCCGTTCAAGCCGCCTGGCCCCGCGCAGGATATTGCCCATCGAGTAGTTGCCTTCGTGGCACGCGTACTCGTAGACCGGCTTGTCGGTCTGCTTCCACACGTAACTGCCGCTCCAAGGCCCGGTCCAGGCCGTCGGGTCGTCCACGGTGAAGTCGTAGAGCAGGTTGCCGTCTTCGAGCTTGGTGAAGCGCTCGACGAGGTGCAGGTTCTCGTCGCCGCCGTATAGGCCGGTTTCCTCGCGGAAGTTCGTCGTATCGACGACTAGGGTGTCGCCCTCCCAGTGGCCGACCGAGTCGCCGAGCCAGCGCCGAACGTTCGGCGGGGCGTGTTCGGCGTTCATGCGCACGATGCGCGCGTCGTGGACCATCTCGACGAGGATCATCACGTTGTCCTCGCTCTGCACGATGCGCTTGAAGTTGTTGTAGAGGCCGGGAAGCATCGGCGGCCCGGCGCTGAAGCCCAGCAGGCAGCGCTCGGCCAGGGCCAGTTCTTCCGGCGCATCGAAAGGCCCCGGTCCGTCCTGGTCCAGCCAGGACGCGGTGCCGTCGTTGTCATGGGAGAACGAACTGAAGTTGTCGGCCATCTTCATCATGGCTTTCGGCGTCATCGGCGGCCGCCGGCCGTTCGGTGGGTCGTAGACGATGGATGTGCGGAACTTGCCGTCGATTGCGACCACGCCGCTACCGGGGTCGACCCAGAACGCGTTGTAGCCGCCCACGTTGCCCGCACCGAAGTCGTTGACCCCGTCGCCGCCCTTCTTCGGCGGCGGTCGGTTCGGGTCGTTCGATCGGCCGTCGTTCAGGAACTCCGTTCCGGTGGATAGGGCTGCTGCCTCCTCGGGTGTCAGGTACTCCTTTTCGCCGAGGTCGCGGGGGCGTTCCAGCGGCGTCAACGAGCCGCCGTCGTAGTATCCGGACAGGTCGGGCTTGCCGGATTCGGTGCGCGGGATGTCCGCTGTCGCGCTCGTTGCCACCATCGCGGCGAGAACGCACAGCGCTTGAATGAGTCGCATGGTCGGTCTCCGAACCCTCCAATTGGGCTATCTTGCGCCACCACGCTGCCGCTGTCGACCTTGCCGGCGGGGAATAGGAGAACTGACGAGATGCACGACGACCCGGGTCTCTTTGAATGCATGTACTCCATGCGCGCGATGCGGCGCTTGAGGCCGGATCCTGTGCCCGAGGCGATGGTGGAGAGAATCCTCGAGGCGGCGACGCGGGCGCCGAGCGGCCAGAATACGCAGCCGTGGGCGTTCGTCGTGGTGACCGAGGAGGCGGGCCGGCGCTTCTTCGGCGAGCAGTACCGGTACTGGATGCGCAAACTGTCGGGCGGACGCGCGCCGGCGCCGGATGACCGCAGCAAGCGAGCCCGCGAGATCCGCGCGGCCCGGCACCTCGGCGATCACATGCCCGATGTGCCGCTACTGATTCTGGCTTGTGGCAAGCGAGACTGGCCGTTCGCCGTGCCGGAGGAGAGGCGGGTGGGCCACGCGCCGCCGTCCTACGGTTCGGTCTACCCGGCCGTGCAGAATCTGCTCCTGGCATGCCGTGGACTCGGCTTGGGCGCGAGCCTCACGACGCTGCACCAGATGTTCGAGTCGGAGTTGCACGACTACTTCGGCATCCCGGACGACTATGGTGTGGTGGCGTCCATCCCGATTGGTTTTCCTCAAGGGAACTTCGGCCCGGTGCGACGCCATCCGGTCGCCAGCAAGGCACATTACGAGCGTTGGGCGAGTGCCCAGTAGAGTTCAGGAATGCGTGCGGCCGGCCACGCCGGGCGGAATCGGCTCGGGGAAGTTCCAGCGCACCCAAAGCCACTGGAACATGTCGTTGGTGGCGTCGTTCCAGCCGAGCAGCCTCGCCTTCATCTCCTCGCGAACCGTCTCGCAGGTTGGGTCGGCAATGCGATTGACGAGTTCGCCCGGGTCGTTCGCAAGGTCATAAAGCTCATCGATGGAGTGCGGGTCGAACACGTACTTCCAGCGGCTCGTGCGCACCATCCGCTGCGACTGGTAGCCCCAAACTTCGCCGTGATGCTCGCAATACACCGCATCGGGCCAGTCCGCGACCGCTTCGCCGCGCGCCAGGGCTGCGAGACTCCTCCCGTCGATGCCTTCGGGAGGCTGCGCGCCACCCCACTCGACGAAGGTCGGCATCAGGTCCAGTGAGCGCACGAACTCCGAGCCGCGGTGTTGTTCGACCCAAGGTCCCGGGCCCGTCATCAAAAGCGGCACGCGGAAGATCTCGTCGTACATCGTGCCGGCCTTCTCGAAGTGGCCGTGGCTGCCCATGGCATCGCCGTGGTCGGTGCAGAAGACGAAGATCGTCTCGTCGGCGATGCCGAGTTCGTCGAGGGCCTTGAGGACCTCGCCCACGCAGTCGTCGATCTGGGTGACCACGCCGTAGTACTTCGCGACCACGCGACTCCACCAAGCCCAATCCTTGTCGGCGAGGTTCCACTCGTGCAGTTTCCTCAGGTGGCCGGGCGGCTTGCCTGCGAAGTCGTCCTCGAAGTTGTCCCAGGGCGGGATGTCTCCCGGGTCGTACATCGAGGCGTACGGTTCCGGCGGCAGGCAGGGGAAGTGGGGCTCGGGCATGTCCATCCGCACCATGAACGGCTGCGACCCCACGGCGCGTTCCCGAATCAGCTCGATGCCAGTCCGCGTCCGCTGCATGAGTCGGGTCTCCTCGGCAGTCGCGCGGGCGGCGCCCGCGATCAGTTGGCGTGCGCCGTAGGCGAAGTCGACTGCGATTTGGGAGCCGGCGACCAACTCGGGTCTGGGGCCGCCGCCCAACCCGTCCGCGAGGGCACGTGCGAATCCGAAGTGCTCGGGCTGCAACTCCTTGTGCACATGCCACTTTCCGACGTAGTCCAGCGCATAGCCCGCGTCAGCGAGGATGCGGCTGAACGTCGGCAGCTCGGGCGAGAGTCCGGGGCTCCAGGCGGGCGCGATGTGGGTGTTCAGCATCACGCCGTGATTGTGCGGATAGAGGCCGGTGAGCAGGGATGCGCGGGCCGGCGAACACACCGGGGAGACCGTGAACGCGTTCTCGAAGCAGACGCCCGTAGCGGCGACACGGTCGAGGTTGGGCGTCTTGCACAGAGCGTTTCCGTAGCATCCGAGGGCATCCCGACGCAGTTGGTCGGTCATGAAGAAGACGATGTTGGGTTGTCGCGCCACGGCTCAGGACAGGTCCAGTGGCTCCGGAACGAACCGGCCCAGGACTTCGCGGCAGGCGGCCAGGTTCTCGGCGAAGCCGATGCGCTCTTTCATTGCGAGTGTGTGACTGACCAAGGCGGGCCAGCGACCGCTGTCCGGCACGCCAGCCACGAGGTCGAGCTGCGTCATCTGTGCGCCGACCGCGATGTCTGCAACCGAGAAGCGACCGCCTACGAAATACGCGTTTCCGTCCAATGCACTTTCCAGGTAGTCGAAGTGCCTCGGCAGCGTTTCCTGCCAGGTCTTCCTCGCGGTGTCGATGTCGGACTCCGCGCCGGCGATGCGCGGGAACACGATGGGCCTGAACAACTGCATGCCGGTCGGCTGAGCCAATTCGGTATCGGCATATTCCTCGAGCCAAACTGCGCGACCGGTGTCGAACGCAGTGTCCCCATAGAGTCCGGCATCGAACTTGGCATCGAGATAGGCGCAGATCGCGGAGGAGTCCGCGATGGTGCCCGCCCGGCCCTCGGTGCCGACGGAGCGGTCCCGGAGCACGGGAATGCGCCGCGCCGGACTGATCTCGAGGAACCAGTCCGGCATGGCCATGTTGTTGATGCGCGTGAGGTCGTAGTCGACACCTTGAGAGGTGAGCACCACCTCGACCTTACGCACGAAGGGCGAGACGGGATTCCCGTAGACGACTAGGTCGGCCATGGCGCCGCCTACTTAGGATCGAAGTCGCTGGCGCTGTGGCGCTCGACGACGCGCGTCTCCGGGTTTCCGCCGGCGCGGTTCACGCGCCGACCGCGCTGCACGGCGGGACGCGCTTCGATCGCCTCCGCCCAGCGCACCACGTTGGTGTACGAGGCGACGTCCAAGAACTCCGCCGCCCCGTAGATGTTGTGCAGCACCAGCGCGCCGGACCACGCGTAGTTGGCGATGTCGGCGATGGTGTACTCGTCGCCGCACAGGAAGGCGTTGTCGGCGAGGCGCTGGTCGAGGACGTCCGTTTGGCGTTTGACTTCCATGGCGTAGCGGTTGATGGGGTACTCGAATTTTTCGGGCGCGTAGGCGTAGAAGTGGCCGAAGCCGCCGCCGAGGTAGGGTGCGCTGCCCATCTGCCAGAAGAGCCACGACAGGCATTCCGCGCGCAGTGACTCATCCGTGGGAAGGAACTTGCCGAACTTCTCGGCCAAGTACAGGAGGATTGCGCCGGACTCGAAGACGCGGGTCGGCGTCGGCGTGCTGCGGTCGACGAGCGCTGGGATCTTCGAGTTCGGGTTGATCGCCACGAAGCCACTGCCGAACTGGTCGCCCTGGCCGATGTTGATCAGGTAGGCGTCGTACTCGGCCTCCACGACACCGGCTTCGAGCAACTCCTCGAGCAGCACGGTCACCTTCACCCCGTTCGGCGTCGCCAGGGAATAGAGCTGCAGGGGATGCTCGCCCACCGGCAGTTCGGCATCGTGCGTCGCCCCGGCTATGGGGCGGTTGATGCTCGCGAATCGCCCGCCGCTTTCCTTGTCCCACGTCCAGACCTTGGGCGGCGTGTAGGTCGTCTCTGCCATGTCTTTCGTTCTCCTTCGTCTCGATCGGGGCCACAGTCGTTCGCCACTCTATCCGAAGTGGCTGCGGCCCTGCATTGGGCGGATTACGCCTGAACACGCTTCTCGTGCGGAGATGGCTAAGAGCCAAACGGCAGCTTGGTGTCCATCGGACGGAACAGCCATGCTCGCGTCACCGCCAGCATGGCGATGACGATGATGACTCCATGCTGCTCAATCGTCCCCCGGCATGGCACAGCCGCTCTCGGAGCAGGCCTCGATGCGCTGGCTGCGCGGGCGCAACGCTGGCGTCGAACTGCCGGGCGTGGACTTCGACGCGATGGGGACGATGCAGCCCAATCGGTTATTCAAGCGAAGGAGGCGAGCAACTGGTCCTACCTGGTTCAGGTGCGCACCACGACCAGTCGTAGGAACACGCGGCCGGTGTACTGCGCTCGATTCTCATGTTGACGTCGAAAAAGTGGCGGTCCCCATCGGCTCGCGCGCAGGTCGCGACGCATTGTGACTTAAACCGATCGGCGAGTTCGTCGAGTTCGTCTAGCGCCACCAAGTGTTCAGGCGGGCGGCCGGCGTTGCAGTCCCGAAGCGCGCGAGCCCAAAAACCGCATTCTTGGTCGCATTGTCGCGGGATCTCTGCTTGCGAGGACTGGCCCGCCGCACGAAGCGTAGGCTCAGGGAATGCGGCGATGGCTTGCGCGGTGGGGATAGTGGGACAGTCCCATCGAACTGTGCAGTATGTCGAACGCAGGGACCTATTCCGCCGGATACGAGTGCCGCACTCGCAGCCGCACATCGAGCGATCATGGCGGAAGGCATTGCGTTCGAACGGTAGCGGAAAGCTGCACCCTTCAACCTGCAACCACTGCCAGGGCCACTTGTGGGTAGGGTGTTCCTCCCATGTCGCGGGGCAGTTCTGCTGCATCTCGTGGTTCGCGCGGCGCTTTGCGTACCTGCATGCGGTTTCCTGAGCGTCACCGCTTGTCCGAGAGATCCACGAAGTGGACTGGTACTCGGCTGTCCGGGCAGCCCAGGAGAATGCGAGCAGTAGCGACAGGAGACCGACCTGAATGGCCCGGTTGGCAGCGTGACAGCCACGCGGCGAGCGTAGCCGCGTAGAGCTTGTCGTGTTTCGATACCTCGTGATCCTGATGTGCTCAGAGGCGCAGGGCAACCGGTCCGCCCTTCCCGCTGGGATGGGTCGGAGTGTTAGCGTTCGCTCAGGCATGGTTGCCCAGTACTCAAGATTGCCACACTCGCCGCGATGATCGCGCTAGTGGTTGATTTGCCCATGGTTTCTCGTTCCCCATTTTGGTTCTCAACGACAGGCCACGGAGGCGGCTGGTCGCCCAAGCCACTCAACGTCCACTAGATCGTGGTGAGCCCTCCGTTCCAGCAAAGCAACTGAACCACAGGAGTCCATGGCTTTTCGGTAGGCGAAAAAGAAAAAATGGTAGTGCACACTCAGGCTCACCCTACCGTCCGTCTCCCCACCACCCCCCGCCAAGACCCTTCACGAGCCGCTGTCGCGTCTGCCGGGGACTGCCTGCCGATCTAACTGGCGCACCGGCGAGCGGCGCCACTGCCTCCGGGAGCGGCTTCTTTCTGCATCGGGCGCGCTCTCCCGCCGGATGCCTAGAAACCGAACCGAAACTTGGCGAGCAGGGTGTGGGTTCTGAGTTCGGCCGACGTCTCGTTGATCGGCACCTGGATCTCCCTCTTGGTTCCGTTCTCGCGGTACCGCACGATGGCGATGTCGCCGACCGCGGTACTGATCTCCCCCGCATCGCCATAGCGGTAGGTCAGGTCGAGGTGGACGCGTTCGCGGATCGGGATCGCAATGCCCGCCGTCAGCATCGCACTGAGGTTCCGTCCTCGTCCCTCCGGCAGCGCCGTGAAGGGGGCTTCGCCGCCAGGACCCCGGCGGAGATAGCCGTTCGGGTCGTCCGGATCGGGAAAGCGTTGCACGTAGCCGGTCAGGCGGTAACCGGTGAGTCCTACACCGACACCGACAAAGGGTCGCAAGGCGCGGCCCGGGGCGAGCTCCCACCCCGGAAAGTCATACACCCCGGAAAGGAATAGCTGACAGACGTTCAGATCCGCACCAGCCGGCTGACGCGTCCCCGAGTTTCGATAGTTCGTGTTGCCTCGATAGTCGAGAGAACGGGCCAGACCGACCTCCAGTTGAACGCGCACTCCCGATGGCGTGCGCACACCCGCTGCAAGATGAACCTGCGGGCCGTTGTCGACTGCGCCGGCATCGAACCTGTCGTCGCTTCCGTACAGCGCGGCATGGCCGGCATCGTCGCCATCGACGAACCGGGTGTCTGCGGAGCGGATCACGCCCATTCCCAGGCTCAGATAGGGCACGTACTCGACCGCAGGCTCGTTGGACGTGTCCGAGCCGGCGGAAGCCTTGCTTGTCACGACCAAACCGCACAGCAACGCCAGAATCGGCAGTGTTCCCCGTCGTAGGCTCAGGCCGTTGAGTCGGTACATGGCCACATTCTGCGTGTTCGGTGAGAGGCGAGGCGCTCACAAGTCGCCTACAGTCTTGATTTGATTGGTCGGAGTGGCCGGACTTGAACCGGCGGCCCCCGCCTCCCGAAGACGGTGCTCTACCAGGCTGAGCTACACTCCGAAGAATCCGATGGCAGTGCGTCGGGGCTGCGCATTCTACTGCTCGGATGGGCCGTGCGCCACAGATGCCGCGCGCCGGTGTGGGTCCGTTTGTCAGCGCATGGGGTGTTGACGAACCCATGCCAGACTTGCATCGTTCCCTTCAATCCTCGCGGAGAGTCAACCAAATGCGGAAACGTCTGATGCTCGTCCCTGTCGCTCTAGTCCTCGCCGGATGCGCGTCCGACCCGCTCCAACCGAGTCCGATTCCCCCCGAGTCGGAAAGGCCGCAGCGCCTTCCCGTCGGCGCAAACGGGACATGGGAGTACCCGGCGGACGCGGTGGCAACTCGTCGGGAAGTGCAGGAGCGAGACGTGCTCACGGAGACCCCTCGGAGGAAGAACGACCGGGACGAGAGAAGGAGCTATAGATCGAAGCTGGTACGTTCAGGCTCGGGACGCTGAGGCGCGCGCCCCAGCGAGACTATAAGGGGCCCATCCCCAACGATTCGGCCCAATAGCCCATCATCATTCGGCCCTAGAAACGTCCGCGCGGCCGGTTTTCAGACTGACCCACTACGCCCCCCGGCATCCGGTGCGCCTGTCACGCCATTCGGGAGACGGCGAACGTCGCGAGTGCCTCGAGCGCGTCCCGGTAGCGGCTGGGTGGCAGCGACAGCAATTCCTCCATGGCCAACCCGGCTTCCTCCTCGGCGCATGCCTTCGTGTAGTCCAGGC
Source organism: Gammaproteobacteria bacterium (assembly GCA_026706385.1). Lineage (GTDB taxonomy): Bacteria > Pseudomonadota > Gammaproteobacteria > Pseudomonadales > Azotimanducaceae > VXYL01. The sequence continues at coordinate 19,898 of JAPOYV010000117.1, forward strand.
CGCCGCTCTTGTGAACGGCGCTGGCGACGGCACAGAAGTCGTCGGCCGAACGCCGGTTGATGGCGTCGCGCACCATGCAGGCGTCGGCGCGGTTGCCGTGGACCATGGTGTGGATCAGCGGCAGCGTGACCTTGCCCTCGGCAAGGTCGTCGCCGGCGTCCTTGCCCATGGCTAGGCTGTCGCCCGCGTAGTCGAGCCAGTCGTCGACGAGTTGGTAGGCCATGCCGAAGCGCAGGCCGTAGCGGCGCAGCGCGTCGATGGCGTCGGCGTCCTCCGTGCCGAGCACCGCGCCGGTGTGCGCGGCGGCTTGGAACAGCATCGCGGTCTTGCGGCGGGCCACCTCGCGGTAATCGGCTTCGGTCATGTCGACCTTGCCGATGTTGGCCAACTGCATCACTTCGCCTTCGGCTATGAGGTTGGTGGCGTCGCTGACGATGGCCATGACGTCCATGCTGTCGATTTCCACCATGAGCTGGAAACCGCGGGAGTAGAGAAAATCCCCCACCAGTACGCTCGGCGCGTTGCCCCAGAGCATATTGGCCGTGGCCCGGCCGCGGCGGCGGGCGCTCTTGTCCACGACGTCGTCGTGCAGAAGTGTCGCGGTGTGCAGGAACTCGATGACCGTCGCCAGGCGAATGGGATTGCTGCCGGTGCCGTCGAAGCCGCAAGCGCGCGCCGCGAGCAGCACGATCAGCGGGCGCAGCCGCTTGCCGCCGGCGTTGACGATGTACTGGCCGATCTCCTCGACCAGCGCGATGCCGGACGAGAGTTGCCGCGGGATGAGCCGGTTGACCCGGCTGAAGTCGTCGCGCACCAGATCGAATATTTCGGACAGCTCGGGTTGGGTGCGGATAGGGGCGACGGCCAGGGCGGCGGAACTAGGAGCCATGGGGCTTAACGGGCACTCCGAAACAGAGGGTTATGAGGTGTTGGGCGCGTTGTATTCGCCTTGCACGGGCCGTAGAATGTCGCGCCTTTTACTACGACCGGCCGAGTTTGTCGTGCGTCGGTCGCGCATTGTAATACACGTTGGGTGATCGACGTTGGACTAGGAGCCCGTGCGATGTTCGCGGTATTCGAAAGCGGCGGCAAGCAACACCGGGTCGTGGAAGGCGAGGTGGTGCGTTTGGAGCGACTCGACGGGGAACCCGGCGACGAGGTGGTGTTCGACCGCGTGCTCATGGTCGCCAACGGCGACGACGTGTCCATCGGGGCGCCGTTGGTTGACGGTGGCCGGGTCACCGGCGAGGTTGTCGAGCAAGGCCGGGGCCGCAAGATCCGCGTCATCAAGTTCAAGCGCCGCAAGAACTACCTGCGCAAGAAGGGTCACCGGCAGCACTTCACCGACGTCAAGATCACCGCGATCTCGGCATAGGAGTAGAACCATGGCACACAAGAAGGCAGGCGGCAGCACGCGCAACGGTCGCGATTCGGAGTCGAAGCGGCTCGGCGTCAAGAAGTTCGGCGGCCAGCACGTGGTTGCCGGGAACATCCTCGTCCGCCAGCGCGGCACCAAGTTCCATCCCGGCGTGAATGTCGGCTGCGGTCGCGACCACACGCTGTTCGCGACGGCGGACGGTGTCGTGAAGTTCGAGCAGCGCGGGCCGTTGAATCGCAAGATCGTCAGCGTCGTGGCGTAGCGTCGCCAACTCGACACGTCGGAGCCACTGTGCATCGCGCACGCCAATCCGATGAAATTCGTCGATGAAGCGGTCATCGAGGTACACGCCGGCAAGGGCGGCGACGGCGCGCTGAGCTTCCTGCGCAGCCGCAACCTGCCGCGTGGCGGGCCGGACGGTGGCAACGGCGGCAACGGCGGTGCGGTCAACCTGATCGGCGATGCAGCGCTCAATACGCTCGTGGACTTCCGCTTCATGCCCCGCTATCGGGCCGCCAACGGCGACAGCGGCGGGGGCCGCGACAAGACGGGGGCCAACGGCGAGACGCTGAACATCCGCGTGCCGGTCGGCACCACGATCATCGATGAGGAAACGCGCACCACGATCGGCGATGTCGCCAGCGCAGGCGAATTGGTTCTCGTCGCCAAAGGCGGCGACCGCGGGTTCGGCAACGCCCATTTCAAGTCGAGCACCAACCGCGCCCCGCGCCACACGACCCCGGGCCGGCCAGGCGAACACCGCCGCTTGCGCCTCACCCTGAAGGTGGTTGCCGACGCGGGTCTCCTCGGGATGCCCAATGCGGGCAAGTCGACGCTCATTTCCCGGGTGTCGGCGTCGCGGCCGAAGGTGGCGGACTATCCGTTCACGACGTTGACGCCGAACCTCGGCGTTGTCCGCATCGACGACGACGCGAGCTTCGTGCTCGCGGACCTGCCCGGCCTCATCGCTGGCGCATCGCAGGGCGTGGGGCTGGGTTTCCGGTTCCTCAAGCACTTGTCGCGGGCGCGGGTGCTACTGCACCTCGTGGATGCCGCGCCGATGGACGCCTCGGATCCGGTCGCCAATGCGCGCGCGATCGAAGCGGAACTCTTCGCCTACAGCGATGTGTTCCGGGAGCGGGAGATCTGGATCGTGGCCAACAAGCTGGATCTCTCCGGTGCCGACGCCGGCTACGCCGCATTGCAGTCGGCTTTTCCCGATCGTCCCTGCTTCGCGGTGTCCGCCGTCTCCGGTGCCGGTCTCGATGAACTCACGCGCGCCGTGATGGCCCATGTTGCAGGCGACCGGCAGCGGCTGGAGTCGGACGAAGGCTTCGCCGATGCTCGACGCGACATCGATGAGCGACTGGGCGATGCCGTCCTCGCGCGGGCGTTCGCAGGCGACCGGCAGCGGCAGGCCGATGACCCGCGCGACGAGCCCGAAGTGATCTACCGTCGTGATTGACGCTGACGCGCGCAATTGGGTCGTCAAGGTGGGCAGCGCCCTGCTGACCGACCACGGCACCGGCATTTCGGCCGATGCCCTGGACGAATGGTGCCGGCAGATCGCCACGCTCAGCACCGCCGGCAAGCGCGTCGTGATGGTCTCGAGCGGCGCGGTGGCCGAGGGATGCCGGCGGCTCGGTTTCGACGTTCGCCCGCGCACGATCCACGAGTTGCAGGCGGCGGCCGCGGTCGGCCAGTCAGGCCTGATCGAAGCCTACGAGCAGGCGTTCAGGCGCTATGAGCGGCGGATCGCCCTGGTATTGCTCACCCACGACGACTTGGCTGACCGCGAGCGCTACCTCAACGCCCGGACGACGCTGAATACGCTCTTGGACTTCGGCGTCGTGCCGATCGTCAACGAGAACGATTCCGTGGCGACCGACGAGATCAAGCTCGGCGACAACGACACCCTGGCCGGGATGGTGACGAGCCTCCTCTCCGCGGACGTGCTCGTGTTGCTGACTGATCGCGAGGGCTTCCACGAAGCCGACCCGCGCACCCATCCCGATGCGCCGGTTGTTGGCGTGGCGCCCGCTGCCGACAAGCGGCTCGATGCGATGGCGGGCGCGGTTGCGGGCAGCCTGGGTCGTGGCGGCATGGTGACCAAGCTCGCCGCGGCGCGCAGCGCGGCCCGCTCCGGGGCGCACACTGTCATCGCCCACGGGCGTTCGAAAGACGTGCTCCTGAGACTGGCCCGCGGGGAGAGTGCCGGCACGTTGCTGACGGCGGATTTGGCGCCGCTCGATGCGCGCAAGCGCTGGATCGCCGGGCAACTGCGGGCCAAGGGCGAACTCCGCGTGGACGCCGGCGCGAGCCACGCGATCATCCACCGGGGCGTCAGCCTCCTGCCGGCGGGCGTGACCGACGCGAGCGGGGCGTTTCGCCGCGGCGACATGGTTCGCGTGCTCGACCCGGACGGGGTCGTAATCGCAAAGGGGCTAGCGAACTACGATGCGGTGGAAACACGCAAGCTCATCGGTCGCAAGTCGGCGGACATCGAGTCCGTACTCGGCTATGTCGACGAGCCGGAAATCGTCCACCGGGACAATCTGGTCGTAGACGCCAGCCGATAGCGGCTGGTGCTGGTGCGTAGCGACGCGCCTTAAGCTTGCGCCATGCTGCGGATTCTGGCCGCCAGCCGCGACTTGTGCCGCGCCGCCTTGTTCCTGTGCAGGATGCCCTTGCCGACCATCTTGTCGATCACCGGCTGTGCGTTCGCGAGCGCGCTGGCCGCAGCCGCCTGGTCGCCGGACTCGATGGCCGCGTCGACCTTCTTGATGTAGGTGCGCACCGTCGATCGGTGAGCGACGTTGCGCAGGCGGTGGGATTCCGCCTGGCGGGCACGCTTGCGTGCTTGGGCACTGTTGGCCAAGATGCTCCTCGTGTTCGACGTGGGTCTGAACCGGCGGCGTAATATGCCGCCGGGCATGCCCAGTGTCAATCGCCCGCAGCGCCCGTAGGGGGGCGGTCCGCTCGATCTGGGGATTCGGACAGACCCTGCAGATGCGCCTGTTCGGCCACAGGCTGTCCTGGCAAGGGAGCACTGCAAAGTGCGGTTCATACAGTCGAAGGGTAGAGCCATGGTCCGGCTGCTGTTCCTCTTGCACCGCTACCTCGGCATCGCCGTTGGGCTGGTGGTCACCCTGTGGTGTCTCTCGGGGTTCGTGATGATGTACGTGCAGTACCCCGAGTTGACGCGGGCCGATCGCGTGGCCTGGCTTGAGCCGCTGGATTTGCGCGAGTGCTGCCTGCTGCCGAACCACTTCGGCAACATTGCCGTGGACCGGTTCGCCGTCGAAATGCTCACCGGACGGCCCGTACTGCGGGCGTTCGCCGGTCCGCGGCAGTACGTGATGGACATGGCCGGGGGGCAGATCGTCGGCGGCCTCGACGAAACGGCGGCGCGATCCATCGCGACCAGCGCGGCGCGCACGTTCGGCTTGGCGGGCCAGCCCGTCCTGCGCGGCCGGATCGAACGCGACCAGTGGACCGTGTACGCGTCCTACCACCCGCACCGCCCGCTCTATCACTTCGCGATGGACAATGCGCCGGGCACGGAGTTCTACGTCTCCAGCACGGCCGGAGAGATCGTACAGACGACGACCTCGCACGTGCGGTTCTGGAACTGGCTCGGGGCAGTCGTGCATTGGCTCTATCCGACCGTGCTCCGCCAGCACACCGCCGTCTGGCTGCAGGTGGTCATCTGGCTCACCATCGTGAGCCTCTTCCTCACCGTGATCGGTGCCTATGTCGGCATTCGGCAGTTCCGCTTCCGACTACGCCGGCGCCGTTCGCCGTATCGCGGCTGGGGCCTGTGGCACCACTACGCAGGCCTGGTGTTCGGTCTCTTCACGCTCACCTGGCTGGTGAGCGGCTTGTTCTCCGTCAACCCGTGGGGTGCCCTCGAGGGGCGGAGCTTCGGCAACGAAGCGGAGCGGCTCGGTGGGTTACGCCTCGGCTTCGCCGACGTGCGCGAGGCCGTGCGGTCGCTTGGAGGCACCGTCGTGCCGGGGGGCACCGTGCGTCTCGAGGGCTTCGCGGCGGGAGGTGAGCTGGGTTATGTGGCGACCGATGCCAAGGGCCAGCGGCAACGGCTCGATCCCGATGCATTCCGTGCCGCACCATTGCCGGAGAGCTATTTTGAACGTGCCTTCGCGACGCTGCGCCCGGATGCGGCGGTCCGCGACGCGGGCTGGATCGGCACCGGCGATGCCTACTACTACACGCATCACGAGGCGCGGTCCTTTCCCGTCTATCGCATCCGGTACGAAGACGGCGAGCGGCTCTATCTCGATCGCGTCAGCGGTCAACTGGTCTACGCGGTGGACCGGGAACGCCGCTGGCTGCGCTGGGTGTTCCACGCCTTGCACCGGGGCGACTTACATGCCGTGGTGCGCGCCCGGCCGCTTTGGGATCTGATGATGTGGTTGTTGCTGCTCGGCGTCACGGCGGGAACGGTCACCGGCACCTGGATGGGTGCGCGACGGATCGTCCGCTGGTCTGCCAACCGGACGCGTCATCCCTTCAACGCCACGCCCGAGATCGACGCCGACCGTTCAGTCGCTGGGTAGCGGCATTTCCTGGCTGTCCTCGGCGCGGGCGCGACGAAACGCCGGGCCGGGCACGGTCGTGCGCACCTGTTCGAGCCAGAACACGCCGTCGTAGGGCGCACTGTTGCCGCGTGTTCCGACCAGGTCGAGGTTGCCGTCGTGGTCGAGGTCGCGTGCCAGGAACTTGTCGAACATGCCGCGCTTGCGCCGGCTGATGTCGTGACGCCGCCAGGCTTCACGCGACGTTCCCGGGTTCGCGAACCAGCCGATGCGCCCGAGGGGATCGTCGGCGGTGACGTCGCCGTCGCGATCGCGCGCGCCGCGGCTGTAGCTGCCGACGACGACGTCCTGGTCGCCGTCCGCATCGATGTCGGCGATCTCGATGGCCGTCATGGTGTCGGGTCCGAAGTCGCCGATGCGGTGTGCTTGCCACGCCTCGGCGAGGTCGGCCGGTTGCTCGAGCCACGCGAGGCCGATGGAGGTCGCGGCGACGATGTCGAGGCGTCCGTCACCGTTGAAGTCGGCGTAGTCGAGGTTGAAGCCGCCGGTCTGGGCGCCCGCGATCGTGATCGCCTGTTCGCGGAAACCGAGGTCGGGCGCGGAGACATTCTCGAAGAACACGAGCCGCGCCTCGCCGCGGCTGCCGCCAACGATGTCCAAGTCCCCATCGCCGTCGAGGTCGACGGGTTCGGCGTTTTGCGGAACGCTGTAGGAGCCGAGCACGGTCTCCCGCCAGCCCTCCGGGTGCAGCGGGTCGCCCACGACGGAGAACAGCGAGATGGGCGTCTTGCGGGCGTAGTCGCGGGAGCCAGGGTTCTGGGCGCCCTTGTTCGGCGCTACGGCCTCTGGTGTACCGTCGTTGTCGAAGTCGGCGAAGAAGACGCGGATGTAGGAACCGCGCCCCTGGGTCATCGGCAGAATCAGGCGCGGCCACGGTGCCGAGCGCGGAGCGTCCCGGGGATTCTGCAGGTAGATCAGGTGCGCGAGTTCGGCGGCGACGATGAGATCGGGGGCGCCGTCGCCGTTGACGTCGGCGATGGCCGCATCTTCCGGCGCGGCCGCATCCGTACCCTCGGCGAGCGTCACGTTGTGCCAGCGGTCGGGATCGTCGCTGGCGAAGGCGATGCGCACGTGCCCCTCGGGCGTGCCGGCGTACTCGGTGTCGGATTCGTGCACGGAGACGATGTCCTCGAGACCGTCTCCGTCGAGGTCGCCCATCACCAGGCCGTCGCTGCCGGAGAACGGAACGCCACTCAAGGTCGGATCGTCGATCAGGTGCTCGTGCCAACTGATGAACTGCCCGTCGGGGGTCTTTGCCGACGTCGGCGTGTCGCCCACGGGCAGTTCGTCTGCGGCGGCGCTGAGACCGGCTGCCGTCACGAGCGCCAGCAAGGGTTGGGCGATGTTGGCGCGCCCGGCACCGTGCTTTGATGCGAAATTGCACATCGGGACGTGGGATAGAGTCCAAGCTTTGGAGCCTAGCATGCGGGTGAGTCGGATCCTGTGAGCGCGAGCGAGGGCGAAGAGACGCGCGACGTTGCCGCCCAAGGCGGTGTCGTCGGCGGGATGACGGTGCTGTCGCGCATCTCCGGCCTCGCCCGGGACGTGGCGCTCTCGCACATCCTCGGCGCGGGGGTCGCCGCGGACGTGTTCTTCCTCGCCTTCCGGATTCCGAACTTCTTCCGCCGCCTGTTCGCCGAAGGCGCGTTCTCCCAAGCCTTCGTCCCGGTGCTCGCCGAGTATCGGGAGCAACGCGAGTCCGGCATCCCGGGTGGCGAAGCCGCGTTGCGTGCGTTCGTGGCGGCGATGGGCGGAAACCTCGGCGCGGCGCTGTTGGTGACGGTGGTCGTCGGTGTTGCTGGCGCCTGGGGCCTGGTGGCGCTCTTCATGCCCGGCTACTTCGACGACCCCGCCGAGTTCGCCCTGGCCGTGGACTTGACGCGGATCATGTTCCCCTACATCGCGTTCATCTCGCTGGTCGCGTTCGCGGGCGCGCTGTTGAACAGCGCGCATCGCTACGCCGTGCCGGCGTTCACGCCCGTGCTGTTGAACGTAGCGCTGATCGCGGCGGCGCTGGTGGCGGCCTCGCAGGCCAGCCCCAGTCCGACCGGTGCCGCGTACGCGCTAGCCTGGGGCGTGCTGGCAGCAGGGGTGGCCCAGTTGCTGTTCCAGGGCCCGTCGCTTGCGGTTGCGGGGCTCCTGGTTCGGCCCAAGCCGAATTGGCGCCACGACGGTGCGCGCAAGGTCGGCGTGCTGTTGCTGCCGGCGGTCGTCGCGGCGTCGGCGGGACAGATCAACGTCCTGGTGAGTACGGTGTTGGCGTCGACCCTCGAGCCCGGAAGCGTGTCGTGGCTGTTCTACGCCGACCGGCTGATGGAACTGCCCATCGGCGTCGTGGCCGTGGCCCTCGGCACGGTGCTGATCACGAACCTGTCGCGTCTGCGTCGCCGCGGCGCGGACGAGCAATTCAGCGCGATGCTGGATTGGGGTTTGCGCCTCGGACTCTTGCTCGGCGTGCCCGCCGCGGCGGCATTGGTGGTACTCGGCCTTCCCCTGGTGACCACCATCTTCCAGCACGGCGAGTTCAGCGCCCGGGATGCGGACCGGACAACGATCGCCCTAGCCGCCTACGCGATCGGCCTGGTGCCCCTCGTGCTCGTCAAGATCGCCCAGCCCGGCTATTTCGCCCACCAGGACACGCGGACGCCGCTCAAGTACACCGTGGCGTCCATTGTCGTGAACATCGGCGTGAGCCTCGCGACGTTCCGTTGGCTCGGCTTCCTCGGCTTGGCGCTCGCCAACAGCGCCGCGGCCTTCGTCAACGCCGGCCTTTTGCTGCGCGGCCTGTTCATCCTCCGGCGTTGTCGATGGACGGCGCGGTTGGGGCGCACCGTGTTCGCCACGTCCGCCGCGACGGTGGCCATGGTCGTCGCGCTGATGTTCGCAACACCCGGTCGCGAGGAGTGGCTCGCAATGGGCCTCGCGTTGCACATAGGCTGGCTCGGCGCGCTGGTGGTGGGCGGCTTTGTGGTTTTCGTCTTGCTCGTGCTCTCCTTCGGCGTCAGGCCGCGGGATCTTCGCCATCGCGCCTGAGGCGGACCTTTTTTGACCGCGCACCCGTAAACTTCGCGGCCATGGAGATCATCCGCGGCCTGCACAATATCCGGCCCCGTCACAAGGGCTGCGTGGCGACGATCGGCACGTTCGACGGCGTCCACCACGGCCACCAGATGCTCCTGGCGCACCTCAAGGCCAAGAGCGAGGAACTCGGCGCCCCGAGCCTCCTGGTCACGTTCGAGCCGCAACCGCGCGAGTACTTCCAGCGCACGCCGGTTCCGGCGCGGCTCACCCGTTTCCGCGAGAAGATCCACATCCTGCGCGCCACCGGCATCGACCGCGTGTTGTGCATCCCGTTCAACGAGCGTACCCGGCTGATCTCTGCCGCGGAAGTCATCGAGACATTCCTGGTCGATCTCCTCGGCGTGCGCTACCTGGTCGTCGGCGACGATTTCCAGTTCGGCAAGGATCGCGAGGGCGACTACGCGATGCTCAAGGACGCGGGGGATCGTTTCGGATTCGGCGTCAGCCACATGGGCACGCTGACCTTCGACCACGAGCGGATCAGCAGTACGCGTATCCGCGACGCCCTCTCGACCGGCGATTTCGCGCTTGCGGAGAAACTGCTCGGTCGTCCGTATTTCATGATGGGCCGCGTGGTCTACGGTCGCCGGATCGGCCGCACGATCGGCATACCCACGGTGAACATCCGGCTGCAACGTTACAAGGCCGCGTTGTCCGGCGTTTTCGCGGTGACTGTCGACGGGCTCGGCGCCACGCGTCTCGGTGCCGCCAACATCGGCGTTCGCCCGACCGTCGCGGTCGACGGGCGGCCCGCGAAGGAGCCGCTGCTCGAGGTCCACATCTTCGACTTCGACGAGGATGTCTACGGGCGCCTCTTGACCGTCACGTTGAAGTGGAAGATCCGCGACGAGCGCTGGTTTCCCTCGCTGCAGGCGATGAAAGTCGAGATCGACCGCGACGTGGCCAAGACGCGGGCGTACTTCGCCGAGCACCCGCCGGCGCCGGGGAGCGCATTGTGAAGCGTTGGTACCTGCTTGCGGCGGGCGTTCTCGCCCTGGATCAGGCGACCAAGGAGATCGCGATGCGTCTGCTCGTCGAGGGTTTACCCGTCGATGTGCTGCCGTTCCTGTCCTGGACGCTGACCTTCAACACCGGTGCGGCATTCAGCTTATTCGAGGGGCTTGGCGTCGTCATAGGCGTTGTCGCCGCAGCGGTATCTGTCTATCTCATCATCGAGATCTGGCGCTTGCGGGAGGGGTGGCTGGAAGGTGCGGCGTACGGCCTGATCCTGGCTGGAGCCCTTGGGAACCTCACGGATCGCGTGCGCCACGGCCAGGTGGTGGACTTCGTGCACGTCCACTACGACTGGTTCAACTTTCCCGTGTTCAACGTGGCGGACAGCGCGATCACCGTGGGTGCGGCGGCGTGGATCTGGCTCTTGGTCATGGACGCCACGCGCGGCTCCGGGCGGTCGCGCAGCGGGCCTCCAGACCCGCGGTGATGAACGACGGCCTGATCGCCCGCCAGGGCGACCTGGCGATTGGGCCGGGCACCACCGTCACGCTGCATTTCTCCATCCACCTAGACAACGGCGAAGAGTTGGACACGACCCGGCGGGGCAAACCGGCCACGTTCCGGGTCGGCGACGGCAACCTGGGACCGGGGTTCGAGGCCGCACTGTTCGGGCTGCGCGCTGGAGACGACGAGCGCCTTCGGATTACACCGGAGCAGGGCTTCGGCCTACGCAAAAACGAGAACATTCGCACGATTCGTCGGGCGGATTTCCCTAACGCTGCCGATTTGGAACCCGGGATGATGATGGTTTTCGACGCGGCGGGCGGCGAGTTGCCCGGCGTCGTGCGGACCGTCGGCGAGGACACCGTGGAGGTCGACTTCAACCATCCCCTGGCGGGCCGCTACCTGTCGTTCGACGTGACCATCCTGCGCGTCGAAGCCTGACTGCCTGACGACTCGCCGCCCGCGTGATCCGGGAGGTCCCGATGCGCGGGTTTTCGCTGATTGAACTGCTCCTTGCGCTGGCGATCCTGACGATCGCCTCGGCGATCGCGCTGCCCATCTACAACGCGTACAGCGTCCGCGCCGAGCGGACCGGCATCCAGGCCGATCTCATGCGCTGCGTCCAGGGCATGGAACGGCACGCCAACGTCGCGATGAGCTACGAGGGAGCGGTCGATACGGACGGCGACGGTGCGGGCGACGCGTCGACGGGCTTGGTGTCCGCCAATATCTGCCGGGTCGAAGCGACGGCCTACACCGTCACCGTGCAAGAGGCCGAACCAACCCGGTTCGTCCTTCGCGCCCGCGCTGTCGAGTCCGACAGCCTGGTCGGCCGGGACGGCATGCTGGAGCTCGACAGCGCGGGTGGTCGGCGGTGGGACCGCAACAACGACGGTGATTTCGACGACGACGGCGAGACCGGGTGGCGACCATGACCCCGGGCTTTTCGTTGCTGGAGTTGCTCGTCGCCGTTTTGGTCGTCGCCGTGGGTGCCCTCGGCATCGCCGGACTGCAATTGGCGAACATCCAGAACAACCGGGGTGCGCTGCAGTACAGCGTGACGACCTCGCTTGCGAACGACCTCGTCGAGCGCGTGCGAGCCAATCCGGGCGCGGACTATCGCACCGATCTCGGCACAGCGCCGCCGCCGTTCCGCGACTGCCTGGCGAACGACTGCACGTCCGCCCAATTGGCGGAGTTTGACTTGGCGGTCTGGAAGTGCGCGCTCGGCAAGTGGCAAGAGGACACGACATGTAGGGATCTGCCGGAGGCGATCCGGGCGATGGCCGTGCTCCCGGACGCCGATGGCAAGGTGGAGGATGACGCGGGGCTGGTCACGGTGACCGTGGTCTGGGGCCGCGAGGGCCGAGACACGTTCGAGATCGCGGTGCGGCGATGAGGCGTTGGGCAGGGAGGGCTGCACGCGCACGACCGGCCGGGTTTTCGCTGTTGGAACTCCTGCTCGCAGCCGCGTTGGGCGTTTTGACGACCGCCGCGCTGGCCCAGCTTTTCGTGAGCAATGCGCGCGCGACCGCCTTGCAGACCGGCCAGGCGCGGCTGCAGGAGTCGGCGCGGCTGGCCCTGCACTTCCTCGCCGATTCGGCGCGTTCGGCCGGCTACTTCGGTTGCGGCCCCGCCAATCTCGCCGACGGCCTCGGCGGCACGTGGCGTGGCGATCCGCTCCACGATCTCACCATGCCCGTTGCCGGTGCGGACGACGCCGGCCACGCGGACGAGGCTCGCTCGTGGGGACTGGGGAACCGCGAACTCAAACCCGGCAGCGACATCGTGCTGCTCCGCCGCATCGAGGGCCTCGGCCACGACCTCGCGCAGCCGTATCACGCCGCTGGCGACCTCGTTCTCGCCAGCTCCTTTGCGCCGGAGCCTGGGCAGTTGACCGTGTTGTCGGCATGCGGCCAACTCGGCGTGCTTGGCATCGAGACCATTGCCAGGCCCAGTGGTCGGGTGACCTTGGCGGGGTCCGTGGACATCGATGCGCTCGCCCCCGCTGGGTTCGCCTACGGGGACTCGGCGGGGCCGGCGGCGACCGTCCTCGCAACGGTGGTCAGCGAGGTCTACTTCGTGGCCCGGGGCCGGTTCGTCAACAATCGAGGCGATCCGACTTGGTCGCTGTGGCGCAAGGCCGGCCGCGCCGACGAGGTGGTCTCGGGCATCGACGATCTCCAGGTCCTGTACGGAATCGACCCGACGCCGAACGATGCGGATTTGGCACCGCGACGTTACGTGACCGGCGACGGCATCGGCGCGGGTATCGTGCGCGCGGTCTACTTCCGCGTTACCGCGTCCAGTGTCGACGCCGTTGGCGAGGAAGACCGGCCCCTCGCGCAGACGGTTTCCCAGACCGTCGCGTTGCGCAATCCACGGGTGCCGATTTGACCGCCTGGCCTGGAGCCCAGCGCGGCCTGGTACTGCTGGTCAGCTTGGGCCTCCTGCTGTCCCTGACGCTGGCGGCTGTCAGCGCCGCACAGACGACCGTTCTGGAACTGCGCATGGCGCGCAACGGCCGCGATGCGGCGCTGGCTTTCCATGCCGCCGAAGCGGCGCTCGCCGACGCCGAGTATGCGATCCGGACCGGCGCCGCTGCCGCGTTGCCGGCGCGTGCCTACGGTGAGGCGCGACGCTGGGAGCTCCATCACTGGCCGGATACGCAATCGGCCTACCTCGTCGAGGCCGTTGCGACCGTCGGGGGGCCGCCGCCCGGCGCGGTTGCGGTGTTCCGCATTACCGCGCGGGGCCGAGGGCCGGGCGGTGCCGTGGCGTGGCTGCAGACCACGTACGGTCGCGCCAACGCGCCGGGAGCCGACCCCCGAATGACTGGACGGTTGTCCTGGGTGGCCTTGCCGTGGACCTGGTAGAGCCGGGCCCCCGTAGCGGCTAGCAGTCCACGGTTCGGCGATCGATGCCGTCGAATCTGCCATCGCCGTCGCGGTCGCGTTCCTGGTACAGGCGCCCCTGGTTGTTGACGACGATGCGGCGGGCGTGACGCGGATCGCCGTCGGGCGCACAGACGAGCAGACTGCCCGCTTGCGTGATCGAGCCGTCGGGGCGAAACGTGATGCCCGCTGCGGAGCGGTTCCACGTGACGCGGTAGCCCTCGGGGAGGCGCGGCAGCGTGAGCGCGACATCGCCGTTGACGGCGATGTTTGCCCCGGTATCCCAGCTGTTGCGCGATCCGCATGCGGGCCCTTGACCCGGACACAGCACGGCCAGCCGACCGCGCGATACCGCGAGGTGCCGGGTGAAGCGCACCGCGCCGACCATCGTCTCGACGGCTGTATCGACGCGGCTGCGTGCGGCCAGCGTCATCAGACTGGGTGCGGCGGCGCTGAAAAGCAAGGCGGCGATGGCGAGAACGACGAGCAGTTCGGGAACCGTGTGGCCCGTTGCGGGTCTTGATCCTGAAGGCATCGGCTTGTTGCGCAAAAGCACAACTGTGGCAGGTGACCCAGGGTCCTGTCCGTGGCCGATGTCTCGTCTTCGTGTAGGAAATTCGCTCGGTCGCGAGCGCGTCGGTCAGGACGCCTCGCCGTCGTCGCGTGGGAACTTCAGCGGCGGGGGCACCTCGGGCCGGTCGAGAAGCCCGAAGGAGACCATGTTGAGCCACGACCGCTGCCGGTTCTCGATCACGTTCTTGAGAACAAGCTGACCGTCCTCGTCGAAGCCGTGGTAGTCGGGGAAGTTGAGGGCCAGCACGCTGAGCGCGTCTTCCGCAGCGTCAGCAAGGCCCAGTTTCCAGTTGGCTTCCACGAGCACGGCCAGGGCGTCGGCGACAGCCGGCGTTTGCGCATAGTTCTCGATCACGTAGCGGGCTCGGTTCGCCGCGGCGACATTGGCACCGCGGCCGATGTAGAAGGTGGCGACATTGACCTCCGCTTCGGCCAGGGCGTTGCGCAGGAAGACCATGCGCTGGCGCGCGTCCCTGGCGTATTCGCTCGACGGGAAGCGCGTCACGAGTTGGTTGAAGTCGGAGAACGCCTGTTGCAGGTGCGTAACGTCGCGGCGGGAGATGTCCGTGGTCATGAAGCGTGCGAACGCGGCGCGATCCCTGGCCAGCGCGGTGAGGCCGCGCATGTAGTAGGCGTAGTCCACGTTGGCATGCTGCGGGTGCAGGCGGATGAACCGCTCGGCAGCGTCCTTGGCGGCGTCGAGGTCGCGCGCCATGTGCTGCGCATAGATCAGTTCCAGTTGCGCTTGTTCGGCATAGCGTCCGAATGGAAACCGGGCTTCGAGCCTTTGCAGCCGGGTGATGCCTTGCGTGTAGTTGCCGGCGCTCAAGCCCGATTGGGCGCGCCGGTACAGCAACTGCTCGCTGGTTTCCTCCTCGTCGTCGAACTCGTCGTCGTCGCCGATGAACGGCATCCACGCGCAGCCCGACGTCGCCAAGAGGGCGATTGTCACGGCCAGGAGCGTTGGGCGGTCTAGGGACATCGCGACCGGTTGACTGGGCGAGCCCTTATGCTAGGGCATAAGGTGCGCCATTGCACCGCCACCGTGGTGGCGATGCCGTGGATCCAGGCAGAGGGCAACGTGGCGACGGGCGACCACATAGGACGGCAGGCCGATTCCGGAATCGTCGAGTTAGACGCCGTCGTTCCCGCGGAGTTCAGCGGCATTCGCGTCGACCGCGCCGCGACCATGCTGTTCGCCGAGCGCCGGCAGTCCGGCGTGTCGCGGGCGGAGATCGCGCGTTGGCTGCGCGACGGTTCGCTGACCGTCGACGGCCGGACGGTCAAGCCGAAGACCCCCGTGCGCGGCGGCGAACGGCTTCGGGTGCGCGCCGTTCGGCCGGCACGCTTCGACTGGATCGCGGCGCAGGACGTGGCTTTCAAGGTGGTCTACGAGGACGAGAGCCTCATCGTGGTCGACAAGCCCCCTGGCCTGGTCGTCCACCCAGGCGCCGGCAATGCTGACGGCACGCTGGTGAACGGCCTGCTGCGGCGTCGGCCAGAACTTGCCAAGCTGCCGCGCGCGGGGCTCGTGCACCGCCTGGACAAGGACACGAGCGGCCTGCTGGTCGTCGCCGCGCAGCCCGCAAGCCGCGCCGCGTTGACGTCGGCCATGGCCGAGCGCCGGATCGAGCGCGAATACTCAGGCGTCGTCGAGGGCCAGTTGATCGCGGACCGGCGCATCGAAGCGAACATCGGCCGCGACCCAAACAACCGGTTGCGACATCGCGTTCGCAGCGACGGCCGCCCCGCGGTGACGCATATCGCGGTCCGCCAACGCTTCTACGCGCACACGTTCGTCGCCGCGCGGCTGGAAACCGGCCGCACGCACCAGATCCGCGTGCACTTGGCGAGCATCGGGCATCCCTTGGTCGGCGACCGCCGGTATGGCGCGCGTGGTGTCGTACCGCCTGGTGCCGACCCGGACGCGATCACCATCATCCGGGGCTTCCGCCGCCAGGCCTTGCACGCTGCGAGGCTTGCCTTCGAACATCCGGACAGCGGCGAGCCGATGCGCTTCGAGTCGACCCTCCCGGATGACATGACGGGGCTGCTCGCCGCCTTTCGAGGCCCGTAGGCCGCTCTGTCGGTGCGCGGGCAGACCCGATAGAATGCCGGGTTTCGCTTTTCGAGTTGAGCGGCCGATGACCGAGCGCCTCTCCGGCGGGGAAATGCTCATCCGCGCGCTGCAGGACGAGGGGGTCGAGTACGTATTCGGCTACCCGGGCGGCGCGGCGCTGCACATCTACGATGCCGTCTTCAAGCAGCAGCGCATCGAGCACATCCTCGTTCGCCACGAGCAGGCCGCCACGCACATGGCGGACGGCTACGCACGTTCGACCGGCAAGCCGGGCGTGGTGCTGGTGACGTCGGGTCCGGGTGCGACGAACGCCATCACCGGCCTCGCCACCGCGTTCATGGACTCGACGCCGATCATCGTGATCTCGGCACAGGTGCCGAACGAAGTGATCGGCACGGACGCGTTCCAGGAAACCGACATGGTGGGCGTGTCGCGGCCGGTCGTGAAGCACAGCTATATGGTCAAGAGCGCGGACGAGATCCCTCGCATCGTCAAGGAGGCGTTCTACATCGCGAGCTCGGGTCGCCCCGGTCCGATCGTCATCGACATCCCGAAAGACACGACCGACCCCAACGAGACCTTCGACTACGACTACCCCGAGACGGTTTCGTTGCGCTCCTACTCGCCGGCGACCCGCGGCCACGGTGGCCAGATACGCAAGGCGGTCGCCGCGCTGATGAAGGCGAAGCGACCGGTGATCTACACCGGAGGTGGCATCGTCCAGGGTGAAGCCGGGGACATGCTCACGGCCATCGCCCGCAAGCTCGGCTTCCCGGTGACGAATACGCTGATGGGGCTCGGCGGCTATCCCGGCACGGACCGGCAGTTCCTCGGCATGCTCGGCATGCACGGGACCTTCGAGGCCAACATGGCCATGCACCAGGCCGACCTCATCTTCGCGGCCGGTGCGCGTTTCGACGACCGGGTGACCAACAACCCGACCAAGTTCGCCCCGGATGCCAAGGTGATCCACGTCGACATCGACCCCGCGGCGATCTCGAAGATCGTCAACGCCGACATCCCCATCGTCGGCCCGGTCAGCGAGGTGCTGACCGAGATGGCGCGGCTGATCGACGCGGCGCTGGACGAGGATCCGGAGCGCCTCGACCGGGCGGCGATCGACGCGTGGTGGCAGCGTATCGACGGCTGGCGACTCAAGCACGGGTTGGACCACGACCAGCGGCATCGTGCCGGCACCAACGGGGCCATGCTGCCGCAGCACGTCATCCAGGCGGTCTATCGCGCCACCGAGGGCAAGGCCTACGTCACCAGCGATGTCGGCCAGCACCAAATGTTCGCCGCGCAGTACTACAAGTTCGACGCGCCCCGGCGCTGGATCAACAGCGGCGGCCTCGGCACCATGGGCTTTGGCCTGCCGGCGGCCATGGGCGTGCAGTTCGCCCACCCGCACGACACGGTGGCCTGCATCACGGGCGAGGGCAGCTTCATGATGAACATGCAGGAACTGTCCACCTGCATGCAGTACGCGCTGCCCATCAAGGTCGTCAACCTCAACAACCAGGCCCTCGGCATGGTCAAGCAGTGGCAGGACATGCAGTACGGCGGCCGTCACTCGCACAGCACCTACCGGGATGCGCTGCCCGATTTCAAGGCGCTTGCCGAGTCGTTCGGCCATGTCGCCTACCGCGTCGACGACCTGGCCGAACTCGACGGCGTTATGGCCGACACGTTCGGTCCCAAGCACAAGGACGACCTGGTGTTCATCGACGCCCACATCGACCCGGACG
This sequence comes from Gammaproteobacteria bacterium, assembly GCA_026706385.1. Taxonomy (GTDB): domain Bacteria; phylum Pseudomonadota; class Gammaproteobacteria; order Pseudomonadales; family Azotimanducaceae; genus VXYL01. Next base: position 37,726 of record JAPOYV010000117.1, read on the forward strand.
AGCACGTCTACCCGATGGCGATCAAGGGCGGGTCGATGGCGGACATGGTGCTCGAACGCGAACCTGGCCGGGACGATATCCGGGAAGACGTCTGATGTGCCCATTCCGGACTAGCGTGGCGATGGCGTCGTCGTCGCGAACGGCTCCGACGCCAGGCGAATCGAGGATGCGCTGCCTTGGCAACAGGAACGAGAGCGTGGTCTATCCCGGCGTGTCGTTTGAAACGCGACGCCGCTTCTCGGGAGCAGCGCACTGATGAGGCGTCTGCTCGCGATCCTGCTCGAGAACGAAGCCGGCGCCCTGTCGCGCGTGGTGGGGCTGTTTGCGCAGCGCAACTACAACATCGAGACCCTCACGGTCGCGCCGACCGAGGACAGCACGCTGTCGCGGATCACGCTGCTGACCTATGGCGACGCCGATCGGATCGAGCAGATCACCAAGCACCTGAACCGGCTGATCGAGGTGGTCAAGGTCGTCGACCTGACCGACGGCGACCACATCGAGCGCGAGATCATGCTGATCAAGTTCCGGGCCGTGGGCGAGGGTCGTGCGGAGGCGAAGCGCGTGAGCGACGTCTTCCGCGGCCAGATCGTCGACATGACCGCGGACGCCTACACCGTGCAGTTGACCGGGCCGTCGGAGAAGCTCGATGCGTTCATCGCTGCACTGGGCGATACGGCGATTCTGGAGGTGGTCCGCTCAGGCGTGTCGGGCATCGGCCGGGGCGAGAAGATCTTAAGCTTGTAGCGACGAGGAGAGGCAATTCATGCAGGTCTACTACGACAAGGACGCTGACCTTTCGATCATCCAGAAGATGAACGTGACGGTCGTGGGATACGGCTCGCAGGGTCACGCACACGCCAACAACCTGCGCGACTCCGGCGTCGACGTGACCGTGGGTCTGCGCGCCGGTTCCGGGTCCTGGCCCAAGGCCGCGAACGCTGGCTTCGATGTCCAGTCGGTGGCGTCGGCGGTGGAAGGCGCGGACCTGGTGATGCTGCTGACGCCGGACGAGCAGCAGCGTCGCATCTACGAGGAAGAGATCGAACCCAATCTGAAGGAGGGCGCGGCCATCGCCTTCGCCCACGGCTTCAACATCCATTTCCAGTTGATCGAGCCGCGCCCGGACCTCGATGTCGTCATGATCGCGCCGAAGGGGCCGGGCCACACCGTGCGCTCAACCTACGTCGAGGGCGGCGGCGTTCCCTCGCTGATCGCCATCGGGCGCGATGCCAGCGGCCAGGCCAAGGACATCGCGCTTTCGTACGCATCCGCCAACGGCGGCGGGCGGGCGGGCATCATCGAGACCTCCTTCCGGGAGGAGACGGAAACGGACCTCTTCGGCGAACAGACCGTGCTCTGCGGCGGTGCGGCGGCCCTGGTCACCGCGGGTTTCGAGACCCTGGTGGAGGCGGGCTACGCGCCGGAAATGGCCTACTTCGAGTGCCTCCACGAGCTGAAGCTCATCGTCGACTTCTTCTACGAAGGCGGCATCAGCAACATGTGGTACACGGTGTCCAATACGGCGGAGTACGGCGGCCTGACGCGAGGGTCGCGCATTGTCACCGAGGAGACCAAGGCGGAGATGAAGCGCATTCTCGACGAGATCCAAAGCGGCAGGTTCGCCCGTGAATTCGTCACCGAGAACCAGTCCGGCGCGCCGTCGATCAAGGCCATGCGACGCATGAGCCAAGCCCACCAGATCGAGGAGGTCGGTGCCCGGCTGCGCGCCATGATGCCTTGGATTGAAGCCAACAAGCTGGTCGACAAGACCAAGAACTAAGGCGACAGGAGCTGTAGATGTCCAAGCTATCGGAAGACCCGCGCATCGATCCGCGCATCAAGGCGCTCTTCGCCGCCATGCCGGAGATGCAGAATCCGGGCGACGCGGCAAGCCGGGAGGAGCTTGTCGAAGAGGCCAACTCCGAACAAGCCAAGGCGGCCGCGGCCGGCACGGAGCAGTTCCTCGCCATGTGCGACACCGAGGAGGTTGCGCCGTCGGCGGGTCTGTCGACCGACACCAAGACGTTCACCTCCGCGCCGGACGGCAACACCATCAAGGTCCAGTACATTCGCCCGGACAACGGCGAGGTGGTGCCGTGCGTCTACTACATCCACGGCGGCGGCATGCAGTCGATGTCGTGCTTCATGGGCAACTACCGCGCTTGGGGCCGCATCATCGCGGCCCAAGGCGTGGCAGTCGCCATGGTCGACTTCCGCAATGCGCTCACGCCTTCCTCGGCACCTGAGGTCCTGCCGTATCCGGCCGGCCTCAACGACTGCGTCTCCGGCGTCAAGTGGCTGACCGCAAATGCTGATGCTCTCGGCGTGGATGCGGACCGGGTCGTGATCGCCGGCGAGAGCGGCGGCGGAAACCTCACCCTGGCGACAGGCTTGCGGCTGCTGAAGGACGGCGACATCGGCCTGATTCACGGCCTATATGCCCTGTGCCCGTACATCGCCGGTCGCTGGCCGCTGCCTGAGAATCCGTCTTCGACCGAGAACAACGGCATCCTGCTCGACCTGCACAACAACCGCGGTGCGTTGGCGTACGGTATCGACGAGTTGCATGCCGAGAACCCGCTTGCTTGGCCCGGCTTCGCCACCGAGGACGACGTGCGCGGTCTGCCGCCCGTGGTGATCAGCGTCAACGAGTGCGACCCGTTGCGCGACGAAGGCGTCAACTTCTACCGGTTGCTGCTCCGGGCAGGCGTCTCTGCGCAGTGCCGCCAGGTGATGGGGACGATCCACGGCACCGAGATCTTCCCGATGACGTGCCCGGAGATCAGCCGCGAGACCGCGCGCAGCCTCGCCGACTTCTGCCGCGGCACTACGCGATAGGGTTGCGCGCGACCGCCGGGAGGCACCGATGTCGGTCAGGGAACGCCTTGCCGACCTAGGGCTCGAACTGCCGGCCCCTATGCACATTCCGGGGCAGCGCTTCGAGCTTGTCCACGTCTCGGGTGACCGCGCCACCATCGCCGGGCACTTGCCCTTGGCCCCGGACGGCTCGATCGCCAGACCGCTGGGCAAGGTTGGCGCGGATGTCACCGCTGAGGAGGCCAATCAGTCCGCGCGCTTGGTTGCGCTCGCGATGCTCGCGAGCCTCGAAGCGGCGGGAATCGACCTCGAGCGCGTGGTCTGGCGCAAGGTCTTCGGGATGGTCAATGCCGCGCCCGGTTTCAACGCGCTGCCCGGGGTGATCAACGGGTTCTCGGACGTTCTGCTCGAGGTCTTCGGCGAGCGGGGGCGGCACTCGCGATCCGCGATCGGCGTCGCCGAACTGCCGTTCGGCGCACCTGTGGAGGTGGAGGCCGAGATCACGCTGATGCCCGAGGCCGACACCGCGGTCGATGTCGAGCCGCCGGTGTCGCCGCCCGCGGTTCGCCATGTTGCGGCTCCGGTCGTGCGCTCGGCGGATGACCCGGGCCTGCGTACCCAGGACTATGCAGGCACCCAGGCGCTGTCCATTCCGGCCCAGGCGATCGTACGGTCCATCGACTCGCTGTCGTACCTGTTCTGGATCTCCATCGTGGGCACGTTGGTGGCGATCTTCCTGGCGGCACTCGCCAACCTCGAGGGACCGGCGACGGGGTCCGTACAGTTCGGCGAATACCTCATTCCGTCGCAAGTGCTGCCCGTCGCCTGCCTGGTGTTCGCGATGTTCGTGCTCTGGCTGACCGCGAATCGACTGCGGATGCTCGACGACGCCTTGGCGGACGACGACCTCACCTCGGGCATGGCGCGTGACATCTTTCGTCTCGACCCGCCGGTGCTGAACGTCTTCGACGCCAGGAGTTTGAGGCCGTTTGCCTTACTGTCCGGGACGTCGGTACTGCTTTGGATCTGGAGCCTGTTCCTGGGCAGCAGCCTGGGTCTCATCTTCTCCGCGACCGTCGCCCAGGGCGCCGCTCTGTCCGTGGACATGTTTGCCGAGTTCCTGGCGTACGCCGCCTTCGCGCTCGTAATCATGGTCTATGGCGTTCGGCAAGTCCTTCCCGCGTTGCGACGCATAATGGAGAGGCTCTACGGCGAGCGCTTGCGGATCGGCATCGTGAGGATCCTCGCGGCGGCGGCGATGGTCGTGGCTGGAGTTTTCGCGACCAATCCGGATCTCGCCCAGATCTTCATGCAGGACGAGTGGCGACCCGTTGGCCCGACCCGCGCCAACGCGATCGACGGCGAAACCTTGCTCCTCGAGGACGGCGAGGTGGTCGTCGTGGCCGGGATCGATGCCCTGCGGCCGGGGCAGACCTGCCTCGACGCTCGTGGCGAGGAGTACGCGTGTGGCCGTCAGGCGACGCGATACCTGCAGGCGCTGGTGCAGGACAAGGCCGTGCACTGCCTGGTGGCCTACCCGAACATGGGCTGTGTGTGCCGGTGGACCAGGCCGATCTGCCGCCGAGGGGGCTGCGGAGCTACTTCGTCGAACACAGCCTGGCAGCGCGCATGGTCTCGTCCGGCTTTGCGCTGGCGGAAGGCGATGGTCAGGAACTGCTCCACGACCTGCAAAACGAGGCGCAACGCAAGCGGGTCGGGGCCTGGCAGGGGGCGTTCGAGCCGCCGAGTCGGTGGGCGGCGGGACAACGCTGACGCGATGGCTTTTTCGGGACGCGTTCGAGCCGCCACGCCTCGGCGTTGGTTTCGGGGATCTCGGCGTCGGTGGTTTCGCGCGCTTCGGTGACGGCGCCTTCACGTCTCGGTGCCTGGCGAACCCATAGGAGCGTGACGGCCTGTCTGCGCGGACGCTGCCAACCAATAACCCTAGTGACAAGAGGAGGCAGGATGACGCGAGGTCGAGCCGTTTCCCGCAGGCGAACCCTGACGATCGTTCTGGCGGCGACTGTGCTTGCGGCCTGTGGTCCGGACAAGGCGGCGCCGAACGAGTCCCTCGCCTCCGAAGTCGAGAACCGGCACGTCAACGTCCTGTACTGGCAGGCGGTGTCGACCATGAACCCGTACCTATCGGGCGGGACGAAGGACGTCGAGGCGGCATCGCTCGTGATCGAGCCGTTAGCGAACTACGACGACAAAGGCGAGATGGTCCCGGTTCTGGCTGCCGAGATCCCGACAAGGGAAAACGGCGGTGTGGCCGACGACATGACGAGCATCACCTGGACGCTGAAGCGGGATGTCGTCTGGGCCGATGGCACGCCGTTCACGGCGCGTGACGTCGTGTTCACGGGCGAGTACTGCCTCCATGAAGAGATCGGCTGCAGCGCCGATGCGTCGTTCACCGACGTACAAATCCTCGAAGCCCTCGACGACCATAGGGTGCGGTTGACGTTCAGCGTGGCCAAACCGGTCCCGTACGGTCCTTTCGTGGGCGCCATCACGCCGATAATCCAGTACGAGCAGTTCAAGGACTGCACCGGCATCAGGGCGCCCGAATGCACCGCGGAGAACTTCGGCCCGGTTGGCACTGGGCCGTTCAAGGTGGATGAGTTCCGCGCCAACGACGTGATCAGTTTCTCGGCCAACGAGCTCTTCCGCGAGTCGGGCAAGCCGTGGATGAAGACGGTGACTTTGAAAGGCGGCGGCGACGCGGCGTCGTCCGCGAGGGCGGTGCTCGAGACCGGCGAGTACGACTATGCGTGGAACCTGCAGGTCGAGCCGGAGATTCTCGACCAGATGGCGACCGCCGGAAAGGGCGAAGTCGTCATGGCGTTCGGCACCAACGTGGAGCGCTTGGTGGTCAACCAGACGAATGCGGATGCCGGCTTTGGGCCGGAGCGGCGTTCACTGCTCCTCGAAGGCACCAATCCGCATCCATTCCTCGCAGACCCGGTGGTCCGCCGCGCGCTGTCGCTCGCTATCGACCGGCGCTTGCTGGTCGAGGCCGGCTACGGGCCTTCCGGCCGCGTAACCTGCAACATCGTCCCGGCGCCGCCGAGCTACGCGTCAACAGCCAACGAGCGTTGCCGAAAGCCAGACGCCGACGAGGCCAACCGGATCCTCGACGAGGCGGGTTGGATTCCGGGTGCCGACGGCGTACGGTCGAAGGGCGGGATACGGCTGTCGATCCTCTACCAGACCTCGACCAATTCGGTCCGCCAAGGCACCCAAGCACTCGTCAAGCAGATGTGGCAGCAGATCGGCGTCGAAACCGAACTGCGCAACATCGACGGGGGCGTCTTCTTCGGCTCCGATCCGGCGAGTCCAGACACGTTTCAGAAGTTCTACGCTGATGTTCAGATGTACACCAGCAACTTCCAAGGCGCCGACCCCGAGTTCTACATGGCTGCGTGGGTCTGCGAGGAGGCCCCGGATCCGGGCAACCAGTGGCTCGGGACCAACGTGGCGCGGGGCTGCTCCGCCGAATTCGACGGTCTGGCGGAACGCTTGGCGGCGACCCCCTACGGCGACGAACGGTTCGAGATCGCGAAGCGAATGAATGACATCGTGGTCCAGAACCACTTCCTGATCCCCTTGGTCTGGCGGGCTTCGACTTCCGCGCGTTCCATGTCCTTGAAGGGCGTGCGCATGAATCCCTGGGACTCGGAGCTCTGGAACATCGAGGATTGGCATCGCTAGATGCCTTGAGAGCGCTGACCGTTGAAACGAGGGTCAAGTTCCAACGACGCCGGTGGGAGAACGCGGAGCGTCGAAATGCGGTTCGCATCGATCGCGCCCGCAGGGCGGGCCGTGGCCGCAGCGACGCGCGTAGTCCATGCGTGCCGGTGAGACACCCGAGGTAGAGCCGTGATCCGCTATATCACGCGGCGCCTTGTGTTTGCGGTGCCGACGCTCATCGCGATCAGTTTCACGATCTTCGCCTTGCTCGACCTGGCACCCAGCGACCCGACGGGACAGTTGCCGCTCACCATTCCCCCCGAAGTCCGGGCGCAGATCCGCGAATCGTTGGGACTCGACGAACCATTCCCCGTCCGCTACGCGAAGTGGATGAGGCAGTTCTTTGTGAACGAGCCGTTGAACCTGATCGAGCGGGCATTCGATGTCGAGATCGGCGACTCCGATTCACGCACCCGTGTGATCTCGTACGCGACGCGGAGTCCCGTCGTCGACATCATCGCCGAGCGGATCCCACAGACGTTGTGGGTGATTGGCCTGTCGTACGTCGTGGGCATCTTGATCGCGCTGCCCATTGGCATCGTGTCGGCCTACCGACAGTACTCGTGGTTCGACCAGGTCGGCACGTTCGTGTCCATGGTGGGCTTTTCCGTGCCGACCTTCTTCACCGGCCTGCTTGCGATCATCCTGTTCAGCGTGATGCTGGAATGGCTGCCGTCGATCTACGACACCACCCACCGGGTCACCGATCTCGGGAGCTTCTGGGTTCAGATCAAGCAGATCTTCATGCCCGTAATGGTGCTCGCCTTCTATAACGCGGCGCAGCTCGCCCGCTTCATGCGATCGTCGGTGCTCGACAACCTGGGTCTGGACTACGTACGCACGGCGCGCGCCAAGGGGATGCGGGAGCGGACCGTGCTGTTCGTGCACGTCCTGCGCAACAGCATGATCCCAGTGGTGACGATGATCGCCCTTGGTGTCCCAGCTATCTTCGGCGGCGCGATCATCACCGAGCAGATCTTTCGCGTGAACGGCTTGGGGCAATTGCTGATCGTCGCCATCCAGGGGGCTGACATCCCGATGGTGCAGACACTTACGTTCCTGTTCGCCGTGCTGATCGTCGGCTTCAACCTCGTCGCCGACGTGCTCTACGGCATCCTCGACCCGCGCATCCGGTACGACTAGATGGCCGAGCACTACGACGCGCCGCCGCAGGAGCACCGGTCGCCTTGGATGGATGTGTGGCTGGCGTTCCGCAACCATACCGGTGCCTTGGTCGGTGTCGGCGTTTTCTCGTTCATGGTGCTGGCCGTGCTCGTCGGCCCGTTCCTGCACGGGGTCGATCCCCAGTACCTCGACATCCTGACCCGAAATGCCGGCGTGTCGTGGACACATCCCCTTGGCACCGACAACCTAGGGCGCGACGTGCTCGCCCAGATGCTGGCGGGAGGACGCGTTTCGCTCGCCGTTGGCTTCACTGCGATGTTGCTGTCGCTGGTGTTCGGCACTGCGGTCGGCGTTCTAGCTGGCTACTTCAAGCGCGTGGACGGTCTCCTGATGCGCACCACCGACCTGTTTCTCGCGCTGCCCCTGCTGCCCCTGCTGCTGGTCATCATCATGCTTTTCCGTGACACGCTGCGCCTCGCGTTCGGACCCGAGACGGGCATCTTCCTGCTCATCGTCTTCGTGATCGGCATCACCAGTTGGATGCAGACCGCCCGGATCGTGCGCGGCGAGGTGTTGGCCATCAAGGAGCGCGAGTTCGTCACCGCGGCGCGCGGCATCGGTACGCGCGAACGGCGGATCGTCGTCCGGCATGTGCTGCCGAACGTCATGAGTCCGATCATGGTGTCCGCGACACTGGGCATCGCCAACGCAATCATCACGGAGTCGGCGTTATCGTTCCTCGGCCTCGGATTCCCGCCGGATTTCCCGACCTGGGGCCGTCTGCTTTTCGACGGCGCGAACTTCATTTCCATAACGCCGGCGCGGGTCATCTGGCCGGGTCTGGCGATCTCGCTCACGGTGCTGTCGGTCAACTACATCGGCGACGGCCTGCGGGACGCTCTGGATCCCCGGCTGCGGGGAACCTGATGACGGCCGAGGTGCCAACGAGGGCGGTCGACCGCGTCGGGGAGATGCGACGCGCCTAGACCGCCCAGTTGTGCCAGATGTTGTCCTCGGTCGCCGGCACATCTTCGCGGAAGTTGCGCGTGTCGACCCACCACTGGAACTTCTCGCCGGGGCCGTATTCGTCGTCGTCGAAATATGTGAGGCCCGCGCGCTCGAAGTCGCAAGGCACGATCAGGCGCACGCGGGGCTCGTCCTGCTCGGCCGAGTAGTTCACGCCGGCCGAGTGCAGCGTGCGCGGGTGCCAGAACACCACGTCGCCCGCATCGCCCGGAAACTCGACCGGGGTGATGTCGCGCAGCACGGCATCTCGGGCGATCCTGAAGCCTTCGCCCTTGTCGGCTGACATCGTGCCGCCGTGCAGGGTGTCCCAATGCGGATGCAGGCGCAGGTGCGAGCCGGGCCAGAGCGTGAACGCCCCGCACCGGGGTGGCACTTCGTGGACCAGCACCATGGCGGACAACTGCGCGGCCATGTAGTCCGCATGGGGGCCGAGTCGGCCGGGCGCCGCAGGAGGCTTCGGGAACACGGCGTAGATGCCGCGAACGCGGCGCGGCGGCTTGATCGGTGCGCCGAGAAACGCGCGTGCCACGGCCAGCACGTTCGGATGGTTGGCGATGCTCTCGACGAGGAAGGGCTCCGTGCCAATGCCTGATCGGCCCGGCGAGCGCATCTTCCAGTTGGTGTGGATGAGCCGGCCGACACGTTCCACGTCGTCGTCGGTCCACTGTTCCTCAGGGCCATCCGTCCAGCTTGCCGGCTCGTCGCGGCGGAGGATGTTGCGCGGCACGTGGTCCCAGAGATGATCGGCGATCTGCCGGAACGCCTGACTGTCGTCGATGAGGCCGCGTTTGACGATGAACCCCTGGCTCTTGAAGTGCTCGATTTCGCCGCCGCTCAAGGCCGTGCCCGGCGTGAAGCAATCCGGGTCTTCGAACGGGACCGGTTCCCGAACCACCACGTCGTCCGCGGTGGGCTGTCCGGTCAGGTGGCCTTTGGCGTACTCGGTGTATTCCATCGCATCAATCCCTCCTGCAGGCAGGTCGCGACCAGCCCACCGTCGCGAGTATAAATCCGCCCGCTCGCCAAGCCGCGTCCGCCGCCCGTCGCTTCGACGTCCAGCACGAAGAGCAGCCACTGGTCGGCGCGCGCGGCGCGGTGGAACCACATGGCGTGGTCCAGGCTCGTACCCTCGAAGTCCCCATCCTGCCAGCGCATGCCGAGCGGCAGGAGGATCGGGTCGACCAGCGTGCTGTCGGACAGGTAGGCGATGCCCACCTGGTGCAGGTTCGGCGCGTCGGGCAGCGTCTCGTTGATGCGCATCCACATCAATTGCGTTTCCGTCACGGGCTCGCCGCGCGGGGCACGCGGCGGGTTGATGTAGCGAATGTCGATGGCCCGGAACGCGTTGTTGAAGACCTCATCGCCGGTCTCGGCGCTTGAGAACTCGTCGTAGGTATACGACACGGACTCCGGTGGCGGGACTTCGGGCATGGGCGAACGGGTGTACTCCGGGGTCGCATCGGGCACCTGGAACGAGGCGATGAGCCGGAAAAGCTCCTTGCCCCGCTGCGCCGCGGTGACCTCGCGCCAAGAGAACGACCGGCCGTCGCGGATCGGCGTGACCTCAAGGTGCACATCGAGATCGACATCGCCGGGACGCAGGAAGTAGCCGTGCAGGGAGTGCAGGGCGCGGTCCGCGGTGACACTCAACTGCGCGGCCGCCAGGCACTGCCCGAGAAACTGGCCCCCGAACACCCGCTCGCCCTTTTCGAGCGCAGGGGGTGCTGTGAAATGCCCATCGCCAACGGGTTCGAGCGTGACGAGGTCGGCAAACATGCATGCTTCCAAGGTCAAAGGTCGCGAGTTTGCGTGCCCGCCGGTGTGCAAGCAAGCGTCCGGAGGCGTCGGCACACATTGCACTCGCGTACACAGGTGTACGAACTAATTGATTTTAAATAAAAAAATGGAGAAAGTCGTTTGCAGGTCGCCGCGCCTCCTGCTACTGTCATGCAGATCAGCCAGTCGCGTCGCCGAGCAGTTGTAGGACCATGGCTACCGAGTTAGAACGCATCGCTTCTCTTGAGACACACTACGAGCACGTCGCCAGAACGCTGACCGCGATCGGTCTTACGCTCGAAGCGATCCGCGCCGAGATCGGTGAGCTTCGCACGGAGCTTCGCACGGAGATGGCGGATGTTCGGGAGTCGTTGCGGACGGAGATCGAGGGCGTCCGTCAGATGGTCCACAGCGAAATCGGGCGGGTGCGTACGGACCTGGGCGGCAGACTCGACGACATCGTGCTGCGCATGGCCGAGGACAAGGCCGCAGGCAGCGAGACGAAGCTCAGGGTGGCGCTCAAGGTCATCGGCTGGCTGGTCGGCGTGGTGACCACCGTGCTCGGCACCGTGATCGGCGGCCTCTTCCTGTTCGCCCGTTACCTGCTGCCGAAGCTGGCGAGCGCGCTGCAGGATGCGGCGCCCGCCATCACCTAGCCTCGAGTGGCGTGCCAAGGGTCAAAGGGCGCGAGTTTGCGTGGCGCGGGGTGCGCAAAGCCGGCTTCCGGATAGGGTCGCTCGGACATCGGACCGGTCGAGGGACAGCCGTGCCTGCGCCCAGGGCCGCCGCAGCACGCAGAGGTCGGCGGATGCGCCCACCACGACGCGCCTCGGCTGGCCGCCGGGGTCGGCAAGCGGCGTGGTGAACAGGGCGAGTGCGCGCTCCGGGGTCAGGCGTTCGGCCGCACCCAGAACGCGTCCGTCCGCGGTCCGCCGGTTGACGGCGGCGTTCATGGCGGCCCAGGGATCCGGGTCGCCGAACGGCGCGTCGGTGCCGCCGCCCAAGGGAATGCCGGCGTCGATGAAGCCGCGGCAACGGTACAGGTTGTCGTGATCGGCGGCGGGGACGTCGGCAACGTACGCGTCGCCGCGCTCGGCGATGAAGTTCGGCTGGGTGACGACGGTCAAATCGTTCGGATTCCGGGGCGCATCGCGAAACAGGGCCATCGTGGCCGCGTCGGTCACCGAAGCGTGCTCGATGCGGTCGCCCGGGACGGTTCCCGCGTCGCACAAGGCCGACAGCGCGAAGACGAGTTCGGTGCGCGTGACGCAATGAAAGGCGACGGGCCGGTCTCGCTCGTGCGCCTGGTCGATCCGCGCCACCAACGCGTCGAGGTCGGGCAGAGCGGAGTCGTCGAGCATTATCTTGAGCGACCCCGCGGCCAAGGACTCGTCGCCCATGAGGTTCACCCGCTGGCACAGGTCCAAGTCCGCGTAGAACCGGGCGGTGGCCGTGTCGTTGGTTGGCGTGGCGTCGGTGATACCGGTCACGCCGTAGGCGGCGAGTCGCCGGGATGTGGCCTCGACGGTGCTGCGGAAGTCCTCGTCGGCGGCGAGGCGCTCGCGCAGCAGCGCATCGCCACGGAACAGTTGACCGTCCGGGACGGTGAGGCCCAGTTCGCGTTCTGCTGCCGAGTTGAGGAACCACATCTTGCCCGAGCGGTGCTGGATGCGGATGGGGCGGTCGCCGCCAAGCCGGTCGAGCACGTCCCGGGTCAGGATGCCGGCCACGGACTCGTGGTAGCCGACGCCGCGGATCCAGCCGGTGCCGTGCGCCTCTGCCAAGACTTCTCGGAGTTGCCCGGCATCGCGCACACCAGGCGGCCCGCAAGGTATCGACCGGGAAGCGGCCGCCAGTGCGAAAAGGTGGATGTGATGGTCGTTCAGGCCCGGAATGACGGCACCGCCCTCGGCGTCGAGCCGAAACTCATCCTGGGTGGTCAGTGCCGGGGCGATGTCCGCGATCCGACCGTCCCGGCAGCGGATGTCCAATGGTGCGACGCCGTCGATCTCGGCGTTGACGATCAGCAACCGGTCGTGCAGTGAAATCGAGGCGTCGGTCATGCCGCGGGCACCGAACGGCGAGGCCTTGCAGTTTACCGCGCCGATCCGACCCGCCCCGCGCGGTGAGTGATATGGTCGGCCCATGGCAGAGGCGGATGCGGCCAGGCCCATGACCTTGGCCGAGTTGGCGATCTGGCTCGCGTCGCCCACGCGGGCCGAGGAACTGTGTGCCTTGGCCGGGACGCCCTGCATTTTCGTGGAGCTGGACGGGGCGCCTTGGCCTTCGATTGCCGGCAACCCCAATTGTCCGGTCGTGGCCATCACCGACCGCACGGACGTTCCGGACGTGGTTGACGTCGTGGTGGCGGACGCCGACGCGGGGATGCAGGTGGCGGAAGCGGTCCGGTCCAATCCAATCGCGGCCATGGTCCTGGTCCGGCTGCTCCGGCACAACCAAGGCGTCGGTGTCGGCGATCGCCTCTACGCCGAGTCCCTGGCGTACTCGGCCCTGCAACACGGGGCCGAGTTCAGGGCGTGGCTTCAGGCGCGAACTAGGCGCGAACCGCGCCCGGAACCCGACGTGCCGGCCGTTCTGCTGACGCGCGACGGGGACGAGTTGCGGATCACCCTCAACCGTCCGCACAAGCGCAACGCCTACTCGAGCGGCTTGCGCGACGCGCTTTGCGAAGCGTTGGCGTATGCCGTGGACGATCCGAGCGTCGCCCGGATCGTGCTCGACGGTGCCGGCGCATCGTTCAGTGCCGGCGGCGACCTCGATGAATTCGGGGAGGCGACCGATGCGGGTGTCGCCCACGCGTCGCGCATGGCGCGCAGTGCCGCGGTGCTGATCGACCGGCTCCGGGACAAGGTCGAAGCCCGCGTGCACGGTGCGTGCATTGGCGCCGGCATCGAGTTGCCGGCGTTCGCGGGGCGGGTCATGGCCCGCGACGACGCCTTCTTCCAGCTTCCGGAAGTGGGCATGGGACTGATTCCCGGAGCCGGCGGTACGGCAAGCATCCTGCCGAGGATCGGTCGGCGGCGGCTGGCGTTGATGGCCCTGACCGGAATGCGCGTGGACGCATCCACGGCGTTGGAATGGGGTCTGGTGGATGCCATCGAGAATTGACCGGCGCGGGACGTTCGCCGGTCATGACGTCCACTTGGCGACACCGCGTCTGAAGCTACGCCCGTTCGAGGAGACGGATCTCGACAGCGCCTTGGTGTACTACCAAGACCGCGAGTTTCTCGAGGGCATGGAAGGCGAGCCGCCCTCGCTACCCGTGACGCGCGATTACCTCGAGCGCTCGGCGCGCGCGATGACCGCGAACGGCTTCTACTTCGCGATCGTGCAACGCCCGACCGGCCGAACGATCGGGGAGGTATGCCTGCAGTGGATGAACCTGGAGCGCGGCAAGGTGCCGGGGCAGAAGGTCGTGCGGCTACCCATCGGCATATGGGACAAGGCGCTGTGGGGGCGCGGCTATGCGAAGGAGGTGGTGGAGCGCCTGATGGCGCACGCGTTCGAGAGCGAGCACGTCGACCGCTTCTGCGCCATGGATGTGGACACGACGAATGTCCGCTCACAGCGCCTTTGGCAAGCGTGCGGACTGCGTCAAGCCCGCGTCACCGGCCGCAAGATCGACTTCGAACTCGATCGGGCGGGCTACGCGGCGCTGACCGGGTGTTCGAAGCAGAGCTCGCGACCATCGGGGTCGCGCACCGACAGTTGCCGCATGCCGTAGAACGCGACGGTCGGCGGTGGCGCGTCCACGCCGCGGCCGGTGAATTGCTCGTGGAGGTCGTCGACGTTCTCGCAGAGGAAGAACAAGGCGATGTCGCCGTGGCCGTTGCGCAAGCCGCCGAGATCGTCCGGTTCCGCCGACTGCAGCATGATCGTCGCCCCCTCCATCTCGAGCTGGCACCAGTTCAACCGACCATCGGCATCCCAGCGGTTGGTCAGCGTGAAGCCGAGCTGGTCGCAGTAGAAGGCGCGCGAGCGTTCGATGTCGGCGACGTAGAGCAGCGGCATGGCCGCGCGCACGTTCTGCGCGGGCGCCGTCAGCTTCGCCTTGACGACGCGGCGGAGCAGCTTGCCGGTTTCGTTGTAAGGCAGTTCGGGCCAGAAGACGATGCGCTCCGGAACCCGCGAGGAGCGCATGTGGCCGCGCACCCAGTCCTGAAGGTCGGCGATCAGATCGTCGTTGGCGGGCGTGTCGCTGTTGACGACGACCGCGCCGGCCACGGCCTCGCCCCACTCTTCGCTGGGCACGCCGACGATGGCGGCGTCGCGAACCGCGTCGTGCGCAAGCAGCACGTCCTCGATCTCGCCCGGCGACATGTTCTCGCCGCCGCGCACGATGACGTCGTCGGCGCGGCCGTCGAGGAACAGGTAGCCCTCCGCGTCCAGGAAGCCGGCGTCGCGGGTGGGGAACCAGCCTTCGGTGTCGACGGTGCTGCCGCGGTCTTCGTACTCGCCGGAGACCTGTTCGCCGCGGACGTAGATCTCGCCGCGTTGGTCGGTGCCCAAGGCGTTGCCGTCTTCGTCGCGGATTTCGAGCTCGATCCCGGGTAAGGGAATTCCGACGGAGACCAGGCGCCGGCGAACCGCTTCGTCCTCGCTGGTCGCGGCGGCCCGGTGTTCGTCGGGCCCAAGCACGGTAATCGTCGAACTCGTCTCGGTGAGCCCGTAGGCGTTGGTGAAGTCCGTGTCCGGGAACAGCGCCATGGCCTTCTCGATCACTGAGAGGGGCATCTTGCCGCCGCCGTAGGACAGCGATTGCAGGTGCGACATGCCGGCGGTTTTTTCTCCCTCCAGCGCGTCGACGATCCTCGACAGCATGGTCGGCACCACGAAGGCCGTGGTGATGTGCTCGTGGCGGGCCGTCTCGATCCAGGCATCGGCGCTGAAGTTGGCGAGTTGGACGACCCGACGCCCTGCGTAGACGGAACTCAAGGTCGAGGCGATGCCGGCAACGTGGTAGGGCGGTACGCATACGAGCGCCGCCTCGTCCTCGGCGGCGGACATGAACTCCACCGAACTCACGATGTACGAGACCAAGTGCTTATGGCGCAGCACCGCGGCCTTGGGAATGCCCGTCGTGCCACTGGTGAAGAGCAGCACGCCGATGTCCTCGGGATCCATGGAGCGTTGCTCGGCATGGCCGTCGCCGCCTCGTGCCACACCCAGGAAGGTCCCGCGCGAGCGTGGGTCGACACCGTCGCGATCTTGGAAATGGGGGAGTCGCTCGTCGTCCGTCACCAGGTAGGCGGGCGTCACGCGGGCGAGAAGCGCGTCGATCTCCTCACCCGTCAGGCGGTAGTTGATCGGTACGTAGGGGACGCCGGCCCAGCCGCTTGCGAACAGCGCGACGGGAACGGCAATATTGCTGACATCGAGCATGGCGACCCGGCTCGCGCCGGACTCGCGGATGTCGTGGGCGGCCGCGCCGGCGGCGTCGTAGAGTTCCTGGTAGGTGATCGAGCCGCCGTCTGCGGGGTCGGTGAACGCCACGCGATCGCCGAAGCCGGACATCGCCATTTCCAGCAGCATCATGGTGTTCACGGGGTGATCCTCGAATCTCGGTCTTTACTTGCTGGGGAGAATGCGTAGCGTTCTCCAACGCGCTAGCGCGCCGCGCCCGCCAGGGGGCGCATTCACTCAGTCGGTCTTGGGGAGCTTCTTGGCGTCTTTGACGTTGAGGGCGGCACCACCGACGCTTAAGGAACCTTCGCCTGCCTTCACGCAGAGCACTTCGAGGGAACCGTCCTCGTTGACGTAGCGCTTGCCGATCGCCGTGCCGCCAGCATGGTCGGCGTCGACCGCGCCGCCGTTGGATTCCCCGTCGCCCATCGCTGTACCGCCGCAGCACAGATCCACGTCGCCGTCGGGTGCCGCGATGACCATGATCTCCGTTGCGCAGACCGCGCTCTTCAAGCGCTTGCCGGCTGACAAGGTCGTCATAGTTCTCCCCCGGGTTTCCCCTGTTTCGTGAAAAGCGCAGCATTGTACCCAATCGGCTCACAGGGCGGGGTGTATGATTCGTCGCCGATGAGTGGTCAGCCCGTCTCCTACATGGCCCGAACCCGGCGTTACTACGAAGCGCAGGGGTTCGAGAGCGCCTATGTGTGGGCGCACTTCGAGGACGTCCCGTTCACGCCGCTTGCCAAGCCGCTCGCGGAGTCGAAGCTGGCCGTGGTGAGTACGTCGGCGCTCTACGACCGGGAAGCCACGGATCCGCGCTACGTCGCCTCCGGTTCGATGCTTGAGCCTCCGGCGCGGCTTTACGCCAACGATCTCGCGTGGGCCAAGAACGTGACCCACATGGACGACCGTGGCAGCTACTTCCCCGTGGAGCCGTTGAAGGCCATGGTGGACGATGGCCGCTTGGGCGCTTTGAGCGAGCGGTTCCATTGCGCACCGACCGAATACAGCCAGCGGCGCACGCGGGACGGCGACGCGCCGGAGATCCTCCAACGCCTCGGGGAGGATGGTGCCGACATCGCGCTGCTCGTGCCGTTGTGACCGGTGTGCCATCAGACCGTGAGTCTGATCGCCCGCCACTTGGAGGCCAACGGCGTTCCCACCGTCATTCTGGGGTCCGCCTTGGACGTGGTCGAGCACTGTGGTGTGCCGCGATTCGCATTTGTCGACTTCCCCCTCGGCAATCCTTGCGGCAAGCCCTGGGATCGGCCGATGCAGACTGCGATCGTGACCGCTGCGGTCGGGCTCTTCGACAGCGCGCCCGCGCCCCGAACGACGCTACGCCTGCCGCAGCGCTGGGGCGAAGACGAAGGCTGGCGGGACGATTACTTGGCGGTGCGCGAGGATGACTTGGTAGCGCTCCGACGCAAGGGCGAGGAACGCCGCGCGCTGCGGGCGCAATTGCGCACGGAAGGGCGCGTCCGCCAAGGTTAGCGCGCGCACTTCGAGACAGCGCGGCGCGCATGCCTGTGTCTCGGTCATTTGCGCCCAGAGGCTGGCCAAGCGTCCCGCGGCTCGGGCATGTCGGTCACTTCCTTGATCGGAGTCGGCGACGGATGTCGCGCCAGTAACTCCACGGAAACAGCATGACCAGAGCAGCAAGAACGATGATTGCGGGGTGCCAGCCGATCTGCCATCCCACGACGGACGTCGTCGCCGCGAGGAGCGTGTTCCATGCCATCACGCGCCACGTCAGGACGCGGTCTTTGAACGGGTGGACTGGCTGGCCCACGGGCTTCTCCTAGTTGAGAAGACGCAGACTACCGCGTTTGGAAGTGGCGCATTGGTAGGCTGGATGTTGAGAGCCCGACGCGCGTGCCCTTGCGGCTACCTGGGGCTAGTCGGGAAGGGCTCCGGCAGGCCCCGGGGGGGGTACGTTGCCCTCGATGGTCGTCTCGGTCGTCCTGTCAAACGGCCGGGTGGCAGATGCGGACACGGGCATCGCGGCGCGCCGGTTTCGACCCCACTGTCCGCATGCGGCGGGCCGACTGTCCCCGTGCGCTGGGATTACAGGACGTGAATCGATCGACCCCTGACGTTTCGGGCGCCCGGCTCCAGACTGAGCCTCCATCTACTGTTCACTGCTTGTCATAACGCGGATATGGTGGAACACTTGACCGTTGGGGCTATTGCGGCATCAACCAGTTAGTGGCGGTCGGTGTTGCACCTATCGTTGGGAATTGGGGAGACACGTTGTGGCACACGACATTGTGATTCGCGGCGGCGAACTGGTTGACGGAACGGGTGCGGAGCCCGTCCAGGGCGACCTCGCCATCGACGACGGATCGATCACCGCCGTCGGCACGGTCGACGGCAAGGGCAAGCAGGAAATCGACGCACGGGGCCTTGCGGTAACGCCCGGTTTCGTGGATCTGCACACGCACCTCGACGCGCAGATCGGCTGGGATCCGCAGATGACCCCGGTGAGCTGGCATGGCGTTACGACCGCGTTGCTCGGCAACTGCGGGGTCACCTTCGCGCCGTGCAAGCCAAAGGACGTCGAACTCCTTGCAGCGATGATGGAGACCGTCGAGGACATCCCGAAGAACGCCATCCTGACCGGTCTGCCGTGGGACTGGGAGGACTACGGTGGCTATCTCGACGCCATCGAAAGGCTGGAGCCGGCGCTCAACGTGGCCGGCATGGTCGGCCACTGCGCGGTGCGGTTCTACGTCATGGGCGAGCGCGCCGTGGAAGAGCAGGCGACAGCGGAAGAGCGCAAGCAGATGGCCGACATCGTCGCGCAGTCCATCGACCGCGGCGCCGTCGGCTTCTCGACCAATCGCTATCCGCCGCACAAGCTGCCCGACGGCCGCTCCATTCCGGGCACGTTCGCCGATCCGATCGAGTTGGTGGAGATCGCCAAGGCGGTGGGGCCGCGGAACGCGCTCATGCAGGCCGTGGGGGCTAATTTCGAGGTCCTGAAGGCCATGGCCGAGACCACCAAGGGGCGGATCCTCTTCAGCTATGGGACTGGGCCGCAGGAAGGGTCCGGCCAAGCGCAAGCGGACAACCTCGCGAAACTCGCCAAATTCGGTGACCTGACCGCGATTACCCAGGTTCGCGGTTCCGGCTTCATGTTCGGTCTGCAGTCGAACCTGCCCGTTCAGGGCGAGACGTGGGATGCGTTGCGCAAGATGGACCTTGCCGGACGCCTGAAGGCGATCCGCGATCCCGAGACGCGCGCCAAGCTGGCCACCGAAGGGAAGGACATGAAGCGCCGCTTCCCGATGACGAACGTGTTCTACCTCGGCGACGACGAGACGCCGAACTACACGTCGCCCTCGACGGAGAACCTTGAGGCCCAGGCCGCGGCAGCGGGCGAGCACTGGGTGGAGACTTTCCTGCGCCTGTCGGACCAGACCGACGGCCGGGCCCTCTTCAACCTGCGCATGTTCAACCAGAGCCTGAAGGAGCTGGGCGACCTCTTCCGCAGCGAGCACATTTTCCCGAGCCTCGGCGATGCCGGGGCCCACGTCTCGCAGATCATGGACGCAGGCTGGCCGAGTTTCATCCTGTCGTACTGGATTCGCGAGGCGGGCCTCTACAGCCTCGCGGAAGGGGTCCGGCGGCTGACCTCGGGACCGGCGCGCGTTCTGGGACTCAAGGACCGCGGCACGCTGGCACCGGGAATGCGGGCCGACGTCAACGTTCTGGATCCGTCCAAGGTCGCCGAGCGGCAGCCGGAGCTGGTCCACGACTTCCCCGGCGGTGCGCCGCGCTACATCCAGAAGTCGCTGGGCTACAAGACGACCATCGTCAACGGCGCGGTGACGCTCGTGGACGGCGAGCACACCGGTGCCCGCGCTGGGAAGGTGCTGCGCCACGCGGGGTAAGCACCGCGGCCTTAAACCAAAACCGGCGCCATTCGGCGCCGGTTTTGCATTCGCGACTGGGCGAGTTGGTCAGTCCCAACTCAACGCTCCCCCCGTCTGATACTCGGTCACCCGCGTCTCGAAGAAGTTCTTCTCCTTCTTCAGGTCCATGATCTCGGACATCCACGGGAACGGGTTCTTGGCGCTTGGGAACTGCTCGGGCAGGCCGATCTGGGCCAGCCGCCGGTTGGCGATGAACTGGAGGTATTCCGCCATCGTGTTGGCGTTCATGCCGAGCACGCCGCGCGGCATGGTGTCGCGCGCGTAGCGGGTCTCGAGTTCCGCCCCTTCGAGGATCATCCGCGTGGCGAGAGCGCGCATGTCGTCGTCCCACAGGCGCGCGTTCTCCAGCTTGATCTGGTTGATGACGTCGATGCCGAAGTTCACGTGCATGGACTCGTCGCGCAGGATGTACTGGAACTGCTCGGAGGTACCCGTCATCTTGTTGCGGCGTCCCATGGAGAGGATCTGCGTGAAGCCGCAGTAGAAGAAGATGCCTTCCATGACGCAGTAGTAGGCGATCAGGTTCTTGAGCAGCGCCTTGTCCGCCTCAACGGTACCGGTCTGGAAGGTGGGGTCGGCGAGTTCGCGCGTGTACTTGAGCGCCCAGGATGCCTTGTGGGCGACCGAGGGGATCTCGTGGTACATGTTGAAGATCTCGCCCTCGTCCATGCCCAGCGACTCGATGCAGTACTG
>JAPOYV010000127.1 GCA_026706385.1 Gammaproteobacteria bacterium
TGGCAGCCGTGCGTTATGCGCAGATGGCCTACGGCAATGCGACGCAGGTGTTCGACAACGGCTGGTTCCACATCGCATTGCTGCGTTCCCAGGCAGCGCGCCTGATGGAACTCGACGGGACGCCCGCGATGAAGCATGGGGCGAGCGAACCGCCTGCGGATGGCGCATACGGCGACATCGAAGTCGATGACGTGTCCGTGCGAGGCGAGGCCGGCGACGTCCTGCGTGGCGTGAATCTGCGCATCCCTAATGGCACCACCATGGCCCTCGTCGGCGTATCCGGCGTTGGCAAAACGACGCTGGCGACCCTTGTCGGACGGCTCCATGATCCGGACGGTGGCACGGTCCGGGTCGATGGCACGCCGCTTTCGGAGTGGTCGGCCGGGGCGGTGGCGCGACGTGTTGCCTACGCTTTCGAGTCGCCTGCCTTGCTCGGCGATACGGTGCGGGATGCGATCAGGCTGGGCTACGACGCCAGCGATGCCGAAGTCGAAGCGGCTGCGCGACGCGTGGAGGCGGACGCGTTCATTCGGCGGCTTCCGAATGGCTACGACACGTCATTGGACGAGGCGCCGATGTCGGGGGGAGAGCGGCAGAGGCTGGGTTTGGCACGCGCTGCGCTGCGCGACTCCCCGGCGTTGGTGCTGGATGATGCGTTGAGTAGCCTGGATGTCGCGACGGCTGCGCGCGTCTTCGCGGCGCTTGGCTCGTTGTCGGAGGAACGCACGGCCCTTGTCGTCGCGCATCGAGCGAGCACGGCGGCTAGCGCCGATGTCGTTGCCTGGCTCGTGGACGGAGTGATACGCAGGGTCGCTCCCCACGCCGAGCTGTGGAAGGACCCAGCCTACCGTGCGGCGTTCAAGTCCCCCGACGGCGAAGGCGCTATGAAAGCCGAGGGGGGAGACGGATGACGATCGAAACGCCAATCGCCTACGTCCTCCGGCACCGGGACCGCGTGGCCCGCATCGCGAGCTGGAGCGTCGGCGTCACGTTGGCGCCGATGTTCACGGGGCGAGCGATCGCGAGTGCCATGGACGCGGCGAGCGCGGGCGCCCTCGGGGAGGCTTACATGTGGCTGGCGGGCTTGCTTTGCGCGGGAACGGTCGGCGTCGTGTCGCTGATGCGCCTGTCGCGGCTCGCGGCGGATATTTCCGCGGACGTGCAGAAGGATCTGACGCGAGACGTGGTTCGGCATGCGCTCGCTGATGCCGTGGCTTCCGACCGGGTGCTGCGGTCTGGTGCCGAGTTGACCCAGCATGTGCCGGTCTTGGTGGACATCCTGTCGTTGATGCTGCGCACGGCACCGGCCGGCCTATTCGCCATAGGCGCGGTGGTGGGGCTGGCCACACTGTCCGGGATGCTGCTGTTGCTGGTGGTCCCTTGGCTGGCGGTGTCCGTGGTCCTCTTGGCGATACTCGTACGTCGCGATACGCACAACCGGACCGTGGCGGCGGTGGCGGGCGAGGCCCAGTACGGGGAGGTCAGCAAGACCATCAAGGGAGTCCGCGACCTCATGGCGGCGGGCGCGAAGGACTATGCGATCGGGCGCGTATGGGGCCGCATCGTGGCGGCAAACCGTGCTTCGCTGCGACAGGGCGACGAACTCGCCATCCGCTCGGGGCTCGTCAATGCCACGGCAACCTGGTTGCCCGCGCTCACGGCGTTGGCGTTCGTGCCGGCGCTGGTCCGCAACGGCAGCCTGACGCCCGGCGAGGTTGTGGGTTCGTTCACCTACCTGCTGGCCGGACTCACCACGGCGTCGATGTTCGTCACCTCGGTGATGGGACACCTCGTAACCCTGCGCGTGCAGCACGGTCGCTTAGTTGAAAGTGCCGGCGGCGATGCGCCCTTGGCTGGCAGGCAAGTCGACGCGCCGTCGACGACCCGCCCCTCGGTCCATGTGCACGATCTGACTTTCGCATACGGCGCATCAGCCCAGCCCATCGTCGAGGGCCTCACCATCGACATTCCGCATGGTGACCACATCGCCATCGTCGGCCCGAGCGGTATCGGCAAGTCCACGCTAGCGGCGCTGTTCGCTGGCGTGCTGGTTCCGCACGGCGGGAGGGTGGAGATCGACCGTACCGCGGTCCACCGGCGTCCGGACCGGTTCGGCCTGGTCACCCTGGTTCCGCAGGAAGCGTACGTCTTCGCGGGATCCCTGCGCGACAACCTGACCTACCTTCGGCCGACCGCCTCGGACGCGGAGGTGGCCGCATCGGCGCAGGCAGTTGGACTCGAGGGCGTGCTGGACCGGCTTGGCGGTTTCGAGGCGACGATCGATCTGGCCAAGTCGGGACTGTCCGCGGGCGAGAGGCAGTTGGTGACGTTGGTGCGAGCGCACTTGGCGGCTACGCCGATCGTCGTCCTGGACGAGGCCACTTGCCACTTGGACCCGGCTGCCGAGGAAAGGGCCGAACGAGCCTTCATGGCGACTGGGCGCACGCTGATCGTAGTCGCACATCGCATGTCGGCAACATTGCGCGCGAAACGCACAATCGTGATGGCTGGCGACGGCATCGATGTGGGCGAACACCGCGAGCTCATGCAGAGACATGCGCTCTATGCGGACTTTCACGGGATGTGGTCGGGTCAACAAGGAGTCGACTAGCGAACGTCGCGCCCTCCCTACCGGTCGCTCAACCGATCCAAGACATGCGCCGCCAGGTTCCCGAGGAGCACGGCGAACGCAACACCGTCGGGGTAGCTTCCGGTGGCGCGGATGAGGAACACGACCGCGCCGATCCCAAGCCCGAACAGCCATTGATGGCCCGCGCGCTGTGGCGCCGTGACCGGGTCGGTGGCGATGAAGAACGCGGCCAGCATGCTAGCGCCGGCGAACCAGTGGAAGATCGGCGATCCAAGACTCGCGGAGCTACCGCTGTCGTAGAAGACCGCGGCGGGGAGACCGATGCCGAGCAGCACCGCGACGGGGATGCGCCAGTGCACCACGCGGATGCACAGCAGGTACACGCCGCCTAGCAACGCGGCCGCGTTGACGAGTTCGAAGCCGGCGCCACCGACAACGCCGAAAGCCGGGCCGCTCGCGATATCGGGGACCGTCGCGCCGCCACGGAAACGCAACGCGTCCAGGGCCGTGGCGCCGGTGGTGGCGTCGATGTAGGCCAGAGCCTGGGGATAGGCCACGAGCACGGCCGCGTAGCCCGCCATCGCGGGGTTGAACACGTTGCGCCCGAGACCGCCGTAGAGTTCCTTGGCCAGCACGATGGCGATGCCGACAGCCACGGCGACGATCCACAGCGGGGCGAGTGGCGGAATGCCGACGGCGATCAGCAGGCAGGTGACCGGCGTGCTGCGGTCCGCGAACGGCCGGACGGGACGTTTGCGCAACGTTTGGCAGAGGATGTCCGAAGCGACGCCGGCGAGGAGGGCGACGGCGCATTGCGCGAGTACCAAGGGGCCGAAAGCCCAGGTCGCGACGGCGACGGCTGGGACGAGGGCGATCAGTACGCGGTCCATGACCGCCGGCGTGGACGTCGGCTTTGCGAAGAGGGCCGCTACCACTGCCGCGGCTTGTTCATGCGTTCGGCCCGGTGCCGGTCCCGTTCATCGGCTGCCCGAGCGAGCCTCTCGGTGCGAGCCGCTGAACGTTGCCGCGCCCGCTCGGCCTGTTCCATGGCTCTCTCTTCGCGGCGTATGCGGGTCTTGATCGCGCGAAACTCGTTGACGAGGTCGAGTCGGCTCGGACAGGCGGCTGTGCAAGCGCCGCACTCGATGCAGTCGAACACGGTGGCATCCTCCGCGTCGGCTTCGAAGGCGCGATGCAGGCGCTCTGGTGCCAAGCCTTCCGGACACGCGCTCGCGCACCATCCACAGCGGATGCAGGCCCAACTGGCAGGCCGCGGCTCGTCGACGCTGAACGTGGACGGGGCGATGACGGCATCGCCGGCGACGTCGCGGCCGGTCAGCTCGCCCTGGATCCGATAGCCGTCGGTCGCGTCCTCCGCGAGAGGAAGATCAGCGAGCGGTGTGCCGATGGCGACCCATTGGTCTGTCCCGGCCACCGTGACCATGCGCTGGCGCAGCGCCCGCCCGCGAATCACCGCGTCGTGGATCGCAAACAGTGTCGACACGTTGAGTACGAGCACTCCGACGTCGCTCGCATAGCCGGTGGCCGGCACTGTGCGTCCGGTCAGATGGGCCACCAGTCGTTTCTCGTCGCCGGCCGGATAGGCGAGGCCGACCGGCGTCGCACCCGGGACGTCGCTGTCGATCGGCACGGCCAGCGCCGTGTGTGCCGCCCCGGTGCAACGCGCAACGATTTCGAGACCTGCAGTCACCTCGTCGGCATGGTCGCGAAGCAGCGTGACGTCGGCGGTGACGCCAGGTTCGGACGCCATGCCGTTGCCGATCACCCAGTCCGCGTCGGCGGCGATCGCCTCGCGAATCTTGCGCGCGGTGGGGTAGGCGCCGCCGCCCATACCGACGATGCCGGCCGCCTCTATGCGTTCGATCACCGCGGTGGGACTGGCACGCGGCGCGAGGGGCGTGAACTCCGCGTCTTCTGCGCCTAGTTCGATGGACATGGCACAAGCTCGATGCAGTCCACGGGACACGGCGGCAGGCACAGCTCGCAGCCCGTGCAGTGCTCTTCAACCACCGCATGCAGGTATGTCGGGGCGCCGACGATGGCATCCACGGGGCACGCGTCGAGACACAGTGCACAGCCGATGCAGTCCTTGGCGACGATGCGCGCAACCTGGGCGGGCGGCGCGGGTACGGTTTCCGGTTCCGACTCTCGTCCGAGTAGGCTCTTCAGCTTGACGACGGTCTCCGGTCCGCCGGGTAGGCACAAGTCGAGCCGCTCGCCGTCCGCGACGGCCTTGGCGTACGGCCGACAGCCCGGGTAGCCGCACTGCGCGCATTGGCTTTGAGGCAGGAGAGCGTCGATGGCCTCGACGATCTGGTCCGCCGTGTCCGCCTCTCGTGTTGCCAGGAGCCGCCTCGCCAACGACAGCAGCGCGGCCAGTGCCAAGCCGAGCCCGCCGAGAACGAGGGCCGCCGTCATGCGCCGACGCCGCGGAATCCGTAGAAGGCAAGCGCCATGAAACCGACGGTCACCAGGGCCAGCGGCGGACCCTTGAACGGCGCGGGGACGGCGTCGTCCACGATCCGGTCCCGGAGTGCGGCGAATGCCACGATGGCGATGCCGAAACCGAGTGCCGCGCCGAGGGCCAGCATGAGCGTTTCAGCCAGGGACAGCCCTTGGTCCACTGCGATGAGGGTGACGCCAAGGACGGCGCAGTTGGTGGTGATCAGCGGCAGGAAGATGCCTAGCAACTGGTGGAGTAGAGGACTTGCGGCGCGCACGAACATCTCGGTGAACTGCACCGTACCCGCGATCACGACGATGAACGCGATGATGCGGAGGTATTGAACGTCCAGCGGGATCAGCACGTAGCGGTTCACGAAGTAGGTCACCAGCGCGGCTACGGACAGCACGAAGGCCGTCGCCAGCGTCATCGGCACGGCGGTCTCGAACCGGGCCGACGTGCCGACGAACGGGCAGAGGCCAAGGAACTGCACGAGGACGAAGTTGTTGACCAGGGCTGCGGAGAGCAGGATGAGCAGGGCTTCGGTCATCGTCCCGGCTAGCCTGATCGAAACCTAGCAGCGCGCAGTACCGCACGTGCGACGGGCGGTCACGTTTTCCGGTCGCTGGTGGTCCACGTCAAGTCACCTGCATTCCCGGCTCTGCGCCGGTATCCGGTGCAAGGAGGAATATGTCACGTCCACCGGGTCCGGCCGCGAGCACCATGCCTTCCGAGACCCCGAAGCGCATCTTGCGCGGCTCGAGGTTGGCGACGATCACGACCAGTCGCCCGACCAGCTTCGCGGGGTCGTAGGCGCCGCGGATGCCGGCGAATACGCGCCGCTGGTGGTCGCCGACGTCGAGGTTGAGCTCCAGGAGCTTGTCGGCACCGTCGACGAAATTCGCGGCCAGGACCTTGGCGACGCGCAGGTCGATCGTCTGGAAGTCGTCGATGCCGACGGTATTGCTCTCTCGGGAGGCGGCGGATGCTTCGACCGCCTCGGCCCGCGTTGCCTCGATCACCTTGTCCAGCGCCTTCTTGTCGATGCGCGTGAACAGCGGCCGGAACCGGTCGATCTCGTGGTCGAGGAGCGGCGTTGCGGCATCGCGCCAGGCGAGCGGCTCGACACGCAGGAAGCCCTCCGCCTTCTCCGCCATTGCTGGCAGGATCGGCTTCAAGTAAGCGGCAAGCGCGCGGAATACATTGATGCCGAGCGAGCACACGCCGTGGACCTCGTCGCGCCGATCCGGATCCTTAAGGTGCTTCCACGGCTCGTGCTCGGCGATGTAGCGGTTGCCGAGATCGGCGAGCGCAGTGATGCGGCGCACGGCACGTCCGGTGTCGCCCGACTCGTAGAGTTCCGCCAGTTCATCGCCGGCACTCGACACCGCGCCCCACAGCTCGGCGTCGTGGATCTCGCCCGCGAGTCGTCCGCCGAAGTTCTTGCCGATGAAACCTGCGCAGCGGGAAGCGATGTTGACGACCTTGCCGACGAGGTCCGCGTTCACGCGCTGCACGAAGTCGTCGAGACCGAAATCCATGTCGTCGGTGTTGCCGCCGAACTTGGTGGCGAGGTAGTAGCGCAGGTACTCCGGATCGAGGTGCTCGAGGTACGTCCCGGCATTGATGAACGTGCCCCGCGACTTGGACATCTGCTTGCCGTCGACGGTCAGCATGCCGTGGACGTGGACCTTGGTCGGCGTGCGGAAGTCGGACCCGGAGAGCACCGCGGGCCAGAACAGGCAGTGGAAGTTGATGATGTCCTTGCCGATGAAGTGATGCACCTCGGCCTGGCTGTCGGGAGTCCAGAAGTCGTCGAACTCGAGACCCTCGGTGCGATCGCAAAGGTGCTGAAAGCTCGCCATGTAGCCGACCGGCGCGTCCATCCAGACGTAGAAGTACTTGTCCTCGGTCCCCGGAATCCGGAAGCCGAAGTAGGGTGCGTCGCGACTGATGTCCCAGGCCTTGAGGCCGCCAGTCAGCCACTCGGCGAGCTTGTTGGCGACTTCCGGCTGCACCGCGTCCGTCGCGGTCCATTCCTTGAGGAAGTCGGCGAACTGCGGAAGGTCGACAAAGTAGTGCGTCGAGTTGCGCAGTTCCGGCTCGGCGTCGGACAGCATGGACCGCGGGTTGACCAGCTCGGTGGCGTCGTAGGTCGCGCCGCACTCCTGGCAGTTGTCGCCGTACTGGTCGTCGGCGCCGCAGCGCGGGCAGTTGCCCTTCAGGTAGCGGTCGGCGAGGAAGAGCTTGCGCACCGGGTCGTAGAGCTGCTCGACATCCGCGGTGTACGTGTAGCCGCGCTCGGCGAGGCGGGTGTAGATGAGGCTGTTGTAACGCTCGTTCTCCGGCGAGTGCGTGGAGTAGTAGTTGTCGTGGCTGACGTAGAAGCGCCGAAAGTCCTCGGCGTGCTCGGCGCGCAGCCGCTCGATCAGCACTTCCGGGGTGACCCCCTCACGCTCCGCCGCGAGCATCGTCGCCGTGCCGTGCGTATCGTCCGCGCAGACGTAGATGCACTGGTTGCCCATCATGCGCTGGAACCGGACCCAGATGTCCGTCTGGATGTGTTCGAGCATGTGGCCAAGGTGGATGGCCCCGTTCGCGTTCGGCAAGGCGCTGGTGACCAGGATGCGGCGCATGGCTTGACTCGCTTGAGGGAGTAGTCAGCGGGGCGCGCATTCTAGCGCGCCGCGAGCCCTCGCGAGCCTGCTCACGGTTCGCCGTCGCCGTCGCCGCCGCGCCGCGCGTCGTGCTCCTCCCACATCTTGACCATGCGCTCGGATGTGCCGACGTGATCGCCCTTGACCGCCAGCATGCCGCCGTCGACTACCAGGTCGATGCCCGTGACCCAGCGGCTCTCATCGCTGCCGAGATAGACGCAGGCATGGGCGATGTCGACGGCTTCGCCTCCGGGTCCGGTCAACGGCATGAGTCCGCCGCTGACGTTGCGCACGAACCGCTGTAAACGGCGTTCCTTGTGTTCCGGGGTGATCTGCTGGCCGTGCGTATGACCGCCCCAGAAGATCGGCGTTGCGATGGCGCCGGGGCTGACGGCATTGACGCGGATGCCCATGGGGCCGAGCTGCATGGCGGCGGCCTTGGTGTAGTTGGACAGGCCCGCCTTGGCCGCCGAATACAACGGGTCCGCGGCGATCTCCGCCTGGTGGGCGCCCTTCGACGAGTTGTTGATGATGGAGCCGGAGCGTTGCCTGCGCATGATCGGCGAGGCATGCCGGGTCGCGATCATGCAGGAGCCCAGGAGATACCACTGCGAATAGTTGAAGCTCTCCTGGTCGATGTCCTCGATGTTGAAGACGCGGGGTTTGCCAGGTGGCGTCGCCGAGCCGCCGGCGTTGTTGAACAGAACGTCCAGGCGGTCCCACGTGTCCACGGCGGTACCGATGACGCGGACGATGTCCTCTTCCCGCTGCACGTCGGCCTTGACGAAGACGGCCGTACCGCGGGGCTGGCGCGCCTCGACCTGCCGGCCAAGCTCCTCGTTGCGCCCGCAGAACACCACGCGCGCCCCCTCGGCGCAGTAGGCGTCCACGGTGGCTTCGCCGATGCCGCTGGTCGCTCCCGTGATGACCGCGACCTTGCCGTCGAGTCGACCCATGTCTGCTCCTCAGTCAATTGCCGGTGAAGTTGGGTTCCGTCTTGCCGCGATAGGCCGCGATGGCCGCGTTGCGGTCTTCGGTCATCGCCGACAGGATGTTCTGGTCGACGTCCATGTGCATGACGGCGCTGTCGAGCGCCGACACGATGGCGTTGACGCTCTGCTTGATCATCTGTGCGGCGATCGGCGACTTGGCCTGGTACCGGGCAGCCCACTCGCGCGCGGTGTCCACCAACGACGCCCGGGGGACGAGCGCATCGAGGATGCCCCACGCGAGCAGTTCATCCGCGTGGATCCGCTCTCCGCCGATGACCAGACGCTTGGCACGGGACGGGCCGGCGATGTGCGTGAGGAGCGGCAGCCCCTTCCACATCAGGTTCACCCCGATGTCGATCTCCGGGTACTGCATGAAGCAGTC
>JAPOYV010000125.1 GCA_026706385.1 Gammaproteobacteria bacterium
CTCAGCGCCGATGGTAGTGTGGGGTCTCCCCATGTGAGAGTAGGTCGTTGTCAGGCACTTATCGAAACGGCCCGGGTGCAATTGGTGCCCGGGCCGTTTTCTTTTTCGGAATTGCAGACTTAGGCGAAGTCCGTTACATCGCGCACCTGCACCGGGCCGACCAGACGACACTAGTGGGGCGTGCTGTAGGCCACCCGCAGATAGCCGAGCCTGCCCCCGGGCATGTCATAGACCGATGGATCGTAGCCGTTGAGCGGAGCGCTTTGACTTGGTGGCGGATCGCGATTGAAGGCGTTGTTCAACCCGAGCGACAGGTTGAGCATGCCACGCGGGGAGACCCGCTCATAGCCCAATTGGACGTCATGGTAGACCGTCGTTCCAAGCCGGTTGCGGGAAGCGCTGTTGTCGCGCCGATTGGGCATCGAACAGAGGCCGAGATTCGTCAGACTCGCAGGCGTCCCGTCGAGGAAATCCGAACAGCGCTCCGTGAGGGCATGGATGTAACGCACGCCCCATGACAGTCGCCATCGGGCGACCTGCCAGTCGACGGTCAGGCTCGATTTCCAGGCGGGCTTGCCTTGGTCACCCAAGGTCTGGCCGACGAGGGAACGCTCTTCGATCACGAGGCCCTGGGCGTCGCGCAGCAGTTCCCGGTATTCGTCCAAGTAGGTTGCCTGCCAATGCAAGCGCCAAGCGGCCGTCGGTGCGACGAGAACGCCGAAGTCCCAACCAGCAGTGCGAATCGAGCCGACGTTGAATAGCGTATTGCGGAACCGCGCGATGCCACCGCGGGAACTGCGCTGAACGAGCTGGCACAGAGTCGTGACGCCGGCCCGGTAGCATCCGTCGAGGACGGCTTGCGCGTCGTACCCGGTGATGGCGTCCTCGACCCGGTGCTCGTAGCGGACGAGTTCAAAGCGCAGGTCGCCAACCAACCCCGGGTCGCGTCTCACCGGTTGCCACGTCAAGGCGAAGGTCGAACTCGTCGAGGTTTCCGCAAGCAGCGATTCGTTGCCGCCTGTCAGCACGCTGATCTGGCTGCCGAATTGGTTGTAGCTGCCGTCGCTGGGCACGCCCGCCGCGATGCAGTTGTCGACGACCGTCTGGCCGACGTTGGTGGCCAGAAAACTGGCGCACGGGTCGGCGATGACGGCGTCGAGCCGCGTGAGTCCGCCGAAGAGTTCGCCGATGCTAGGCGCGCGGTAGCCTTGAGCCCAGGTCGCGCGCAGCAGCAAGGCACCGGCCGGGCGCCAGCGCAGGCCGGCCTTGCCCGTGACGCCGCTGTCGAAGGACTCGGTGTCGAAGTAGCGGACCGCAGCCGAAAGATCGACGAGGTCCGCCAACGGTGCGTCGGCGAGAAGGGGAACGTCGATTTCGCCGTAGAGGGCGGCGACGTCGAATCCGCCAAACGTCGGTTGTGCCGGCAGGCCAGCCGTATCTCCGGCTGCGACGACGGGGTCGGGGTCGAAACGGCCCGATTGGCTGCGCTGCTCTGCCCCGGCGGCAAACGCAAGCGGTCCGGCCGGGAGGTCCAGCACGTCGCCGGTGACGTTGAACGTGAAGCTCTTGAGCTTCTGCGCGCTGCTGTCGCGCTGCACGAAGCCGATCCAGTCGAGCATATCGGCGGTGATCGTCCCTTGCCCGCCGAATAGATTCAGCGGGACGCAACCGGGGATCCGCGCGCATGCGTCCGGCGGCCCGAGTGCTTGGAGCATCTTCCGTGCATTGTGGGCACCGTGCTTGGTCTGCTCGGCCTCGTTTTGGGACCAGACCGTGTTGGCGTCCCAATAGAGTGTTCGCCCGGAGACGGTCCACTCACCTTGGATGCCGCCCGCCACGTAACGCGTCGTGACGTTCTGCCGGAAGACCCGAGGCCCGCTCTCGATCGGTCGCCGGGTTGCGAACGCGCCGGGGCCGACATCGAAGCCGAACGGGTTGTACGGGTTGGCGGCGTCGATCACGATGGCGTCCAGAACGCTGCCCGTTTCCGCGAGCGTCCCTGCCCACACGGGTTCCGGCGCCCCTTGGTTAACCGACTCGCGGTTGTTGACCAGGACCCGGGCGAAGAGGCGCACGTTGTCGGCGGCGGCGTGCTCGATGCGAGCGAGTGCACCAACGCGACGGGAAGGCGTGAGCGTGAGATTGTAGGTTGCGTAGTTGAACCGGTCGTCATTGCTCCAGGGGTGGTAGTCGTCGTCCGGCCCGCAGGGGTTGCCCGCGTCGTAGCCCGGCAAGCCAGACACACCGTCATTCAGGGCGCAATTGACGAAGATCCCGGTGTTCGGATCGACGACGATGATCCGCCCTTGGGGCGTGAACGTGCTGCCATGGGTGACGCCACTGCCCGGTTTCGGCCACCGGGTCTGCTCGTGGTCTGCGGCGCTGACGTGTTGCTGGTCGGTGTAGTCGACGCTGACCGATGCGCTGGTCC
Source organism: Gammaproteobacteria bacterium (assembly GCA_026706385.1). GTDB lineage: Bacteria > Pseudomonadota > Gammaproteobacteria > Pseudomonadales > Azotimanducaceae > VXYL01. The sequence continues at coordinate 2,432 of JAPOYV010000125.1, forward strand.
TGCCGCGTGTACCGCCGAAGGCGAACTCCACATCGACGGTCTCGCCGCCGTGGACGTGACTGCCGCCGTACACGCGGCCACGCAGGCCCGATGCGCTGCGCGTCACGATGTTGACCACGCCGGCAATCGCATCGGAGCCGTAGATTGCCGAGGCGCCGTCGCGCAGAACCTCGATCCGTTCCACGACGCCGTCGGGAATCGTATTGAGGTCGGTGGCGCCGGAGACACCACTAGCGGACGATCCGTGTACCCAGCGCAAGCCGTCCACGAGCACGAGCACACGCTTGGCTCCGAGATGGCGCAGGTCCACTTGGCTAGCGCCGGCGGCAACGCCGCCGCCGTCCGCCGGGAAGCCGAAATTCCCGCTGCTGTTGAACCGGGTGTTGAGGGACGAGCCGGATACCGGAAGCCGCCCGAGCATGTCGCCCAGCGAAGTGAGCCCAGTCCGGTCTCGGTCGCGGGCGTCGATGTTGAGCACGGACTCGCGTGCATCCAAGGGATCGCGCCGAATCCGCGAACCGGTCACAACGACTTCCTCGTCGAACGCCGGTTCGTCGTCCGCCGTCTCGGCCTCGGCGCTGGATGTGACGGCGAGCGAAAGGCAGCTTGCGGCGACCAGGGTGGTCGGGAGCCCTCGATGACGGCTCACCGGCAAAGACGAAACGCGGCGACGAAGATTACAGCGCGCTGTCAGGCTCGCCATCCCAGTAGTCGAGGGGGTCGACGGCCCGGCCGATGAATCTGAAATGGGCGGCATGTCCTGTAGAGCGGGTACCAACGGCAAACTTGCCACTGTCCGGATACTCGCAGACGTCGGTGCCGGCCTTGGTCGAAATCGCCAGGTACTTGAGCGTCGTGGAACCCGTGTTGGTGAGCTTGTGGGCGAATTCTGGGCCGCCGCAAGGCGCGCCCAATACGTCGCCGGCCTCGACCTCATAGACCGTTGTCCCGAAACGATAGCGCCCCTTGCCTTCGAGAATGACGAACATCTCCTCTTCGACGTGGTGCACATGGAACGGACAGGACGACTTGCCGGGAGGAACTTCGGTGTACGTCGCTCCGAGCTTCGTCAGGCCAATGCCGCGAGCGACCTGCGCGTCGGAACTGGCATACGCCCGGCCCCGTTCGAAGGACTTCACAGGCAGTTTGGCAAGTTTCGCGACCGGTGTCACAACGGTGTCAGTCAGGAATGGGACTCATGAATTGGCACGTGCGGATCAAGTATACGGGTTCAGTCCGCATCGATCTGCACAAGGTCCCCCAGTTGGGCCTTGCGCAACTTGACGGGTGCGCGCTTGCTGGCCTGCATGTTCAGAAGCTGAACGCCGAACGAGAACGCCATCGCGAAGTAGATGTAGCCCTTGGGGATGTGGATGTCGAGACCTTCGGCAACCAAGGCGAATCCGATCAGCACCAGGAACGACAGAGCGAGGATCTTGATGGTCGGATTGCCCTCGACGAACGCGCTCACCGGACCCGCCGCGACCATCATCACCAGCACGGCGGCGACAATGGCCGCGATCATCACCGGGACGTGGTCGACGAGGCCAACGGCCGTGATGACCGAGTCCAACGAGAAGACCAGGTCGATCAGCGCGACTTGCACGAGCACGGCGACAAAGTTGGCCCCCATCGCGCGGCCGACCTGCTGTTCCGAGACCTCGAGCGAGTTGTGGACTTCCCGTGTCGCTTTGGCGATGAGAAACGCGCCCCCCACGAGGAGAATGAGGTCACGCCCCGAGATGCCTTGGTCGAGCACGCTGAACAGATCTCCGGTGAGACCCATGACCCATGACAGGGACAGCAACAGACCGATCCGCATGAGCATCGCGAGGCTCAGGCCGACGAGCCTGGCCTTGGCTCGCTGATGCTCCGGCAGGCGGCCCGTGAGCACGCTGATGAAGATGATGTTGTCGATGCCGAGTACGATCTCCAACGCCGCGAGCGTCGCGAACGCGATCCAGATTTCGGGGCTCGTGAGCAATTCCCCCATGTCGTCTCCGCTTGAGTGGTCGGTGCCGATTGGGTACTTTAAACCCCCTGTTTACGGAAGGGACGCATGGCTCGAAGGCCATCGACGTCGTTGAACGAATGAAGACCGACAGCCTAGGACCGACCGAGGAGGCCATCGAGGCCGCCGTGTTCCGCCGACTGCTCGAACACCTCGACGAGAACAAGGCCGTGCAGAACATCGACTTGATGAACCTCGCCGGTTTCTGTCGCAACTGTCTGTCGAAATGGTACGTCGCCGCGGCCGAAGAACGGGGCGTGGCCGTGGACTACGACGCCGCCCGCGAGCGCGTCTACGGCATGCCCTACGGCGAGTGGAAGACGCGCTACCAGGGTGAAGCCACCGCCGAGCAGGTGGCCGCCTTCGAGGGCGCACGCAAAGGCTAGGCGTCCTGCCGCCGGCTTGCCTCGTCCCATCCACTACGGTTCAATTCCCGCATGCTCAATCTGATGGTCAATGCGTGGCGCGATCGGGAGCGCTGGCTCCAGGTCGTCGCGCGGCGCGCGCGCAAGATCTGGCGCGACTGGCGAGGGCTGCTCTTGTTCGTCGCCATCATGCTCGTCTTTCGCTCCGCAGTGGCGGACTGGAACCAGGTGCCGTCCGGGAGCATGAAACCCGGCATTCTCGACGGCGACCGCATCGTGGTCGACAAGCTCGCATGGGACTTGCGGGTGCCGTTCACGGACTTGCGTATTGCGCAGTGGTCCAACCCGGCGCGCGGCGACGTGGTGACGTTCGTCAATCCGCTCGACGGGCGGTTGTTCGTCAAGCGGGTCGTCGCCGTGCCCGGCGATGTCGTGGAGTTGCGGATGAAGCAACTGATCGTCAACGGCGAGCGCGCCCGGTACACGCGACTTCCAAAGGAAGCCGTTCGCGAGCTACCGATCGAGCATGCATATCGGTACCACTTCTATCGCGAGGACCTGCTCGGCGAAAGCCGGGTGGTGATGATGCATAGCGAACCCGGCCGCCGCCACCTGCGCGGCAACCCGTTGACCTGGCTTGGGCGGGAAGGCGGCGAATGCGAACAGTTTCGGCGCGTAGCCGCCGCGGCGGGGGCTCAGCTTGCGATGGCGATCTGCCGCTGCGCGGACCGCGGGTATTGCTCCGACCTGCCGGCTTTCACCGTGCCCGAAGGCAAATACTGGATGATGGGCGACAACCGGGACAACTCGAGCGACTCACGCCAGATCGGTTTCATCGACCGGGAGATCATCTACGGTCGTGCGCACGCCATCGCATTCTCGGTCGATCGGAGCCAGTACTACCGGCCCCGTTTCCACCGGTTCTTCACGGATCTGACGGATCCGCCGGATCCAAGCGATCCGGCGGCGCTCTGACGCGCGCTCGAAACACGTCGAACGAGGTGCGCCGGTAGCGGCGTCGCCGTAGCCAGAAGAGGGCGGCACCGCCGCCGATGGCTGCGACTATGGTCACCGCAACGAGGATGGCGCTCGACATCAGGAACCCGAGAAGCGCCGACGACTCGACATCGTAGGCGCGACCCAGCCACCAGATACCCGCGCCCGCGGCGATGGTGCCAAGCAGGATTGTCCGCGCGAGTCGCGCCATCGCGCTTAGCCTCGCGTCAACCGCGACGCTGAACGTCCAGGAGTTCCACCTCGAAGATCAACGTCTCGTTCGGGCCGATCCCGCTGGTGCCTTCGTCGCCATACGCCAGGTCCGGCGGGATGTAGAGCTTCCACTTGTCGCCGACCTTCATGAGCTGGAGCCCCTCCTTCCATCCACTGATGACACGGTCCACCGGGAAGGCGGAAGGCGCGCCGCGCTCGACCGAACTGTCGAAGACCCGACCGTCGATGAAGGTGCCGTGGTAGTGGGTGGTGACGATGTCGCGTGGTCCGGGAGCGGCGCCGTCACCCGACGCCAGCACCTCGTACTGCAGCCCGGAGGCGGTCGTCACGACGTTCGCCCGCAAGGCGTTTTCGGCAAGGTAAGCCTGGCCGGCCTCGAGCGGCGTGACTTCAGGCTCGGTGCTGGTCTCTATATCCGTAGGCGTCTCTATGGCATCCGGAGTTGGCTCGGCGGATCGCGCGGGTGGCGGCGCCTCCGGCGTACAAGCGGTCGCGACTGCGAGCAGCACGACACCGGCCATCGGGACAACGACCTGCCTGGCAACGCTCATTGCCTTTCCTCACGAACTCCTCCGTCGCGACGCATTCTAACCTTGAGCGAGCGCTTGGAGGCCAAGGCCGCATAGGTTACGCTCCGCGTCCGCCGCGAAGGAACACGGTCCCCTTGGCCGCATTAAAGGAACGCATGACCACAAACCCCTACGCCCGTTGGCTTCTCGTCATCCTGGCTGTCGGCGCCTTGTCCGCCGCCGGCGATCCGCTAACCTCCGCCAGCGACTACGCGGCCCTCGAACCGCTCGACGGCCATCCGCAAACGAGCGTGGCCATCGTCGACCGGCTCCGCCACTACCACATGGCGTCGAAGCCCCTCGACGACGAACTGTCGAGCCAGATCTTCGACAAGTACCTGTCCTTCCTAGATCCCAAGCGCAGCCACCTGCTCGCCGAGGATGTCAGTGAGTTCGAGAAGTATCGGGACCGGTTCGACGATGCCCTCGAGCAAGGCGACCTCGCACCCGCGTTCGAGATCTACAACCGATTCCACCGCCGCGCGCTGGAGAGGATCGAATACGACGTGGCCGCTCTCCAACGGGGTATAGAGCAGTTCGACTTCACCGCCGAGGAGGACGTGCAGCTTGACCGCAGCGAAGCACCCTGGCCGGCCGACCGTGCCGCAGTGGAGCGCCTTTGGCACCAGAGCCTCAAGAGTCGCGTTTTGAGCGGGAAGCTCGCCGGCGAGTCGCTCGAGACCATAGCCGACACCTTGACCAAGCGGGTCAACAACAGTCTGCGCGCCGTGCGCCAGACGCGCAGCGAGGACGTCTTTCAAACCTACATTAACGCGTTTGCGCAGACCTACGACGAGTACACGCAGTACTTCTCGCCGCGGGACTCGGAGGACTTCAATATCGCCATGTCGCTCTCGCTCGAGGGCATCGGCGCCGTGCTCGGTCGCCAGGACGACTACACCGTCGTGCAGGACCTGGTGAAGGGCGGACCGGCCGATCTCGGTGGCGACCTCAAACGGACCGATCGCATCGTCGCGGTTAGCCAGAGCGAGAAGGAGCCGTTCGTCGACATCGTCGGCTGGCGCACGGACGAGGTGGTGCAGTTGATCCGCGGTCCCAAGGACTCGCCCGTCTTGCTCAAGGTGTTTGCCGCGGGAGGCGATGCGGCCGCCACAAGGGTGGTGGAAATCGTCCGCAACGTGGTCAAGCTAGAAGACCAGGCGGCCAGCAAGTCGTCCTTCACGATCGATCGAAACGGTCGTGAACAGCGAATCGGTGTGCTCGTGATACCCACTTTCTACATGGATTTCAAGGCGTTGCGCGCTGGGGACCGAAACTACAAGAGCACCACGCGGGACGTCGCGCGGCTGATTGGGGAACTCAAGGACGAAGACATCGATGCGCTCATCGTGGACCTGCGCAACAACGGCGGCGGTTCACTGCAGGAGGCGCGTGAGTTGACTGGCTTGTTCGTCGAGTCGGGCCCGGTGGTACAGGTGGCGGATTCGAGTCGGCCCACCGTGTTGAGTGACCGGGACGGCGGGGCCGTGACCTGGCGGGGTCCCTTGGCGGTGATCGTCAATCGGTATTCCGCATCGGCTTCGGAGATCTTCGCGGGCGCAATCCAGGACTATGGCCTGGGCGTCGTCGTCGGCAATCAGACATTCGGCAAGGGCACCGTGCAGACCCTCATTCCGCTTCCAGCGGGAGAACTCAAGGTGACCGAGCGCCGGTACTACCGTGTCTCGGGACAGGGCACTGAGCGCAACGGGATCGTGCCCGACATCGTATTCCCCGCGCGAGACGGCAGCGCGCGGCGTCGGCCGGAGGTCCTTGGCACGATCGACGACCCTATGGCGACGGTGTCGGCGGCGCCTTACGCACCCCGGAACCGGGTAGCGCCGCTCTTGGACGCTTTGCGGACCCGCCACGAGGAACGAGCGCGTTCGAATCCGGAGTTCGCCTACCTGCGCGCACGAGAGGACTACTTCGGACGGCTCCGCGAGCGGACTCACCTGTCGCTCCGCGAAGCGACCCGACTCGCTCAGCAGGAAGCCGACGACGCGTGGATCCTGAATGTCGAGAACGCCCGCTTGGTCGCGCGCGGGGAGCAACCCGTGGCCGACCTGGACGAATTGACGGCCCGCCGAGAGGCCGAGACCGAGCGAAGGCCGGAAGACGACGTGCTGACGCGGGAAACGGCGGCGATTCTCGCGGACTTCATCGACCTGTCGCAGCCGCTTGCCATGGCTGGCGGACAGGCCCCGGTTCCACGAACCCTGCCGACCGAGCCGGCGGCAACCGCACGCGCGGACGAAGGCTGACGCGTGGGTTCGTCGGTGGCGGGGCGCAACTCCGCTAGGGAAGGTCTGATCAACCTCGGTTTCGCGCCGCGAGTGGGTGTCGGCGGCCTG
>JAPOYV010000007.1 GCA_026706385.1 Gammaproteobacteria bacterium
ATCGACGGACATGCACAGGTTTTCGACTAGCACTTCGCCAGGGCCGGGTTCCGGTAGTTCCGCCTCGCGGACGGTGAAGTCCTCGACCTTGGGGAGCCCTACCGGGCGGCTTTGCAGGACGACCTGGGAGGATTTCATGCGTTGTGTTCCTTGCGCGAGACGGCGCGCATCTTAGCGCATCGCCGGTCAGTACACGGCCTCGACGACGCGCAAGCGAAGCTTCGGCAACTCCGCGATCAAGGCAAGAGCAAAAGCCTCGGGCAGGGCGAGATGTGTCAAGTCCGCCGAGTCTTGGTCCCAGGTCGGATCCACGCCTCGCCAAACGCCGCCTACGGCGACTTCGTTCCAGGCGTGCAGCGCGAAGGCGCCGCCGCCTTCGCCGGGTTCGTTGCGATAAGCGAGCCCGATGACCGTGCGCGCCGGCAACCCCACGGCGCGTGCGAGCGTCGTGTAGAAATCGGCGAACTCCGTGCAGTCGCCAACCCGACGGCGCATGGTGTCCAGGACACCGCCCGCGTTATCGGTGTCGCGGTAACGCAGGTGACCGTGCACGAAGCCGGCAAGGGCCGCCGCGCGGTCGGCGTCATCCGCTAGCCCGGCGACCGCCCGTTCCGCGAGGGCGATCAAGTCCGGGTCGTCGGCAGGATGGCTCACTGTTGCCGCCGATGCGTGCATCACATCGTCCGGGTCGGCGATGGGCGGGGCGCCCGAGTCGCTGGTGAGCACCGACGGCATGGCCTCTATCCACGGCGGGACCTCGTCGCCGGTATGGGTGATGTCCACCACGAGACGTCTTAGCGCATGGGGTTGCCGAATCGGAGGGTGGACGGCGACGCTCTGCGCCCTGGAGAAGACTGCAGGCCGCTGTTCCCACAGCCGCGCGAGGCTTTCGTCGGCGACGGCTTCGAGCGAGAACAGCGCCCCGATCTGCATCCGCTGCGGTATGAGGTCGTTGTCCATCCTGACGAAGGTGGAGTCGGCCAGGGCGTCCTTGCCGACTTCCACCCCGTCCGCGTCTCGAGCGAGAAGGCGCCAACTGTCGGTGACCACGGCCAGCCGGTCGAAGTCGACGGCGCGCGCCAACCTGGTCGCGCCAACCGGGGGCTCGTCCTCGGCCAGCCAGCGCTCGATGGCGAGATAGTCGTCCATGGCGAGGTCGCCGTCGAAGTCGGTCTGTCGTTGGTGGGTGGCCTCGGAGACGGTTGCGAACCCGTCCGCAATCCGCACGCGGGTTTCCCGAGACTCTCCTACCGACGCCGTGTGCTCGGCTCGCAGCAGTGGATGCGGCGGCTGCCGATGGAAGACGAGGGTGTCCTCCATGCGCGTGGCGACATCCCCCGCCAGTTTGAACTGCAGTTCGGTCCGGAACACGAAGTCGCCGGTCGGGGTCCGATGGGTTTCGGCACGATAGTGGCCGACCGGTCGATGGCGGAACATGACGGCGTACCAGCGCTCGCCGGCGAGCCGGTCGGCGACTGCGCCGGCCGGACTCGTCCGTTCGGCGAGAAGCAGCACGGCCAGGACGAGAGCGACGAGTCCCCCGAGGCAGGCGAGTCCGTAGACAACGCGCCGAGACGGGAGCCCCGGCCCGTCTGGCCGGTTTCTGGCGATCTGTGGCATGAGCGCGCGCCGAATCGCACACGACAAGGTGGTCGACTCCCGCATTCTCGCACGGTCGCCGGGGTAGGGTGGCAGACGCGTCGCTTTGACAGCGGACGGGCGGCTTGTTACAAGGCTCGCCGCCGACGCGCCCGAGCCGCTTACCGGGCGCTAAGGGACCACCTATGGCAGCCGATCTACGCGACTTCATCCGCGACCGCATCCGCCGCGACCTGGACGGCGGCGGCGCGGGCGTGGTCACACGGTTTCCACCGGAGCCCAACGGCTACCTGCACGTCGGCCACTCCAAGTCGATCTGTCTGAACTTCGGCGTCGCCCAGGAATTCGGGGGCAAGACATACCTGCGCTACGACGACACGAATCCGGAAAGGGAGAGCACCGACTTCGTCGAGGCGATCCAGAACGACGTCGCGTGGCTGGGTTTCGACTGGGAGGGGCCCACCTTCGCCTCGGACTATTTCGAGGAGTTGTACCGGTTCGCCGAGCAACTCATCGAGCGCGGCAAGGCCTACGTCTGCAGCCTGACGGCGGACGAGATTCGGCGCACCCGGGGCACGCTGACCGAGCCCGGTACGCCGAGCCCGCACCGCGACAGGGCGATTGCCGAGAACCTGGATCTCTTCCGGCGCATGCGGGCCGGCGAGTTCCCGGACGGCGAGCACGTCCTCCGGGCCAGGATCGACATGGCATCGCCCAACGTGAACATGCGCGACCCGATCCTCTACCGCATCCGTCACGCCACCCATCACCGCACCGGCGACGACTGGTGCATCTACCCGATGTACGACTTCACCCACTGCATCTGCGATGCGCTGGAGGGCATCACGCACTCGCTGTGCACCCTGGAGTTCGAAGATCACCGCCCGCTTTACGACTGGGTGCTGGACAACATCGCGGTCAACTTCCACCCGCCGCAGATCGAGTTCTCCAGGCTCGAGGTCGAATACGTCGTGATGTCCAAGCGCCTGTTCGCGGCGCTCGTGGACGGCGGCCACGTCACGGGCTGGGACGATCCGCGCATGCCGACGCTCGCCGGCATGCGCCGCCGCGGCTACACGCCCGCGGCGATCCGTGAACTGTGCCGCCGAATCGGCGTGACGAAGTCCGAGAACCGCATCGAGTACGAGTTGCTGGAGTTCTGCGTGCGCCGGGATCTCGAGCGTGCGCCGCGGGGCATGGCCGTGCTCGACCCGTTGCGCGTGGTCCTCACCAACTTTCAGGCCGCCGCCGAGACGCTGTCCGCCGCATGGCATCCGCAACATCCGGACCTGGGAAACCGGGAGATGACCTTCTCCGAAGTGCTCTACATCGACCGCGACGACTTCATGGAGACGCCGCCGCCCAAGTACCGACGGCTGACGCCGAGCGGCATGGTGCGTCTGCGCTACGGCTACATCATCATCTGCGACGAGGTCGTCAAGGATGCGGCCGGCACGATCGTGGAACTGCGTTGCCGCTACGTCCCGGAGTCGAAGAGCGGCAGCGACACGAGCGGCTTGAAGCCGAAGGGCGTGATCCACTGGGTGGATGCCGGAACGGCGCAGGCAGCAAGCGTCCGCCTCTACGAGCGCCTGTTCACCGAGGCGAATCCAACGAGCGCGAACTATCTCGAGGTTCTCAATCCGAACTCGCTGCGCGTCATGGACGGCTGGGTGGAGCCGGCGGTCGTCGCCAGCGGCGAGCGTGCATTCCAGTTCGAGCGGCTGGGCTACTTCGTCAAGGACGACGTCGACTACGCACCGGCGCGGCCGGTCTTCAACCGGACCGTGGCCCTGCGCGACAGCTACAAGCCCAAGGTTCCATGACGCCGACGCGCGCCGACGTGGTCGCGGCGGCTGCGCGCATTCGCGACCACGTGCACCGCACGCCCGTGCTGAGGAGCCGGACGATCGACGCCATGCTCGGGGCCGAGTTTTACTTCAAGTGCGAGAACCTGCAGCGCATGGGCGCGTTCAAGATCCGCAGCGCGACCAACGCCGTCCGCCTGTTGCCCCACACGGTCGAGACCGTCGCCACGCATTCGTCGGGCAACCACGGCGCGGCACTGGCGCTCGCCGCCGCCGAAGCGGGGCTGCGCGCGATCATCGTGGTCCCGAGCGACGCGCGCGAGTCGAAACGATGCGCGATCGAACGCTACGGCGCGGAAGTGGTGACCTCGGAACCGACGTTGGCCAGCCGGGAGGCGACGCTCGAACAGGTGGTCGCGGACACCGGCGCGACGTTCGTGCCGCCGTACGACCACGCGGACATCGTCGCCGGTGCGGGGACGAGCGCGTTGGAACTGCTCGAGCAGTGCCCTGGCCTCGACCAGGTCTGGGTGCCGGTTGGCGGTGGCGGCTTGGCGGCCGGGACTGTACTGGCGGTCGGTGGCGCAGCGCAGGTGGTCCTGGCGGAGCCTGAGCTTGCGGCCGATGCTTGGCAGTCGCTTAACTCCGGCGTCCTGCAGGGCGCGATGCCGCCGGTCTCGGTGGCCGACGGGTTGCGAACGGGCCTCGGCAGGCTCAATTTCGCGATTCTCCGCGAGGCCGGCGTGGCCGTGCACCTGGCGTCGGAAGCTGGCATCGAAACTTGGGTAGCCCGCACGTCGGCGATCCTGAAGGTGGTCGTCGAGCCGTCCGCCGTGGTGACCTTGGCGGCGATAGCGGAGAATGCCGGTGTGGCACGCGATCGCGTGGGCGTGATCCTGAGCGGCGGCAACCTCTAGGCGCACCCATCGGTCCTATGATTGGCGGCATCGTCTGGTCGTGGAGTCCGCCCGTGAAGAGCGTTGCTGGCTATGCCTTCGAAGTGTTCATCGTGTTCCTTGGCGTCTACCTGGCGTTCATGGTCACCGACTATCAGGATGAGGTCCGCGACCGCGCCGTACGGATCAAGTACTACGACAGCCTGATCTACGAGTTCCGGGGTCTCATCCGTCACTTGGACGGGGAGGAGACGAAGCTCCGCCGCCACCTGGCGGTCGTCGAGGACATCGAGAAGGGCAACCGCCCGCACATCCCCGCCAGCGATCTTCACTATGTCTACCCGGCCGCCGTGGTCGCTGCGGCGTGGGAGGGACGGAACTTCGAATCGCTGCGCACGCAGGATCTGCGCTCCATCATCAGCGGGACGCCGGCGCTCACCTCGCTGGAGGAACTCGTGCGCATGCTGAACCAGCTTTCCGCGACGGGTTTTGCTCCCGGCCCAGATCGCCTCGGAGAACTGCTGCTACACCGACGACGGCCGATTGCGAGAAGAGTTTGCCTGGTATCCACGCCTGGTCGGGGAAATCCACGGCCTCAACCGGGAACTGCGGAGGGTCGTCGTCGAGCAGGCCCTTCCGGACCTCACGTCGAGCAAGGAGGCGTTGGCCGAGGGTAGCTACTGGCCGCTATAGGGCGGCTGGCACCGCCGCAGGTTGCTTGCGTTTCATGCGCACGGCCGGCAGGCGCTTCAACCGTTGCGACACGGGATCGACCTCGATGCCGACGGATTCGAGGGCAGTCATACCCAGGATCCGTTCAACACCAGGATTCCCGAAGCAGATCGTGGCGCCGACGATCTCCCCCATGAACTCGACCTCCGCCGGCGCAATGTCGACGGTCTCCTCGCGACCATCGGCGAGTTCGTAGGTCCTCGTGCCCCGCGGCACAAGACCTATGCTGCGTAACGCGTCACCGGGTACGACGCAGTCCGCGGATCCGGTGTCGACGAGGAAAAGGCCGTCCCAGGACCGGTCGTGATCGGCGGGATTGCGAATGGTGGCGGTGACCTGGATTACGCCCAGGACGCTCAGCGGGCCGTATAGCCGCCGTCCACGGGCAACACGACGCCCGAGACGAAGCTCGCATCGTCGCTGGCGAGGAATGCCACGGCAGCCGCCACCTCCTCGGCCTGCCCGAGGCGCCCCAACGGGTGCAGCGACTCCAGGAACTGCTGACCGGCCGCGTTCTCGCGAATACCCGCGGTCATCGGCGTCTCGATGTACCCGGGTGCCACGGCGTTGACCCGGACGTTGCGCCGCCCGAACGAGATCGCGTATTGCCGCGTGAGGCCGGAAACCCCGTGCTTGGCGGCGACGTAAGCCCCCGCGCCCGGGGCCAACGGCTCGTTGGCCGGCGGGATGGCGTCGCTGTCGGTGGCACCCGTGAGTCCGACAAGGCCGGCGATCGACGCGGTCGAGACGATCACGCCACCGCCGCGGGCGGCGAGAAAAGGCGCGCCGTGGAACAGGCCGTAGTAGACGCCGCTCAAGTTGACGGCGATGGTCCGGTCCCAGTCCCCGCCACCGCCGATCCCGGCGTTGTTGAACAGGATGTCCAGGCCGCCTAAGCGGTCCGCCGTGGTGGCGAGCGCTTCGTTGACCGCGGTCTCGTCGCTGACGTCGAGAGCCATGGATGCGCTGGTCCCGCCGTTCGCGGCGATGGCTTCCGCGACTTCGGTGGCGCCGGATGCGTTGATGTCCGCACACATGACGGCGGCACCCTCGGCGGCCAGGCGGACGACCGTAGCCTTGCCGATTCCGCTTGCCGCGCCGGTGACCAGCGCGGTTCTACCTTCCAGGCGATTCACGGGGTCTAGTCCCCGTATCCCGCACCCTTGCCGTCCCCGGCCTTGGGGTCCATGCCGGCGACCGCGCGGTCCTTCGGCGCGCTGGCATAGGCGCCGCGGAAATCCCGGAACGGGCCGTCGCGCCATTCGAGTGCCGCCTTTAGGCCATCGTCGCGCACCCGGCGCCCCCACTCGGACGCCGCCTCGCGTTGCGCCGACAAGGCCTGGATCTCGGTGCCGGAGTGCAGGCCGTCACGGATTCCCTGGGTCTCGTATTGGCGATTCACGGCGCGCTTGGAGTACATCAGCATCTCGTTGTCGACATGGGCCATGCGCCGGGCGAACTTCTCGGTGAAGTCGCCGAGTTCGTCGGCCGCCACGGCGTAGTTCGCCCAGCCGAGGCGGGCCATTTCGGTCCCGGAGAACGAGTCGCCGACGTAGGCGAATTCCCGGGCCTTGCAGGGCGGCAAGTGCCAGGGCGTCCACATCATGTCCATGGTGGTCATGGCCCGCACCGGCGGATAGCCGATCTGCGCATTGTCGGCGCAGATGCGGAAGTCGCACACGGTGGCGAGTTCCGTCCCGCCGGCGAGACAGTGGCCCTGGATCTGGGCGACCACCGGTTTCGCCAATTCCCAGATGATCCAGTTGGTCATCACCACGTGGCGGGCCCACTGCGTCCTGCCGGGGTGGGTGGAACCGGTGTCCGGCAACCCGGAGCGCGGGCTGACGAAGTCGAAGTTGTCGGCAGCGCGGGCCGGCGACAGGTCGTAACCGGCGGAGAACGAGCGGCCTGCGCCGCGCAGCACGATCACACCGACCTCGTCGTTGCTCTCCGCCTCGCGCATGGCGTCCATGAGTTCGCCGCGCAGGTTGTTGCTGAGGGCGTTGAGCTTTTCGGGACGGTTCAGGGTGATGTAGGCGAGGCGCCCGTCGGTGTCGTAGAGGATGTCTTTGTAGGCCATGTCGGGATCTCTTGAGGTGGGAGTCAGTTCGAGGATGCGAGAATCTTATCCGCTTCCAATTCGCGTAGCGCGTCGAGGCTCGTGTCGATTTTCGCCTGGGCCGACCACTGCGCCTGTTCGGAGTTGACGGCGTTGACGTTCTCGAAGGTCAGCAGGAGGCCGACGCGGCGTCTGCCGCTGAACACTTTCAGCGTGCGTCCGACGACCTCCCAGTGGAAGTCGCCGTAAACGCCGTTGTACTCGGTCATGCATCGGCCCGGTGATTCAAGCGCCGCAGTTTGCGGGCTTAGCGCGCGGCAATGCAACCGCGGGGGTGGCTGTCCGGCGGGGCGGCGTGGCATGCTTCGCGGCGGCAAACTCTAATCGGCGAGATGTCATGCCCAATCCAAGGACGCCCGTCATCGTGGGCGTCGGCCAGTTTCTGAATCGGATCGCTGACCTCGACGAGGCGATAGAACCCTTGGAGATGATGATGCGCGCCGTGCGCCGCGCGGAGGCCGACACCGGCACGGGCGGCTTCCTGGACCAGGTGCAGTCGGTTCGGGTCGTGCGGGGCATGTGGAGCTACGAGAATCCGGCGGCCGTGATCGCGGAGCGGATCGGCGCGATCGGCGCGCAGACCGTGGGCACGCTGGTCGGTGGCAACCAGAACCAGGCACTGATGAACCAGACTGCGGCGGAGATCCTCGCCGGGCAGTTCGACGTGGTGCTGATCACGGGGGCGGAGAACGGCAACAGCAGCGGCAAGGCGCGGCGAGCGAACGTCTCGTTGCCGCAGACGCCGGCGCCGGGCCAGCCGGACCTGGTGTTCGGCGCGGAGCAACGACCCGAGCATCACGAGTACGAGGTCGCGAAGGGCATCCGACGCGCGATCCAGGTCTACCCGATGTACGACAACGCCTTGCGCCACGAGCGCGGCGAGTCCCTTAAGGCGCACATCGAGCGCGTCTCCGAACTCTGGTCCCGGTTCAACGACGTCGCACAGGACAATCCGAACGCCTGGGTGCGCGACAACATGACCGCCGAGGACATCCGCACGCCATCGCCGCGCAACCGGCAGATCAGCTTTCCGTACACCAAGTTCATGAACGCCAACATGTCGGTGGACATGGCCGCCGCGCTCATCGTATGCACCGTCGAGACGGCGAAACGCCTCGGCATCCCCGAGTCCAAGTACGTGTATCCACACTCGGGGGTGGAGGGCTACGACCACTTCTCGGCGTCCGTGCGCGACAACTTCCACACCTCGCCGGGCGTGCGCATCACCGGCACCCGGGCGATGGCGCTGGCCGGGATCGATGTGGACGACCTCGAATTCGTCGACCTCTACAGTTGCTTCCCGTCGGCGGTGCAGGTCGCCGCGGCCGAGCTTGGCCTTGGCGAGGACCGGCCGCTGACCGTCACCGGCGGTCTCACGTTCGGCGGCGGGCCGCTCAACAACTACGTCATGCACAGCATCGCGCGCACCGTCGAACTGCTGCGCGA
>JAPOYV010000026.1 GCA_026706385.1 Gammaproteobacteria bacterium
ATGCAGTTCGACCGCGGCTACCTGTCGCCCTACTTCATCAACAACCAGGACTCCATGTCGGCCGACCTCGAGGATCCCTACATCCTGCTGTGCGACAAGAAGATCTCCAACATCCGCGACATGCTGCCGGTCCTGGAGAACGTCGCCAAGGCCGGCCGTCCGCTCATGGTGGTCGCCGAGGACATCGAGGGCGAAGCCCTGGCAACGCTCGTTGTCAACAACATGCGCGGCATCGTGAAGATCGCCGCCGCCAAGGCCCCTGGTTTTGGCGACCGGCGCAAGGCCATGCTGCAGGACATCGCGATCCTCACCGGCGGCACGGTGATCTCCGAGGAAGTCGGGTTGACGCTGGAAGGCGCATCGCTCGACGACTTGGGCACCTCGAAGCGTGTCTCCTCGACCAAGGAGAACACCACGATCGTCGACGGCGCGGGCGCCAAGGACGAGATCGAGGGCCGCATCAAGCAGATTCGCGCGGAGATCGAGGAGACCACCTCCGACTACGACCGCGAGAAGCTGCAAGAGCGCCTGGCGAAGCTCGCCGGCGGTGTGGCCGTCATCAAGGTCGGCGCTGCCACCGAGGTGGAGATGAAGGAGAAGCAGGCGCGTACCGAGGATGCCCTGCACTCCACGCGCGCGGCCGTGGAAGAGGGCATCGTCGCCGGTGGCGGCGTTGCGCTGGTCCGCGCACTGCAGAAGATCGAAGGCATGACCGGCGACAACGAGGACCAGAACGTCGGCATCCAGATCGCCCTTCGGGCTATGGCGATGCCGCTGCGGCAAATCGCGGAGAACGCGGGCGACGAGCCGGCGGTGGTCTACGACAAGGTGCGCGGCCTCGACGGCAACCACGGCTACGACGGGGCCACCGGCGAGTACGGCGACATGATCGAACTCGGCATTCCGGATCCCGCCAAGGTCACGCGCACGGCGCTGCAGGCGGCTGCCTCCGTGGGTGGGCTGATGATCACCACCGAGGCGATGGTCAGCGAGCTGCCCGAAGACAACCCGCCGGCTGGCGGTATGCCGGGCGGTGGCATGGGCGACATGGGCGGCATGATGTAAGCCCGTCCACCCTGCGCACCTCAAGCGTGCGCATTGCATTGCCTAGTGCATACAAGGAAACCCCGCCGTCGGCGGGGTTTCTTTTTTCGCATCCGAGAGGCCAACGTCGCTGTCGGGGAACCGGTTGGCCGGCGTTGGCGGCCGTCACTCAAGCCTGCGTTGTACGCCGTCGGTTGTTTGCTATAGTCGGATCGTTGCTCGAAAAAAAGATCGTAGGGGAGAAGCATGGAGTACATCGACTTTCTGGCACGTTGGGGCCATATCCTGTTCGGGATCGCTTGGATAGGCCTGCTCTACTACTTCAATTTCGTGCAGGGCGGGTACATGAATGCCGCCTCGGACGAAGCGAAGGTCGACGCGTTCACCAAGCTGGTGCCGTCGGCGCTGTGGTGGTTTCGCTGGGCAGCGGCGCTGACGTTCCTGACCGGGATCATCCTGCTCTACTACATCATGACGGCGCTCTCGACGGGTATCGTGCTCGGTGTCGTCATGGGCACGATCATGGCGGCCAACGTCTGGTTCGTGATCTGGCCCAATCAGAAGGTCGTGATCGCTTCCAACGAGTCCATCCAAGGGGGTGGCGAGGCGGACCCGAATGCCGCAGGGGCTGCGGCCAAGGCGCTCTTGGCATCGCGCACGAACACCTTCTTCTCGGCACCGATGCTCTACTTCATGGTGGCGCATATGCACGGCGAGGGGCTGCAGGGCACGCCCCTGTCGACGACCGGAATGATCGTCGGCCTCGTGATCATCGCGGCCATCGAGGCCAATGCGCTCTGGGGCAAGACCATGGTGCTGACCACGGTTCGGGGCGTCATCGTCTCGAGCCTGGTGCTGACGGTCATCATGGCCGTGGTGGCCGCCGCCCTGTAACCGGCTCGCGGCGGGCTCGCGTTACGCGGGTTCCGCCGCTCCCCGGGCCAATTGGCGGTCCTTGATTTGCCAACGCTGCCGTAGCCAGGCGCCGCGGTCGCGTTCGGCAAGCTCGGCCCAGTCCCAAACCGTCGCGGTTGCCGACACGCTGGCCGCACCGGCCAGGAATCGCCAGAACGTCACCTCGCCGTCGTAGTCGAGAGTCAGATCCACGACCAGGGCGCCCGTGTCGGCAAGGCTGTCGTAGATGGCGGCGAAGCCGCCCGGTCGCGGTGGCAGCAGATGCCGATACGGGCTGTGCGTCAGGCGGTGCTTTTTGGGACTGAACCGCGTGCCTTCGGCGAACGTGAGTATAGCGGCCGGTGCCTGGCGAACGGCGGCACACGCGGCCAGGATTCTCTGGCGGTCGGACTCCCGCCGCGCGGCTTCCGATTGCGAACCGCGCGCGCGGCGTTTCAGCAACGGGAAGCGAAAAGCCCACACGATGATTCCGAACACCGGGACGAAGGCGAGTTCGCGCTTGGTGAGGAAAGTGATCACGGGCCCCTTCTTGGCGATCAGGCTCTGCACGACGAGAACGTCGCACCACGAGCGGTGGTTGCAGAGCACGAGGCAGGTCTGCGCCGCGTCCAGTTGAAGTTCCGGCAGTTCCCAGCGCACGCGCGCGATCCGCCTAAGGCACCAGTCGTCGAATGCCACCGCGCGTCGGTAGATGCCGTTCATCGCCGTGGTCAGAACGCGCGCACGCGGCGCCACCAGCTTGGCACACGCGAGGACGACAAGAGGCAGTGAGAAGAAGGTCAGGCTCAAGCCGATCGCGGTCGCGCAGAACGCGGCCCTTGCGTGGTGCTGCCAGGTCAAGGGGCGTTGCCGCGACGGACCAGGCGCGTCACGCTCGGCACGAGGGCCGGAGTTCGCGCCTTGTACGCTTGGTACGCGGGTTCGGCGCCCCACTTGCGATCCGCCCGTGCCTCCAGCATGGGGACGCCGCTGATGCGCACGAGCAGCACCCAGACGAATACGGGCGAGATTAGCGTCATGTGGCTCCAGCCCTGAAGCGCGGGCAGCGCGACGACGGCCATGCCCGTCCACAACAGGATCTCACCGAGGTAGTTGGGGTGGCGGCAATAGGCCCACAGCCCCGTGTCGATGAACGTGTTCGCATTCTCTGGCGCGGCACGGAAACGCTGCTTCTGACGGTCAGCGGCGACTTCGATGGCGAGTCCGAAGCCCCAGATGGCGGTGCCGACGGCGGTCGTCCAGTCGAGCCCCGCCGTGTGGGTTGCCGTGACCGCCGCCAGCGCGCAGGACAGCGTGACCGAGATCCACAAGCCCTGCAGCGTCCAGGTCATGAGGAATGGGATGGCGGCCGTTTTCAAACGCGCGAAGCGGCGATCGAAGCCGTCGCGCCGGATGCGGTGGAACAGGAATGTGCCGAGGCGTGCCGCCCAGATCGTCACCATGGCGGTGATCAGTAGCGAGCGGGCATCGAATGCGTCGCGGCTCGCGTATGCAAAGCAGATCGCCGCCACGAACGTCGCACTGCCGACGAGATCGAAGTGGCGCTCGGTCTTGAATAGGAGGGCAGGGGCGAACCCGATCCATTGTGCAACGTAGGCGCCGGCCACGCACAGGCCGAAGACCGGGATGCCCGCGAGGGCGACGCTCTCGATGCTGCCGGCCACGGCGATGACGGCGCCGCCGACAATGGCACCGAGGATGCCTGCAGCGGCCCGGGTGTTGTTCATGGAGCGGCCCTTCGCATCCGCGGTCCCTGGCTCGACGACGCGCGCAGCCTACACCCGCGCCCTGATCCCCGGTACTCTCGTCGGACACTCGCTGCCAGGTTGGGACTGCCTATGACTGGCCCGCAGCCGAGCGGTCGGCAAGGCGCGTCGTCTGACGGCGACGCGTTCGAGAACGCTTCGCGTTCTCCCGCAGGGGCGGCTTGTTGATGCCGGCCAAGGAAGCGCTGCGCGTCCTGTTGGTCGAGGACCACCGGGAGCTTGCGGAGACGACGGGCGCGTTCTTGGAGTCCCACGGCCATCTCGTCGACTATGCACCGGACGGACTCGTGGCGTTGCACCTGGCGCTGACGAACGACTACGACGTCATCGTGCTCGACATCATGCTTCCCGGCCCGGACGGCATCGAAGTCTGTGAACGCCTGCGTCGTAACGCCAAGCTCGGCACGCCGATCATCATGCTGACGGCGCGTGACCGATTGGAGGACAAGCTCGCCGGGTTCGAGACGGGCGCGGATGACTACCTCGTCAAGCCCTTCGATATGCCCGAACTCGTCGCGCGGGTCGAAGCCCTGGCCAGACGCGACCGTGGCCTTGCATCGCGATTCGAGATTGGCGAGCTCGTCGTCGACGTGGACACGCGTCAGGTCCGGCGTGCCGACCGGGCCGTCGCCCTGTCGCGCACGGCGTTCACCATTCTCAGTGTCCTCGCCCGCGAGCACCCGAAGGTCGTGTCGCGACGGGAGCTCGAACACGAGCTTTGGGGCGACAGTCCACCGGACAGCGATCCCTTGCGCAGCCATCTCTACAACCTCCGCCGCGCCGTCGACCGGCCATTCGCCTACGCCATGATCCACACGGTGAGCGGCGCCGGCTATTGCATTCGCGAACGCCCGGACGACGGCGACGGGAGTTCCTAGCGGGCCGGGTTGGGTTCGGGCATGGCCACCGATCACCCGAAGCGGACTTCCATGGTCGTGCCCTCGCCAAGCCGGCTGTTCGCGGCCAACTGCCAGCCGAACTGTTGGCTCAGCCGGCGCACGATCGACAGCCCGAGGCCGTGTCCGCGGCTGCTGCCGCGGCTCGTATCGGCCCGGTAGAACGGTTCGAAGGCGTTGGCGAGGTCCGGACGGGACATGCCCGGTCCGGTGTCGGCGACCTTGACGCCGTGAGCCGCGACGGTGATGTCCACCGTGCCGTTGGCGGTATAGGTCAAGGCATTGCGGAGCAGGTTCCCTATCACGATCTGGACGACCTTGACGGGGGCGCGGACGCGCAACTCGGCGGCCTCGTGCAGTGCCACGGTGTTGGCCTTCTCGTCGGCCAAGGCGCGCAGTTCGTCGATCTGCACTGCCACGACCTCGTTGACCAGGGTCTCGTCGTCGACGCGCGCGGCGACCTCGCCGCGAGCGAGCAAGAGCAAGGTTCCCAGCAAGGTCTCCATGTCGTCCACCGTACGTCGCATCCGCTTGAGCGCTTGGCGGTCGCGCTCGCGCCAGTGGGACTCGGGGGCGGCTTCGAGCAAATCCAGCGACCCCTTGAATACGGCTACCGGCGTGCGCAGTTCGTGACCGGCGTCGCGGGTGAATACCCGCTCGCGATCGATGGCCGCATTGATGCGAGCCGCGAGTTGGTCGAGCGCGTCCACCATGGTCGCGACCTCGGCGTTGGTGGAGCGACGCAAGGCGCCGAGCTCGAGTGCGACGTGGCCGCTGGCCTCGAAATCGAGGGTCTGCAACTGCCGGGCGAGGCGCACGATGGGCGAAAGCGCTCGTTGCGACCAGCGATACGCTACGAACAGCAGCAGGTACATCAGCAGCAACACGATCGACAACGGCAGCAGGCCGAAGTAGAACGCGAGGTCGGAGACGCCCGCTTCGTCGAAGACCAGGTAGAGGCGGTCGCCGCCGCGATCGGAGACGTGCACCAGCCGGTCGCCGCCTTCGATGGCGATGCGGCCGAACCCGGGGGCGAGTCCATCGAATCCCGGGGGTAGCGGCTCGGCGCCACCGGCGAGGTAGCCGCGCATGTTCGCGGTATGCGGCAACGCGAGGTCGGGATCATTCTCGGCAAGGCGCCAGAAATGCTCGGCCTCAAGGGTCAGCGCCCGTCGGGTGAGCATGTCCTCGACGACCAATTCGGTGAGATAGATGCCGACGACCGTGGCGATGCCGATGATCGAGATCTGCGCGATGAACAGACGTCCGAGGCGCGCGCGTAGCCCGGGTGCGGTCACACGGGGTCGCCGTCGCCGGGCGGTTCCACTCGCGGCGTGAACAGGTAGTGGCAGACCTCCCACTCCGTGGAATTGCTGAACCCGAACATCTCCTCGCAGGCCATCAGGAACATTCGCCATCGCTGAACCTGACGGTCGATTTCGCTGCGTCGAAGGTTGTCCGACCCCGTCGCGAGAGCCTCGGCGGCAGTGGCGCGGTTCCGATCCAGGTTGCCGAGCCATGCGCGTACCGTGTCGCGGTAGTGGCGACCGTTGAGGTGCCACTGTCGCTCAAGGCGCAAGTCGCCCTGAAATTCCGGAAGGGTGTCGCTAGCCGGCATGATGCCGCCGGCAAAGAACTCGCGGCCCATCCAATTGCCCGGCCCGTCATCGTCGAAGCGGTACATGAGCTTCCGATGGCAGAAGACGTGCACGAAAAGACGGCCATCCGGTGTGAGCCAACTGTTGATGCGTTCCAACAGCGACTCGTAGTTGCGCAGGTGCTCGAAGAGCTCCACGGAAATGACGCGGTCGAAGACCCGCGCCGGCTTGAAGTCGTTGATGTCCGCGGTTTGGGTCGTCAGGTTTTCGATCCCCAGTTCGGCGGCCCGTCGATCGATATAGGCCTTCTGGCTGGTCGAGTTGGAGACCGCGGTGACGTGGCTCGACGGATAGCGTTGGGCGGCCCAGAGGGAGAACGAGCCCCACCCGCAACCGAGATCGAGAATGCTCAATCCCTCGGTCAAGCGTGCCCGCTCGCCAACCAGCTCCAGCATGGCGAGTTCCGCCTCCCCCAAGTCCTCGACGTCCTCGGACCAATAGCTCGCGCTGTACTTCATGCGTGGGCCCAAGACGGCCTCGAAGAACGCCGCGGGCACCTCGTAGTGCTGCTCGTTGGCGCGCGCCGACTCAGTTGAGATCGGCCCCGTGCGCAGTTCGGCCAGCATCTCCTGGCGCCTTAGGGGGCGGCGCGCCTCCTCGCGCAGGCGTTGGCGGATCAGACGTCGAATGCCCAATCGCACAGCGATGTCGGGGATCCGTCCGGATTCCGCTAGGCGGATGACAAGGTCTCCCGCGCTCATGCGGCGCCTTCTTGCGCAGGCAAGCGCACGGGACCACGGTACCCGGGCATGGCGAACAACATCTGTACGTCGCTGATGGCGCGCTCGAGGAAGCCGCCCTCGCAGTAGCAGAAGTAGAACCGCCACATACGCCGGAAACGCTCGTCGAAGCCGAGCGACTTGATGGCGTCCGCCTGGGCATCAAAGCGGGTGCGCCAGGCGCGGAGCGTCTGTGCATAGTCCTGGCCGAGATCGTCGAGGTGGACCAGCACGGCGTCGCATTGCCTGGCGGCGTTCTCGACCAAGACCGAAACGCACGGGATGAATCCGCCGGGGAAGATGTGCTTCTTGATGAAGTCGACGTTGTGCAGCGCTTCTCGATAGCGTTGGTCGCGGATCGTGATCGCCTGCAGCGCCATCAGGCCCTCCGGCTTCAAGAGCCGTGCGCAGGCGCGGAAGTAGTCGGGCAGGAATCGATGGCCGACGGCTTCGATCATCTCCACGGAGACGAGCTTGTCGAAATGCCCGTCGAGGTCCCGGTAGTCGCGGAGCAGGATCTCGACGCGATCCTCGAGTCCGTGCTTCCGGACCAAGGACACCGTGTGCGCATATTGCGCGGGAGAGAGGGTCGCGGTGGTGACCCGGCAGCCGTGCGTTTTGGCGGCATAGACGGCCAGGCCGCCCCAGCCGCCGCCGATCTCGAGCAGGTGGTCCTGTGGGCCGAGGCGCAGTTTCCGGCACAGGAGATCGAGCTTGGCGGTGGACGCGGCATCGAGCGATGCCGAGGCATGCTCGTAGAGGGCACACGAGTACATCATGTGCTCGTCGAGGAAGAGGCGGAAGAACTCGTTGCCGAGGTCGTAGTGCGCGGCGACGTTGCTGGCACTGCCACGGCGCGTATTGCGCCGCCGATGGTGTTGCCAGCGGTCGACGCACGAGGCGATGCGGCGCTTGCGGTCCACGGCCTGCTGGGTGCGCCGACTGTGCGCCAAGAGTCGCACTAGGCCGACAAGGTCGTCGCAATCCCAGTCGCCGTCGATGTAGCTCTCGGCGGCGCCCAATGTGCCGCCGAGGACCGCGCGGCGGTAGAACGCGGGGCGATGAACCTCGACGCGGACGCGCGGTTGTCCGTCACCATGAACGGTTGCAGTGGCGCCGTCGGCCAGCGTGACTTGGCCGTTGCTGAGGCCGTCGAGCGCACGATGCAGCAGGCGTCGAGGCGTTGCCATGGGTTGTCCTAGCTCACCCGTTGCCCGGGTGAGGATGAAACGGTGCCCCCTTGAAGTATAACCGCACAGCCTGACGATAGATGCACCGTTGTCCAATGAGATTGTGAGGGTGAAACGGGCCGATCCGTGAAGCGACCGGCGTTGGATGTCCATCTGGCGATGGCGAGGATGTTCG